>CAYXVG010000006.1:53041-173011 GCA_964468205.1 uncultured Solibacteraceae bacterium | reverse complement strand
GAGCTCTTGGGACACTGAAGCCAGTCCCTGGGTGTCCTGGGTGTCTGCTAGGGGGGGAATGGTCCTGCGATCCGGTAGAAGGGGAAGACTTTTCCCCGGGGGCTGGCAATCGGTTGTCCGCGGCGCACGCTGACGGCGTTTTCCTTTTCCCAGAGTAAGACCATCATGCCGTAGGCGTTTCTGAGCTTGGCCGTCTCGGTGAGGAAGGCTGACCGCAAGGTTGTCTCGTCGATGCCGGGCAATTCGGGGTTTACCAGTATTGTGTAGTGCTGGAATCCGCCTTCATTTTCGGTTTCGACCAACTGGTAGTCGCCGGCGCCACCACCAAAGCGGTGGGGAAGCACCTCTTCCACGACCTTGTAGAAATCGGCCACCTGGAAGGTGACGCCGTAGGAAGTGACCTTGTCGGAGCTGCGAATCGTATGGAGGCAGAGGCGGGAGCCGAGGCGGGCGTAGAGGCAGCCGCAATCGCGGGTATAGAGAAACGCCCGGTCTCCAATGTCGGTGTTCAGGAGGATTGTCGAACTGGTCGGGAGGAGCGAGGTTATGAGAAGCGTCTCGGCGCCGGCGGCGGGGGCGGGTTTCGCGCGGCGGGCGGGGATAATCGCGTAGCGGTCCGACAAGACGTGGATTTCGTCCGCATATTCCGGGTTTTGGCACTGGCCTCCGACCCAGGGGGCCTCGGTGGAACCGTAGAGCATCACCGCCTTGGCCCCGGATTCCTCGATCAGGACGCGGCGAGCCGGGGTGAGCGGTTCTGCGCCGAGCAGGAAGGTGAGCCCGGAGAGGCTGATCGCCCGCGTTTGGGCGGCCACGGAGAGCTTCACCGCGGCGCTGGGAGCGGTGTTCATGCAGGGTGTCTGTCCAGCGGCCAACAACGGGGCCAAACGGTCCAAGATACGCTCGGGCTGATTGTAGGGAACGTATTCCGGCGGGGGGAAGCCAGCAATCTTCCCCACCACCGAATGCACGGCGGCAGCGTACCAGCGGTTCCGCAGCCGCGTCATTCTTTCGGCGACAAACCAATGAGTCATGCGCTGGCCGCCCTTGGCGCAGGACAGTTGACGGGCGACGACTCCGGCGTGACCGGGGGTCCAAAGAATTAGCGGGGAGCCGAGGCAGCCGTTTTCGGCGAAGAACACAACCCAGTACGGAGTCATTTGCGAGATGTTGTTCACATCAATGCCGATTCTCACCGGCCGGCCGCGGCTGCCGCCGGATGTTGAGGTAAGGTGATCCGTGTTCCGCGGGTTGCGGAAGCCCTCGCCGGTGAGCTGAAGGCTCTGAGATCCGCGAACGGCGGGCTGCCGGCCCTTGTATTCCTCGAAACTCACGTAGACTCCGGAATCGGCGAGAATGCGAAGCGCTTCCTCAATCCCTTCTCTGGAGACAAGCTGTTTGACGTCGGCGAACTCGCAGCCAGCGGCATCGAGGAGCTTGCGGTGCGCGCTTATCGGGTTCTGATAGACGTTTCGTTCGATATGGGCGAGGAATCTTTCCGAGCGAATCTTCATGCCTTCCTCGATCGACCGCTGGGCTTCTTCGGGGGTGACTAACTTCTTGAGTAAGCCTGGCACGCGGAAAGACAACCGGGCCAAGCCGCTAATCTGAGAAAACATGTGCCTCAATCTCCTTCGAGGACCGATGGCAGTTATTCTTGCATGCGGCCGGCCGCCCGGGGGTCGCGGTTCGGCCGCCGGCGGAATCCGGGTAGACCGGCCTGGGATCCGAGCATCTCACTGTGTGTCCTTGGGCTGGGTGTCCTTGGGCTGTGTGTCCTTGGGCTGGGTTCGAGGAGCGCCCCCAAACACTGTCGGGCGCAGGCCCAATCTTCTCCAGACGAGAATCGCCGAACTCGTTCTCCAAGCAACGAGGCTTACGGAGGTGGCAACGGCGGCGCCTTCGATACCAAACCTCGGTATCAGCAAAAGGTTCAGGCCGACGTTGATTACCGCTCCCACGGTGACACTCTTTGCCGCGTCGCGTTCAAAGCCGGTCATGGTCAGAAGTGAGCCCACCGGACCGATGGCGGCAGTCAAGAGGTGACCCACGCTGAGGATAGCCAAGGCAGTGGCGCCGGGCACGAATTCGGGACCGTAGATGAGAAGCACCCACTTGCGGGCCACGATGAGTCCGATGGTGACGGGGAGCGCGTACGCCGCCGTAGCCCGGGCCGCGCCGGTGATCACGCGCTGTAGCCTGGCGTATTCGCCCTTCGCAAACAGGCCCGAGATGGTGGGCCCGAGGGGCATGTTTACGGCCCCGAGGCCGAATCCAACAAGCGCGACGACCGAACAAACGGGCCGGTACAGTCCAACGGATTCGGCGCCCAGAAACGCGCCAATGAGAACCAAGTCAGTTTGATGGTTGACGACCGACATTTCGCCGACGAAGAGCATGGGCAGAGCAATCCGGATCCATGTCCTGGCCTCCCAGACGGGCGGGGCGGATTTTGCCGGAGCCGGCAGGAACTTCCACAGCATCGCTCCAGCGACGAGCAGAGTAACGGCGGTGACAGCTACTCGCACGGCCATGGCCCACGGCGCTTCGAGCCCGCGCAAGACCCAACTGGCGAGCGCTATGGCGGCGAGAAACAGAGTGGACCGCACGAGCGCCTCCGGAATCTGAGACAACAGGACCTGCCGCAGCCCCCGGAGGGTGGACATTATGATGGCCATGAGCGCTTCCAGCGGCAATAAAAGAAGGGCCAGCCAGAGTGTCAGGAGGTATTCCGGTTTTCCGATCCACCAGCTTGCCGCACCTGCTGCCAGCGCCAGACAGACCGAGGCAACGAGGACCGCGCCGAGCGCAAAGTGGAGAAGGCCCCGCATCCTTCCCCAATCCTGGAGGGCGCGGTAGGCCGCCATGTTGCGCACGGCAACCTGCCCGAGGCCCAGCCTGGCTGCGACCACGAGCACTCCGACCACCGCGATTGCATAGGCGTATGCGCCGTAACCCGCGGGGCCCATCAGCCGGGCCAGAATCACGCTGGTCAGGAATCCCAGGCCGGCGGCGATACCTTTAAGGAAGAGCGATCCAACGGCTCCTTGGGCGAGCCGGGCGCGCAGCGAAGTGCCAAGGAACCAGCCTTCAAGCTGCTTCTTCATCGTCCAACATCGGGCTGTGGCGTGAATTGCTGGGAGGCTGGCGGCGGGGTCCACTGGCTCATAATGTAGGGCCGCTTTCCGGACGGAAGCGGGGGGATGGAGGAGGGGAATTCGAAGAGAATCTCCGCATCCTCTCCGAGAATCGATTGCAGCCGCTTTTCGATCGTACCGGGTCCGGGAAACTCCGGCAGGGTGACGAGCCGAAGCAGGTACTGCTTCGCACTCTTCTGGATGAACTGGTACTGGACAACGCCCGCTATGTTACCCTCGGTTTCGTTGATGATCGACATGGGAGATACGCGGACGCCGGCGGTTGAGAAAACGGCTTCGACCTGTCTGCCTTCCACCCTGGCGAGCGTGAGGACGCCGTTGGCGCTGGAGGCAACGCCAAGATCTCCCGTATCGTAGCGAATGAGGGGCATGGCGTGGGAATACAGGTCGGTGACGACGATCCGGCCGAGTTCGCCGTGCGGGGCCGGCGCATCCCGATTGAGCGCCAGCACCTCGATGTGAAACGTCGCCGTGTTGGCGACGAAAGAGCGTTCTCCGCGAAGCTGTTGAGCGAGGACTCCAAGTTCGAGGGTGGCATAACGGCTGAGCACATCGCACCCGAAAACTTCCTTGATTCGCGCCCGTACGTCCTCGTGCAACGGTTCGGCGATACAGATAACTCCCTGGAGGCAGAAGGATGCAGGATTGTCCCCGTGCGCCGCGCAAGTTTCGGCGATTGGTGCAATGACGGACGGGTAGCCGATCAGAAACTCGATCCGCTGCCTCAGAATCTCCTTCCGATGGGACTCCAGTCGTTCCGGCGAGAGATACGTTGGGTCCAGGGTGATCTCGTTTTGCATGAACCGCTTCCACCATGGTTTCTTTTCCACGAGGGTGTAGGCGTGTCTCATGCCGATCTCGAAGCCGGCCCGGTGGCTGAAGTGGATGATCTCGGCCAACTGGCGCGCGCGTTTGGAGGGCGTTACCCAGAAGGTAAAGGGGGTTCCGTAGGAGCCGCTCGTTCTTCTTGGCAAGAGTGATTTCCGGTTATAGGCGGAAGAGAGGAAATCATCGTAGCGCTCCTTGATGAGTTGTTTGGGAACGACCGGGAACTCACTCAGGTCTTGCGCGTTTTTGTATTCGCGATAGAAGGATGTGGTTTCAGTGGAGTGAGAGAGGAACTCTTTCAGTTGTTGCCGGGATTTCTTCCCGGCGTTGGCGGGATTCGCGGCGCTGTTGGCGAGATCAGCCAAATGCGCTGAAATCTCTCCGCCCCTCATGCGGTCGAGGGTGAAGAACAGACGGCGGCGGGCGGTAGCTGAGTGGAACATTCGCAATACAGTCCTTGGAGCCCTAAGTACTCAACGGAATGTTTTCAGTATCCCTCGCTGAAATCAGAGTATTGACAATATCGTACATGGTCGAGATGTAGGTTTGCACGACTTTGTTGATGTCGTGCTTCATTACCCGCTCGCGGGCCTGGCGGCCTATTCTCGCTCGCAGCGGGGCGTCAGAGGCGGCCAACAGTATTTTCCTTGCGAGGTCATTGGCGTCACCCATACGGAAGAGAAGGCCCGTCTCACCGTCCTCGACAACTTCGCGCGCGCCGGGGACATCACTAGAGACCAAAACCCGGCCACAGGACTGGGTCTCGAGATAGATGCGGGCCTGATGCTCGAATTCGGATGCCATGACGATGATGTCGGCCGAGTTGAGATAATCCGGAACCGTCTCGTACGCCACCCAGTCGACAAACCGGAAGTGGGGCGACAATTCCATCCGCCGGCAGAGATCTTCGGCCGTATCGCGGGCCGGGCCGTTGCCGATGATGACGAAGGTGGTGCGGGGTTGTTCGGCCAGCACCGCCGGCGCCGCCCGGACGATGTCATCGGGCCGCTTCATGCTCTTCATATTGGACATGTGCAGAACCATTATGTGGCTGTGGCCGATCGATAGCTGACGGCGCACGGCGCCGTTTGTTTCACAGGGGGCGAAACGCTCCATGTCGACCAGGTTGGGAATTGTCCTGATCCGCGTCAGGCCGAGGTCTCGCAGCGCCGCGGCCATGTGTTCGGCTTGCGGGCAGACCAGGCTGATCTGTTTCATGTGCTCGATGAGCGCTCGCGCCAAGGGGTCGGGGTACCATCCTTTGCGAATCGCCCCAAGGAGGCTTCCGGCGACTCTGAGTATCGTTGGCAGCCCGTGCTGACTAGCGACGGGAACCGCATGGGTGCAGTAGTTTTCGCGTCCGAGGAAAAGCAGGTCCGGCCGGCGTTCCTCGATGGCGGCTTCGAGCAGCGCATGAATCTGCTCGGATTCGAGGCGCTGGACTTCGGGTGGGGCGGGTACCCAGATCTCCTTCTGAGTAGAAGGAAGCCGATATCGCCGGATAGATAGTTCGGGATGCCCGGTTGCGAACTGATCTCCACCGTTGAGATCACTCTCACGAATGCGGGCGATGGACCGGATCCGATGACCCAGTTTCGCCATGCGGGTCAAGATCTGGCTGGCGGAAATATTTCCACCTCCGTGTTGGGGAGGAAGGAGGCCGAGATAGAGGATATCGAGCGGGCGGTTCATTTGCAGCTCCTGTTGGCGCCCACGTGCGGAAACAAGGGTAACAGGTTTGTGGAATCCGAATCAAGACAAGAAGATGGGGATGAGTGAAATGGTAGTATTAGTACTCGCGGGCGTCTGGATCTCATAGATTGTATTGAGCTAATCAGTATTTTCCGCTTCTTCCGCCGGCGTTTCCGATGGACGGCTATACGATTCTTCCACTGAAGACGGAGGATTGACGACGCCGTACAGGGCGGAAATGTAGGAGGAGACCACTTGGGTGATATCGTGTCTTCTGACCTGCTCGCGAGCCTGGCGTCCGATTCTGGCGCGGAGTGGAGGATCGGACGCAGCGCGGAGTATCTTCCGGGCGAGGTCGTCTGTGTCACCCATACGAAACAGGAGACATGTCTTTCCGTCTTCCATGACTTCGCGCGCGCCGGGAACGTCGCTCGAGACCAGAAGGCGGCCACAGGCTTGCGATTCGAGGTACATACGGGCCTGATGTTCGAACTCGGACGTCATCACGACGATGTCCGCGGAGTTCAGGAATTCCGGAACAGCGTCATAGGGCACCCAGTCGACGAACCGGAAGTGGCGGGACAGCCCTTTTTCCCGGCAGATGGTTTCCGTCTTATCTCGCGCCGGCCCATTGCCGGCGATGACGAATGTGGTGTCGGGCTGCTCGGCCAGGATTTGCGGGGCCGCCCGGACTATGTCGTCCGGCCGTTTCATCTCCTTCATGTTGGACATGTGCAAGACCACGAGGTGTTTGTCGCCGATGGCTAGCTGCCGCCGCAGGCGCCCATCTGTCTTCCGGGGCGCGAAGAGGTCCATGTCGACCAGATTGGGAATTGTCTTGATTCGTGTGAGGCCGAGGCTCCGCAGCGTGGCGGCCATGTGTTCGGCTTGCGGGCAGAGCAAGGTGGCCTGCTTCATTGCTTCCAAGAGAACTTTCGCCCGGGGTTTCGGACAGAGACCCCGCCGGATGCCCTCGACTCCGCCTGTTATGCGGATCACGACGGGCAGACCGAACTCCCGGGCCGCGGGCATGGCGTGGATGGAGGAGGCTTCGCGCCCGAGGAAGACAACATCCGGCCGGCGTTCGGCGATCGCTTCCCGAAATAGCGTGCGGATCGAATCACATTCGTGTTGGTCAACCTCCGGGGGCAGAGGGGTCCAGGTGGCCGTGTGATCGAAGGGAATCGCATAGCGCCGTAAAGAAAGAGCGGGATGTTCGGCCGCAAACCAATCGCCTTGCTTGAGGGCGTCCTCGCGGATTGCGGCGATCGCCCGGATGGTATGCCCGGATTTCACTATTCCGAGAAGAAGCTGGCTAATTGAAACGGCGGAGCCTCCTTGATGGGGAGGAAGGACGCCGATGTACAGGATGTCAAGAGGCCGAATGGGAGCCATAACGTTTGAGATTCTCATCCAGGCTGACGCGAAGCGGCAAACCTGACCGAAAGTAGCAGGTTCCAAGAGCTGTGGGGGGGGACGGGATTGCCGCCGCTCCCGGGCGGAATCGCCGGTTGGGCGGAGCGGCGGTGGCGGGCCCGGTAGTTGTCTCCGTCATGTTGTCTAAAGGCTCCCGGTTGTCGTTACCCCTAACTGAATGCCAGGACGCGCTGAGCGGCCTTTCTGCCCGATACCATGGCTCCTTGAAGAGACGGAGTTTCCAGGTCGTCTCCGCACAGAACCAGCGAGGGCGGGCAGCCCTCCTCGGTCGCACGAAATCCCGGCGGATATGCGGGCAGCGCTCGAGCGATCCGGAAGGTCTCGAGCGGCCGCCACGACTTCGTCTGCTCTCCGAACCAGCCGGCCATCTGTTTCAGGACCGCTCCTGTTAACTGTTCTTCGTTCGCCGCGGGCTTGCCGACCACCGACACGGAAATCAAAGCGTCACCGGTTTGGCTGTATTCCGGCGCAACCTCTGTCATGACGGTGAGACTATTCGCCGGCCCCTCCCGCTCACCATTGAGGACCAGCCATGGTCCGTCCACAGGAGCAACCGGGCTACTGAAGTAAAGGCAGGCGGTTGACCTCCATCCCCTTTGCGAATCAATTCCGAGGAGCCGGCTTTTTTCAACGCCCTCAGTGGCGAGCACAATCCGCTCCGCCTGGACTGTTTCGCCGGATTCCAGAGCCAATGACCCTTGGCCCAGGCGCGTGACCCGGCAATGAGTGCGAACGCAGCCCGCAGGCAGATGGGACGCAATCCGAGCAGGGATGGCTCCCATGCCGGCGGCAGGGACCGCAATGTCCCCGGAAGAGAACATTCGAAACACGAACTCGAAAAAGGAACTCGCTGTTTCGAGATCCCGGTCAAGGAAGACGCCGCCGAGGAATGGGCGGAAGAAGCGCTCGATGATGGAGAGGCTGAATCCCTCCTGGCGCAACGCTTCGAGGGTTGTTGTTTCGGGTTCTCTTATCCGCTCGTCACGATTCCGCAGCAATCTTGTCCTCAGACGGCCCACCCGCAGCTTGTCGGCGAGTGTCCCCACCGGCGAGAAGATCCCGCCCAGGGCCTCGAAAGGGCGGCGGAACGGGTCGGCAAGGCGGTGGAACCGGCCGCCATGCCTGACCAGCGCACCGGGATGGAAGGAGCGTAGCCGCAACTGCCGGTAGTCCAGCACGCGCCGCGCTTCAGGGTAAGCGGTGAGCAAGACCTGGAACCCGTGGTCCAACTGGAATCCGTCGTTCACGCTGGTCCGGACGCGCCCGCCTACCTCGCCGGAAGCCTCCAATACCAGGCACTCCACTTCCTTTTCGATGAGTTCGCGCGCGCAGCAGAGGCCGGAGATTCCTGCTCCTACGATTGCGACTTGGGTCTTCATGCCCGGCTTGCTTTGCGCGGTTTGGCCTTGGCGCTCCGGCAGCGCCTACCACAGTATCGCACTTCGTCCCAGGTCTTGGCCCACTTTTTCCTCCAGGAGAAAGGGCGTCCGCACACTGCGCACGTCTTCGCGGGCAAGCGTTTTTTGAAGCCTCGAAGCCGCATGGCCGGATGCCGTTACCCGTGCGAATCCCGCAGGTGACGGAGCCAGACGGGCGCGGAACGGAGGGCGGAGAGAGCGAAGCGCATAAGGGGCAGCGACTTGACTACCGCAAGATCGTTGCGCAGGCCGCTCACGTCCGAGAGAAACCGGACGGTGTCGTCAGGGCCGGTCTTCGCGAAGAGATCGAGAAAGATCGTGTAAGCGTTTTGGGGATCGCCAGCCAGGGCCTCGAGGAAAACCGTGTCGAGGAAGTCATATTTATGCGCTGACCTATGCGGTGGAGTCCTCTGCCCTATCAAGGCCTCCGCTAACGTCCGGCACTGGCGTTGGATGCGGAGGAACGCGTATCCGCTCGACGGGCGCGCCGCCCCGCCGCAGAGTCCGATGCGGTGTTCCGCGCCGGAATGCTGCCGGTGGGGCACTGGAGGCCGCAGCGGGATCGCCCCGGATTCTCGAGAGATCACTCGATAGTCCGACGGCCGCAGTCCGAAGTGCGCTTCGAGGTACGCCCGGGTTTCTTCCTCGAAACGCCGGACGGTCACCTGACAGGGGAAGAAGTAGGTGTTCTCAATGAGGGCCCGAGCCGGGGTGAAGGGCAGGACATAGAAGAAGTGGAGCCCGTCTGATTGTGGCGTCCGGAAGTCCATAAGCGTTGCGGCGCGGGTGTCGAAGACCGCGGACTTCGTTTCGATTGTCAGCCCGTGGAAGTGCTGCAAAAGGTTCAGACGCGACGGGATGGCCGGCTTGGACTGGCGGCGCGAAGTCACTCCGGCGCTGTCGATCAGTCCCGCACCACGAAACTGACCGTGGCCAGTAGAGAGACAAACATCGCCACCCGACTTGCGCATTCCCGCAATCGGGTTGTTGAGTGAAAGGGCTACATTTTCGTGGCGGCCGAGTTCCCGGAGGACGTTTTCATAGAATGAGATCGCCGGGATTCGGAGGTAGGAATAGCTAGACGAGGTTTGCCGGATCCGGCTTCCGGCCGGACTGATTACGTCCCAGCTATGCCACGCGTGTTCGGCGAGCCCTTGGAATGGGGTGGGCTCGGCGTCCCAGAAACACCAAGTCCGGTCGTTTCGATATGCGCTGCGCCCGTCGACGAGCAAGATCGGCTCTTCCACTCCGAGCTTCACAAGATACCAAGCCAGACTGAGGCCAGCGCATCCCGCGCCGGCAATCATGTAGGCGTATCTCCGGTTCTGTTCAGCCGCGCGAATTCCGCCGGGCCGGTAGAGCGTTGTGGGGATCGGGCAGTCCATAAGTTATCGGAAGATCACCTTGCAATCGAGATTCGCGATGACCCAAAGATGCGGCATGGTGAGAGCGCTGAGAAGAATGAGCAGGACGCCGCCGCCGGTCTCCAGCGCCGCGGGAACCCGAGCGAGAAGAATCGTTAGCGCCCCCATGCCAACAATGGCCGCCAGGGTGATCGGTGCAGCTGCCCGGTGAAACCGCCAGACAGCGGAGACATAGTCTTTCGCTTCCGGGAATTCCAGGCTCGCAAGGCGCGCCACGTGGCGTTGGGAATGCCAGAAAACGAAATACGCTCCGATCGCCAGCACGGGGGGCGTCACCCAAAAAAGAGTAACCAACGCCATGTTTTCCAACTGATCAAACGCCACGCCGCGGGCGGCGGGATGACGAGCGGCGGCGGCAAACGGGGCGCATAGCAAACTCGGTATAAGAAAGAAGCCCGTCAGGGCGAGCAGCATCGAGGGCGCCGACGAATTCACCGGATCTCCCAGGGTCCCGGATCCGGCGCCGCCAAGGAGCTGAAAAGCGACGCTCGACAGCTCGTCCGGCCACCTTGCCGCAGAGATCGCCAGCGGGATGAGGCTGCGAACGGCGAAATGTACTATCGAGTAAATCATCGGGAAAGACGCCAAACCGATTCGAAGATTGCTCCACGCAAGGTCGCTTGCGCCGAAATGAACGCCGGAAGCCAACAGGAAGCCGAGGAGAGCGACGGCGGGACTAAGACGCCAGATTATTAGTACTGCTGCTGCTACCAAGACGTACGTAAGGACGAATTTCGCGCGGCTCGCCCCGGGTTTAAGCCGAAGCCAGAGAAAGAGATCCCGTGCGCCGTGGGGCAGGCCGAAGAGAACAATGCCGGCCAGCCACGGACTCCACTGGACCCAGTCGCTGCTCGCCAAAGGAGAGGCCAGAGCGAAAAGTGCAGTGGCGACAAGAACCGCCAGCCCGCTCCAGCCTGCCGTTTGCAGGAATGACGAGCGTTGACATGCGCCGGGAGGCGCTTTCAAAGATGCCGAAGCGCCTCCCGGCACGGCTGAGTTGTGGTTCAACTCGTCCATCGATTGAGCTACTTGCCACATGGAAGTGGGTTAGTCGCCAGCAGCGAGCGCCGGTTCGGAATTCCGCAGAGCCGCAAACTCGACGTTGGTCTTGGCAACGGCAATCTGATAGATGTAAATCCCGAGTCCGACCTTGGCCGTGATGTCCGCGATCGTGTAGCCGACCTGCAGCGCTACCTCGCCGCTCCCGCCCGACAGACCCAGTATGGGAGCCAGAAACGCAATCGGGTAGAAGCTCCAGGTGATCAGAATCAGACCACGGGCCTTTCCGACCAGGGATCGGACCTCTGAGCTTTGGTCAGCGTACGCCTTCGAGAATTCCGTAAAGAGCACATACAGGATGTACGCGAACGGAATCATCGCCAGACCCCACCACAGCCACTTAGCTCCGGCCGAGCTTGCAACCTCACCCGGGTAGCCGAGGGCGATCATGAGCAGCGCGGCGCCCGATAGCCGCATCGTAAGGCTGCGCGCCAGGGCCTTGTGCAGACCAAGTACAGCCACGAGCTCCACCAGCAGCAGCGGCACGGTCAACAGCCAGTCCGCGTACCGGTAGGCGTCATTGAACGGAAGACCGGACGGGACGTAGCTGTTTCCGCTCAATTCGAAAGCCTTGACGAAGCTTTCGTAGATGCGGAAGTAGTGGTAGCAGGCGATGGTAGGTACCAGCGCCGAAATCAGCAGCGCGGGACGATACGCCGGAGCAACCTGTGAGCGCGAGAAGAACAAGAACAGCGCCCCAGCGAACATGGCCGCGATGCAAAGGGACATGACGTTGGTCACGAGGCCATACTCGGCCGGTGAGAGAGTCGGCATTTATTCACTCCTCAGGACGGAAGTCCTATACTGTCAAACGCCGAGGCTTTGCCATCGGGTGGAAATTGTTCGCCGAACGGGCGAGGGCCGGACTTGCTGGACGCCGAGAACCGAATTACTGCTTCTGATGGGCGCGAGAGACATTTAAAAGTTATGATGGCCATTGCGTTCCTTTTCCTCGCGCCGGTGATGCTATTGGCCGGCTTCGATCTTGACTCGCTCCGCTGGCAGAACCGCGTCGTTGTTGTATTCGCCCCGGACATGGAGTCCGAGGACATGAGTAGACAGACCGCCATGCTGCGGGAAGATTCCCGCGGGTTTTCAGAACGACATATGGCGCTGGTGAGGGTTGGTCTGCAGACAGGACTCGGGCCGCAAGGGGAGAAGATGCAGATCGAAGATGTTCGTACCCTGCGCCGCCGCTACAATGTCAGCGCCGGCGATTTCACCGTGCTCTTGATTGGCAAGGATGGCGGCGAGAAAATGCGTGCGTCCGATCCGTTAGAGCCATCGGAATTCCACGCCCGCATTGATTCGATGCCTATGCGGCGTAGCGAAATGCGATCTGCCAGGCCAGCCGGAGGCGCAGCGTGCGCCGAGTAAAACCGAGGCCGGGGCAGGAGTCCGTGTGGGATTACCCGCGTCCACCGCGAATCGAACCCGTCCTTCGCAGGATTCGTGTTGAGTTCGACGGAATCATTATTGCGGATACAAATTCAGCGTTTCGCGTTCTCGAGACCAGTCATCCTCCGGTCTATTACATTCCGATAGTTGATGTTCGGATGAACCTGCTGCAGAGGTCCCGGCATCGCTCCTATTGCGAGTTCAAGGGCGCCGCCGAATACTGGACAATCCAGACCGGCGGGCGCCAGTCAGAGGACGCCGCCTGGAGCTATCCCAATCCCAGCCCGGCTTTCGGCGTTCTGCGTGATCATCTTGCGTTCTACGCCAGCCGGGTTGACGCCTGCTACGTCGGAGACGAAAGAGTGCAGGCGCAGGAGGGGGATTTCTACGGAGGCTGGATCACTTCCGATATCGCCGGCCCCTTCAAAGGCGGCCCGGGTAGCTTCGGCTGGTGAAGACGAAGCCCCGGAAACTTGGATGTTATTTGGCTTGTAACACAACTGCCCTTTTGTTCTGTTGATTGCGCGGACTTCTTTTGGCAAACTGCCGACCAGGCGGCCAGGAGGGAGCTGAGCGGGCTCCGGCCCGAGATGAGGGTGACGCATGACGGCGTTTGAGAGCTCATGCCGCGCAACGGGCTGGCACTCAATAGGGATCAACATGTGCGTGGTTGTGTCTCGGGTTTGACAGAGAGGGCACAGGCAGTGGGCTGAGCGACGGAGTGGCGGAGTGCAATGGCCGGTTGCAGCCGGCGCATGTCAGGGCGGAGGACAGTGGAGAGGCGCTGCTGTTGCCGATCACGAACGGGTACGGGTCTTTGTCGAACAACGGAGTGGGCGAGGCCAGACGGTCGATCTTGGGCGGGACGGCGATACCGTTCGGTTAGGAATTGGCGGCAGCAACGACTCGCCAAACACGGCCGGCGGGAGTACTACGCCCAACCAGCTAGGCTATTTGGGTGTAACAGGCCAAGAAGCTGCGGCGCCGTCTCGATCGCCTGGGTGGCTGTGACGATGACCGTTTCGGCGAAGAAATCGAGCCAAGTTTTCCAGTCGGCAGTCAGGGATAGATCAGGAAAACGGTGATCAAGAGGCAGGCAAAGAGGAGGAAGGCGAAGTGGCGGCCGTGTGACGGAGCCCGCGGGTTCGATGGCCCACCGGCTAGGTTCGGACTGCCCGTTTGAGTAGCACAAAGCCCGTGATCGCCGCGATGAAGGACGCCGCCAGGATGCCAGCCTTCCCCATCAAAACATGCTCGGCGTCAGAGAATGCCAGACCGGTTATGAATAGCGACATGGTGAATCCGATTCCGCCAAGGAATCCCGCTCCGGCAATGTGGGGCCATTTTACTCCTTCTGGCAAGGAGGCCCATCCGAGCTTGACGGCAAGCCAGGAGAAGATGGTGATGCCAAGGGGTTTCCCGAGTACCAAGCCGAGGATAATTCCGAGGGTTGCGCGCTCGGCGAGTGTTTCGGCGAAGTTGTCATCGATGGTGATGCCAGCATTCGCGAGGGCGAAGAGCGGCATGATCACAAATGACTGCCACGGATGCAGCGAGCGCTCGAGGCGGTGCAGAGGCGGTTGAACATGCTCGCTCCCACGCTCCAGGTTCTCGATGAGGTTGCGGACGCGCTCCCGGCTGGTCATGAGTTCGGTGTCGCGGCCGGGCTGCTCGATGCCGCCGAGGAGGTGGCGGGCCCGGGCGAGGTAGTCCTCTTCGTCGATGAGCGTACGAACCGGAATTGCGAGGGCGGCCAACACGCCGGCAATCGTGGCATGGACGCCGGACTTAAGGAAGCAGAGCCAGAGAACGGCGCCGAAGCTGAAGTAGAGTAGCGGGCTCCTGATGCCAAGCCAGTTGATCAAGAACATGAGACCGAGGACGGCGAAGCCCAGCGTCAGGGCGAGGATGTTCAAATCGGACGCGTAGAAGACCGCGATGACCAGCACTGCGCCGAGATCGTCTACGATGGCGAGCGCCGTGAGGAAAACCTTCAGGGATAGCGGCGCTCCCTTGCCAAGGAGCGCGAGAATGCCCAGCGCAAAAGCGATGTCGGTAGCCATGGGAATTCCCCATCCCCCGAATTCGGGAGTACCGAAGTTCAAAGCCACATAGAGCGATGCGGGGATGAGCATTCCGCCGATCGCGGCGGCGATCGGCAAAAGCGCCTTGCGGGGAGTTGAAAGCTCGCCGGCGAGCACCTCGCGCTTGATCTCGAGTCCGACGACGAAGAAGAAGATGGCCATCAGGCCGTCGTTGATCCAGTGATGGAGGGTCGAGTCCAGGCTCCATTCTCCGAGCCGGAGGGCGAAATGCATGTGCCACAACTCGTGGTAGAGCCCTTTCCAGGGCGAGTTTGCCCAGACGAGCGCGATTACGGTGAACAGGAGGAGAACGATGCCGCCAGAGGCGGCCTGATGCGAGAATTTCTCGAAAGGGAGCGAGATGATGTCGATGGGGCGGCTCCGGCGGCGCCACTTCGTCTGTTTGCCCATGAGATCCTTTTTTTGCGCAGGAGGACCCGCGGAACACGGCTGCTCCTGCGAGTTTTAGCATGATCTTCCGGAGACGTCAAAGGTACCGGTCACGCTTCCGGGGAAGGGATGCGTGCCCGGCGCGAGCCCCGGCCCGGCGAACTAACGGGTCACGCTACGTTGTGGAGTCGATTTCAACGACGGCTTCTTCGACGCCGATGACGATGCGGCGATAATCAGTGAGCGGAACTTCAGCATGGCGGTCACGAACTTCGAGGATGACGTGGATCTGTTTGCCGCCGGCGCCGGTGGGAATGTAGACGCTCGCCTTTGGCTGGCGGGCGTCGATAATGTCCACATCACCCGGGTAGGTTCCGGCTTCCTCGTAGACCCACCATGAGTAGGTTAATTCGTCGCCGTCGGGGTCTTTTGCCGCTGTGGCGTCGAGCGCCAAGGTTTCGCCGGCCAGGGCGCGCAGGCTGACAATGCTATCGCTGGAATCGCGGTGGAACGCGGCGACCGGATGGTGATTGGCCTCGGCACGGGATTTCACACACCAGTCCATCCGGGCCTTGAAATCGTTGTACATGGCGTCGCGCCAACGCCAAACGGGCACGTAATCGTTGTTGTAGCGCCGGCCGTCCCGCGGGTCGGTCCAGGCGTCGCTCGCCTCGCGGTAGGTGTAGAAGGGCGCCACTTGCTGCTCGTCCGGCTTG
The DNA here is from genome assembly GCA_964468205.1 of uncultured Solibacteraceae bacterium. Taxonomy (GTDB): domain Bacteria; phylum Acidobacteriota; class Terriglobia; order Bryobacterales; family Bryobacteraceae; genus CAWELS01. The sequence goes on along the minus strand of CAYXVG010000006.1, from coordinate 157,407 downwards.
ATGTCTTTGTGCCGGGACCAGAAGTCGGCGACCTTTTTCGCGGTGAAGCGCCCGCTCCATCCGCCCCACGAGGGTTGATCGATGTCGAACAGCCCCTTGTTGACCAGCCCCAGCCACGGTACGGTTCCGCCGCCCTCCATGAAGCCTAGATTACCGCGGCGAAAGCGCCGTTCGGGGAAGAGAGCTCCCAGTGGGCCGTGACCGGTCATGACGTGCTCTTTCAACCATTCGTTCTGCCCTTCGACACTATCTTCAAAGGGCTGCCAGTAGTACGGGCCGAGATTCGAACCGACGCCTCCGCTGCGCAACCCTGGTCCGCCGTAGGCATAGGTCTGGTAGTTGCTACGGATCCAATGAATGCGCGGGAACTGGCTGCAGATCCAAGCGCCGGCGTTGTCTTGCGAGCCGTTTTCGAAGACGCGCAGTTTGGCGACAAACGCGTCCGTCTCGGCCTTCGTATGGGTGGCCCGGTAGTCCCAGAGGGCTTGGGCCAGGGTGTTCGAGCCGGCGTTCACAACAATCCAGACCGGCCTCGGATCGCCGGCGGTGACCACCTTCGTAATGAGCTTGGAGCCGGCGCTTGCTTTGCCCTCGCCCACGTCCGCAATCCCGTAGTTATTCTGTCCGGCGACAGTGATGCTCCGCAGGTATTCGGGCGACGGCCAGTCACCGGCGTGCTGTCTCAGGTTCGCAACCACTTGTTCGTAGCCTACGATCAGCTTCAGGAACAGATCCGGCCGCGGATCCGTCTTGAGGTACTTCCCGGTGACGGCTATCAGCGCCTCCACATCGAATTCGTTCGAACAGACGAGCATATGGGCCATCTGCTGCTCTTCGTCGGGTTCATTCCCCATGTCGGCGAGAATCACAAGCCGATGGCGCGGTGAATCGGCAGGGGCGGCTGATGGAGCGAGCATCGCGGAAGCGAGGAGGCACGCGGCTGTATTGAGCATTCGTCTCATGGCAGAAGAATCATATCATCAACGCGAAACCGCTCATTTGCGGAAGCCGTCGATACGGCAGGACAGAACAGACCAGGGCGGTGAAGATGACTACGAGACTTCTGGTGGCGTGCCTGCTGGGGGCGGTGACGCTCACGGCACAATCTCCCGAACTGCGCAGCGGTGATGGTAAGGACAAGTTTCTTGGCAACCTAAACGCGAACAAGTACGACCCGGATTCCGTGGCTAACCCTTACGGACGTTACGGCTCCCCGTACAGCCCGGATTCCGTGAACAATCCGTATGGCCGCTACGGCAGTCCGTATTCGAACGAGAGCGCGAAGAACCCTTACGCGGCCCGGCCGCCCGTTATCGTGACGCCAGACGGGAAGTACCTCGGCAAGTACTCGGCCAACCGGCTGGATCCGAAGTCAGTCTCGAACCCGCTGGGCCGCTACGGCAGCGAATTGAGTCCGGCGTCCATCAACAATCGGCTGGGCCGCTACGGCAGTGTTTACTCGCGGGATAGCGCGCGGAATCCCTACGGGCATGGCGCCCGAAAGGAATGGCGGCAGGGGAGGGCCGGGGAAGAGAAACACCAGTAGGCGAGCGCCCTCACTGCGCCAGTGTGGCGGGCTGAACGCGAAAGCTTCGTATTTGCCAGCCGTTTATTGGTGACAGCAACTTCCCCTCCTTTACGGTGGCGGGACCAGTTTCTGTTTCGATGTGCGTGGTGTGAACAGCACGAGCGATCCCGCCAGCGAGTTGGAGAGTGACCCGGCTGTCGTCCGGCGACAGGTTCCAGACGCGGACAATCAGCCCATCGCGGATTCCGTCTTCGGCCGGCTTCAGGGCCCACGCAAGAACGTTCGCCTCATCGATCGATAGGAGTGAGTAGCGGGTTTCCGGATACGCCTTCCCGCCCCGCACCGCTCCGGTGACCAGCGGGTTCTGGTGCTCCAGCGCGAATCGCATCGCCCCAGCGGCGTCATAGGTGTCGCGGGATTGGAGGGCGAATCGTTGCAGGAAATAGCTATCCCCGCCTTGTGCCTGGATTCCCAGCCGCGGCCCGTCCACCTGGCCGCCGGCAAGCACAGAAATCCGTGGCGTCGCGGTGTCGAGGAAGGTGGTTTCGTTCTCTATCTTGCTGCGGCCCAGCCGCATGAATGCGCAGTCGGCGTTGGAGAGCGTCACGCCGGCGCCGGCGCCGATGTCGGCGAAGTGATTCAGAGTCAACCAGTCGAGGCGCGCATTCGTGTTTGAGTAGTCACCGCCGCTACTCTGACGAGCCGCGCGCAGGATAGCCCCAACCTCTTCGTGCCGGACCAGCGGGTTATCGATATTGAAGCTGAAGGCCCAATCGCGGACCTCGCCGAAGTTCTCGTTGATTTCGTTGTCGATATCGATGCGCGGCGAGTTCCGGTAGACCGTCACGCGAGTGGTATGGGCGAGAGGTTGAGCGGATTCGGCCCGGATACTCACCGATACCGGCCCGGCATTCTCGACGGTGAGTTCGCCGCCGCCCGGCCCGAGATCGTTCGCCGCCCGCCCGTCGACCGTCTGGATCAGCTCACGGTTCCCGTGCCGCTTGTCGATCCAACTGGTGATTGCGCCCCGCTCGGCGACGCGCACGCGCAGATGTTCGTTTTCGATCCAACCATCTTCGGCCGCGACAGTGCGAGGCCAGGTGCGGCCCGTTCCCGGCCGGACTTCAAACACCTTGTAGCCAAAAGGCGGAATATCGCCGGCCCAGATGCGCAGGGCCGCCATACCTTTCGAATAGACCCGGCTGGGTTTGCGGACGGTCTGCGACGGCGCCTCCTGCCCGGTGGTCAGATCCACAACATGGAATTCGCCATCCCGCGGCCATTCGATATCGGCAACGCCGGACCGCCGCCAGCTAAGAGGGTTGAAGACGAAGAAGCGCGGATGACGTCCGCTGTTCTCGATCAGGTCGCCGAGGGCGTAGGTTGCGTCGCGGTGGAGACGATCAACATAACCGTGGATTTCCGCGGCAATCCGGCGCTGCCAGGCCTCGCGCGCGGAGCGTTTTATGACGGGGCCATCGGCGGTCCAGTTGTGCTCCCAGTACAACCCGAGGTTCATCCAGGCTCGGTTCCGGCTCTCGGAGCGCCGGTCGAGGAATTCCGGGCGCTGGAGGCTGACGAGAGAAGCGAGGGACTCGGCCGCCCGCAAGCGCTCCACGGAACGCCGGACCGTCGCGGAGACTTCGCTCAGCGAGGCCGAGTAGAGGTCCCACTCATTGCCGTAGGCCGCGCTCAGTTCCGGCAGTTCATGGCCATGGGTTGCCAGCATGTCTTCGAAGTAATCCGTTTGGTTCGAGACGATCACCTTTCGCGCGGCGGTGGTCTTGGAGGAGGCGACATCGACGAATTCCCGGGTCAGTGTCTTGAGGTCATCCCAACCCTTGCCGAAGATGCCAATTACCGAGTAGGGATGGATGCTGGTGAACTGCGGGTCCTGATCGACAAACTCCACCGCCGCAGCCGGATTGCGGGCCTCGGCGTATCCGCCCACCGACTGGTTTTTCCCGAGCAGCGTGTACCATTTCATGAGAATCCGGCTGCCGTCCGGCGCTTTCCACCAGTAGACCTCGTGCGGCCGGCGCTGGTTGCGGGGCATCCGCGTGGCGCAACCGCAGATTCCCTTCCAGCTATATTCGGCTCCGGCGCCGGCCCAGAGGGCGCCGAGACCGCCTGGCAGCGTCTGGTTCTCCATAGCAATCGCGAGCGGGAAACGAAAGCCGTAACGGCGCTCCAGGGAGCCTGCATAATACATGCCGCGCAGCACTGCTTCGGCCGGCTGCCCGCCGTAGCAGGAGACGAGCGCGTTGAGCGGCGCGCTGACGTTCCCGTTCCGGATATTGCGGATTAGGCGCTCAAATTCGGCCGGTGTTTTGTTGCGCTCATAGGTCCAGAGCCACAGGCTGCCGTCGCAGTTCCAGCGGCTCTGGGTCGCGGCCGGATGCCGCGCGGTTTCTTCGGCGAGATCGAGGTAGTAGTCGATCATCTCGATAAAGGCCTGCCGGTAGGCTTCCTCGTCCGCGCTCCAGAGGTAGTCCGTGTGATCGTCCGGGGCGATGTAGATGCGCTTGCCGGCGCTGTACGCCGGGGGTGAGGCCAGCGCCAGGGCCATCGAGGCGATGAGGATCAAGATCCGGTGTCGTGCAAACATGTTGGAAACGATCATACGATTCCGGCGGCGGGATCTCAATGCCACCCGGGAACGGCGCTCTTCCCGGCGCGGCTGCGCTGATAAGATGCTTCTGGTATGACGGATTTCGGGGCTGATGCGAGGATCGTGATCAGGTGCGCGGCTCGCCTCCTTTTGATTGTCCTCGCCGGCGCAGGTCTCGCGTGGCCGGCAGTTCAAGACCCACCGAACATCGTGCTGATCGTGGTGGACGACCTGGGTTGGATGGACCTGGGCTGCCAGGGGAGCACCTTTTACGAGACGCCAAACATCGACCGGCTGGCCGCCACGGGAATGCGCTTCACGGACGCCTATGCGAACTGTCCCGTGTGTTCGCCGAGCCGGGCCGCATTGATGACGGGACGGTATCCGGGCAGAGTGGGGTTCACGGGTCATATCACCGCTATCCGGCGGCACCGCTACCGGCCGCACGGCCGGATTATTCCACCGGAGGATTACCTGTTCCTACGCCACGAGGAGGTGACGATTGCCGAAGAGCTGAAGTCCGCCGGCTATGCTTCGGCGAACATCGGGAAGTGGCACCTGGGGCCTCGAGACCACTGGCCGAAGACGCAGGGGTTTGACGTCAATATCGCCGGCTACGACGACGGAGCGCCGCCCAGTTATTTCTTCCCTTACCGGAATCCGAAGAGCAAGAGTAATCCGGCGCTGCTGAACTTGTCCGGAGGCCGGCCCGAGGAGTATCTCACCGACCGGCTGAGCGACGAGGCGATCCGCTTTATCGAGGAGAAGCGGCGCCGGCCGTTTTTTCTCTACCTGCCCCATTACGCAGTGCATACGCCGTTGGAGGCTCCCGTGGGTGTGGTGCGCAAGTACGAGGAGAAGCTCCGGCGCGACCGCTCGCAGAGCAACGCGACCTATGCGGCGATGATCGAAAAGGTGGATGAAAGCGTGGGGCGGATTATGGCCGCGCTTCACCGGCTCGACCTCGCTACGAAGACCGTGGTGATCCTGTTCTCCGACAATGGCGGAGAATCGAGGGTAACCAGCAACCTGCCGTTGCGGCTCGGCAAGGGGCATCTCTACGAGGGAGGCATCCGGACGCCGCTGATATTCTGGTGGCCGGGCCGCGTGGCCGCCGGGAGCGTCTCCGATCTCCCGGTGACCGGGGCAGACCTGCATCCCACGATATTGGAAATTGCCGGCGCGGACGCGGGACCGGACAAGCTGCTGGATGGAGTGAGCCTGGTTCCGGAGTTGACGGGTGCAGGAGCGGTTCGCGAGCGGGACCTGCACTGGTATTATCCCCACTACAGCCCTCAGGGAAGTGATCCCGGGGCCGCGATCCGGTCCGGGGATCTCAAGTTGATCCAGTTCTACGATCCCCCGCGGGTCGAGTTGTACAATCTTGCCGGCGACATTGGGGAGAAGGAGGATCTGGCGGCGGCGATGCCGGAGAAGACGGCGGAACTGCAGGGTCGATTGGAGGGATGGCTGCGGCAGACAGTCCCAATCAGGCATACTGGAAACCCGGATTACGATCCCGCATTTACTGGGCAGGAGAGACCACAATGAAGATGGGCCGCCGTAGCTTGTTGCAGTCGCTGGGAGCCGTGCCGCTGCTTGCGATTCCCGCCGCAGCGGAGCGAAGAAATCTGATTGTGTACAAGGAGAGCGGGCGTTTCGCCGGCTGGCCGGCCAATCACGGAATCTGGTCATGGGGCGAGGAGATTGCCGTGGGGTTCGAGATCGGGTATTTCAAGAACAACCCGCAGGGACATGACATCGATTACTCCCGCCCGGCCGACCATGTTTTGGCTCGTTCGCTCGATGGCGGGGAAACCTGGAGAATCGAGCAGCCCGAGGGTCTGAAGCCTCCGCCGAACACCAAGGTTGCCAGTGTTCCCACGGGGACGGAAGGGAAAGTCCCGACGGATTGCCCGGGCGGCGCTGATTTCTCTGATCCGAACTTCGCGTTCACCGCCCGGATGGAGAGCCATCAGCACGGACCTTCGCGCTTCTGCTACTCGTTCGATCGCGGAAAGAGCTGGGAAGGCCCGTTCCGGATGCCGGAATTCGGACTGGCGGGAATCATGGCGCGCACGGATTACCTGGTGCTGGGCAAGCACGAGATGCTCGTTTTCCTGACCGCCGCGAAGCCGAACCGCCGCGAGGGCCGCGTGATTTGCGTTCGCACACGCGACGGCGGTAAGAGTTGGAACTTCGTTTCCTTTATCGGCGCGGAACCGCCGGATTTCGCGATCATGCCGTCGACGGTGGAGCTTGGCCCTGGAATGCTTTTCACGGCGATTCGCCGGCGACGCTGGATTGAAACGTACCGGTCTTTTGACAACGGCGAGTCCTGGCATTTCGTCAATCAGGTGGTGTTGGATCTGGGCGGGAACCCGCCGAGCATGGTGCGATTGCGCGACGGCCGGCTGGCGCTTACGTACGGCTATCGCACCGAACCTTACGGGATTCGCGCGAAGATCAGCGAGGACATGGGCCGCACCTGGAGCGGCGACATCATTCTTCGTGACGATGGCGGCGGAGGCGACCTTGGCTATCCGCGCACCGTCCAGCGGCCGGACGGCAAGCTTGTCACTGCTTACTACTTCAACGACGATCCCGACGCCGAGCGCTACATTGGCTGCACGATCTGGGACGCGGGTTGACGCTCGTCTCGCGCTACAGGCTCCAGCCAGGACGATAGGGTGAATCGAGAAGTTCGTTGGCTTCGGCGTCATCGGTGCGCGCCTCGTCCCGGAGCCAGCGGAGGGATTTGCCGGTCCGGACGGCGAGGTTGCCGAGCAAGGTGAGTTCCGTCAAGTAGGCGCCGAACTCAAACTCGCAGTTGGCTGGTTTACCGCCTTTGCACGCTTCGATCCACTCTTCGTAATGGCCAATGGTGCGCTCGAGCTTTGGCTTTGGCGGCTGGAAGCGGGCATTGCGACTCGCGGGGAGCAATTGCGGTCCGCCGGAGAAGCCGCTGAGGATGGTTCCCTTGCTGCCGTGGAAGAGGATGCCGCTTGCGCCCAGCGTCTCGCCCGGCTCCATCTCCGGCGGGCAGGGCGGCTTGAGCCCGCCGTCATACCAGGTCAGCGTAACCGGCGGCAGGCGTTTCCGTTTCGGAAACTGCCAGGTGACGATCGAGGCGTGGGGGTAGGTTTCTGGGAACTGCACGCGCTTGCAGCCCGACCAGTGCTCTTTCTCGCCGGGCCGAAGCGGACGGATGACATCGGCGCGGCTGGCTGTAACGGTCAACGGATCGCCGAGCTCGAGGGCCCGGACGATCACGTGGAAAGCGTGGCAGCCCATGTCCCCAAGGGCGCCGGTTCCGAAATCGTACCAGCCCCGGAATTTGAACGGGTGGTAAGCCTCGTGGTAGGGGCGCGCGGCGGCAGGGCCGAGCCAGAGATCCCAGTCCAAGGCAGCCGGAACGGTCATCCCGGTTCGCGGCCGGAACGCTCCCTGGGGCCATACGGGGCGGTCGCTCCACAGGTGCGCCGCGTGGACCTTGCCGATCACTCCCGAGCGCACCCATTCCGCCGTTTGCTGGGCCTTTTCGGTGGCGCAGCTCTGGACGCTCATCTGGGTGGCGGTTTTCGCTTCGCGGGCGGCGTCGCGGATGGCGCGCGACTCGGCGATGGTACGGGTGAGCGGCTTGGCGCAATAGACGTGTTTGCCGAGCTTGAAGGCGGCCATCATGATGACGGCGTGGGTGTGGTCCGGCGTGCCAACGACCACACCGTCGATACCTTTTTCCTTTTCGAGCAACACCCGGAAGTCGCGGTAAGTTTTGGCATTCGGGTAGGTGTTGTAGACGGGCGCCGCTTTCTCGTCGTCCACGTCGCAGAGGGCGACGATGTTCTGGCTCTCGACGCCTTTGAGATAATTCTTGCCCATGCCGCCGACGCCGATGCCGGCAAGGTTCAGCGTGTCGCTTGGCGCTTTGTGGGACGAGCCGCCAAGCACATGGCGGGGGACGATCGTGAAGGCGGTTGCAGTGGCTATGTCGCGGCGGGTGAGGCGTTTCATTCCGAAGCTATTGTATCCGGATTTTCCGCTCGCCGCGTCCCGGCGGGAGAAGCTGGAAGGCGAATCGGCGTTAGTGAATGGCTCTAAAACCGCGCGCGTCCCGGCGGCTGAGGGACTCGGCGGTGAATTGAAAGAGTTCCTCGGTTTTCGCGACGGTTAAGAGATCCCGTCTCAGAACTTCGATCATCATTGCGGCGAGTACGTCGATCGGGATGTCGACCGACGCACGAGCTTCGTCGTCCACATACAGAAATCCATGCGAGGCGGGACCCAGAGTCGGTTTGATTGGCTTTGGCATGACGTCCTCCTTTCCAGAAGAGTGCGGGCGATTGCCCCAAGAGGGCTTATCGACAGGATTCGCGAAATGCATGAGCAAAGGGAAACGGGATCCGAGTGGGTGTTACATTCCGCTAGCCGAAGCTGAACTCCTCCGGCCGGTAGCCCGCGGCGGACTGGGTCAGTCACACCGTGTAAACGAGGTACTGCTCCCCGTCCTGGTCGCGCAGCGTGATCACGTTGCGATCGACGTTGCCGGCGAAACCGGAATTGGAACGCTCATCGTGGCCGCTGAAGGTGTTTTTGTGAATCCGGAGGTGGAGGTGGCTATTCGTGTTCAAGTCCTGAAGGTGAATGATCGAGGGCCGGATTTGGGCGCGAATATGGATGGACTCGGTAGCGCTGAACAGCAGCGCCTGGGAGCGGGAAAGGCCCAGGGCAATGCCGATGAAGCGTCCACGCGAGTGGTCATAGACGCCGGCGCGGTTACGATCGATGCCGAGGGCGGCGATCAGGAATACGATGGCGGCTCGCGTCGGGGGCGTCATGACGTGACGGCGTGCCGGTCAGTTCATGGACGCGCCGTTCCAGGAGTGGTTCGGATCGGGATAGAAGCAAAGGGCGACCGAACCGGATCTGGCGGCGGCGATGAGCCACCCGCCGGGGACCTTGGCGCGAAAGGCCGGCAGTTTCGGGGAATTCAGCGATTCCCAGTTGAGAGCAGGCGCGTCCGGAGAAGGGGATGCGGCGGGAGGGGCTGGCTCAGGGCTTGCGTCCGCGGCCGCTTCTGACGCCGTTGGGGCCGCTTCCGGCCCGGGCGAGTCCATCGGCCGCGACGCATCCATGAGGTCTTGGTAGCTGGAGTGGTAAAGCTGGCCCAGGTAGGTAAACCGGGCGAGTTCGCGATCCTGCTCGATATTGTCGAGGATTGCCGCGAAGGGGATCATCACCGCGGGTTCTTTGAGCGGCAGGCGGTTGCGGGGGTTGAGTTTTCGGGCTTCGATCGATTTGGTGAGTTCGACGCTGGGCATCTTTCGGCTCCTACGAAGGCTGTGGAAGCGGCTCGCGGGCGCGGAGGAGCGGCGCGAGCGGGGATCCGGGCTTGCCCTCGACCCTCATAGTGTAATACTCCCGCCCGATTAACGCGACTTGACTTCAGCGGCGCTGGGCGATTCGGGATTCGCAACCGAGGGCGGCGAGGTAGCCCGGTTGGAGGATTGGCGGCGCCCCCAGCATGTCGAGCCGGAGCCGCACGGTGACCGGCCGTCCGGTGGCAGGCGAGAGGACATCGCCAACCGAGGTCCGCAGCCTCCACTCCACCTGGTACTGGTTGCCTGAAGTGGTCCAGCGGTCCGAGGCCGCGAGCATCTCGAAGATCGCCCACAGGCCGGTGAAGTTGAAATAGGCCAATTCGGAGCCGCCTGTGAGCTTCACGCTGAGCCGGGCCTCGTACGGCCCGGCGCCGGGCCAGGCGAACCGCCAGGGCTGGCCGGCGGCGCCACCGGAGGAGACGGTCGCGCCGTTGATCGAAAGGGTGATTCCCTCGACGCCCTCGCTCGGCATGGGACTCAGGGCGAAGGTCAGGTTCGGCTGCTGGGAGCCGCCGGAGTAGAGAGCGCGGCTGACCGCGGCCATGCGGCGGAAGTAGTTCTGATAACCGCTCGTGACGGTGATGGGGCCGGCAGCGGCGGGCACGAAGTCAGTCCCCTGCTCGCGAAGCAGCTTGCTGACGTGCTCTTCGTAGAGGCGCCAGAGGGAGCCCGAGCCGGGAAGGAAGATTGCGTTCACCTCGTTGAGGCTCGCCTTGGCGGGAGCTTTCTGCTGGAACGGGTACTTGGCGAGGAGCGGGCGCACTTCGGCGCAGAAGCCGCGGCCGGCCGCATTGATGGCATCCACGGGCGCGCCGAGCAGAGCGTTCTGCGCATAGGTGATGGGGTCGGTGAGGAGCTTCTGCACGGTGGCGTGGGTGTTGCCCTCGCTGTCGATGCGGAAGTTCTGGCCCACTTGACGGGTGGCCACGCTCGCGGAAGTCGCCGCCTGGACAGCCGACGAACGGAGCATCTCATTCGCGGCGTCATTCGCCACCTGCTGGAGGGAGGCCTGCAATTGGATCAGCCCGTTCATATAGCTGGTGTTCGACTCGCCAACCAGCTTCTCCTGGCAGCCCTCGGGCGTGACAAACTGAGCGGGCTGGAAAACCTGAGCGATCTCCTCGGATTCGACAGAAGTATGCCGCGAGACCACGCAGAAAAGTGATAGTAGCGGCGACTGGATGCTGCTGGTTTTTTCGAGTTTCTGGGCCGCGTCGGGAATTCCGGAATAGCCCACAACTCGCGTCTGTTGGAGGAACTCGCGCCAAATTTTCAGGAAATCGGTCCGGTAGAGCTGTTGCAGTTGCTCCGGCAGTTTGGTCATGTCGATATTGGCGAAGGCCTGATCGCCGAGCACCCAGCGTTCACCCTGAAAAAACTGCTCGGGGTGGCCGATGGCGTCCTGCATGAAGGTCCAGCCGTCCTTGGTGAAAGCGCCGGCCACGGGATAATCGTTGCGGACCACGTCGGCCGAGCCTGGATACATCTCGTTGAAGCGAATGGTGGCGAACTTGGCATTGGCACTGTCGAGCATTGCCTGATAGAGGGCTTCAACGGCCGCGAATTGGGCGAGGTACGCGCGGGCGGTAGCGACCGATTTCTCGTCCGGAATCGAATAGGACGGGTAGGGGCTGCCGAAGCGCAGGACATCGGCGTAAAAGTTAAACTGGAGCCCGGCCAGGCGCTGGCGCTCCTCGTCGATTGCGCGTCCCTTGGTCCAGTGTTCCATGAGCACGGGCGGGAGGAACTCGACGGTACTCTTGTCCGGATGTGACGTGGTGATCAGGTAGGCTTTGAGCGCGTCATAGACGGGCCGGTACCCCATCGCCTGGACGCCGGAGGGGCGATTCATCAGGTTCACGAGCGACTGCTGCGTCTGCAGAAGCAGGAGGCGCCGGAAGTGGCCAAAGTAAATGCGGGCGAGCGGAGGGTAGATTTTATTGCCGGAATAGAGCCCCCAGCGAAGGCGCATCGGCGGACCATTTTCCCGGTAGTCCGCCAGCTTGGCGGCGACGATGCGGATCCGCTCGAGGCCTTCGAGTTGTTCCACCGTGGCGAGTTGGAATTCCGGCAACTCGCTGGTGGGCATCGCCTCCACCGCGCTCATCGCTTCGTTGCGGAGAGCCCGGTTCCCAAAGAATGAGACGGTCCAGCCGACGGTCAGGATGAGCGCGAGAGCGAGGGCCGAGCTGAAGAGCAGGCGCTTCCAGAACTCGGCCTTGACGCTGGTCTTGCTGGCGGCGAGGGCGGCGGTGTCACTGAGGATCACATCGGGGAAGATATGGTTCAGAAAAACCCATTGCGGCACTTTGCGCTCGCGGCCGGTTTCGCTCGAAACCTCGGGACTCGCTTTCCTGGAGGCGCTGAAAATCCCGGTGGCGTCGGTCAGCAACGGAGCCTTTTCCGGCCGGCGCACCAGTTCCTCCTGCTGCACGTTGCTGATCTTCACCGGACGGACGCCGGTGAAATAGAAGCCGCGCAGAAATGGGTTGGTCTGCAACTGGCTAGGCCGGCCGACATCCACGAGGAAGGAGACCATCAGGTTCTTGAGCTTGTTGAATTCGCGCGGAAACTGATAGGCCGACGAGCAGCGTTCGTCGGATTGCTCGCGGGGCAGGTATTCGAGCCGCTTGTTGGCGAGGGAGTAGAAAAGCGTTTGTAGTTCGTCGTTCACGCGTTTCGTTTCTTCCTCGGCATAGATGCCGGTGGCGGCGCGCATTGGCAGCGTTGCGCCCAGGACCGTTCCTACTTCCGGGCCCGTGAGGGTGGCGACGTATTCCGTAAAGAAGGGGATGCGGTCCGCCTTGGTGAAAAGCACGTAGGCGGGGAGCTCGATTCCCCAGGTCTTGCTCGCAAGCGCAAGAGCGTCGCGGATAGCGCGGGCGAGCGCGGCCGCTTTTTCCGAAGCGCCGCTTTCGACGAAAATGCCGCAGTCGACGCAGACAACGGCCGCCCGCGGCGCGAGGTTCTTGCCGCCGAATCGCCCGGCTGGCCGCACTTTGGCGAGCAGGCGGTGCAGGAGATCCGGTTGCTCAAGCAAGGAGCCGCCGGAATCGACGACGGTAACGCCACGGGAGTACCAGAGATTCGCGATGCGGGTGGAGACGATGGCGTCTTCGTAGTACACCTGCCCGGTTAACAGTTCCGGCTCCATTCCGGAATTGATTACGGAGGTGGTCTTCGCGGACGCCGGCCCGCCGATTACGAAGATCGATGCCAGGTTCCCGATCTTCGATGATCCTTCCAATCCGGCGGAGTCGAGCTTCTTCCGCGCCTGTTGGACGAGGAGGTCGATTTGATCGAGAGATTTCTGGTCAACCCGCGCGCCACCTTTGGATTTTCGCTTTCGCAGATAACGGATGAGGAAGTAGCCGGCGTAGCCGATAATGCCGAACGACATCAGGCTGATGCGGAAGATCCAAAGGTTCGGACCTCTGAGGCCAAGCCAGGACCCCAGATAGTAGACCAGCACCACGTAGATGGCGAGCGCCGCGAAGAGGATGACCTTCAGCTTCTTTCCTGACATTGGTACCTCATCAAACCTTGATCTGCTCGGCAACTGCCTGGATTCCACCGACCCCGAACCGGAGGAGCAGGTAGTAGGTGATCCACAGGATCAGGCCAACCGCGAAACAGGTGGCCGCGCCGAGCAGGAGCCGCCGCACCCAGGGATCGCTCGTGCGGCGCGGCGCTTCCGCCGCGGGCTTCCAATGGGGCGCAAGTTCGGGCGAGGCCCCGCGGATCTGCCGGATTCGATCCGCGATCGTCTCCTTGAAGGAACGCAATTCCCCGTGGCCGACGAGACTGAAGCGCCCGCGGAAACCGAGCAACAGACAGAGTTGGTGAACTTCCAGGACGTCGGCCAGGTCGTGAGAGTTCGGCCGCTGCAGGAGCCGCTCGAGGTTCCGGAATACGATTTCCCCCGCGATGTGGACTCCGAAGAGTTCTTCCTGGAGCGGCTGGCGGGTCCAGGCGGCAAAGGCCGGGCTTCTCGAGTTGAGTATCGATTCGTCGAGAAAGGCGACCACCACGAACGTGCACAACCGCGCATCTTCGGAATGATAGCCGCGCTGGACGGCGTCACGCTCGGCGTCCTTGAGGGCTGCGTTCACCTGTTCGCGAAAGCGGCTCACGTCGGAGACGTAGCCGGCGTTGACGCGGAGGCGCGCTACCGCGGTAATCAACTCCTGATAGAGCAGCGCCAGAGGGCCGGCGATTGGCCGTGTCGTTTGGCTGTGTTCCTGCGTCATTAGCTTGATATTCCTCCTAAGCAAGAATCACCAGCAGCTCGAGCTTGGGCGAAGGAATCTCGCCCGGAACGTATACTCCGACCCGCTTCGTTTTCGAAAGGTGCTCCCAGCAGGGTCCGCTGCGTTCGAGCGAGAAGTATTGGTAATCAACCCGCGGCGAGACAGCGGCGGGCGGCGATTCGAGGTGCTCGATCTTCAAGCCGAACATGGCGCGGCGTACCAGTTCGGGCACAAACTGGCTCGAGCAAACCTTTACGAGCAGCGGCGTCTCGCGGATCAGCTCACTTTCTCCGAGATTGGAACTGATGGCGAGAATCCAGCGGGACGGACCGAAACAGCGGGCATCCGTAATGTCCGCTTCGTAGTAGTGGCTGCGCTCGGTCGTGAGCGGTATCGAGATACAGTTCGACGGCAGAAGAATCTCGAGGTGGCGGCGGATGTGCGAGTCGAGAGTCTCGAAGCAATCCTGCAGATCGAGGTGGTTGTAGAGCGGCAAATCCTCGGGGTGCGAATCGAGTCCGAAGGTGCAAAGAGCGCCGGCCAGCCGCAGCAGTTCGGAATACAGCGACTCCGGATGCGGGCGGCTGGTAAAACACGCGTGGCGTAGCGGGGGGAGCGAGGAGTTGAGTGTGTGGAGGAACCAGAAGGTGGCGACCTGGTGTTCTGACAGGCCGGACTGCAAAGTCCCTCGCCCCTGCGCGGCCGTTGCCAGCGCGGCGCTTTTCGTTTGCAGTATTTCCACCAGGCTACGAACCAGCGACGCGAGCCGGTCGCTGGTGCTCAGGTGGAGGCAGGGCGGAATAAATCGGTCGTCATACTGGAATCCTCCGCTGCCGTCACGCCTGACCCGGGCGATGGGCAGGGTCTCAAACCCTTCGGGCGACTCAGTGTCAAACAGAAACTTGATAGCCTTCCTCGCCAGCGGCACGGACTTTTCATCAGCTCCGGTGTTGTCGTCATAGAGCAGCGTTTCCCGCACCGAGAAGCGGTGTTCCCCGTCGTCCGGAGCGTCTTCGTCGAGTTTGCAGTTTCCGCCCAACGGCTTCCGCCGGGGAACGGCCAGCATCACGCCGAGACGGTCTCGCGTGGCGGGGAAGGCGTCCGCGACGTTGCGTGGCGGGGGCGGCGAATCGCATTCGGGCATCTGAAACGCAAGGCCGTCGGGAAAGAACCCTGACGCATGGCTGAGGGCGACGTTGCCGTTCCGGAGGGCTTCCACGTCCATTGTGCATCCCGAAAAGCCAAAGGGGTCAAACCACAGCGATCCGGCGGTGAAGTGAATTGTGTTCTCGAAGAAGTTAGCCTGTGACTGAAAGTGATGTGGCCCCAAATGCATCCCTTCCGACCAAATGACTTTCGAGAGTTTCTTCATGTTCCCTCGCAACGAGCCTGCCGCACTCCTCCGGAGGCATCTCCCATCATAGAACTTCGTCCCCTTGAAGAGCTATATACATGGTGCGATCATCGAGAGAGGACCCCGCAAAGATGTTGATAGAAATGGGCAAATACGTACTCTCGGAGAAGGTGGCCGAGGGCGGAGCAGAAACCTATCTGGGCTATGAAAAGGATAACCAGCGGGTGGTCCTGTTGCACCGGCTTTCCGATGCCTCGAATCCGAAACGCCAGGCGCAGCTTGTGGCGCGGGCGCTGCAGCGACAGTTGCAGCAGCGCGAATCCGGCAAAAGCGGTGTATTGGACGTGCTCGAGTGGGAGGGAGATGTCTGCATCGTAACCGAACACTCCGCCGCGGCGATGAATCTGGAGTCCTGGCTCCAAGGGGAGGCGGCCGGAACGGGTTCGGCGCCAGCGACCCGTACCGCCCGGGAGGTTGTGGACGCGACGCCGGTTGACCTGGGGAGCTTGCCTCAGACACTTCCGGACTCGGCCGGTAAGGAATCGCCAGAGCGGCGCGCGGATCTAGACGAGACCGTGGTTCTTCCAGCGCCTCCGCGCCAGCCGCCGGCAGGACAGCAACCTTCCGCGCCAACCGCGGAGCCCGCCGCCGGGCAGTCCGAAGCCGGCGACTTCACGCGCATGTTCGTGACGCCCGAAGCGCGGAAGAAGGAACCGCCTCCGCCGGCCGGCGATTTCACGCGGATGTTCCAGGCCTCCGGGCAACCCGAAACTTCACCTCGAGAGGCAGAGAGGCTGGCTGCGGAGCCGCCCTCTGAAACGACCCAGCCCGGCGATTTCACGCGACTGTTTCAGGCTGGAAAGTTAGAGCAACTCCCGCCCGAACCTGCCGCGGAGAAACCGGCGGGTGAACCGTCTGCCCATCCCCCGCCGGCCGGTGAGTTTACGCAGTTGTTTCAGGCCGGCGAAAAGATTGAGCCGGAGCAACGGCCGGCAACTCCGCCTCCCGCGCAGAGAGATTCGTCGCCGCCCAAGGATGCTCAGGCCGGCGAATTTACGCAGATGTTCCAGGCAACGGAGCGGAGTGTCACTCCGTTGCCGGATACCAAGGACCGGCCAGGGGCCACGCAGTCGCAGATTCCGGCTGGACCGGGAAGCGAGTTTACCCGCATATTTCAAGCCACGGAACGGCGCATTGTCCCGGGGAAGACCCCGGAAACACGGCCGCCAGAACCGTCCCCGGTGTCCGGCCAGGAGGCAGGCGAGTTCACACAGATGTTCCAAGGCGGCAACGCGCCTCCGAAGAGAGAACCGCCGCCGTCGCCGGAATTTCGGGAGCCTCAGCCTCCGCCGCCCGAGACTCCGGATGGGGAGTTTACGCAGATGTTCGAGACTCCGGACTTTGGAGCGCGCAGCTCGCGCTCTCCGGACCGGGCGCCCCGGGCGGACAGTGATGAGGAGGAAAGCTTCACGCGTTATCTCCATGGGCAGGCGAAAGGCGAAGCAGGGTTAGCCGGGCCCGCGCCGAAGGAGGGCGAGTACACGCAAATGTTTGGGGGCGGAGCAAAGCGACCCGCTCGCGAGGAGCCCCCGGCCGAGGAGGCTGGTGAAGCCACGGCGTTGTTCCAGGCTCCGTCCAGGAAGCCGGCGCAGGCAGAGGATCCGGGGCCGAGCGAGTTCACGCGGATGATCAAGGCCGAGCCGGTGCTGCCGCCGGAAGATCAAAAGCCGGAGGAGAATGCATATCCGGCGGACGAAGAAAAGGGCAATAGTCTTCCCTTTATTATCCTGTTCAGCGTTCTTGGCGTTCTGGCCATTATCGTGGTGGTCGTCGTGCTGGTGAGAAACTAGCCTCGCCGCGGGGGTTGGCGGTAGACGACTTCGGCCACGATCTTCAGCACTTTTTCCTCGACTTCCAACTCGATTTCGGTACGCCGCACTTTCAGATTCAGCTCGATGTCGGGCGTCCGGTCGCCATAGAGCGGCATGAGTTGGGCCTTTTCCGCCGTCATCGGGAAGGGACACCGCACCTTGCCTTCCTCGCCGGTCAGGAGCCGGTAGCGCCTGCCATCAATGATGCAGACCATGATGGCGCGGACGCGCGGTTCGTTGTCCACCGAAACCGTGACATGGAGCCAGGCCGGGGCATGCTTGCGCCGGAAGCGCGCGATCTTTCCGGGCTCGAGTGGATGCTGATCTTCCCTTATCGCGGGAGCATTTAGAACGTCGCCCGGCTGAAGATTTTCCGGGTTCTTGCGCAACCGGCGCAGTTCCGCATTGCGTTCGTCATTCCACAACTGTGACGGCGATACTCCGCAGCGGTAGGCGATCGTTTCCAGCGCGTCGCCGGGTTCGACTGTCCACTGTGGACGTTTCATGGAATCCGCTCCCACACATCCCGATCGAGGTCCGGAAAACCGAGTTTGCAGCCCTGAGCGGAACGGAGTCCGGAGAGCAAGGCTTTGCCGCTGCGGTCGAGGTACCCTCGGGCCAGAGCACCGCTTGGCAGCGTGACACAGTATTCCTCCCCCGCGACAGGCCAATCCGCCTCGTCTATCAGTTCGATGGCGACCCAGTCATTTGAGGACGGCCGTTCGACGGCGGCGACAGGCTCGGCAGCCGGGCGGTCGCCGAACGCCGCGGCCATTCCGGCGATCTCTTCCGGGACTGCAGCCCATTCGAGCAGGCTTTCGATCCTTTCATCCGGCTTGCGGCGGAAATCCCTCAGCAACGTCTCGGCCTCCGGCGGAATTGAGCGGGTGAACCCGCCCGGAGCCGAGCACAAGGCGATGGCGAGCGCCGCCAGTTCCCGTTCCGTCTCTAACTGGTAATGTTTGGCTGCGGTGAGACAGAAGTCGATGGCCTCCTGGGCGGTCCCGCCGTCGAGGCGCGGCAGCCGGCCGAGGCATTCGGCCAGACGCGGCCGGAAGTCCGTGCCGAGCGTACGGCTCATCGCATCTATCTGCTCATTGCGTATCTTCACCCGCATCCTCCGCCGGTTGCGCGGGCCCGGCTCCGAAGTCGAGCAATTCGTCAACGAGTCCCGCCGGGTCGCGCGAGTACTTGCGCCATCTCATGACGTTCTCACCGGCAAACCACGCCGCGACGGGCCCGAAGAACTCCGCCACCTCTCCGGGAGTGCAGGTCGGCAGGAAAGCGCGCAGGACTCGCGGATCGTAGTAGCGGAAGAGCAGCCGGTGGCCGTCCTCCGTTTTCGCCAGCAGCAATGACTTCAAGAAGCCCGCGAGATTGAGGAATTCTTCTCCGCTCGTCAGGTAGATTGAAGCGTTCGCGTCCCACCCGCCGTAGACGAAGGACGCGAGCAGCGTCGCGTCGTCGCCGAAGCTGATCACATGCGGCCCATGGGCGCTGTTCTTCTCGAGGGGCGTGCCATCGAAGAGAGAAACAGACTGCCCGGGATTCTCCAAAGCGAGCCGGTAGAGGTCCGGAGACGCTGCGGCGTCGATGACGCAGAAAGCAGGTTCCGGTTCGGCCTGTAGCGCTTCGATGGCGAGCAGCGGGGGCGGCTTGGGCACGTCGTCGACAAACGATACCCGGAATTCCGTGGAACCGGCCCGGAGCACGTCGCCCGGCTTGACGGCGGATTCCGTAATCCGCTCACCGT
Source organism: uncultured Solibacteraceae bacterium (assembly GCA_964468205.1). Classification (GTDB taxonomy): domain Bacteria; phylum Acidobacteriota; class Terriglobia; order Bryobacterales; family Bryobacteraceae; genus CAWELS01. The sequence goes on along the minus strand of CAYXVG010000006.1, from coordinate 138,659 downwards.
TTAAGAGCAGGCCGTTGCTGCTACCGAGGTCCTTCGCGAGCCAGTGGGGCGGTTCGAAGCGGATTTCGAAGTGCTTGCCGGACATGTACAGGTCGTCGGGCAGGGAATGGTCAGCTTCGCGCGAACGCCCGAGCGCAGCCGGTTGGCTGGGCTGGATCACGATCGGGAACTCCGCTCCAACCGCTTTCCGGGCTGTCAGTCTCAGCAGCATTCGGGTATCCGGAGACCGGCGTCAAAGCTCGACGAAGGGCTGGGCGAGTTCTGAGGCCCGGTCCAAAGCGCGGTCCACGGTCCTGGTAACGGTATCCACTCCCCGCTGGGCAACGCCGCCCACACGATCGGCTGCGCGCTCCGCCGTGTCTATCACGGGAGCGGTGGTACGGCCGACGAAATCTCCTACTGCGCCGGTGAGGCGCCGGGCCATATCCGCGGCCGCTTCGATCGAATCCGCGACGCCGCCGGCCAAGTCCTCCAAAGCGTCACTGGTCGAGTCGAACGCCTCGCCCGCCACACTGGCGAGGCCGCCTGCTCCGCCGCCGCCGCCTCCTCCTGCGCCGCTCTGCCCGATGATGACGGTCGGCATACCCATGGCGATCTTGTTCGGCGGCCCTACCGCTTCGAGCACCGTGTCGCCCTGCCGGCAGGCGGGCAGGTTGTTGATCATGACGGTCGGGCTGCCATCAATCACGACGCCCGGACCGTGGGGCGGAATGGGCAGGGGGGTGGTGCACGCGTGGATGTCGGCCCCGCCCGCCATGGAGGTGATCATCGAGCCCATGCTGGCTGCGGCCGTGGCTTTCGCCGTCTCTTCGGCAGCTTTAGCCGCCGGCGCTCCGGGTGTGCCGGCGGCCGCGGCCGTCGCGGCTTCCGCGGTCTTAATCGCCGCGTCGGAAACCTGCTTGGCGGCCTGCAACGCCCCTGCCAAGGCCAGCGGCAGCCCCCTCCAGGCCGGCAGAAAGCCGATGTGAACATTGAAGCTTCCCGGTCCCGGCGTCAATACCGGCGGGAGCGGGTGAGAGACGAGATCGGTGATACGCGCCGCAGGTCCTTGAGGCATGGCTGTCTCCTAGAGCTTGTCTCCTTTGCTGCCGTCGTCCGCTTTGTGCGGATCTTTCGGTTTCTTCTTGGAGACTCCTTTGCCGGATGCAGCCGATCCGCCGCTGTTGATGCGCACCATCGTCCCCTGTATCGTGACTCCGGCGGGGCCGATATCGACAAATCCCCCTGGCCCTTTCAGCGAGAGCTGAACCCCGGCCTCAATGACAACTGTCATTCCGGCTTTCAAGTGAATCTCCTGGCCGGCTTCCATGGCGTAGTTCATCCCGACCGAGTCCTGCTTGTCCACGCCGACGTCGCAGTACTGGTTCTTTGCAACTGCGATCGACTCGTCCTGACCCACCGACACGTTGTGGTCCTTGGCCACATTCTCGATGAAGTCATTTCCGACGTTGATGTGCCGGTCCACTCCGATATACTCGCGGCACTGCTTCTTCACGCGGAGGTCCAGGTCCCGCTCCGCATGAAGGTAGACCTGCTCCTTACCCTTGAGGTCCTCGAAGCGCAGTTCGTTGTAGTTCGACGGACCGCCGCCCTTCGAGCTGCGCGTCTTGAAGGTAGTCCGGGTCTGGTGCTTGGGCAGCTCGTAGGGCGGCATCTGGTCCGGGTTGTAGACGCGGCCGGTGACGATGGGCCGGTCAGGATCGCCCTCGAGAAACGTGACGATCACTTCCTGGCCGATTCTCGGAATGTTGATCGCGCCCCAACTGGCGCCCGCCCAGGGATTGGAAACCCGCAGCCAACAGGAAGTGCCGTAGGTCTCGTCATGCCCCCGGTCCCAGAAGAACTGCACCTTGACGCGGCCGTATTTATCGGTCCAGATCTCTTCACCGGGAGGGCCCGTCACGACGGCGGTCTGCGGACCGGCAATCACGGGTTTCGGGGTGACCCTCGGCGGGCGGAACGGGATGTCGTACGGGATGGCGGTGAAGGTATTCTCGTGCGCCTCTTGCGACTCGTAGATGGGCACGTCTTCGCCAACGTAAAAGGGTTGCTGGAACAGCGTGTGCTCGGTCTGGGTCACGAGGTAGGGGCCATCGTCCTCCGGATGCCCGGAGAAATCGAACTTGTAGCCTGGGGAGAATTGACGGCAGAAAGAGGTACCCGTAATCACACGATATGTTGCTTCGTGTTCCTCGATGCGGACTCCCACCAGTTTCGTCCCCTCGGGGCTCACGCTGCCAGTGCGGCTGTCCGTCTCATTGAACTTATGAGCATCGGTTGAAGGGTACTCGTACTGCTCCAATGCCTGCTTTGCAATCTCGGACTTGGTCGGCTGTTCGGACTCGAGCAGGTTCGCCGGCAGATGGAAGTTGTGGTCCCGGACGACGGTTTTGCCGGTGTGGAGTTCCCAACCCGGTTCCCAGGTGATCACGTGCCCGTATTCCTCGAATAGCCCGGATCCGTCCACGTACTCGATATTCGGCACCTCGGGGCAGTCCACGTTCGCGGACGGAGAATCACCCAGAACCAGGCAGTGCTCGTCCTCGGAGTGGTCGAAGTAGTAGTGGATCCCCTCCTGCTCAAGGAGCCGGGAAACGAAGTCGAAGTCGCTTTCCCGGTACTGGATGCAGTAATCCGCAGCGGTATAGGAGCCGGAGAGGGCGAGGCGATACTTCACGCTTCGCGGGAAGACTGCCTTCGCTTCGTCAAAGATAACTTGAACGATCTCCGGGACGGTTTTCGCCTGAAAGATCCGGCAGTTCGACTTCAACCTCAGGAACCAGAACCAGGGAACTACCTCCAGACGATAGTGGTGATAACGCGCCGTGGCGTGGGTTTTGACGAATCGTCTGACGACCCCGTCAAAGTACCGGAACGGGCCCGCTTCGTAGTTGTCACTGACCGACACCCGCAAGCACGCCGGTTCACCCACGAGTCTGTCCGGCTGCACCTGTGGCGCCTCGGTTTCCTCGGCGATTGCTTCGTAGACGAACTCGAAGGGACTGGAGATCCGCTCCGTGAGCTTCGCCCTCGTCACTACGAGAACATCCGCGCCCACCGGAGTGGTGAGCTTCATGATGCGGCCGTCTTGCGCTAACTCAGCCATCGCGATCCGTAGTGTAAGTGAAATCTCCGCTCTCGCCAACGCCAACGTTGATCGAAACGGGATACTGTCCCTCGGCCATCCAGCCGAGGATCTGCCGGGAGATCTGGGGCAAGAGCGTGTTGGTCAGGATATTGTCCACGTTACGCGCTCCGCTTTCGACCTCGGTGCAGCGGTTGGCGACCTCGTCGATCAGGACGTCGTCACATACCATCCTGATTTTGTGAGTCTCTTCCAAACGCCGCTGAATCTTGCCGAGTTTCAGCCGAACGATGGTCTTGAGAGCCTCGTCGCGGATTGGGTAGTACGGAATAATCACCAGGCGTCCAAGGAAGGCGGGCTTGAAGATCTTGTCGAGCTCCGGCTTGAGGGTGGCCACCATTCCCGCCGGGCTGGGCATGGTTTCCGGATCGGCGGTGAGCTGCATGATGCTGTCGGTGCCCGCGTTGGATGTGAGGATGATAATCGTGTTCTTGAAATCGATCCGGCGGCCCTCTCCATCTTCCATGATGCCCTTGTCGAATACCTGGAAGAATAGCTCGAGCACGTCCGGGTGCGCTTTCTCCACTTCGTCGAGCAGAACAACGGAATAGGGCCTGCGACGAACTGCCTCGGTGAGGACGCCGCCCTCGCCGTAGCCGACGTAACCCGGGGGCGATCCCTTGAGGCTCGACACGGTGTGCGCCTCCTGGAACTCCGACATATTGATGCTGATGAGGTTGTGTTCGCCGCCATAGAGCAGGTCGGATAGAGCGAGCGCCGTTTCCGTTTTGCCGACGCCCGAGGGGCCCACTAGCAGGAACGTTCCCACCGGCTTGCCCGGATCGTCGAGCTTCGCGCGTGATGTGCGGATACGCTGGCTGATCCCTTCCAGAGCGTGGTCCTGGCCGATGACTCGCTTGCCCAGATGGGATTCCAATTCGAGTACCAACTGGACCTCGTCCTTCACCATCTTTCCGACGGGAATGCCGGTCCAGCCGGAAACCACCTCGCCGATGACATGTTCGTCAACGCAGACTCGGATCAACGGGGTCTCGCCCTGCATTGCGTCCAGTTCTTTATTGAGCGCCGCGAGTCTCGCGCGAAGCTCGTTGGGATCCGATGGGAGTTCCCGCGCGGGAGATCTCTCGGCGACTGCGTCCGGGCCGGAGGGGTTCCCCGGATTGGCCGCAGCGGAAGGATTCGCCGGCTGGGAAGCTGTCTGAGGCGCCTCCAGAGTGCCGTGTTCACCCTCGAGCTTGGCCCTGATTTCCCGAATCTGCTCCACCAGCGCGCTTTCTTTCTCCCACCGCTTATTGAGCTCGTCCAGCCGCGCCTGAACCTCTTCCTTCTCGGCGGCAACCTCGGCCAGACGCCCGGTGTGGTCCGCGCCCACGGCCTGTTCGCGCTCGAGCACCCGGGTTTGCAGGTTAAGGTCGTCGATCGTCCGCGTTGCGTCCTCGACGGCCGCCGGGGTGGCGTTTTGCCCGAGCGACAGCCGCGCGCAGGCTGTGTCGAGAACGCTCACGGCTTTGTCGGGAAGCTGCCGGTCCGGAAGATAGCGGTGAGAGAGCCGGACGGCGGACTCAAGTCCCTCGCCGAGGATTCGCACACTGTGGTGGCTTTCGAGTTTGCCAACCACGCCGCGGAGCATCACCTGGCAGCTCTTTTCGCTTGGCTCCTCCACCTTGACTGTCTGGAATCGCCGGGCAAGGGCGGCATCCTTTTCGAAGTACTTCTTGTACTCGGACCAGGTGGTAGCCGCGATAGTGCGCAGCTCGCCGCGCGCCAAGGCCGGCTTGAGGAGGTTGGCCGCGTCGCCCTGGCCCTCCTGCCCCCCGGCTCCAATCATGGTGTGCGCCTCGTCGATGAACAGGATGATGGGCGTCGGCGAGGCTTTCACTTCGTTGATGAGCCCCTTCAGGCGGTTCTCGAACTCCCCCTTCACCCCGGCGCCGGCCTGAAGCAGCGCCAGGTCGAGCGAATGCAGCGCGACATTGCGCAACGGGGGCGGCACGTCGCCCTGCGCGAGCCTGATGGCGAAGCCTTCCACCACGGCGGTCTTGCCGACGCCGGCCTCGCCCACGAGAATCGGATTGTTCTGCCGGCGCCGCAGCAGGATGTCCACCAGTTGGCGGATCTCGAAATCCCGCGCGAGCACGGGGTCGATCTTGCCGGCGCGGGCGTTCTCGGTGATGTTGATGGTGTACTGGTCGAGGTTCGGCGTCTTGGCGCCCGGCCGGACGGGACGGCGCCCTTCCGCCGCGGCTTCCGCCTCCTCCGCCGTGGCCGTGATCGTTTCCTCGGAGGAACCCTCGACGAGCGCCGGGAACTCCTTGCGCAGGGCCTCGGGCTCGATCTTCTGCATCTCCCGGCTCACCTCGCGGACCATCCGGGCCAGCTCCGTATTAGTGGCGAGCGCGAGAATCGTAAAGCCCGTGCGAACCTGACCGGCGCCATAGTCGATGGAGCCGATGGTCCAGGCCTCCGTCATCATCTTGAGAACCGAAGGGCTCAATGCGGGAGTTCGCGCGTTGCCGGATTTCAGTTTGTCGAGGCTGCGGGTAAGCTCAGCGGAAAGGCGGGATTTGTCCACGCCATACTGCTTCGCGATGTGCGCGAAGTCGTTGTCGGCATCCTCGAGCAGCTTCATGAGATAGTGCTCGATTTCAATGTCGTAGTGGGTGCGGGAGAGGCACAATCCGGCGGCCGCTTCAAGCGCCGACCGGGTGGTATCATTGAGCTTCCCGATCAGGGACTTTATGTTTACTCCCATGATTCAGACTTCCTCCTGAAACAACAGCACTGTGTCGCCCGGATTGCGATCAAATCCAGGTGACGACTTCATCCACGTCAGCCAGCCGAGTTGGACCGCCGCGTCCGGGTCCATGCGACAGACCGGCACGTCTTCCCTCCGCAACACCAACTGCACTTCCACGGCCAGCAGTCCATCCGTGAAGAACCGGATCAACGCCTCGAGGGGCCGGTAGGCGGAGCCGCTGGGCAGGAAATCCTGATAGCGTTTCCGCGGCAGCGGCCCAATGCGTATTCTTACCCGGGACTGCTGATCCCACACGGCGTCGCCCACCACCGTGCCGACCCCGAGCAGTTCCGGAATGGAGTCGCCCTCCTGCAGGCGACTCTGATCGGTGGTGTCGATTTCGCGCCACGCGCCGACAAACTGTTCCACCTCCACCGGCACGTCAAAATAGTCTCCCACGAGGCCGCGCAGGGCGGCAGCGCCACGCGGCTGCAGCGCCAACAGGCCGGTGTAGAAACGAAGCGAGTCGTCTTCCACCGCCATTCGGTTCTCGAGCCCGGGCGAACCGATGCCGATGAACGCGCTCAGATAGTTGGAAAACCGGTCATTCTGGCCGGACTCGTACTGGACGGGGAAGCGATACTTCTCCCAAGCCCTGTAGAAGAGCGAAATCATCCGGTGGTTGAAAAGATCGAAGAAGGCTTCGATCGTCCGGTCACGCTTGTATCTCCGTTCGATGACCTTTTCGGTGTAGGCCAGCGGGAGCACGCCGGAAGGTCCGGTGAGCCCCATGAAGTTCACCTTCATCTCTGCCGGGCCGTCCTCGGGCCACTCGATTTCCTGGATTTCACTCGCCGGAAAATCCATTGAACGATACGCGCCGAATCGGAGCGCCTCCTTTTCCGGCCGGGCGAATCCGCCAACCCGGGCGCGGTTGGGAGTGATTTGCTGCAGTACCCGAACCGCCTGAAAGAACTCGAACTGGCACGGGTTGTCCTCGATCATCCGCAGTACAGCTTCATACTTCAGAGAAGGATCTGTCTTCCGGTCTTCGGCGGCCATATCCGGAGCGCCTCCTTTCTCTGTTTGGTCCGGGCTTCGAGCTGGCTGAAGCTGTTCAACGAAACGTAGTGGGCCAGAAACTGCTCGAGGACGCTGGCGAACAGGTATACGCCGCCTCCGACGAACTGGGTTTCATCGAACTCGAGTTGCACGCGGGTTCCGCGCGCGAAGGTGATCCCGTGTTCGGAGAGCAGGCGGGCGAAATGGCGGCGGCTCTCGATCCGGCTGATTCCCTGTATCATCTTCTGAGTCGACGGCGAATCCATTACGTCATACAGCTTCAGTATGCGCTGCAGGGCGTCGGTTCCCTCGCTGACAAGAGACAGGTAATTCAGTGAAAGCTGCGAGATGAGATGCCACTGCACGGCGCGCCCCATTGGCGGCCGGAGGGGCGAGGTGGGCTTGCGTATGGCGACAACCTTATGGACAGGCCCACTCGATTCGAGCTGGAAGTCTCCCTCCTCCTCATTGCCGAACGGGAGTCGTGCCGGCAGGTCGCGGTTCGTGCAGGTAGTCTTGATGGTCAGCGTGTCGGTATCCGGGTGGACGGGTTTCAGCGAAAGATCCATCAGTGAGAGGAAGACGTCCGTGCCGTGATCGTCGGGGCGGGTGGACCGCCGCCTGTCCGCGATCCAGAACGCCTTGCCGCCGCGCTGGATGGAACCATGCTGCAGCGAGTAGAATGGCCGGAACGTGGTCACGGATTGCGTGCTGACGTTTATCGACGCGACTTCGTCCACGCTGAAGACTTCGGTTCCACGCGGCCGGCGGACATCTGGAATCACCGGGTACTCATACTTGCGCTGAGCCAGCAAAACCGGCTCTGCTGTCTGCTGGAAAAGATTGATAACCGGCGCGCAACCGAGGCGGAACATCTTCGGGCTAACCGCCATCTCCAGCATCTCGTCACGTTCAGTACCCTCGTAGGCGCCGACAAGAAACAGCAGGTCGGCCGAGTTCTCAAAGCCTGCCGCCCATACCGCGGAGAGTCCCGTCAGTTCGAGGAAGAGAAACTTCTCGGGGAACGCGAAGTATTCCTGCAGCAATCGGTACCCGACGAAGGAGCGGCGGGTGTAAGGCAGCATCGCCTCGTCTTCCTCGAAACCAACCGGACGCAAAGCGCTCTTGGGCAGCGTAACGGGCCGCAGCTTCGAGTTCGGCCGCGGGTCTCTCACCACCACGCGGTTCAAGCGCGAGCACAGCAGTTCGTAGAGCTTGTACACGGCGTTGCTGTCGCCGCTCAGATAGAACCGCAGCCGGTCAATGTTCAGATCCTGGAAGCTCACGTCCGGGCCACAGTCTAGCCGCAGGCGCACCGCGACAACGGAATCGGAGGCCGCAATGGGCGGGTCCAACTGGCTGGGGGGCTTCCACTCCGCCACCGCCACCTTCACCGGCCAGAGAGTGGTGTGATAGCACGTGCGGAACCTGCATGGGATGCCCTGGACCGGCCGGGAATACAGTGTCGCCCCGCGTTCGATTTCCAGGGATGATGTGAGCTTGCCCTGGTCGAGATCCACGCGGAACTCGACAATCGACATCGACGGGATAGGGCGCAGGTAATGGGGATAGACGATATTCAGAAGAGCCTGTGTCACCTGCGGAAACTCGTCGTCCACCTTGAGATGGACCCGCGCAGCCAGGAAAGAGAACGCCTCGATCAGACGCTCGACATGAGGGTCTTCGCACTTGTCGGCCTCGAGGACCAGGCGCGCGGCGACCTTGGGATACTTCTCCGCGAACTCCGCCGCCATTTGACGCAGGTAGGTAAGCTCTCTCTCATAGTAGAGAAGCAGCTCATCCCGCATCAGTGTCTCCCTTTTCTCCCTTTACCGAGTATTCGGAACTGGTCAACTCGAGGACCGTGTCGAAGGAGACCCGCTCGGGAACAGGATCCATCACCAGCAAGCCTTCAATGCGGAAACGAAGCGTCCGGGTCTTTTTGACGTCGGACTGGAGCGCGATCACCTGAACGTTCCTCAGCCGCGGCTCGAACAGGCGGATCGTTGTCTGGAGCGAACGCAAAAGACGGGACTGGTCCTTGGCCGACTCCATGGGCACTCCGCTGAAGTCCCATAGACCGAAGACATAGACTGACCGGTTCAACTCCTTGAGGGATTCGTCTGGTTCCACGGCAATACGGCGCGTGTTGAGCAGCGTCTCGAGGTCGCGCCGGACGGCCGCACGGTACTGCCGGAGCGTTTGCGCGCGCGTGGGAGCTGCCTCGTCGGAGTTTTTTGGATCGTCGTCAAAGAGCCGGTCGTACACGGAGAGCGTTATGGGTGCATCGGAAGTCAGCTTGGGCGGACGCGCCATATCAGCACTCCAGAGCCCGCGCCGGATCCAAACGGCATATCCGTTTGAAGAACTTCTTCTTCTCCTTTGCGTCGTCCTTGACGCCTTCATGAGCCTGGGTGATTATTACCAGAGCTCGTGCCACAACCTCCCGGTCTTCCCACGCCTCGAGTTTGAAGTCATCGATCGAACTGAGGAGTTCCTCGAGGATCGGCTGCGCAATCGACTCCATCCCGTTCTTGACGCACAACTCCGCCATCTGAAGCTTCTTGAGGAACCGCCCGCGGCCGGAGCGTTGTCTTTCCACCTCCTTCTGAAGTATCTCGAGCGCCTCCAGCTTGTTGCCGCCTTCGAACGCTTCCCGTGCTCGCTGGACCGGATCAATGAACGTCCGTTTCCAGCCGATGACGGCGAACTCCTCGGTGACTGGTTCCCCGGGCTGGGCTTCGGCTCCGTCACCGGGTTCACTTGTCTTTTCCGGCTCGGCGATCAACTGCCGCAGCCAGGTCCTGGTCTCGGGATTGGCCGCGGGTGTGTCGTCGAGCAGTGTAGTATTCATGATCTCCGGCACGTCACGAAGCAGAGCGCGAAGTTCGCAGCGAATCGCCTTGGCGATCAGGTCGTAATCATTCCCCTTGGCCGCTAAAGCCTCCACTACCAACCGCTGCATGTCCAGCCACCCGCGGCTGCAAGGCAACGACATCGCCTCCTCCGCGGCGTTAATCAGCTCGTCCCATCGGCTGTCAATCGCCAGCCTTTTGATGTGCTGCCGGAGGTCGGTGGGAGGTCCCTCGAGCAGATCGAACCTGCCGCTGGCGAGCGCTTCCCGCAGTTCCCCCCAACGCAATCCCCGCAACATGAGATAAGGAGCCGGGCTGCCCGGCTCGAGCGCGCGCAATTGAGCCGCCGCTCTGACAACGGAGGCGACCGCCTCCTGGCGGGCCGGCGGCTCAGCCGCCGCCAGAGTGATTGTCAGGCCTGACCCGGCTGGAGCGGTGGAGACAGCCGCGGCCAGCGGCGCATCACCGGGCGCGCCCGGTTCTTCCGCCGGCGACTCCGTTACCGGATCCGGTTCCACTTCCCGCTTCTTTTGGAGCAGAGTGTGCACCAGATGCCGTACATCTTTGATCGCCGCCTCGACCTTCCCGAAGGTCGGAGGCTCATCGGTGAACTTCTCCTCACAGAACGCGTCCAGCGCTTGCGCTGCTGCAAGCGCCCGGTCAAGGTGTTGCTCCGCCTCCGCGTAAAAAGCCTTGGGCGTCGATTCGAATGCTTTATCGAAAGCCTCCGGAGCCAATTTTCCCGACTCGATCAGTTTTGTCCGGCGCGACTTGGCGTCCTTGGTTTGGGCCGACTCTTCGTAACCGACCACATTCCGGGAATCCTGATAGTCAAACCAGTTGTGCCCCTCATTGTTGAGCGGTGACATTCGCAGCGGCGTCTCCAGGGAGAGGTTGAGCCACTCCAACGGCATCGCGCGAAACTCTTCGTCGCCCTCCTCGATCTCGGGGTACACAGTCTCCCAGAAGGTCTCCAACAGGCCGTGGCACAGCTCGAGCCCCGCCGCCAAGCCGCCGAAACCCTCCTGCTTGAGAAGGGACTCCGTAAGCCACGCCGCAAGTTGCAGATCCTTGCTGCGAGTGGCTATGGCTTCCTGGCAGGTCTTGATGACAAAGGGGTGGTCAGCCACCTTCCGCTCGTGTTTCCACGCCCCTTGCGCAAGGTCCTCTTCTTCCCGGCGCGCCTCTTTCAGTTGGTCGTAGACAGGATCGTAGCGGAGGCTCATACCGCTCGGGTTATCGCCGGGAATTGGAGTTAGCAGGTCGTCGCGAAGTGGCATAGGCAAATAGCGGTGGCCGAGGGCCGAAAACTAGCTTTCGACGCCGCCGGCGCTTTCGATTTCGAGCGTTCTGAGCTCGAGGAACGGAAACTCTTCCCCGTCGACGAGCAACATCTTCTGGCCGGAGGGGTACTGCACGCCCTGGTCGTCTTCGCCCCAAGCGGTGACGCGCCCCAGCCAGACCGACTCGTCCGGATGTCTCCAGGAGAGCGGATAGATAGCGGGAATCAAAACTTCCCCTAACTCCTGTCCGCTGAACGATGGTCCGGTGGTAATGAATGCCGGTGTCCAAAGCGTGTCGCGCAGCGTTTTCGGGGGCTCCATGCGGATCGCCGAGATGTGCCGGAGGGGCAACCACATATACGCGCCCGCCGCGAAGATCTCCAGGCGCGTTCCAAGGTCCGGGCCGGCGTCGGAAAGGCTGGCAAACGGCTTCCCATTAAGGGTTCCCGACACCTCATTGGATGCTCCTGCAGCCGGGCTTGGGGGAAACTCCTCTTTCTCGAACATCTCGGCACGCGTTTTCTCCGCGTGGAGAGCCGAGAAGTAAAGAATCGCCCCGAGTTCAGATTCTTTGCCTCCCCTGGCCAGCACGCCGAGCTGCTTTTCAGCCCGCTCGAATTCTCCAGCGAAGCAGAGCAGCTCGAAAAGGAAGGTCCGGTTGGCGGTGTCGGAGGGGTGATCGCGCAAGTATGGCCCCAGAACCTGAATGGCTTCGGAGACCTTTCCCTCCTGGAACAGTTGTCTTGCGTTCACCCCATCCTCCTCGGCGTGTGGACGGCGGCTGCTACCAAGGTTTCAGTTCGGCGCAGTCATACCCCTTGTCGATGAAGCCCTCGAGCTTGCCTTCGTCGCTTTCGGGGTTGTAGCTCACCTTGATCTTTTCAAACGCAAAGCTCAGGGATTCGGTGGGGTTTTCCGCCGAACCGGACACTTGGTAAGACGTGATAATCACGTCCTCCATCAAAATCTTAAAGTACGACTCCTGCTGGTCGCCCATCGGTTTGTCGTAGATGATCTCGGCTTTTTCCAGGACGTTGCCGGTGACACAGTCATCGAAGAGCAGCGGAGTGGTCTTGTCGGTGACTTTGACAACATGAACGTCTTGTATGTCGGCACGGCCGGCGCGCGACTCGCTACCGGAAGAGCCGGCGCCGTAAGTTGCTGTCTGGCTTGCACCAAAGCTGAACGACAGGATGTCGATCGCGTCAGTCAAGCTCCTGCTGGGACCCGGACGATCCGCAATCACCAAATACGCATTTACTGCCATCTGTTATCTCCTTCTAGGTCTCAATTCGTAGCTAGCTTCTCCAACAAATGGCTGCTCGCCATCTGTACCTCGTCATGAACATGAACCTACCTGGCGGGAGCGGGCAATTCCGCCACCAGCCGCAGTGACACCGTCAGCTCATCCAACTGGAAGTGCGGGCGCAAGAACGCGACGGCCTTGTAAACGCCCGGCTTGCCGGGAACCTCGGCTACGTCAACCCGAGCCTCACGGAGAGGCCGCTGGGCCTTGGCCGCCGGCGACGCGGAGTCGTCCGGAGTTACGTAGTTGGTAATCCACCGATTCAGGAACGTCTCGGCTTCCTCACGTGACATAAAGCTTCCGATCTTGTCCCGCATCATGGCTTTCAGGTAGTGGGCGAAACGGGATACGGCCATGATGTATGGCAACTGAGTCGAGAGCCTGGCGTTGGCGTTCGCTGCGTCGTCGTCGTACAACTTCGGTTTCTGGGCGCTCTGGGCGCTGAAGAATGCCGCGTAATCGGTGCCTTTGCAGTGTACCAGCGGGATGAAGCCCAAATCCGCAAGCTCCTTTTCCCGGCGGTCCGTGATGGGTGTTTCGGTCGGACACTTCATCACCACATCGCCCTCGTCGGTATAGAAATTGTGCACGGGCAGACCCTCGACCAAACCGCCTCCTTCCACGCCCCGGATGGTCACGCACATTCCGTACTTGGCAAAGGAGTCGGTGAGGCGGGTGCCGAGTGAATAGGCGGCGTTCATCCACAGGTACTTGTCGTGTTCGGTGCCGTCCACGCCCTCTTCGAAATTGAACGCCTCTACCGATTTGGTATCCCGGCCGTAAGGGAGGCGGCCGAGGGTCCGCGGGAGGCAGAGGCCCACATATCGCGAGTCCTCGCTCTGCCGGAAGCTCTTCCACTTTGCGTATTCGGTAGTGTCAAATATTTTCGCCAGGTCACGGGGCCGGTCAAGCTGGGTGAATGTCTCCAGATTGAGCATGTCGGCTGACGCGGCGGAGAAGAATGGAGCGTGAGCGGCGGCGGCCACTTGAGAAACTCGCTCGAGCAGTTCGATGTCTTCCGGGTGCTTGCCGAACTCGTAGTCCCCGATGAGAGCTCCGAAAGGAGCTCCGCCGAAGACGCCGTACTCTTCCTCGTACACTTTCTTGAAGAGCGCGCTTTGGTCAAACTCCGGGGCGCGCTGCAAGTCCCGCAGCAACTCCTTTTTCGAGCAATTCATCACCCGGATCTTCAGCATCGTGCTTGTTTCGCTCTGGGATACCAGGTGGTGCAGACCTCGCCAGGAACCCTCGAGTTTTTGGAAATCCGGATGGTGGAGGATCTCGCTGAGCTGAATGGACAGGAGATGATCGAGCTGCGCGATGCGCGCGTTGATCATCATCTCGGCGTCCCGCGCCACGGTTATGCTTCCGTCGATGACCTGTTCCACGAATTCCTTGATCAGGTCCTTGCCGCGCTCCCGGGCCGTCTCGCTGAAGCGGCCTTCGGTTACGATTTGGTCGAGCAGGCTAACTTCCTCGACAGTTTCTACGGCCTTCGCTTTCTGGGAACCCTTTGCTTCGGCCATTATTTGCCTCCCTTGTCTGGGCCGACCTCACCCTTCAACTTATCGAGCTTCTCGGTGTTACTGACGGCGTCAAGCAGCGCCTCTTCCAACTTCTCGTTGCCCTGCAGGCTACCCCGCAGATCCGAGAGCCGGGTGCGAAGGTCGAGCAGTTCCTTTAGCGGCTTCACCTGCCGGGCAACATTCTCGGGCTCGAAGTCATCCATGCTCTTGAAGTCAAGATCCACCTTCAAATCGGGCGCGTCAACCTCTTCACTTAGCTTGTTTTCGACCGTAAAGGCGAGGTGAGGCTTCATGCCTTCGAGCACCGAGTCAAAGTTGTCCGGTCCGATCTCGACGAACTTCCGCTCTTTCAGTTTCGGTAGGGGTTGGGTGGGCTTGCCCGTAAAATCCCCCAAGACGCCGACAACAAACGGCAGTTCTTTCATCTCGATTGCGCCGCCGACTTCCACGTCGTATGTGATCTGGACGCGAGGCGGGCGCACTCTGTCTAACTTGTGCTGGGTGCTAGCTCTTCCCATTGGCTTTCCCTCCAAATTTGGGTGGACGTAACAGTCTGTCCGCCAGCAAATCCACGAACGGTCCTTCGCTACCCAACGGTGCGTGGCTGGCGAACTCGCCTATGTAGTATCTAACAGTGCCGGTTGACTGTCAACAGGATACACCCCCATCTGGCTGACTCCCCGGCAGTAACCTGGATAAAAAATCGTGCCTCAGTGTAATTTCTACTGCCAGCTAATGTCGAGATTGGCCACAACTCGGTCCTTGATCTCAATTGTGTCGCGGTAGTCGGAGTAGCCATCGAGGGACAGCACGACGCTATAGGTTCGCGCCGGAAGGGAGATCAGCGCCGGGGTCTTTTCCGGACGCAGCGCCCCGTCGATACTGATCGCGGCTCCCGGTGGAGTGGTTTGAATGGCCAGGCTGCCGGCCATCTGTTCGAGCCCAATGTTCAATTCCTGTTCCTCGGGGGCGCTGAAGATCTTCAGGACTTCGCGATAACCGGCGAGGTTGATCATTATCGTATGGCGGCCGCCCTCGAGGGTGAGGGTGCAAGGGGTGGTGCATGTGAGTTCCGGGTTCTTATCCACCACCACGGTGGCGCCGCCGGGTGTTGTATTGAACACGACGTCGTACTCGCTGGGAGCCGCCGGCGCTGAAGGAGTCGGGGCAGGCCGCGGAGGTTCGGGCGGGGCCTGCTCCGCAGGAGGCTGGTCCGCCTCCACCACCGGAGGCTCCGCTGCGGGCTGGCCGGTTTCTCCCGTGTCGGGCAGCGGCGGGACGGCGGCCAATTCAGCCGGTTCCACCGGTGCGGTGGCCGTCGCCGCCTGTTCCTGCATCTCGCCTATCTCGCCGCCTCCACGGATTAGCGTCCACGTGGCAAGGGCTCCAACCGCAATCGCTAGAGCGGCAAGAATGACGACGGTCATCCGTTTGGAACTGCTGGTCTTATGATCCGCCGTCGCAACCTCGGGGGCAGAAGGGATGGCGGTCGGGGCCGGGGTGGCAGGCGCGCTCTGGTCAGCGCCGCCGGGCGCGACGCCCGCCTCGGGAGCCGGAAGGTTGTGCCCGGAGACGGCGGTTGCCGCCGCGGCAACGTCGTGGGAGTCCTTCGGCGCGGCATCGCCCTGTGGAGGTGCAACCCCCACGTCTTCGTTGCCCGCTCTTGCGCTTGGCTGCCAGTTGCGGCTGGCCTCAACCGCCCGGGCCAGATCCTCAACAAACTCGGCGCAACTCGGATACCGATTCCTTGGATCCTTGGCGAAGACCCTCGAGAATACTGTGCTCACCGACTTGTCCAGCGCCGGGTTCAAGGTCTCCGGAGACGGCGGCGTTTCAGTGACGATCTTCAGAATCAGCGTGGCCAGTGAATCCGCGGAATAGGGCCGCTGCCCGGTAAGGATTTCGTAGGCGATAACGGCCAGCGAAAACTGATCCGAACGCCCGTCAACCGGATGGCCCTGCACTTGCTCCGGCGACATGTAGTAAGGCGTGCCGAGCACCATCCCGGTCATCGTCATCTGCTGGGAAACGATCTTTGCGATACCGAAGTCAGTGATTTTTGCGTCGCCGCCGGAGGTCACCATGAGGTTCGCCGGTTTGACGTCCCGGTGAATGATGCCCTTGGAGTGAGCAAAATCCAGCGCGGCGGCAGTCTGGCGAAAAATTCGTAGTAGGTGCTCGCGGCTCGGTGGTTGCCGGGCGAGCAACAGTTTTTCGAGCGTCTCCCCCTCGACAAACTCCATGAAGATGAAAGCGTTAGACTCGTCTTCCGCCACGTCGTAGACGGTGACGATGCCTGGATGGGAGAGGATACCTGCCGATTGAGCCTCTCGCATCAGGCGCTGGCGCAACTGTTGGAGTTCCTTTTCCTCGGCCAACTCGCTCAGCCGGATGGTTTTGATGGCCACGGTGCGGCCGATCGCCGGGTCCTTTGCACGGTAGACAATCCCCATCGCCCCACGGCCGATCTCGCGCTCCACTTCGTAACGACCAATTGTTCGCACCGTCCAAATTGTACCGAAATAGGCTGGTTCCAAGTGGGAATAGATTGTCAATTCGTTTATCCTACAGCGAGAGTCCGGCTGATGCTCAAACCGCTTGACACCGACACGGCGAAGCGCGTGCACGACCTGTTCCGGAGCGCCGGCTACAGCCGGGCAGGGATGCGGAAAGCTCTTGTCGCCAATGAATTGCCCTCCAGGAACCTGAGGAATCTGCCGCGCCTTCTCTATCAGACCCGGGAGCCGGGCACGTTGAACACGCTGCTTCGTTTGTTCGCTTTCGGCCTTCGCACCGCGAAAGTGGAAGTCGAGAAGATGCTGCCCAGTTGGTTCCTCGACGCCGCTCTGCGCTGTGGTTTGATTGAGATCCGAGGCCAGCACGTGGAGAGCGTGGCAATGCTCGCCCCGTTTGAGGGGCTGCTCGTGGCAACCGACCACTCGCGAAAGATCGAGTCGGCCGAGGATCCCAACGTGGTCCTCATTATCAATCCCACGACTTGGCTGCTGTACCGATCCGCGATCCGCCGGCCCGCCAGGGCCACGCTAGATCTGGGGGCGGGGTGCGGAGCGCTTGCGCTGACGGCGGCGGCCTACAGCGAGCAGGTCGCAGCCACGGATCTCAATCCTCGTTGCACCGAGTTCGCCCGGTTCAACGCCGCGCTGAATCTGAAGTCAAATGTCGAGTGTCTTACCGGCAGCCTCTTCGATCCGGTGGCCGGCCGGAAGTTCGACGCCATCGTCACCAATCCGCCGTTCTTCATCACTCCGGTGATGGACCACCTTTTCTGCGATAACGAGATGGAGCTTGATGGCTTCTGCCGGAAGCTGGTGCGGCTCGCTCCGGACTACCTCAACGAGGGCGGTTTCCTCCAAATGATCTGTGAATGGGTAGAGATAGAACGGCAAAGTTGGAAGGAACGACTGTCCGAATGGGTGGCAGACAGCGGCTGCGACGCTCTTGTGCTGAAGGGCCACACGGAACTGCCGGACCGGTACGCGACGAACCGCATCCGCGAGACAACTCCGCCTTCGCCGGCAGCCGATGCCCGGAACTACTCCTCCTGGACCGGCTACTACCGCAAGAAAGGAGTGACGGCGATTCACCGCGGCATCATCAACCTGCGCCGCCGCTCGGGGCGGAATTGGCTTTCCTTCGAAGACGCCCAAAGGCTACCCAAGCGCCCCTTCGGTAACGCGATTCTACGGAGGTTCGATATCCAGGATTTGCTCAACCGGGAGGACAGCGAGGCGGCGCTATTGAATTCGAGGTTGCAGGTGACGCCTGGCGCGAAACTGATCCGGCGTATGAAGCCATCCCGGGAAGGCTGGACGCTCGAAGGTGTTAAGCTTTCGCAGAACAACGACATCCCCCACGAGCAAAACGCCGGAGGTGTGATCGCCGAATACCTCGCCCTGTTTGACGGCAAAAGGACGGCCGCCGAGGCGATGGATCAGCTTGTCGACAAGGTGGGCGCCCCGCGCGAGCGGGTCCGTGAGGAGTGCATTAACGTGACCCGGCGCCTGCTGGAGCGCGGATTCCTTTCACCGCCGGAGGCGGAAGCATGCTGACCTGCCAGCTCAAGTTGCCGGACCCCGCCGCCGCAGAGCGCCTCCGCGGCTACTGCAACGAGATCAACTATACCCGCTTGGGAATTCGTGAAGTTCTAATCGACAATGAACTCTCGTCTCCCAAGCACCGGAACAAGGCGCTGCTGGTGGACCGCAGCCGGCCAGGAGGGCCGCGCCGCGCCCTCATCCGCCTGTTCCTCATTGGCGAGCCGATTCCGCGAACGGTCGCCGGGGAACATCTTCCGGAATGGGTACTCGAAACCTGCCTGGAAAGCGGTCTGCTCGAGTTATCCGGAGAGAATCTCCGCCCCACCGCCGCAGTGGGATCCTTTCAACATCTGTTGTTGGCAAGCGATCCGGTTATCGAAATTGCCACTGCCGCGAACCCGGACGTCGTGCTCGGGGTGAACCGCACCACCTGGATGCTCTACAACCTCACCATCCGGCAAAACGTGAACTCCGCGCTCGACCTGGGCACTGGTTGTGGGGTGCACGCTCTCTGCGCCGCCGCTCATTCCCGCCAGGTCGTCGCCACGGATCTGAACCCCCGGGCAGCGGAGTTCGCCCGCTTCAACGCCTGCCTGAACGCCTGCGACAACATCGAAATCCTGGTTGGGGATACGTTCCGTCCTGTCGCTGGACGCCGATTCGATCTCATCATCACGAACCCGCCGTTCTTCATTTCGCCCTGGACAAAACGCCTCTTCTGCGACAACTCAGGCGTGTTGGATGGCTACTGCCGTGACCTGATTGCCCAGGCCCCCGATTACCTCGAGGACCGGGGCGTTCTTCAGATGATGTTTGAATGGGTGCAGATCGCCGGTGAAAACTGGCGTGACCGCCTGACGAGCTGGTTTGCGGATACCGGCTGCGACGCTTGGGTGCTGCGCATCAACAGCACGGAAGCCGGAAGGTACGCGCATGATCGCATCTGCGAGACCACTCCTCCGGATCCCGAGGCCGATCAGCGGAATTTCGACGAGTGGATGGCCTTCTATGAGCAACACAGAGTTGAAGCCATCCATGCCGGGCTCCTTACTCTACGGAAACGGTCCGGCCGGAATTGGATCCGCCTGAGCGATCTTCCTCCGGGCGTCAGCGAACCATTTGGTCACGTGATCGAGCGAGGTCTTGCCGGTCTCGATCTGGCCTCATCCAGCACTGACCAGGAACTCTTGAACCTCCGGCTGCGGCTGTTCCCTTCGGTCCGGCTCGACCAGCCGGTCGAGTTTCGCGACGGCGCCTGGCGGGCCGGTCCGCTGACCCTGCGGTTGACAGACGGAGTGCCATTCGAAACCCGGCTTGAACCCCAAGTTGCTGGGTTTTTGAGGAGTCTGGAGAACTACGACACCCTGGGCGATGCCGTTCGAGCGCTGGCCGCGCGCTGGAAGGAGCCTCCCACGCGGGTCGAGGCCGAATGCCTCGCGATAACCCGGCGGCTTATTGAGCGCGGCTTTCTATGCTGGGTGAAACCAGGAGAAACCGCGCCCGGCGCAGCCACCGGCACGGGCAGTTGAAGTTTTCTCCATCTGTTCGTCACCAGCGGCCATGAAGCCGCCGTACCGGGTCCGCGATGGATTGGAGCCGCACCAGGCGCACCTCGTCGGTGTCCCGGATCGAGGCGACCGCCGATAGGCCCCGCTCTCCAATCGCCTGTGCAAGCCGCTCGGACATGACGACCTCGGCGCACGGCTGGTTGACAAAGCCGCCATCCCGTTTGTACGTGTGCAGCGGAAGCCGGGAGAGGTTCTGGTGGACCTCCGGCCGCATGTCCCAACCCGACCGGGAAAACGCCTCGGCGATCAGGCAGGCGCCAAGCAGCGCCGGGTTGCCCCACAGGTAATCGGCGTGGGCCGGCGGGTTCTCCATCTCTTCATAGGGGAACTGCTCACACGGAGATGTCGCGGCGCCGTAAGGCAGACGCTCGAGGAATCGCGGCAGAAACAGCGCCACAAACAGCGCCGCCGGATGTTTCCTGATCACCTGCCAGGTTTCCGGAGAGTCCTCCCAATCGTTTGGGTCCGGCGACTCCAGAAGCGACCTGGCGCCGGCGAGTGACGGGTCACCCGCGGCAAGGAAGGGTGCGTTAAACGCCCGCCCGATACGCCCGAGGCGCGCGAGCAGAGAGATGTCTTCCACATCCGGTCCGAATGAATAATTACCGGCCAGCAGTGACCAGCCGCCTGTGTCCTGCATGTCCGCCAGCACCCGCACCAAGCCGGCGCCGGCAAGATCTTCGGATTCACGGAGATCGTCCGACAACTCTTGCTTGGTCACGTCGAGGAGGAAGATTTTGAGCTGCGTGCTGGTTTCGACACGGCGCACCAGGAAGTCCACCCCCCGCCAGGCCGCTTCTAGTTCCTGAAAAGCCGGGAAGTGCATAAGCGCGCGCATCTGGGCGTTAGCGGCCTTGTGGACCAGGCCCGCAAGCTCCTCGGCGCGGGGATCGGGAGCGGCTTCGGTGTGCGGCGCGACCTGCTCGTCCAGCCACTCGCGAAAGGGGTCCCGCGATCGCGTCTCGCGGCCTTCCGTCTGGCCGGCGGTCGCCTCGACCGCCTGGTCCAGCAGGCCGTCCAGGCTGAGATCCGGCGGAGTGCCCGGCGCCTGGGATGGCGGGGGAGGGGCGCGCCGAGCGTCCTCGCCGGCAAGGTTTTTGGCCTCCTCCAGCTTGCGAAACATCTCGAGGCGCTGGTAGAGCGAGTCCGGACGGAATTCGTCGAGCGACCCGAAACGGATTCGGCCGGCCACGGGAAGATCGAGCGTCACGGCCAGCCGCTCCATCGTCTCGTCAACGTTGTCGCGGTCAATCTGTCTTGGCGCTGTCGCTGCGATGGCGTCACCGCCCCGCTTCTCCCCGCGGCTTGCCCGGCCGCTGAAATCACCGAGAACGGCGACATGAAATGGTGTTTCAGCTTCAGGCTTGGCCGGACGCTCCGTCTGGCCGGGTGCAACGTCAAGGCGGACGTCGGATCTGTTGGAAGGGCTGGGCACGGAATTCCTCCGCTGAACAGCATAACGCAGTGCGCAGAGATGCGCAGAAGCGCGCCCCGGGAATCGTGCGGTACGCCGCGAAAAGGCAAATCGATCCGGCCGCGGGTTTCCGGCGCTGACGATTGATAAGGGGGGGGCGAGGTGTTACCGTGAATTGCATATGAGGCAGCTCCAATCCGTGGTCTGGGCCAAGGGAGCCTTTCTGACTCCGCAGCACCTCCAGGCGCAGGACCGGTTCCTGGAAAATCTGCTCCAGTTCCGCCTCGAAACGCTCAACTTCCGGCCCTGGGGCTTCAGCAGCCTCGAACTCGACCGCGAGCTTCTGCCAGCCGGCCAGTTCGCCATCAATGCCGCCCGGGGGCTGTTGCCCGACGGGCTGCCCTTTGACATCCCGGGCTCGGATGCGCCACCGGCGCAGAAAAGCCTCGAGGAGTATTTCGGGGGCGACATCGAATCGATCGATGTCTACCTCGCGATCCCGGCCCATGTCGAGGGTGGTCTGAACATCTCGATGGCGGGCGGCAGCGCGGATACCCGGTATCTCTCGGAGGTAATCGACATCCGTGACGAGAACACCGGTCTTTCGGAGAAGCCGGTCCAGGTGGCCCGGAAGAACCTCCGGTTTCTGGTGGGAGAGGAGGCTCGCGAGGGGATGCCGGCGCTGAAGGCGGCGCGTGTCCGGCGCAATGACGCAGGCCTCTACGAACTGGACCCGGAGTTCATCCCGCCCGTGCTCAATATTGCGGCGAATGAACGGCTCCTTTCCATCGGGCGCGGCCTGCTCGAGAACCTGGTCGCCCGAAGCTCCATGCTCTCCGGAATGAGGCGCGAGAAGAACCGCGAGCTCGCCGAATTCAGCTCCTCTGATATCGCCAACTTCTGGCTGTTGTTCACCATCAACTCGCATTTGCCCCGGTTCCGGCACATGATCGAGGGCCGCCGCGGACACCCCGAAGCCCTCTATTCGGAGATGAATGCCCTCGCTGGAGCGTTGACTACGTTTTCCAAGGAGATCGACCCGCTTGATCTGCCCGCCTACGATCACGGCGCGCTCGGTGAGTGCTTCGGAGCCATGGATGAGAAGCTGCGCAAGCTGCTCGAAACTGTCATTCCCACCAACTTCGTCTCGCTGCCGTTGAAGCTTGAACAGCCGTCGATTTACGCCACCGCACTGGACGACGAGAAGTATCTGCACAACACGCAGATGTACCTGGCGGTGAAGTCCGGCTTAAAGAAGGGATCGCTCATTAGCCGCGCGCCGCAATTAATGAAAGTTTGCTCGGCCACGCATATCGATCACCTGATCAAGCAGGCTCTGGCTGGAGTGCCGATGCGGCACATCGCCGCGCCGCCGAGCAGCATTCCGATCAAGCTCGAGTACGAGTACTTCTCCTTGAGCCAGTCCGGCCCTGCCTGGGAAGCCGTGAAACGGGCCCGGAATTTTGCCGTCTACGTCCCGGGAGAGATCGAGGACCCACAGATCGAACTCGTCATCCTGTTCGGCTGATTGGCGGGCGGGGCGCCCGCGCCACCTGTATATACTAGTGGCGAACTGATGCGCAGTGTGTTGATTGCCCTCTGTATTCTTGTCCCACTTGCCGCGCAGACGCCGCTGCAATTCCCTGACGGTGTCGCCAGCGGGGAGGCGACTCACGCGACCGCCGTGCTTTGGACCAGAACGAACGGCCCCGCAGTGGTTGACCTCGAGCTTGCGGACAACCCGGATTTCGAGCCGGTTTCCCAGATGCACCGCTTCGATGCCGTCGCCGGGAACGGTTTCGTGGTCAAACCACGGATCTACGGCCTGCTCGCTGACCACCAGTACTTTTACCGCTTTCTTTCCGGCGGGGTCGCGAGTGAAACCGGAACGTTCCGCACCGCGCCGCTTCCCTGGGTTTCCCGCGGAGCGCGCTTTGCTTTCTCCGGGGATTCGGACGCCACCCAACTTGACGGCGTGCCGGGGCATGGTCCCCTCAAGGTTCTCGACGCCGTCCGGGCTGACAATCCGGAATTCTTCATCTACCTGGGCGACATCGTCTACACGGATTCCGCATTCCGGGGCGAGAGAGGTCCCGCAATTACGTTAGAGGAATACCGCGCCACTTACAGCGAAAACCGCGAGGACGCCGCGCTCCGCGAGCTATTCCGTACCACCGGAGTGTTATCCGTGTGGGACGACCACGAAGTCGCTAACGATTGGAATCCGGCCACGGTGGATCCGGTGCGATTCGCCAACGGGCGGCGAGCCTTTCTCGAACAGTTGCCCGTTTCGCCGCCTGTAATGCCGGCCGGCGAAACCTGCATCGGCCAACCGATGTTCCGCTTCTTTCGATGGGGGGCCGATATCGATCTCATCGTGCTGGACGAGCGTTCCTGCCGCAGCGCGGACGCCACCGCTGCCTGCACGCACGACAACGGTGAAGTGGACCAGGCGCCACGGCTTCCGGCCTCCCTCCGGGCAATCGCCGGCCTTCCGCCGGCGCCTCCCGATGGCTGCCTCGAAGCCCTGGAAGATCCCGGCCGCACTTTCCTTGGCCGAACCCAGAAATGGCTGCTGAAAACGTATTTGCTTTACTCCACGGCGAAGTTCAAGTTCGTGGTAAACGAAGTCGCCATCCAAGAGTATTTCGTGCTGCCGTATGACCGCTGGGAAGGGTATGCCGCCGAACGGCGGGAGATCCTCGAATTCATTCGTGACAACGAGATTGAAAACGTGATCTTCCTCACCGCCGACGCGCACGCGAACGTCATCACCAACGTCGCGATCGGTGTCTTCGACGAACCCGATCCGATCGCGGCCGAGTTTATTACCGGACCGATCGCTACCAATACCCTCGAAAGAACAGTGGAACGGCTGACCGGCATCTCCGGTCTCGTCCTGAACCAGTTCGTCGGCTCGCTTGGAGCAGAATGCTGGGACCTGGACGCGTTCGCTTATGGTCTGGTGGAGGTCGACGCCGCGGCCGGCGCCGTTACCATCAGCCTCAAGGACGAAAACGGTGCGGTCTTGCGCAGCAAGGGCGACTCCAGCGTACTCTGCGCGAAGACGATCGGCCCGTGA
Source organism: uncultured Solibacteraceae bacterium (assembly GCA_964468205.1). GTDB lineage: Bacteria > Acidobacteriota > Terriglobia > Bryobacterales > Bryobacteraceae > CAWELS01. Next base: position 114,662 of record CAYXVG010000006.1, on the reverse strand, counting down.
ACCGGCCGCGAATCGGTTAGCCTGAAATCATGATCCGGCTCGTAGCTGCGGCTTCCGTGAGTTTGGGCATTGCGCTTGCCGCCCCCAACCCAATGGTCTGCGATCTTGCGCCTGGAGAGACGTGCACCGTCGCGCTGGCCGGCGGCCGCAGCCGCGTGGTGAAACTCGTCGGTTTCACCGAAGAGAGGTCGCACTTCTGGGACAAGTCCAAACGCGCCTTTGTCCCCTACGTGACCGGCGCGAATGTCGAGATCGAGGTGGACGGCCGCCGGGCGTCCGTCCATGGTGGGCCGTTCCAGCTCCCGCAAGAGGTCAACGGAGTGAACGTGCTTCCCTCGGCAACGAGCGGCTGGCTGGATGGCACGGTGCCCGACGAGATCGACGGGGACGTCCGGTTGGAAGTGATGGACGCCGATGAGGCGTGGTACGGCCCCGAACGGTTCACCTACCCGATCGCGGACTATCGCTGGCGGGCCATGAATTACCAGCACACCTGGCTTGGAATCTGTGTGCACCAGGGAGCGCTCTACTATCATCGCGGCGAGGACATGGGCATGATTCCGGACCGGGGAGCGGCGCTCGCGATTACTGACGCCATCGTGAAGACGAATCCGGCGCCGCACGGTGACGGAAGATCGAACGGATTCGTCATCTCTGACGCTACCGGGCTCACTTACCGCTACGCACACATGAATTCGCCGAACATCCGGGTGAATCTTGAGCCCGGCGGCCCGGTGGCCAAGGGCGAGAAGATCGGCCTCACCGGGGAAACGTGGAATGGCAAGCCGCAGCAAGTGGATCCACACCTGCACCTCGGAATCGAAGACGCCGAGGGTCGGCGGCGCAACAGTTACCCCCTGATTGTGGCCGCCTACCAGAGCGCCTGGCCCCGCGAGAGTCTTCCGGTGGCCGGCGGGTGGCGCCACCTGTGGGCCGGTGAGGAGATCGAGCTCGATGCTTCCCTGTCAATCCCGGCGATCGGACGCCGGATCGTCAGCCATGAATGGACCTTCACTGATGGTTCGCGCGCCAGCGGTGCGAAGGTGCGCCGCCAGTACGCGCGCCCGGGAGTCTATGCGGAACAGCTCACTGTAGTCGACAGCAAGGGTTATACCGCAGTGGATTTCGTGGAGGTGTTTGTACACGATCGCTCCGCAGCGGATGCTCCTCCCAACGGTTGGGTGAATTACTTCCCCGTGCGAGGGATCAAGCCGGAAATTGATGTTGAGTTTCTTTCTCATGCCAGCCGCATGAAGAATGTAACCATCGATTTTGGAGATGGTACGTCGTCGCAGCATAAGAATCGACTCTTTCATCGCTACCGGCGCCCGGGAACCTACGTGGTCACTCTGAGCGGTGAAAGCGCCGGCGCCGGTCCCGGAACCTTCCGCCTCGCAGTGATTGTTGAATAGCACTACACTCCGGCACGGAATCCCCGCCGTCTCCGTATCCGGTGAGCGTCCTACAGCTTCGGTAGCGAATTGCCGACTACAACCCAAAGGAGACGTGTGCTCATCGACCAGACACCAAGCAGGCAGCGGTACCGGACCGTAAATGCGGATTCGAAGCCATGCTGCCCCTCCTGCGACGCTGGATGCGCCGAGGATTTGCTGTTCTGCTGGAATTGCGGGCGCGCACTGGACCCAGAGATCGAATCGCGTACCGAGTACGCAGGCTTTGCACGCAGGTTTCTCGCCCATTGCGTCGACGCCGCCATCTGCCTGGTTGGCATGGGGCTCTTCACCGTTCCCTTCACCCTGCTCTTCGGCTTGCCTTCCGCGGCCGGACTGCCGGTGGACTTTGGTCATGGCATGTTCGTGATGGGTGTCTTCGTGGTGTTCGGCCTGCTCAGCAAAGCTGTTGCCTGGCTCTACTACACTCTGTCGGAGTCTGGTTCGTGGCGGGGCACGCCGGGCAAAATCATACTAAACATTGCCGTTACGGACCTCGAGGGCGGCCAGATCAGCTTCAAGCAAGCCAACAAACGCTATTGGGGCAAGCTGGCCTCGGATATTTTCTACCTTGGCTATCTTTCCATCTTCGTCACCGAAAAGCGCCAGGCGCTTCACGATTTCCTTGCCAAGACGCAGGTGATCCGCCGCTAGATCGACGGCGCGCGGCGTCGCTTCTGTTGCCCCCGGTTCGGCCACCGCCCAGCGGACTCTGTCAGCTCAATCGAGTGGTTCCGGTACTCCAAAGGACAATCCGAGTCGAAATATTGTCATCGCCCTAAGTAAATGATAGATTGGGAGTTAGGTCGACTGTCGGCTTCTTCCACACTTCACTTGCGCAATCGGCTGTGCGATACTAAGTTTAAGTTACAGAAAGATTTAACTAAAGAATGACTCAGTTGGACGAGGCGATCGCCCGGTATCACAGACTTCTCGAAAACGAGAAATTCCGTGATCTGGGATGGGCTTACGCCCTTGAAGAAGAGATGCGAGACCGCAATCTCTCAGGCGGTAACCGCGCCATCCTGCCGGTTCTTCGCCCACATTTCATTACGAAACGCCAGTATGCCAGCCTGGTGAAGGCCAGTGAGGCACTCCTCTCGGCCATTGACCGGGTCAAGCAGCTTGCGCTGTCAACCCCTTCACTGCTGGACCGCATGGAGTTGCTCCCGGCCGAGAAGATGCTGGCCGCCTTGGATCCAGGCTATCCCTTCACTGCGGTAACCTCACGCCTGGACACCCAGATCAATAACGGCTCCCTGCATTTCATGCAATTCAACGTGGGAGCTCCCGCCGGAGCGGCCTCGAGCGAGGCCCTGACCGAGTTGTTCTATAACAGTCCTGTCGTGAAGGAGTTCCGCAAGCGTTACAAGCTCACCAAGACCGGTGGAGTGAAGCACTTGCTGGCGGCTTTGATGCAAGCCTATAAACTCTTCGGGGATCGGCGCTTCCCGCGGATCGCCATCTTGGAGTTCCGGCAACAGTTCCAGAACATCCACAGCGGCGAGTATGTGCTCTTGGCCGAAGCCTTCCGCCGGGAAGGGTATCCGACCGAGGTTGTGACGCCGGATCAGCTCGAATATCGTAACGGCCAACTCCGCAAGGGCGACTTCGTAATAGATCTTATCTACCGCAAGCTCACCGTGCAGGAGTTCTTGCTCCGGTTCGATTTGACGCACCCGTTGGTGAGGGCCTATAAGGAAGGCGCGGTCTGCGTAGTCAACAGTTTCCGGGCCGAACTCGCGCACAAGAAAGCCATCTTTGACCTGCTCACCGATTCCAAAGTGACCGCAAAGTTTCCGGCGGCTGAGCGCAAGGCAATTCGCCAGCACATTCCCTGGACCCGCGTCGTGACAGCGGCGAAGACAACTTACGGCGACAAGGTGGTGGATCTTCCCGAGTTCATCTATAGGCACCGGGAGACGCTGGTACTCAAGCCAAACGACGTGGCCACCGACCAGCATGCCTTCGCAGGCTGGGAGACGGACAGCTCTGGTTGGGAGAAAGCCATTCGCACGGCCCTCCGCAGCTCTTATGTCGTCCAGGAGCGAGTCGAACCCAAGAGCCTGCCCTTTCCCCTGTTGCAGTTCGGTTCCCTGGAGATGAAGAACATGAAGGTGGATGTCCAGCCACACGTGTACCTTGGCAAGGTGCAAGGCTGCTCAAGCTGGCTCACCGAGGCAAACGGTGGAGCTTTCTCCACTCTCGCCGGGCTCGCCCCAACCTTCGTGCTCAGCGGTAGATAATTTTCGGCGCCTCACGCGCCTACCCGCTCCACTGTCACAGTGGCCCTCAGGTTAGCAACACCAGCCGTGTGCCGATTGTCGGCTACCGTGAAGGCGATCGCGTCCTCCATCCAGTCGTGCCAGACCCCGTCGGGATCGTGAGAAGCGGCCGTGACGGTGTAGCTCTGCGGACACAGGTTGCATCGAAACCGAAACGTCACCCGTACGCTGTCGCCAGGGCGGCATTTTCCGATTTCCGTCTCTTCGAGTTCGGTGTTCGTGCCGAAGACCTCAAAGCCGATCCGGGTACGTATCATAATCCCCACCACCGGCGAGTTCACCTCTCGCAGAAACCGGACGGTCACCCGGACAGCGACTTCTGCGCCGCTCGTCCATACCATTGCCGGCTCGCCGGCGGAGTTTAGCGTTTCCACAGACTGCAGTTCGGCGCGCCCGTCCCCCCGCCGCAACGAAGGTGAAAGAGGCTGCGTAATGGACTTGCCCCATTCCCGGAGCTTTCCGGCGATGTGACGCTGGTAGTTCTCCAGCACCTCTGCCGGATCTCCTTGCGAAGCGATGCGCCCTTCTTGCAACCACCAGATTTCATCGCAGAACTCGCGCAGCAGTTGCGGGTCGTGTGACGACAGGAAAACCGTGCCCCCCTCACGCCGCAAGCGCTCCAATGAGATGAGCGCGCGCGCGCGAACCAAGGCGTCGCATCGGGCGAGCGTATGATCAATTGCCAGCGTGCCCGCCGGGGCGAGATTAAGAGCGTCTCCGGGTCCCAGAAAGCGTCCCGGCTCCGTGACGCTCACTTCTCCGGTTAGCGGCTTCCCAGCGCCTGCCGCCAGACGCAGGAGAGCGGTCTTGCCGCTGCCATCCTCTCCAACCACGCCAATAACGGCTCCGTTCGGCGCCGTCGCCGTCAATTCTTCCAGGGGAGGGTAACTGGCCTCGCGAAAGACAACCGCCATGCTAGTTAGAATAACGGTTTCATGCCGGTGAAGCTCGCTCTTCTCGTGATCATCTTGTATACGGCGTCATGCTCCCAGGTGGCGGAGTTGCCCGGCATCCCGGCCAGCGGAGCTGTGGAGCTGTCCTCGGGCGTTTACGAACTAACGGAACCGTGGCATATCCCGGGCGGCGCATCCGAATTGGTAATCCGCGGGCAAGGCGCGTCCACGATCCTTCGGGCCGCGGCGGATTTCCAGGGATCAGCCCTCATCGTCGCCCGGGACGCGGCGAATGTCACCATCCAGAACCTCGTTCTCGATGGTAACCGTGCGGCGTTGGGCCGGCCGGCCGGACTGCCGCCCTCCGATGTCCCCTTCATCGATTTCACCTCCAACAACGGCATCGCGGCGGCCACCGTCAATGGGCTTTCGGTGCATGATGTAACCTTTCGTGAAATCGCGGGTTTCGCGGTACTTACCGCCGCCTGCACGAACGTTCGGATCAACCAAGTTGAAGCCGTCGATTCCGGCTCCCGGAACGAGCTCGGCCGTAACAACACCACGGGCGGGATACTGCTCGAAGAGGGAACCGCCGGTTTCGCTGTTACCAACTCTCGTTTCGAGCGGCTGCTCGGCAACGGAATCTGGACCCATTCGCTCTACACGTCGCCGCGCAATCGCGATGGAGTGATTCGCGGCAATCGCTTTCAGGAGATCGCCAGAGACGCCATCCAAGCAGGCCACGCGACCGGGATTGTAGTGGAGTCGAACACCGGCACGAGGATCGGCTACCCGGTGGCGGCCGTCGACGTCGAAGGCGGCGGCATTCCGGTGGCGATCGATACGGCGGGCAATGTCGACCGTTCTGTCTACGCCCGGAACACCTTCACCGAGATCAATGGGAAATGCATCGATCTCGACGGTTTCCACAACGGCGAAGTCGTCTCCAATACGTGTATCAACGAGAAGCCGGCGTCGGACTATCCGTTCGGCCACTACGGCATCGTGATGAACAATACAAACCCGGATATGCAGTCCGAGGACATCCTTATTGAAGGGAACCACATCGAGGGCATGAAGTTCGGCGGCGTTTTTGTGATTGGCAGCGGCCACCATATCGTGCGAAACCGTCTTCTGAACCTGAATACGGCCGGGTGTAATGAAAGCGCCGCCCAATTCGGATGCTCGCACTTCCCGGGGGAACCCGACTTGCTGCAGAGCGGCATCTACCTGGGCCAGCGAGCCGAGCGCCCCGCGGTCGCGCGCGATAATCTGATCGAGGGAAACACTGTTACCGGCCACCGGATGGCGTCGCGCTGCGTTGGCTTCGCCCCGGAGGTTTCTCCGGAGGAAAACCGCATCGGCGCGAACACGTGCCGTGACGAGATTGAGGTCAAATGAGCGAGGACGTCCATCAACGGATGCGTGACGACTGGAACGAAAGGGCCCGCGAGGACGCGAAGTATTACGTCGCCTTCGGGCGGCGGGGGCAGGATGACGAAGAATTCTTCGGGTCGGCTTCCGAAATGGTGACGAGCTTTGAGTCCGAACTGAAGCGGCTGCCGGCCCACCAAAGTCCGCGGGCCCGGCGGGCGCTCGAAATTGGCTGCGGCCCCGGGAGGCTCATGAAGCCGCTATCCCGGAGCTTCGGGGAAATCCACGGGGTCGATGTGTCTGAGGAAATGGTCTCCCTGGCAAGGCAGAACCTGGCTGGCATTCCCCATGCGCACGTACACCACTCCCCGGATTCGAATCTTGCTTCGTTTGCCAACGAGTCGTTCGATCTTGTCTACTCGTTTGCGGTTTTCCAACACATCCCCGACCGGGCGGTGGTTTTCGGCTACTTGAAGGAGACCAAACGAGTGTTGAAGGCCGGCGGGATCGCCCGCTTTCAGATCAACGGCCTGCCGGAATCGGCCGCTAAGTACGACACTTGGTGCGGCGTCCGGATCAGTGCCGGAGATCTGGCCGAGTTCGCCCTGTCAAACGACTTCCAGATGCTCGCGCTCGAAGGAGTCGCCACCCAGTACATGTGGCTGACTCTGCGAAAGCAGCCGGCCGGTTGGCACGAAAAGCTGCGGAACGCCGGCGCGGCCACGCCCGCCAGGGTGCGGCGCGTGACAAACGCTTTCTCGAGCGAACCTCTTGCACCCACTCGTGGCCGCTTTGCCTCCGTCTCGCTCTGGCTCGAAGACCTGCCCCTGGATGCGGACATTCTTCATCTCGATCTCCTCGTCGGTGGAACCAAGGCCTGGATCACGTATATCGGCCCGCCGGAACATGACGGCCTCCAGCAAGTGAACGCCTACCTGCCGGAGGGCCTGCCGACCGGCCTCCGCCCGCTGGACCTGCTCTGGCGCGGGAAACCGTTGACCGCTCCTGCGTATCTGAGGCTCGTCCCCCCCGGCCCCGCCGTGCCCCGGATTGAAAGCGTGACCGATGGCATCAACCTGCTCTCCGGGAAGAAAATCGTTACTGGTACTATAAAGGTAGTACTGGAAGAGGTGGAGCGGCCGGAGGAGTTCCGTGCCTCCCTTGGCGGGAGGCCAGTTGAGGATTTCGACATTTTCTGCGTGGACCCGCGGATACCCAAGTATGAAATCAACTTCAGTGTGCCGCCGGAATTCACAAACGGACGAATATTCCTCAACGCAAGAGTGGGGAAACGACGTTTCGCCCCCATTGAGTTAGAGATTGTCTAGAATCCCCACAGGTCACTGTCCTCATTGGATTTCTCACTTTTCCGACCCATCGGGTGAGAATTCCATCCCCCTCCCGTCACCAACTTTCTGTACTGTATGTAGATAAAATCCTTGACGTGGCACTACATCTTGGGGCATTATTACCAACAGCCCCACTTCGACCTGGACTAAGCGGCGGGTTTCTCGGAGGGCCGACATTGATCGAAGGAGGAAGAGAATAATGGGACAATTAAGTGTGGACTTGAGTTCGAAGATGGAAGAGATTGGGAAAGTGAGGACCGTCGGCGAACGGACCGGCATCAACTTCCCCCGCTTCTTTACCGCCAAGCTGCCGGCGGGGAAATCGCCGTACGACGAGATAAGCTGGGAGCTGCGTACGGCCTCTATCGCCAACGACAAAGGGGACGTACTTTTTGAACAGAGAGACGTAGAGGTGCCGGCGAACTGGTCGCAAACGGCCGCTAACATTGTCGCCAGCAAGTACTTTCATGGCAAACTGGGCTCTCCCGAACGGGAACGCAGCGTCGCTCAACTCGTGCATCGCGTAGTCGACACAATAGCGGACTGGGGCAAAGCTGGCAACTACTTCAAGACGGAAGAAGACGCGGAGAACTTCCGCGGTGAACTCGCCCATCTGATGCTCCACCAGAAGGCCTGCTTCAACTCTCCGGTTTGGTTCAACGTCGGAGTGAAGGAAGGCCGGGGCTACGGCTGGTATTTTGACGAGAAGACCGAATCGGTCCGCCAGTTGCAAAAGTCGTCTCCACGCCCGCAGTGTTCCGCATGTTTCATCAACTCCGTCCAGGATTCGCTCGAGTCTATCCTCGATCTGGCCAAGACAGAGGGCATGCTCTTCAAATGGGGGTCGGGAACGGGTACGAACCTCTCGGCGCTGCGCGAGGAGGACGCCATCCTCTCGGGCGGAGGCCGCGCCTCCGGTCCACTCAGCTTCATGAAAGGCCTGGATGCCTTCGCGGGCGTCATCAAGTCCGGCGGCAAAACCCGGCGTGCCGCCAAGATGGTAATTCTGGATATCGACCACCCGGACGTGCATAAGTTCATCTGGTGCAAAGCAAGAGAGGAGAAGAAGGCCCACACGCTGATCGATGCCGGCTATGACAATGCTCTCGACGGTGAAGCCTACGGTTCGATCTTTTTTCAGAATGCCAACAACTCCATCCGGGTATCGGACGAGTTTATGCACGCAGCCGTCGAGAATAGGGATTGGTGGACGAAGTCCGTCCTCAGTGAGCAGCCGGTAAAGCGGTACAAAGCCAAGGAACTGCTGGGCGAGATTGCGCAGGCCACCCATCAGTGTGGCGATCCGGGCATGCAGTTTGACACCACGATCAATCGTTGGCACACGTGCAAAACGACCGGCCGGATCAATGCCTCGAATCCGTGTTCGGAATACATGTTCCTCGACAACTCGGCCTGCAACCTTGCGTCGCTCAACATCATGAAGTTCGTCAAGCCGGACGGCGCCTTCGATGTGGAAGCCTTCCGGCATGCGGTCGACACCCTGATTCTGGCGCAGGAGATCATCGTCGACAACGCGAGCTATCCGACCGCCGCGATTGCCCGCAACTCGCGTGACTTCCGTCCACTCGGACTTGGCTTTGCGAACCTCGGCGCGGCTCTGATGTCGCTCGGCCTTCCGTATGACAGCGACGCCGGCCGGTCCTGGGCGGGGGCGATGACCGCCATCATGTGCGGGCAGGCCTATCTGACCAGCGCCCGGATCGCCGAAGGCACGGGACCGTTTCCGGGCTATGCGGAAAACGAAGTGTCCTTTATCGAAGTAATCCGCATGCACGGCCAGGCCGTTAGTTCAATTGATACCAAGCTGGCGCCGCCGGAGATGCTGCAGACGGCTAAGGCCTGCTGGAACGATGCGCTGGAAACGGGAAAGAGAAGCGGATTCCGTAACGCTCAAACCACCGTGATCGCCCCCACCGGGACCATCGGGTTCATGATGGACTGCGACACTACAGGCATCGAACCCGAGTTGGCGCTCGTGAAGTACAAGAAATTGGTCGGCGGCGGCGTCATCAAGATCGTCAACAATACCGTGCCGGCCGCCCTGCTTCGCCTTGGCTACACCGCTGAGCAAGCTGACGAGATCGTCAACCATATTGACGCCACCGGAACCGTGGAAGGCGCTCCACACCTGAAAGAGCAGCACCTGCCCGTCTTCGACACCAGTTTCCGGCCGCAGAACGGAACCAGGTTCATCAGCCACATGGGCCACATCAAGATGATGGCCGCTGCGCAGCCGTTCATATCCGGAGCAATCTCGAAGACCATCAACATGCCCGAAGAGTCCACCGTGGAAGACATCGGCAATGCTTATGTCGAGAGCTGGCGGTTGGGATTGAAGGCCGTGGCGGTTTACCGCGACGGCTCGAAGCGAGTGCAGCCGCTCAGCTCGGGCAGTTCCAAGGGAGCTAAAGTGTCGGCCGCGCCGCAGGAACGGATTGTCTACCGGCCGGTGCGGCGCAAGCTTCCCGATGAGCGCCAGTCGATCACCCACAAGTTCTCGATCGGTGGCCACGAGGGCTACCTCACCGTTGGCCTGTTCGAGGACGGAACGCCTGGCGAACTTTTCGTCACGATGGCGAAGGAGGGCTCCACCATTTCGGGACTGATGGACAGTTTCGCTACCGCCATTAGTTATGCCCTCCAATATGGAGTGCCGCTGAAGTTCTTCGTGGACAAGTTCGCCCACGTCAGATTCGAGCCGAGCGGATGGACTGGCAACACTCAGGTTCCTTACGCCAAGTCCATCATGGACTACATCTTCCGCTGGTTGGGAATGAAGTTCCTGGGGCCGGACGCGACCGAAAACGTCGCTGGGGAGTCGCCGAGGATGATTCCCACCGAACCCGAGCCGCAACAGTCCCTGCCTTTTGATCCCGCTCTCGCCGACGCTCCGCTTTGCTCCGAGTGCGGCGGGCTGATGACCCGCAACGGATCCTGCTACAAGTGTGAGAATTGTGGTTCCACTAGCGGCTGCTCGTAGCGGGCGCGCTCACCTTGCCCTGAGCCGGTCCCTCCGTGGACCGGCTTCCTCCTGGCCTGCGCGACCATTCCAACTCCTACTGTAGAATCAGATTGGCGCCAAGCGGGGAGACATCATCCAATGCGATCCAAAATCTGGGCGGCGGCTGCAATTGCACTTGGCATAGCCCTGATCATTGCCGCCTTCGGCATGCGGTTCCTCAAGATCGAGGACGGTCAAGTCCTTCTGCGGACAATCGAGGGCGATGCCGTCGAGCTTCTGAACAAGCCGTATTTCCAGATCGGCGATTTCGCGGTTACACCCATCACGCTTGTCAAGGCGCTGATTTACCTGCTCCTGATCGGTCTTATCGCGCGATTCTTCACGCGCTTTCTGCACCGCCAGATCCTCTCCCGCACGAATCTGGATGAAGGCCAGCAGTACACGATACGGCGCGTGACGCAGTACGTCATCCTGCTGATCGGACTCGTTATCGGACTGGAAGCCGTGGGGTTGAACCTGGCCAGTCTCGCAGTGTTCGGGGGCGCCCTGGGAATCGGCATCGGGTTCGGCCTGCAGGAAACGGCGAACAACTTCATCGCCGGGCTGATTCTCCTGATCGAGAGACCGGTGAAGGTTGGCGACCGCGTGGAGGTCAGCAACGTGGACGGGCAGGTGGTTCGCATCGGGGCGCGGGCTACCTGGGTGCGCACCAACGACAATATCGTCATTGTGATCCCGAACTCCGCGTTCGTTACCAAAGAAGTAATCAACTGGACCGCGAACGATCGCACAATACGGTTTCTTGTGCCGTTCGGAGTTTCCTACAAGTCCGACCCGGACCAGGTCCGAGACGTCGTGCTCCAGGTGGCGCGGCAAAGCCCTGATGTGCTGAACGACCCGCCGCCGGACGTGATCTTCACCGGGTTCGGCGATTCGTCCATCGACTTTGAACTGCGCGTTTGGACGACCACACAGATTCACCGCCGTCCAGTGATCCGGAGCGACGTCTATTTCGAGCTCTTCCGGGCTTTCCGGGAGAACGGAATCGAGATTCCCTTTCCTCAACGGGATCTCCATTTGCGCTCGGCTGACATTCCGCTGGCGGGCCAGCCGCCACCCGCCACAAACTAGCATGCCTAGCAGATGTAACACCCAGGAAAGGGTGTCACGGTGACAGCGGACAATGGCATAGCCGGCGTCTGGCGCTCCTTCCTGGACGAGTATCGGGAACGCCTGGCGGTTTATAGCAAGGAGCTTGCTCTTTCATGGCGGGACCTTCGCTCGCTCCTCGATACGCTTGAGGAAGAGCTGGTGAATGGGACACGGCGCGATCTGGAGCCCGACAGCCTCGCATCCCTGCGCGGATGTTTCACCAATGAAGGCGAGTCGCTCCTGTTCGGGCCGGTCCGGAAGCGGGTCCAATACGCGACGCAGCAGCGCTCTTTGCATGCGTTGACAGACCTTCGCACGTCGCTCGACGACATTGTGCGCCAGCTTCCCGTGAAGGTCTTCCTCTCGGGCCGGGAGATGGCCGAACAGTTGACCGGCGCGCCTGGCGGAGGTCTGCGGCGGCGGTGGCTCTTCTTCAGCCGAAAACCCCGCCCGCTGGCGGTGCGCCGCATTGTCGCGGAGCGCTTGCGGCGGGATGAACGGTTGCGAGCGAACCTCGATGGAGAGTTCCAACTGCTGCTTGCCCAGGCGAGCCTGCATCTGATTGGCCCGTGGCACGTGTTTCGCCAGCGCAGCCTCGATCTGTTTGAAGACGGCCAGGAAGCGCTCGGCCGGGCCGATCAGAGCCGCCGCCGGTGGCTCAAAAAGAAGCGGAAGCTGCTGCGGACGGGAGAACGCCTGCTGCAGCGATACGAGAAATGGCTCGCGGCGGCCCCCGGGCGGCTGGTGGAAGCGATTCTTTCGCGGCCGGGCTCAAAACCGGCGGTGGAAAAGATCGCGCCGCTATTGGCGGAGCACTATAGCTACTGGTCCCGCCAGCAGCGGGCCGTCCATGCCGTCCTCGATTTGGAAGTGAGCCTGGCTCGTCTGGCGGTCACCGTGACCGAGGGCGCCGAGCGCGCTCTCGACGCCTTGGACGAGGAACACGAGGCGCTGCTCGGCGAACTGGACACAACGCTCGAATGGTTGCGCCGCCGTCGCGATCGCGGGACCGGGGAGGCATGGCCCGCCGAACAAACCAAGCTGCTCTCCGCCGAAGCCCGCGCGACTCAATTAGTGAACGAATTCGCCGAGGTCGCCCGGCGCGCGTTGCCGGAGGCGGTGGAGACCATCAACCCGAAGAAGCCATTCCCGGGCTGGAGAAAACCGTGGCGGCGCCTCGAACCGGAAGCTATTTTTCTCCGGGTTCTCGAAGCAACGAAGGAGCAGGCCGCGCTGGAAGGCCTTCGCGAGGCGGAGGCGGTGCACCGCTCCATCATTCGAGAGCTTGAGCGCGCCAAGGAGGTAGTAGCTTTCGGCGAGGAGGCCGAACGCAGCGGGGAGACCGAAGGTGCGCAACTCGCCGCCGAAGGGATCGACAATGCAGTAAGCCTCCTCGAATACCACCGTTCGCACGCCGCACCCGTCCGGCCCGCGGCGGAAAGGGGTTTGACAAGGGGCATCGCCGGTGGATTCCTTGAGAGTTACATCTCGCTTGACCAGGGCCGCCTGGGCCTGCTCGCCCACCTCGCGCAGGAAGCGAGCGAGCGAGGCGTCCAGAGGGTCGGGATACTGGCCCTGAACAACGTCCAAAGCGGAACCACCGCCGCGCTCCAGCAGGGACGCGCCGCATGGAACCGGGTGTTGATCTCCCTCGGTTTGCAGGCGCCTCCCTCTCCCCCTTCCTCGGCCGTATTCCGCGCCCAACGCCTGGAAGAGACCCTCGAACATCGCCTTGTCCGTCCCGGACTGCCGCTGCTCTACCGGCGGTTGTTCCGGTTGGAGCCGGTGGAAGATCCGCGCTTTCTGGTGGGACGCTATGATGAGCTCGGCGCTTTGGTCGAGGCACGGGCGCAGTGGCTGAGCGGGAAGGCGGTATCGGTGGTGGTCGTGGGCGCACGGGGCAGCGGCAAGTCCAGCCTCCTCAATTGCGCTTCTCAAATCGCCTTCCATAATCTGGCCATTACTCGAACGCAATTCGAACGCCGGCTCACGGATCCGGCCGAAATGGAACGCTTCCTTCGTGACGCCCTCGAGATTTCGCCGGGAAAGACAATCGAGCAGGGCCTGAAAGGATCCGAGCGCGTGATCATACTCGAAGAGGTGGAGCGTAGTTTCCTTCGCACGATGAACGGATTCGAGGCGCTCCGTTTTCTCCTTCATTTGGTGGCGTCAACCTGGCACGACGCTCTCTGGATTCTTTCGCTCAACGAATCGGCCCACGGGATTCTCAACCGCGTCGCTGAGTTCGACCGGTATTTCACTCACGGTCTGAACGCCATGGGCGTCCGGATTGGGGACATTCGCGAAGCCGTCATGATGCGCCACAACCTCTCCGGTTACCGGCTCGCGTTCCCGCCCGCCCGCGAATCCGATCCCAAAACCGGCCGGCTGCGCCGAACCTTGGGGATCGAACCGGAGCCGAGCGACCTATTCTTCGAAGCGCTGTATAAGAATTCGGAGGGAATCTTCCGCGCCGCCTTCGAAACCTGGCTCCATCACATCGAGCGCGTCGAAGGCGGAGTGGTGCATTTGCGGCAACCAGTGGAGCCCAACCTCGGACCGCTGCGGGAAGCTCTCTCTTATTCTGACTGTTTCACTCTCCAGGCCCTGTTGCAGCACGGCGGATTGACCGCGGAAGACCTCGCAAGAATTTTCGCGGAATCGCCCCATGCCGGACAAACCCGGCTCGAACGGCTCCTCGCCATGGAATTGCTTGAAACCGATCCTGCCGGGCCGGGGCTCAGGGTGCGCCCGGAAGCAGGCCGCGTCGTGCGCGAGGCGCTCCATCGCCGTAACCTGTAAGGAGGAACGGATGAACCTATCATTGCCACCCTTCGCGCTCCTGCAAGCTGTCAACCCGGCCCAAGCTGTCGCCGAGTTCTTCAGCATGGGCAAAATCATGGCCGTGCTCGGGGTGCTCGGAGCAACCTGGATCGTCATTCGCTACCTGACGCGGCTGTTCGACTTCTTCGGAACCAAGAGTTCCCGCGCCCGCTTCGTTGTGCGGTGGGTGCAGCCGGCGGTTCGCATCTCGTTCTGGTTCGGCGCCCTGCTCTTCTGCTTCAACCTGCTCGCGCCCACGCGGGAAACCTTCTTCGCCGGCATCGCCAGTGTCGGCATCGCGCTCGGTCTCGGCGCGCAGGACCTCGTGAAGAACCTGCTCGGCGGGCTCGTGATTCTCGCGGACCGGCCGTTTCAGCTCGGCGACCGCGTCAAGATCGGCGAGGCATACGGCGAGATCGACCACATCGGTCTCCACTCCACCCGCCTGACAACGCCGGACGACACCCGTGTCACGCTCCCAAATTCCACCGTTGTCACATCTCACGTTTTCAATTCGAACTCCGGGGTTCCGGATTGCCAGGTTGTCACCGACCTGTTTCTGCCGCCCGCTACGGATCCGCAACTGGCCGTCAAAGTCGGCTATGAAGCCGCGTACAGTTCGCCCTACCTGCTGACGAAGAAACCAGTGGTCGTGCTGGTTACCGACATCTTCGACCAGCGCCCCTTTCTCCGCTTGCGGATCAAGGCCTACGTCTACGATCATCGCTACGAACCACGGATGCAGAGCGACATCACGGTGCGCGCCAAATCCGAGTTCTTACGGCTCGGTGTGCTGACCGGGTGGAGCGGCGACGATGCAGCATCGGGAAGAGAAGAGGTGGCATGACCCCCTGGCGGACCCAACTGGCGCTCGTGTTCCTGTTCGCCTGGGCGGCGTCCGCGGCCGGCCAGAAGTTCGAGCTGCGGGGCGGCATCGATCCGCCGCCAAAGATGTTTTCGGCCGTCCAACTGCACGGTCAGGACTTTCCCTACGAGGCTTCGACCACCGCCGACGGCAAAGGAAATTTCCGCTTCAAGAAGATCGACCCGGGCCAGTACACGGTCATCGTCGCGGTGCCTGGCCGCGGAACTGTTCGCCGCACCGTGAATGTCAGCGCCGCCAAGGCCGACCAGAAGCGGCGTGTCCACGTCACCATACCGTTTCAGCCTTCCACGGAATCGATCGAAGCCGCCGCGACCGTTTCGCTGGGCGAACTAACCGTCCCGCCCAAAGCGGAACGCGAATACGAGAAGGCGCAGAAACGTCTGAACCGGCGCGACGTGGAAGGAGCGATCCGCCACCTGGAGAAAGCCGTCGAGATTGCTCCTCACTACACCGCCGCATGGAACAACCTGGGTACCATCGCCTACCAGTCCGGGCGTTACGAGGATGCGGAAAAGTACTTCCGGTCAGCCCTCGAACACGAGCCCGGCGCCTACTCTCCGGTCGTCAACCTCGGCGGCACGCTCCTCTCGCTGAATCGCTTCGAGGAAGCTCTCGAGTACAACGAATACGCTGTCAAGATGCGTCCCGACGAGGCCCTGCCGAATTCGCAACTCGGCATGAACCACCACTACCTCGGCGACGACGACAACGCGCTCGAGTACCTGACGAAAGCCAAGGAAATCGATCCCAATCACTTCTCCCACCCGCAGCTCCTGCTGGCCAAGATCTACATTCGCCGCGGCGACTCACCCGCCGCCGCCGCCGAGTTGAACGATTTCCTCGACCGCCATCCGAACAGCCAAAACGCCGACACCGCCCGCCGCTGGCTCCAGTTGCTGCGCGATCAACCGCGCATCCCTCCGGCGCCGGAGAGATCCCGGCAGTAGCGCCCGGCCCGCCGCGCCTCCTGCCGTCCGGCGTTTAATGGATAATGGTTCTCAAGGGAATTTCAGCGCAAACAAGCAGTTGAAGGCTCCGGGCGGTTAGCTCAGTTGGTTAGAGCGCCTGCCTTACAAGCCTCGTTGCCGTTTCCACTGTGTCCACGGAGTTCCCTGGTTTCCATAAACTTACAGGCATTCGGGGAATCTGCTTTCGCTCAGAGTAGAAGCCCTTCGGCCCTCAGAAGATGGATTTTTGGCACGGTTTTGGCACGCACCACCAGCCAGTGTCCTAGACTAGATGGCGACACTGTTTTGAACGTCTCACAAGCAGGCTGGAGGACTTCGGTCTCCGGATTCGTAGTCGAAATCTTGGTAGCGGCTGTGGGCCGACTTCTGGCCCGGCGAAAGAGAAGGTACCGGGGAGGGCAAACCTGTATAGAATCAGAACTCGGCCGACTTTCGGACCACCACACCAAGGGCCGCATGGACAGAATGTTCCCTTCAAGCCGTCAGAGGCCTAGCTCCTCTGCCGAATAGCAGTCCAGGCACGCACGCTCATAGAGGTGGTCAAGCGTGGGGTGCAAGCGGAGCACGGCCGCGAGGCGGTGCACCATTGCACGAAGGTGGGTCATTTCTTGCACGGACAACGGAACGCCGGGCCGACGGCCACGATCCCTGTAGCCGAGCCATTTCTTGATAACAGGATATCCGCCAAGCTCATAGCGCCAAACACGCTCTGGAACGTGGCTGAAGAAGACGGAATCGTTGATGTGCAGGTCCCCAGTGCTACCGCCCCACTCGTCATGCATCGGCTCATGGGAGGCTGCAGCACGAGGGCGCCAGCCTCCTTGTGCCGCACCGAAGAATGAGTATCCGACCAGCAGTTCGTCACCGCTCACGCTGCCACCGCCAAGCTTACCTGGAACCGCGAGGCTCTTCGCGTCCCCGTCAAGAATCTCTTTGATCGCCTTGGCCGGATTGGCTGCCGGGTTGAGCAGTGTGGCCAGGAGATCTCCAGCAGCCGCGATCTCATCGAGGAGCTGGCGAGACTTGGGAACGGGTACGTGCGCCCAATCCTGAGTAAGCGATTCCTTATGCTCGGCCTGATATGACGGAGCGTGGCAGACAACAAGGCACAGCCGGCTGAGCGCCCGCGAGAGGGCGCGGGCATCCCGTCCCGGCAGGCCACCCTTGAGATTCCAGACGCTCTTTAGAACAGTCCAGGCACATGGTGCAAGGTTCGCCTCACGCTGGGAGGATCGGTCCTGTTCAGCGAACAGAGTTCCTTCTGGCGCAGCTTCGGTGACGACTTCGGCTGGAAACGCGACCGACCCTCTATCGTGGAGATGCAGGTCGAAGGCCGTCGTCAACAAAACAGGTCGCGTCTCCGATTCCTTTCGCGGCTCTGGAACCGTCACCAGGAACTCGTTCGAGTCCAGGTTCTTGAGCAGCTCGGGCCGGGGCCGGTTCAGGAGTTTTCCGTCTGCTTCGTAGTAGAGCCACCGCTGGTCCAAGGGGAATACCACATACGGAACCGCCGTACGCTCATCGAATTGATGTGTGGATCTGAGATGCTTGCGAACATCGTGTGCGTCGTATCCAGCTCGGTTCTGCAACAGGACAGGGTGCTTTTCGCGAAGCTGGTCAAACGGGAGGTCCGAGAAGAACTCGTGCATCCTCTCCAGCAGCGCTTGCCGATCGGTGTCAATCACACTTCCATCAAGTCCGCGATTTGGATTCACACCCTGCAGTTTCGCTACGAACAACTGGTCCAATGCCGGCCAGTCATCAAAACCACCTTGCGCGGAGAAGGGGACCAGCTTCCAGCGCGAGTGCGCGGACGGCTCGAATGTCTCGAAGTGGCGTGGGCCTTCCGGGAGAGCAGCCGCTTCTACCCTCTTAGCCGCTGGCCAGCCCGCCATGCCTGTTGTTGCGATCAGAGCTTCTCGCTTCGCCTTGGAGCGTCCCCAATAATTGCGGTGATGGACAACTGAAGGTCCGTCTGGGCCCTTGTTTTGGCCTCTCTTGAGCAACGTTGTGATTCCCGTTCCCACCTGAATCCCACGAGGATCTTGTTCCGTGGTGAAGATACTCTGGTCCGTCGTACCTTCGCCGGGCAGACCTCTGGGGATGACCTTTCCCGTCTTGTACTTGTCACCGTTGAGGCAGTCGATCCAAATGTCACCAAATGACCTCAGAAGCGACTCCCTCATGATCGGGTGCGAGCGCCCCGTGTAGAAGCTGTAGTTCGAGATGAAGCTGACAACCCCGTACTCGGCGCGCTCGCCAATGCACCGTTCCGCAAGCCGAAAGAAACGGATGTAGAGGTCATCAAGAAGTTGCTTCCGTATGCCCCATCGGGTGTACAGTTCGCTCGCTCCGACTTGCCGCCCTCTGTCGTCACGTCGGATGCCTTTGTAGTGATCGACCAGATCCGCTTCCTCCGCCAGCGGTACTCCAACGAAGCGATTGTAAGGCGGGTTGCCGATGACGACGATAATCTTGCCGCCTCGTTTTACCGTCTGCGCGGCGTCATACTCAGCCTGAAGCTCGGGGAAGTGAAGCTTCAACTGCTCTGGCCCATCCCAACCTGTCAACGCATTAGTGAGGAACACTGCGGGACGATGGTCAGCGGTCGGTCTTGCACCAAGCTCCGACAGGATCAAGAACATCTGAAGCTGGGCGATAACGAATGGAGCCGTCAGGATTTCGAAGCCGATTAGCCGCCGGGTTGCCGCGTCCAGGAGCGCTTGTCCCATGAGGGCCTCCGCGCCCTCCGACTGAAGTTGGTCGGCAACGCACTTCATGATCTCGATGAGATAAGCACCCGTGCCACAACATGGATCGAGAACAACCACCTTCTCATCGGCGAAGCCCCGTTCACAGCCGAGTTCTTCCCGCAGCAGGCGGTCGACCGTTTTCACTTGGTAGTGAACCACCTCGCGCGGGGTATACCAAACGCCCAAGGTCTTCCTTAGCTCGGGGTCGAAGGCCTCCAGAAATGGTTCGTAGAAGTAAAGGATAGCTGCGGTAGCTTCTCCACCGGCCTCCGGAGCGTGGTGGGGCTTCACACTCGGTAGCTGAAACCTTCGAAAGAAGGCGTCGGTGTCGACTCGGTGCAAGGTCTCGGTTGCCAGATCTAGGTGCGGCCGAAGTCCGAGTTCCTGAATGCGGCGAGGATGCTGGAACTCGTAGTAGAGTTCCGCCAGGAACGGGATTTTCAGATGATCGGACAGATCCTCCCATCGGAACGGATCCTGGGAGCCGGATCGAAGCCAAAGGGTCCACCCGGCAAACAGCCCGTAGAAGACCGTCTGCACCAAGGAGGACCGGAAGAACTCCTCCCCGTCTTCACCTTCGAAGGTAACGCCGAGCGCCTTTCCGAAGTCTTCAGCCAAGCCCTGCACGGCCTGGGTGAACTGCGCCGGCAACTGAACCTTCGCCCTCTTTGCCTGTCGGGCGAGGATCTTCGCGAGCGACTCCGGTTCGGCAATAGGGGCATAGCGTGTGACCGCTGTTTCGACGAGCAGGTAGAGCTCCTGGACCGCGCTGGCTGGAATCCGACGCCCCTGCTCCAGCGCCGACGTGGAAGGCCACAGCTCGACGATGTGCTCCAGGACGCGGTCGGCCGGAGGTATGGTAGTGCTTCGGAGGCTGTCACGCCGGACTGTGAGCAGGCCGAAACCACGCACATTGGTGACCAGGACAACACCGGTTTGAGCGAGGTATCGCCCGATTTGGTCATTTCGATCTTCCGAGTAGGCTATGTCCTTGATTTCTTGGGAGGGCAGCTTCACCTCACTGCAGACCACGACGTAGTCGCCTTCACCGTCGTAGAGCGCCAAGTCTGGCTGGTCACGCCCACCGCCCGACCTTGATTCACTCGTGGAAGCCCGGACCTCAAACGGCAAGCTCTCACGGCTGAGCATCTTTGAAAGCAGGGCTTTGATCGCCGGGTAGTAGGTCGGCTCCGTCGTGGAATGCGAGGCAGCCAGCCGCCTGACCTCATCCGAATAGGCCTGGAAGATGTCATCCATCAATTGAATGATCCTACTTTGCGGCCGATGGCACAACACTAGCAAAGAATGTTTTTGGCCCGCTCGCGCCCACCGTCGTTCCGCAGGTCCATGATGTCCCTGAGGAGAATGCTGGGGCACTGCTCAAGAGGCATGTGGAACACTGGGAGCACGCCATCGTTCCGCCATCGACGACTGACATCCGCAGATTCATTGGCAATCCGCAGACTCCGACGCGCCGCACTGGAACTGCCCTATTGGGGTCTGTGCCACGCATCCACGCTGGCAGACCACGTCTCACGGTGTCAGCAGTATGCGACCTGTGTCGGCGGATCGCGAATTGTTGGACTCGTTGGATTCCGACACCTGATTCAAGTCATCGACAATAGCCCCGAGGTAGTAGCTTCCGGGAGCCAAGACAGAAGGAATGCCGACACTGCCGGAACAAGTTGTCGTGCTTCCGCTCGCAAGGCCCTCCTCGAACAGGCATCGCCAGTTCGTGTACAGATCGGACACCGTGATTTGGGCATCCGTCGAAATGTAGAAACCGAGGCGGAATGCTGAGGCGTCAGCCGCTCCCTGGTTGCGAAGCGTAGCCGTCATTCCTGCCACTGTGCCTCCAATCGTACCGCTTGTGGGCAGTCGCAACTCAGTGACAACCAAGTCCGGCATGGCTGGAGAGTCGAGAGTGATAGGACCATCATCGGAAGGACTGGAGTTGTTCGCTTCGTTGGACTCTTTCACCTGCTGGAGGTCGTCGGCTATGACGCCCAGGTAGTACTGACCTGGTGCCAGGTTTGCAGGGATGCCAATCTCACCGCTGCAACGAAAGGTGGATCCAATGCGCAGACCGTCTTCCACGATGCAACGCCATGACGTGTAAACGTCCGCGGTGTTGACAGTACTGTCCGTCGACACATAGAAACCGATGCGAAATGGACTAGCGTCAGCATCGCCGTCATTGATCACTAGTGCATCAGCTCCGGAGATCTGCTCGCCAATAGTGCCACGAGTCGGCGCACGAAAAGACACTATCCTTAGATCTGGCCTCCCACTGAGCGTTGTCGCTGGTCCAATGGACAGGCCATACATTCCATCAGTCGTTCTGATCTCAGCGATCTTCCGTCCTCGACCGGTGACCGGATCGATCTCGATCAATAGCGGCGTCTCCTGATCGCCATCCGCCGCGCCTACCAGACGGCCGTCCGGCATGGAAGCAAGACCGAATACATCCTGGTATCCGATACTTCCAATCACTGTGGCCACGCCGGTACGTGCGTCAACTGCGGCCAGTAGATCAAACGGATCCCCGATGAGAGTGACAAGCAGTCGTCCGTCGGCAGCGAAGCTCAGATCGCCGCTTGCTCCCGTGCCCGCACCAAGCTCTCCGATGACTGTTGCCGCGCCGGTGGTCCTATTGATCGTTATCAGCGTCCCCGCTCCAGTGGCAGCATATAGCTGTCCATTGTCATCCGAGACGAGTGACGTGGTTCTTTCGACCCCCAATTCGCCAATCCGAGTTCCCTTTCCGGTGATCGGATCAATGGAGAGCAGTGTGTTGTTTTCACCAAAACCGAAAAAGATGCTCTGGCGATAGATGCCATAGAGCGCGCCGTCCGGAGTAAACGCGATGTCCGTCACTGGTGCGAATCCGGTCTCCCCAATCACCGTCGCAGCACCCGTTACAGAATCGATCCGGACTAGAGTGCTAGAACCGTCATCTTCCCCGGAATCAATCCCATAGAGCTGAAGTGCGCCGGGCAGCCCAGCAACTGCTATCGTCACACCCGATTGGGAATTCCTGCCGCCGATGTCGAGCAAAACCGGAACCGCCTGTCCGGGGACAACATCCATCGGCACTCGTGCATTCACCTGCAGTACCCCAGCAACCGCGGTGGGCGCGGAGCCCGCGTACAACACCTCCGCATTCTTGCCACCGATTCTGACGGCAACCGGCAACCTTGGGCTCGGATAAATCCCATCAACGATCGCACCATCAACGCCAGGCGGGTCGGTCTCCCCCTCTCCAGTAGCATAGATTGAGATAATTGTGCCCGGAAGCGCCGGATCGGCAGTGGAATTGACGCTCGAACCTTGATTCAGAACAGCGCCTTGGCCCGTACCTGAGGAATCAATTGTGAAGATGCCTGGTGCCGAATCTGCGACTGGAACAGCCACGCTGTTTGATCGCTGACCTTCGTACTCGATCTGCACACCAACTGTCACGTAGTCCGCAACCGAATATGGAACCACCGCACTAACTTGTCCGTCCAGGGTATACACCATCGGCGAAGCCACTCCGGCAAAGAACACCTGTGTATCGGCGAGCCGAGTGGCAACTAGTCCTTGGGAGCCTATCTGCAGCGTCTGTAGACTTGGGGGCCCGATGCCCGAACCGAAGATCGTCACAATTTCACCTGGAGCTATCGGCCCACCCTGATAGCTGGCCGCGTTCACAACCCCGCTGGCAGAGATCTGCGGCAGTTCCGACTCCGCTACTGCAAGCCTAGAGGCTAGACTCCGATACAGACTTCGACCATCGGAGCAATCCCCGAATCCCCCGTCCCTCATCTCGAGGTGGTTGTAGCCGGAGCACTCAATTCTCTCGAAACCAAGTCCAGCCCCTGACCCACTGGAAGCGGGAACCAATCCGTCATTGACGCGATAGACTCGCTGCATGCCATAGTCCATCAGGATGCTCGCTAGTGCCAGGGAAAGAGTCTCGGATTCCAGGAAGTCGCTCTCGAGAACCTTCAGCTTGACAACGTCCAGGCCAGCGGTGCTTGCCCCGACCGCATCCTCAACAGCGAGACGCACGGGGTCATCCGGATGGATAAAGCCGTAGTAGGCTGTTGTCTTCCACCCATACCTCTCCTCCAGATTCAAATCCATCAGCCTATCGTTGAGATCTGGGTTGCTGCTGTCAAACTGTAGATCGAAATTGTCCCACAGTAGGTCTTCTCGATTCGGCTCATCAAACGCCACTGGATCCGAATCGGCATCGCCATTGGAGCGCCAGAACAGCTCGGACGCCTCTTCAAGTGCCTCCCGCCAAAAAAAACTCGTTGCCAGATCGTCGCGGGACTCCTCCAGCGCGCCTGGACTACCGTGGTGCGGAGTAGCCAGTGTGATCAACTCGGAGACTCGTTCGCCACCTCGCCTACCACTGAAGACCCCGTAGTTGTGAGTGTGCTGATTCATGTACGAGCGGGCGACGAGGCCGCCCATGCTGTGAGAGATGATGATGAATGGGCCATCTGGAAGGTCTCCCGCTCTCGTAAGTTGATCGATCTTGTTGCGCAGCGACCGACCGAGTTCCCACACACTGAACATATCGCTAACGTAGTGGAAACGGTAGACCTTGTACTTCGTCCGTACCGCATCCCGACCGAGCAGTGTCAGCAGCCTGTCCCAATAGGAACGATTGAGGTACGAGATGTGATCAGAGTGGTCAGGCGCCTGGTTGCCGTGGATTCCATGAATGAGAATGATTGGTGTTGCGGAGGCATCAGCGTCGGCGCTCATGGCGTCCTTAACCAACGCTGTGAAGGGATCGGCCGGACTCGGGTCTTGGGACCTCACGCCACCCGCCGGCTCTCCGTTCACCGGTGTGTCAGTTTCCGGGTTGAAGTCGTATTCCGCGTATTCCGATGCCGCAACTTCGACAACGTTACAGAACGAATATCCAAGTCCAGTGAACACGCTGGACGAGGAGAATGGTCGTCGTCGGCCGCCATCGGTGACGATTGAGACTTCTCCTGTAACCTCGCTCAGAATCAGTGTTCCGTCCGGTCTCCGTCGCCCATTGGCCGGCAATTGGGCGTTTGCCACTTCCCCTGTGTTCTGATAACGTCCAAATTCCTCTTCGGACACGACGACCAAATGTTCTATCCCGAATCCGCCGTTTGAATACAGGTCCTGCAACCTCTCTTGGGACGGGATTCCGATGATCGTACGATCAGCCCTAATCAGATACACTGTGCCGCTCGTCCGCCTCCGAATCAGGGTGCCCGCCGGATGTTCGGGAGCGCTGCCATCGGCTAGTCGGAAGTCCTCCGCGGTACCGTCGCGCACACGGACATTCGGTTGGTCCAAGAAAGCACTGGGATTCAGATACCCAAATGAGTCGGGATCACCTGGGGTATAGCCGTAGTACCTTCCAGTTACCGGATCTGCGAGTGTGCCGGACTCCTTAACTTCGAAATGGAGGTGAGGATTGGCATTTTGTACGCAGGTGATCCAGTAGTCCTCCTGCCCGTATCCGCTGGCCCCCATTCTCCCCAGCGGCGTCCCCTTTGCCACACATTGACCTTTTCTCAATCCGGCTGCAAAGACATCTGAATTGGCGTGGGCGTAGAGTGTGAAGAATGGCTCGCCCCCATCGATCGGAGTGTGCTCCAGGATAATGGTATTGCCTAGCCCGTGGTCCCTGCAGAGACCCGCCGACGCCGGACAGGTGTTTGAGCAGCCATCGTCATTCCGCACGATATCGTACACTTCTCCAAAAGCGGCAGCACGGATTGTATGATCCGAGCTCTGAAGATCGACACCAGTGTGAAGCCTTCCAGAAGCGGCTCTGGATCCGTATGCATTGGACGGCAAGGGGTTGTTGATCGGTGAAGACAACTGATTGTCGAGCGGAGACTGCCCTCTCAAGTAATGCGGTCCAATGCCAATCAGAAGGGCGGCAGCCAAAACGAAGCGCGGGCCGGAATTGAGCATCATGACAGAGGAGCCTCCGCCGACATTACAGCTGATCCCTTTTTCTGCCTACTTCCCGAACTGATAGAAGATGCCTACACCAATGCGGACAAACGTCTCGTCGCCGGCGAAGATCTTGAGTTCAGGTCGAATCCCCCAATTGTCGGCGAGGTAGTAGCGCAGGCCACCGCCGAAGTTGAAGTACAAGTCCGTGGAGCTTATGGACGTACTGCCAACACCGGTTGTGCTGAATGAACCCGACCCATGCAAGACGCCGACACCCGCCGCAACGTAAGGGATGAGCTTCTCATCCTTCGGGAACTGGTAGTGAATCCCACCGTCAAGGCCGAACACTCTGGAACTCGATTTGAAACTGAAGCCCGCGACAGAACCAGACACGCCGCCAGTCGGTATGTACGAAAGTTCTGCGACTGCAAGTATACGATCGGTGGCAGCGTAGGCGATCCCTCCACCGAGAGCACCGTGAGTGCCAATGCCCGCCACAAGGCCGCCAAAGCCAACGGCCTCAGTCGTACCTGCTTCTGTGTCCGCCGCCATCAAGACACCGGACCCGGCGACAGCAACCAAAACCACAACCAACCAATGCCTCAACATGAAGTGCATCGTTTTCTCTTTCACCTGTTCCTTTCTTAGAGCTAGCGTCTGACTTTCTATGCCCTAACGGCGAGCGGCATTACAGGCCCCCCTAAAGAATCCCGAGCGTGGCTGAAGAAAAGTGGCGACGGTGGGCGAACCGAGCCGACTAGCGCCACGGTTCGCTCCCGCTGAGCAGGTCGCAGCCTTCCTCTCGCTTCCCGAGTGACCGGTCCGACCGGTCACAGCCGGGCAATCGTCCGGCCCCAGGAAAGGAGGTGAAGCCATGCTCGCGATTCTGCTCGGTCTGGCGTTGTTTTTTGGGTCGCTACCGACCCTGCATATCGACGACGGAACGGTCCAGACGATGGGTGTCGAACAAGAGACCGGCACCGGCGGACAACGGCGACAATAGCCGGATCGATTGCCAGGGGCGGCGTGCAACCGCTCCTGGCACTCCTCCTTGAGGGATGGATCTCGCTGATCTGATCCAACAGGCCTCTGCCTGCTACCTACTACACGATTCGTCAAGGAACGGCACAAGACGTCGGGCCAAACAGATCGGGATGCGGAGAGCAGGTCTGTACACAACGCAACATGCCGAGAAGAAAGGTGTTATCTCGCAGCCCTTTGGTAGAATCTGTGCTATGAAACTGTGGGGGCTCGGTGCCGGTATTCTGACGGCTTGCATGCTCAAGGCGGCATGCATCCCCGTTGCCCTCGACGAAGCGGCGACTGTTACCGCCTCGACCCGCGCTCCTGGCTGTTTCAATTTCGCTGTTGAACTCGGGGAGGTCGCCCAGATATCGGTGGATCAGCGGGCGGACCTAGCTCTGCGGATCGTTGGTGCCGGCCGTGAATGGGTGGTTGACGGGTTTGACTTCGGTCCAGAGACTGCAACCCTGGTTGGGGCTGCCAGCTATGACGTCTACGTAAGCCGTGTCGAACCTGACGACAACTCGACGTTTGTTGTTGTCGCGTCCCGCCGAGGAATCCCGGTGCCTCTCGCTGACAGCTGGCAGAAGGCGGAAGCGCTCGCGTCCCAATCGAAAAGCAGTCAAGATGAGGCGGATATCAGCGAGTCCCTGTTGGCGTGGCAGGAACTGGGACAGGTGTCCGCCGTTGTACGGACGCTTCTGAAGATGGGAAGTGTGGAGCTGAGGGCGAGTTCCGAAGAGGCACGCGACATCTTTGAAAAAGCGTTGGACACATGCAGATCCATTTCCGATCTCCGTTGCGCAGCGGAGGCTGCCAACAACAGCGGACTGGCCTCGCTGCGGCTGGGGGAACTCGATGAGGCGTCTCGGCGGCTGCTAGAAGCCGCGGCGGACTGGCGCAGCGCCTCGTACCCGGTATTCGAGGGGCGGACTCTTTCAAACATCGGGTTTCTTCTTACGGTGACCGGAGATTACCAACGCGCTATCGATGTGTATTCACAGGCGGAACCACTTCTTGAATCTCGTGATCCCGTTTCCCACGCTCGCTTGATCAACAACATCGCTCTCTGCTATCAGTACCTGGCTGAGTTTGAGAGGGCAGCCGGACTATTCGAGACTGCTCTTGCGCGGTTCGTCGCAAATGATCGTCCCCACGAAGCTCTGCGTGCCCGTCTGAATCTGGGTCGAACGCATATGTTGCAGGGGCGGCTGGAGCGCGCTCAGCGGTTGCTTGAACAGTCGCTTGCGGAAGCGGTGGAGCACTCTGATGCGTCGGGTCGCGCGGATGTCTTGAATAACCTTGGTCAGGTCTTGTTGAGGAGATCCCAGCCAGATGAAGCTCGCCAACGGTTAACCGAGGCACTCGAAGCACAACGCGCTCTCCGCAGCCGACGCGGCGAGGCGATCGCCTTGCATCACCTAGGCCTGGAAGCAAGGCAGCGCATGGACTTGCGGTCTGCTCGCCGCTTCCTGGAGGAAGCCCTGAGAATCCGTGAGGAGACGGGCCTGCGCGATGATGCCTCGGAGAGCGCGCTGGCATTGGCAGAAGTTGCCTATGCGGCAGGCGACCGGAACGCCGCACGAGACCTCGCCGAGAAGGCTGTCGGTTCAATCGAAGTGCTTCGGAATGACGTTTCCACCCCTGCGCTGCGGGCGTCCTTCTACGCTAGAAAGCGCGCTTTCTTCGATCTACTTGTAGACATTGCAGTTTCTGACGACACCAAGGATGCGCCCGCCAGCGGACTGTTGGCCGCCGAGAAGGGGCGCGGACGAGCTCTGTTGGATATCGTCGTCCAGGGGGCACAGGCGCCAGTGCCTAAGGACCTTCTCGATCAACGCCGCAGCCTGGAGCGACAGGCGAGTTTCCTGGCAAACCGTTTGAGTAGCGCCAGCTCCGAATGGGAACTCGATCTACGGGACCGACTCCGGAGCATGTTGAACGACGCCGGTCAGCTAGACACCGAGATTACGAGGGCCTTTGAGTCACAGGATCTCGGTCGACCTCTCCGGAGCGTGCAAGAACTTCAGTCTGGACTGCCACCCGATTCGGCACTATTGGAATATCACCTGGGCGAGCGCACCAGCTATCTATGGTTGGTTACACGCGAACAGGTCAAAGTCTTTCATCTGCCCCCTCGAGGATCGATTGAGCCCGTAGCTTCACGCACAGCCGCCTTGTTTGCTGCGATTGGCGAACGCCTGGAGTCCGCGCAGAGGCTCGCTGAGTTCGAGTGGGGAGTCAATCGTCTCTCTGCAGTGTTGTTGGGTTCCCTGCAGGGAGTCTCTCTCCCACCACGGATCGTGCTGGTTCTGGACGGGGTCCTGAACCGTGTACCAATGACAGCGCTGCGCTTGCCGCAAGGCGGTGCAATCGGGCTCTCCCATGAGATTGTACAGGCCCCGTCCGCAGCCTACCTCCTCGCTGGGAGGCTCCCGCACGCCATCTCCGATTACCGGCGAGGGGTAGTGGCGGTAGCGGATCCTGTCTATTCCTCGGAGGATCCAAGGGTGGTAGTGGAGAACCCGCCGGTGACGCCGACCGGCGATCCCGAGTTGCCCCGTCTTCCGTTCATTGACGACCTGAGGATGATGTCATCCTTACTTCCGCCATCCAGGTTTCTCTCACTTACCGGTTTCAACGCGACTCCAGCGGTGCTTCATAAAAGCCAGATCGGCGACTTCGGCATCCTCCATTTCTCCACCCACACCGTAATCGATGAGCACACTCCCGAGCAGTCGCGGGTCATACTTTCACTGGTGGATTCCACGGGCCACGCCGTAGACGGATTCCTCAGGCCGAGGCAGTTTGCGGAGTTATCTCTGAATGGCTCGACAGTGGTTCTGTCATCCTGTGAAACGGCACTTGGCAAGATGGTCATCGGGGAGGGACTGCGGGGATTCACTCACAGTCTTTTTCAGGCAGGTGCCTCCCAGCTAGTGCTGTCGTTGGCCAAGACCGACGCAGTGGCCTCGGCACAATTCTTCAGTGAGTTTTACCGGCGGGCGCTGGCTCAAGGGGACACCGTCGAGCGTGCCCTGACAATGGCGCGTCGTCGCCTGTCGGCGGACCCCAGGTGGTCAGATCCCTTTTACTGGGCGGTCTACACGGTCATCGGTCGGCCGAGCCCTGCAGCGGCCACGGCCCTGCCACCCTTATAATGGCCTCTGCGCTCGGATGCTCAACTGCCGCTCAGTGTCGCCGGAGACTTGGGAACATGCCCGCCAGGCACTGGTCTTCTACTTTGCTCACCGCCACGGAGCCTCTGAAGCGGAAGACCTAGCCCAGGACACTCTCGCCGCGGTCCTAGCCCGGGAGGACTACCTTTTCGAAAAAGAAGAAGATTTTCTCAAAGTCTGCTACGGCTTCGCCGCGCGTGTTGGTTTCGAGGGGCACCGGAAAGCGGCCAAGCATTCAGGTGCCGCTTTGGACTTCGATCCACCCGCCGGTCAGGCCCAAACTCACGGATTGAGTGATTCGGAGTTGAGGGTCTACCTTCGGGAAGTACTACAGTTGGGCCGGGAACGGCTGAGCGAGAAAGATTGGGAAATCCTAAAGAGCGCCACCAGATTGGAAGGAAAGGAAATCGCCGAGGCGTTCGGAATCAGCAGTGCTAACAACGTCCGCGTTCGCGTGCATCGTCTCCGACGACTACTGGCGGGTTGGGCGGGTTGGCACGGACAACGGATGTAATAGTCTATGGGCACGAGCCACATATCAGTTGAGTCTGTGCAGGCCTATTTGTTGGGAACGCTCGGAGAGAAGGAGTCGGCCTCCCTTGAGGTCAAGTACTTCACGGATCGGGCCTTCTTTCTCCGCGTTCAGTCCATCGAGGCCGAACTGATCCAGAGGTATCTGGACGGGAGACTCACAAGGGCAGTGCGCGATCAGTTCGAACACCGTTACCTGACCGTTCCAGAGTTGCGCCGGCGCCTGGACGAGGCCCGAAACCGTCAAGCATCAGTCCCCGAACAAACAACTCGAGACTTCAAGGCATGGACGGCCCTCGCCCTTGCGGGCACTGCGGCGATTCTGGTGATCGCTGGCGTTTGGCTCTCACGGCAGCTTCGTGTTGACTTTTTGCCGACGGAGCCAGTGGCTCAACCCATCGTCGCCCGTTTGACACTTGCGCCGGGCGTCTTGATGGGTGCGGCAAGAGGGGGACGTCTGGCTCTTCCGGAGGGTCGCGGTGCCGCTCTGTTGACGCTGGAGTTGCCAGTGAGTGGTGACCCAGTGACGTGTTCCGTCCGAATATCAGAGGTTGCCGGAGACGGTCGTCTCGAAGAGCGTTGGAGTTCTCCCCAAGCTTTGCAGTCGACTCAAGCCGAACAACGGCAACAGCTCTCTCTTGTTTTGGACGTGCGTTTGCTCCCTCCAGGAGACTACATCGTTGATGTCACCGGATTGGATCGCTCTGTTCGAGCAACTTACCTTTTTCGAGTTGTCTCCGCGACACGATAGTGGTACCTGAAGCGGTCGGTGGCAAACTGACCGAGAATTGTGAGCAGGCAACCGAGGTTCTCTCGCTCCCAAGCTTGGAGGACTCCATGCACGATGACGAATCAGGCGCCAAGGCGTCAGAGTTAATTGATGGCGCGCGGCGGGGCGATGGCGCTTTGATGAACCAGCTCGTCGAGCTGATCTATCCAGAGCTCAAGCGGCGCGCTTTCTGGCTGATGACCCGCGAGCGGGTTGGGCACACGTTCGGGCAAAGCGGCTCCGAGCTTGTGCAAAGGGTCATGGAGAAGATGCTGGCCGCGGGAGGCCAGGTTTTCCATGCTGCCAGAACCGAGGAAGACCTGATCAATATGCTGACCAGACAGATGCGGTTCATTTTAGTGGACTATGCCCGCGCACACACTGGCAGGAGGCCGAATCCGAGGAGCCGCGTGGCGTTTGACAGTTTACTCTATGCCACACCAAGCGAGAAGGTCAACATTGAAGAGGTTCTGAATGCGGAGGAGGCCCTGAATAGACTTGCTGATGAAGACCCCGACGCAGCCAGGGCTTTTGAGCTCCGTTTCTTCGCGGGGTTTAACAACGAAGAGGGTGCGGCCGCCATGGGAACTTCGGTGGCCAGCTTCCGGCGGGACCACAAGCGCGCCATCGTATTCCTTGGTGCAATGCTGAGCGATGGCGAAGCATCAGGGAAATGAACGACATCGGGGGGCATTGGGGCGACTGGGGTGGGTCAGACTGTGCGCGGAAGGCTTGTCGGTTGCGGGTCTCGGGTTCGGACGACCACCACTGTGTCGCTTATCACATCGTGCAATGTCTGCTTCTTGGTGGTGAACGCCGCCATCACGAATCCGATATGCCACAGCACGGCCGATAGCGCGCGTGCCAGACATCGTGCGAATGCACGGCCGAGACGAACCCTTCGTCCATCGAGATCGGTAACTCGAAGTCCCAAAACACGCTTGCCGAGAGTCCCTTCAAGGCCGGAAGACTCGGTCGCTGTGAAGTAGATGCTGAAGAGGATGAACACCAGTACCGCCTGCTGTGCCGCCCACTCCTTATAGGCCGAGACAGCTTCCTGACGCTCCTCGCTAGTGACGCGATTCGTATAGTAGTCCAGGATCGTCTGTTGATGAACGTCCGAAGGCAACGGGAGCATCAGTACTCGAACCGGAACGGCCAGAAACGCGATATCGATCAGAACCGCGAATACCCGTCGCCAAAAACCTCCGTACCTGACCGGAGAGGGTAGCGCAAGCAAGCACTTGCCGCACCGATGGCAGAAATCCGCTCCGCTGATAGTCCTCATGCCGCAGGCTGAACACACCGCATCTTCTTTCGTGATGATCACCGTTGTCCCGGCTGCCTTGTCATGTAGTGTCTGTTTCTTCGTGGTAAAACCAGCCATCACAAAGCCGAGCATCCATGGGGTGGCAGAAAGCAGCCGCGCGAAATAGCGTCCAGTTGCACGCAGAATACGGATTCGATTCCCGTTCAAGTCGACAACCCGAAGACCCATGACGCGCTTTCCGAAAGTTCCCTGCAGCGCGGAACTCTCAGTCAGGATGTAGTACGGCGCGAATGTAAAGAAGACTGTGGTACCGAATGTGGCCATCTCCATCC
Organism: uncultured Solibacteraceae bacterium; assembly: GCA_964468205.1. GTDB lineage: Bacteria > Acidobacteriota > Terriglobia > Bryobacterales > Bryobacteraceae > CAWELS01. Next base: position 82,698 of record CAYXVG010000006.1, on the reverse strand, counting down.
AAAGCTCAAGGACATCCGCATAGTTGTCAGCCGGCGCGAGGTCTTCGGCTGCACGCTCATACCGCGGCGGATCATCGACGGGAAGCGACGAGGTTAGGTCAGTGCAGTAGTTCACCGTGATCACGAGCGCAGGCCAGATCACCACGATGTCGATTAGAACGGCCGCGACCCTTCTCCAGAAGCCCCCGTATCGCACCGGTGGAGGTGGCCGCCGCACAGGTGTGCCGCAAACACTGCAATTGAGAGCGTCGGGCAGCAACAAGCATTGGCATTCCGGGCAAGTCATTGGTTTTGAAGCAGGTCACGTGAAACACGATAGAGCTTGTTCGGCACCTCAAGCCATTTGTGCCACATCTCGCCGATTCGGGTGCGAGCGGGCGGAGGTTCCGCTGTCGTTTCCAACACAGAGTCAAGAGCAGTCACAGCGTTAAGCGCACTCGGCCCAGTGGCCAGTTTCGGCCGGAGTTCGTAGAGCAGCGCACTACGTGTTGACTCCGCTACGCGATCGAATTCAGCTTTGCGCTCGCGGTTCACCTGGACACTTGCAGAAAAGGTCTTCAACATGAACAGTCCACCAAAAGTGACAGCCACAATCGCCACCACAGCAACCACCTCCAGGGGCTTTCGACGGACGATGCCGAGCACCCAGTACGCGCGATCCCCCGAGCGGGCTTTCCGTGGTTTCCGCCCATTCACGATGTCGTCGATGTCAGAATGTAGATCGCCGGCCCACTTGTAGCGGCGCTCCGGCTCCTTCCGCAACGCGAAGAGACAAACGCGATCGAGATCACCGCTGAGCAGCTTCCGAGCTTCCCAAAGCCGGAGATTTCCTCTCATCCTGGCCATCTGCTCGGGCTCCAACTCGTAGTGTCTGCGTGGTCCGGACTTCCTAACCTTCGTTTGATTGATCGCAACGGACGGTGGGCGGGGAACCTCTTCCACAATCTGTCGTTCTAGCTCTTCGGGCGCAAGATGCGGATTGAACGGTTCGTGCCCGCTCAGCAGCTCATAGAGAACGGCGCCAAGAGCGTAGATGTCGGTGGGAAACCCCAGCCTGAGCTGTTGTATCTGCTCCGGACTTGCATACGGGCCAGAATAAGCCATAGCAGAGCCGTAGGAGGAGTGGGCCTTCACACTACGCGCGACCCCAAAGTCGATCACTTTGACCGCCCCGTCACGGTTTACCAGAATATTGCTGGGCTTCAAGTCGAGGTGTGCGACAAGGTACTGGTGTGCGTGTTCTATGGCAGCACACACCTGCGTGAAGAGACGTAGTCGCGCACGAATCGACAGCCCTTTCTGATCCGCGTATTCTGTGACCGGCATGCCGTCTACGTATTCCATGACGAGGTACCGGTGCCCCTGGGACGTCACTCCATCGCCGAGGTACCGAGCAATGTTGTGATGGTCGAGCCGCCGGATGTGCGATGCTTCGCTTTCGTGCCAGCCCGTCGAAACCTCACGTGATATTTTCACCGCGGCCGCCATTTTGACAACACCATCGATCCGCTGTGCGAGGTACACGTCGCCCATGCCACCGGAGCCGATGAGTCGATCCAGGCGCCAGCCCCCAAGTACTTCGCCGGTTCTGCTGTCTTTCATTTCATCAGTTCCGCGTCTCGATGTCAGCGAGATATGTCATTTCAACTAGCCCTTCGACACTATGCCCCAAAGCAACGTGCGTTTCAATCCTCTGCCGCAAAAGCTGAATGCAGATCTCCCTCCATCGTCGATCGCGAGGGTTGGCTTGGCAGGATGCGGCTGCACGCTGCAGAACGGGCGTCGTCACGTCAAGAGCCGCCTGAAAGTTGTCGTGGTCCTTCCACTGATCGGCGCACTGGACAGCAGACTCAACAAGCGTGGCCTCAAGTTTCGAGATGGCGTCCTCCGGCAATGCTCTCATTTCTCGCAAGAGGTCAGTGTGGATGCGCGTCGCCAGGATATGCACCTCGCTGTTTTTGTTGCCCCGAGGCAGGGATTCTTCAATAACAGACAACCCCACCCCAGTCAGGTAGTCGAGCCGCTGAAGTGCATATTCAGCATCCCGGGCTGCAATCTCGCGTTCGAAATCCCGATCGACAGCGACGATCAGCACAAACATCAGCCATAGAACACTCATGCACAGCAGCGCCGCGGTTGCTGGACGCCTAGAACTCCAGTTTCGCGCTCGCTCCCAAATACCGCTCGGTCTTGCTTCGACCGGCCAGCCAGTCAGGTATCGCTCGATATCCGAACGCAGCAGATCCACCCGCCGGTACCGTTGCTTTGGGTCCTTCGCCAACGCCTTGAGGATAATCGCGTCCAGGTTCCCTTGGACAGCTCGCCTCAACCTGCTTAGCGAGCAGTCCCGCATAGACGCCACAGTCTCAGGAACGTGTGCGGTCGGGCGCGAAGTCCCGCTGGATCCGATGACAAGCAGAGCGTGGCTGGGGGACAGGGGCTCCCGCTCCAAGATCACTCGTCTCCAATCCTGCCCGCTGAGGGCAAACTCCGAGAACGGAAGCTGACCTACCACGAGTTCGTAGAGGATTACCCCGAGCCCGTATACGTCCGTTTCCAGGCGCACATCCGCCCCTTGAACCTGCTCGGGGCTCGCATAGGCCTTCGTACCGGGCTGATCGTGGCGTTTGGTGAGGGGCTCGGACTCAGCTGATACGGGATCGAGGAGCCGTGCAACTCCGAAATCCAAGACTCGTACAATCCCGACTTCAGTCACACGAATATTGGCTGGCGTCAGGTCCCGATGGAGGACACGGTGCGCGTGGGCGTACTCAACCGCCGCACAGATCTGGCAAAATAGCTGCAGTCTCTCATCAATCGACTTTCGATGAAAATCGCAGAACCGTGTGATTGGCAGGCCAGGCACATACTCCATGACCATGTACGGAACTCCGTCATCGGTGACGCCGCCATCAAGGAACTTGCAGATGCCCGGATGGTCGAGATCGGACAGTGTCTGACGCTCGCGCAGGAATCGTGGTAGTTGCGCAGGTGCCATGTCAAGAAACTTGATGGCGCCCTCCTGAGTACCCCCGGGAGCCGTTCGAAACGCTCTATATACCCTGCCGTATCCGCCGGCTCCGAGTAGTTTCTCAACACGCCAGCCGTCGACCTCGCTTCCTTCTCGAGTCCACCGCCACGGCCCGTCCACGGCAACGTCTGCGGCACCAGAAACCTCAGGCTGCTCGTAGTCAAGCAGCATTCTCTTAGCGACCGCGGCAACGTCGGGCGTGGCTTCTGAGAACAAGGTAGCCCGCTCCAGTTCGGGTGCCGTCAGCACCGCGCGAAAGAGTCGATAGGCTTCGGTCGCCTTGTCATTCATGGTCGCCGACCATCTATAGCACAACAGCGGAGGAAGAGGGCGCTTCTGCTCAAGACAACACATCAGTCGTGTCGCTCGGTTGTGGCCGTTGGCGGTACAGCAGTACCTCCGCCAGTCGACCTGGACGCAAGAGGGATGGGGTACTAGGCGGGCCTGTCGAAGTTGACAGTCAACAGCCTGAAGGCTGGCTGACGGATTCCATCGGCCAAATGTAATATCTCTCGCCGGCACAGCATAAAAAGGATGTCGAGCCGATCGCCACCGCCCGGAGAAGGAAGAGTGTGTTTGGGGCTGCGATCGGGCTGATCGGGTCAACAGCCAGCACTTGCTTGCCGGTGGGTCGACGTCGGCTGGGTTGGCATGTGGAGATTGACCACAAAATGACAAGGGAGGTGTCGAATGGTCCGCGGATACTTGCTGCTGCTGTTCACGGTGGCTGCGTTTGCTCAATCTTTCGGCGTGCAAGATGTCATTGACATGAAACAGGCCGGACTGTCCGAGGAGATCATCCTCGCCCGCGTCCGGCAGGAAGGAACGCCGATAAAGCTGACTACTGATGAAATGGTGGCGCTCAAGGAGGCAGGACTTTCCGACGCCGTTATTGCCACGCTCATGAATCCAACGACGGTGCCTGCTGCTCCGGCCGTTGTCATTCCTGGGGTGACGCCGAAGACAACGGAGAACACCCACAACGTGGGTGACCCCAACAACCCAGTTGATCCCCACGCATCTGGCATATACCTCTACACGACGGATAGAGAAGGGGCCCCCCAGATGATCCTCCTCGAACGTGCCGCGTACCAGGGGACGAAGACCGGCATCTTGGGCTACGCTCTGACGTCGGGACTGAAAAAGGCCAAGACGAAAGCGGTGATCCCGGGTCCCCGTGCGAGTATTCGTTCGTCCGACCTGAGACCGGTCTTCTACTTCTACTTCGAGGAGACGGCGGGGGGCCTCGGACGATCTGGTTTTGGCGCCAGCCTGTCCAATCCGAACCAGTTCGCACTTCTGCGGCTTGAAGCTAAGAGATCTAATCGTCAAACCGTGATCGGTCAGGTTGGAATCACCGGCGGTTCCACCGGAACGGATGTGAAGAACATGATCCCTTTCAGATCTGAGCGCCTTCGGGACGGTGTCTACCAGGTTGTTCCGACCGCGGCGATGGAACCCGGAGAGTACTGCTTTCTCGCATCAGTCTTTGGAGCGGGAGCCGCAGGAGCTGTTGAGATCTTTGACTTCGCGATTTCCACCCAGTAGGGGTGCAGGTGAGAACGGGCGGCGTGTGGAAATGTCTTCAAACAGGGGACTTGCCGGTGAATCGACGCGGACTGTCGCCTTGACAGTGCGGCATCGGTCCCGTTTCGCTCCGTCCGGACCCGAATGTCGCTGTACTCGAGCCAACCGAGCAGCTTTGCAGTCGCTGCGGGCGGGCCGACAGTCGGCCCGCCCGCTTGTCCGGTCAATCTGGCAGGAGGATCGTGGCAAGCCCAGGACAGCAGCAGTCCGGAGCGAATGTTTGACTCGTGGTACAATGCCACAGCCAGCGGCATTCGGCAAAGAAGGGAAGGTAGTGGGATGCCCGCCGATCTACTTTCGCTCCTGATTGGGTCAATACCGATCTATATTGCGAAGGATCCCGGTGGCTTCCGTCTGGCGCTCCTGATCGGCTTGGTACTCGCCGCTCTCTGTTGGTACATTTGCAGCGTGTACGCGCGCTCTTGGAACAGGCGGTTCCATATCAGATTCAGCCATCACGTCCTGTGCGCGTTCGCGTCAATATTGACCCTTTTCTTCGCAGTGATATTCCCGGCCCTGGCCTACACCAAAGAAGCGGCGCTGGCGTCTATTGACCTTTGGAAGTACCAGCTGAATTTGGACAGTCCCTGGGCAGCGGCGACCTTCGCGCGGGCATATGAAGAGGTGAAGCGCCTCGGGATTGAGGACTTCTCTCGTGTGCCGCCTCCCGGGGCGCCAAACAGCTTCATCCCGACCAACCACGATGAATCACGCCAGGTCGCAGCACTGGCCTACGCGAACGAAGCGTGTCGTCATTTTGACGACAGGCGTCCGTTCCTGAGCAAGGTGGTCTGGAGCAGTCCAGGGGTACCGTCGAGGACGATATTCAACGATGTTCATCAGTGGCATCAAACGAATCCAAACTACCCCCCCTCCCGCGCCATTGAGATAGCCGCCGGTCAAATCAGGCAGGGTCTTGAACCACAGGTGCCGAGGGTAGTATATTTGTCGCGGATTGCCGTCCTCATTCTCTTTGCGCTGGTTCAAGCGGTCCCATTTGGCCTCATCGGCTGGGCCGCCTATAGGGATATCAAGGTCAGGCTATAAGAGACATACAATGGGGAATCGCTCCTATCAACCGACGCCAGAGATGGGACCTCGGCAAAACAGCTATATCGCGCAGTGTGACAATCTGTCCACAGGCACGCGATGCCTGGGACTCAGAGAGGATTCGACGCATGGCTAATCACATGGTCATAGGACTAGGTGGAACCGGTGGAAAGATCATTCGATCCCTAAGAACGCTCATATACCAAAACTGTCGCCAAGAAGACCCGCCCGGAGTCAGCTTACGGTACCTCTATGTCGATTCCAGTGACGAACTGATGGCTCATGACGATCCTACGTGGAAGGTGCTGGGCCGCAGCGTTCAACTAAAACGCAGCAGTCAGCTTCTGATACGCGGGCTCAACCTCGGCGACGTGATCGACAACCTTGCGCGCTATCCTGGCATCTCACCCTGGCTAGGAGATAGCGAACAGTTTCGATCCATCATCACGTCAGCCGATGCCGCAAACATTATCGGCGGACAGAAGCGTCGGCTCGGTCGTTTTCTATTCGCCTGCAAGGTGGCATCATTCCGCGAGCAATTGCAGGCACTGGTGCGGGATATGCAAACCGGGGGCACAACCGAGACGGTGTTTCATGTCTGCTGCGGACTTGCCGGTGGCACAGGTAGTGGTAGTCTACCAGATGCGGTCTGCCAGATTCGCGACCTTTACTCAGATCCCAGCAACTATAAGATCCTAATCTACGCCTTCCTGCCCGAAAAGGACCCTCCGGGCTACCGGGCTGGTGACAACTATCACGCAAACGGATACGCAGCGCTGCTGGAGTTAAACGCACTCGGCGTAGGCACATATAGGCCGTACGACCTCGCGGCCGCCAGCCCGCGCCGCTTGAAGCTTCAAGACCCATTCAATTGCTGTTACCTGTTCACGGATGAAAATCAATCTGGAAACAGGGTGGACATAGACATCGAACTCCCATCAATTACTGCGTCGTTCCTTTATCAGAAGATCGTAGCCGTGCAGAAATTTACTTGGGACTCTCTCCGTCGCCAAGAGAGCTTTGAACTGGGGAAACAGGCAAAGTTTCCGGAAACTTCACCAGTAACAGGACGACCCGAGCGGTCGCGCTTGTTCTTTTCGTTCGGAGTCAAGCAGATCGCATACCCGGAGGAGGAGATTCGGGAACTCCTGAGTTATGAGTTTGCGCGCCAAGCTGCACTGCAGCTCAGATTCAATCATTGGACGGATGCATCCGGATATGTCGGTGAGCCAGTAAACCAAGGGTTTAGTGAATATGTTCGGCAGAAAGAAACTCTCGAGAACTGGAGGCTGTCGGACGAGCACGTCTGCTTGTCACTCGGTATCCTAACAGACGAAGCCGCCAATAAGCGCTGGAAGCCCGTCGCTCGATTTTGGACGGACTTGCTGCCAAACTTCAAGACGCACGTACGCGACTCTTCCAACGACAGGAAGGTGTGGTTGGACGAGCTCTCAAAGTTGTGTGAGACGGCGTTTGCACAAAACTATCGAGATCTCGGAGTTCGCAAGTTCTACGAAACGAAGAGCGGAGACATTGGCGATCAAGCGAAGGCGATTCTGCGGCGAGTTGAGACCGAGCTGTTCACAGACTGGAGGACGGGTGTCAAATCCATGCATGACGTTTCCCGTCTTCTGCGTGCGCTAGCAGAATTCGTGGGTGAGCGCATTGTCGCGATGGACGACAAAGTTGCGCGCGCACGTGATAATGAAGTTAGCGCCGAAGCAAAAGTCGCCCATAATCGCCAGGAATGGACCAAGATCGGCAAACTGAGCGACTTGATGGGTAAGCGTGATCGGATCTTCGACGCCCAGGCAGAGTGCCTCACCGAGCTCTATATCCATCGAACTCGTGTGCACGGATGGCAATTCGCCAAGAAACTTTTCGAGGCCGTGCGAAGTGACCTTACTTCTCTCGAGTCGGAAGCCCAGAGAACCGCCTCAATGATGGCTGACGCAATAGATGCTTTTGAAAGCGCCATCAATGCGCGCTGTGCAGACCAGGGAGAGACCGACCGAACGCGTCAGGTGGTACGTTTCTACGATCCGGCGGTCGTTGGCGCGTTCAGTAGACGCCTAACTAGGGACCGTGCCGTGCAGGCCCGCCAGACGGGACTCGTTCGCCAAGCCATAGCCCGTCTTGTCCGGGAGGACCAGCGGTTTGCTACGTTCAACAAACGTGTCACAGCCGACAAGTTTTCGGATACATTGATCTCTGCGTGCGATGAGAGTGCGGTCTCGGCACATAACGATCTTATTTCGACAGACCCCACGACGGCACGAGTGTTAAACGTCAATATCATTGAGAAACTGCATAGACAATACGGAGGGAATCGCGAAGCGCTGCGGACGTTCGTAATCGATGTAGTGTCACGTGCTCGTACGTTCTTGCCCCTGAAGGAAAGTGAAATTGCAAAAAAGGATGACGGCATTCCGGGTGGTGCAAACGTCTCAGTCCTGACAATTATCATGCCTGAGACCAAGGAGGAAGACTTCAAGGAGTTTCGAGAGGTACTTGCCGATGAACTCGCGAATGCCAAGGCGGGAGAGAAGGAAGTAATCACCGGAGGAATCGAGAATGAGATAACTCTTGTGGACGTAACTAACGTCCTGGCAGTGCGGTTTGTGGGGGATCTTGACTTTCTGCGGTCACGCTACGAGGCGAGGATACGGGCGCTTCATGCGTCTTTGGAATTGCACGGGGAGGGGGATGGATCGCAATTTCCTAGTCTACACATCCGGACTGTTGGCCCGAAGGACGTACTGCCGTACATTCTTCTCGCACTTGCAATGGGAGCGGTTCGGGTGATGGACGATGAGAAGACGGGGCAGGTCGGCGTTTATCTGATTGGCAAGAGTGAGGGGGGCAGGGACGTCGCCACTCTTCTTGGAAGTACGGTGGACGAAGCAGTGCAATCTGCTGACCTGAGCCGACTAGATTTGCTCGAGACGCATGTTAGCACGGCACTCGCCTCGGAGTATTTGCACAGGTCGCGTCGCCAAGAACTGGCGGCGGGCATCCAAGCTCAGGTGGATGAAGTGAAGTTGCGATCTAAGGGACTGAATGATAGGCGGTATCTCGCATATGTAGAGGCGGCGGACAAGGCCGATACGATTCTTGATTTCAGGCCTACGGGAGAAGATCATGCCAGTGCGACGGGGTAAGTGCATCAACTTTGGGAACTGCGACAAAGCAGATTCCCGAGCGATTATCGAAGTACCGGAGGGTGCGGAGTTCGTCTGTCCCGATCCAGATTGCGGCAAGGCCCTGGACCCCTCCGTACCGAATCCCAACGGCCGAGGTTGGGTGAAGGTGGCGATGGCAGCGCTAGCCGGTGTGATCATAGTTGGCGGCATCACATATTTAGTTGTATCGGGCTTGCCAAGCGACAGATCAGCCACCACCGAAGTGCCGCCGGCGCCCAGTGATGCTGCTTCCAGTGTGGGCACAACGTCGTGTGATTTGAATGCAATGGAAGACGCCCATCGGAGGGCCGATTGCACTGCGGTAGTGCGGATCGGCGAGGCGTGCGCAGCGGAAATGCCGAACGACGCGACCGTGCTGAACAATCTGGCCACCGGCTTACTGGCGTGCGGGGACGCCTCAAGGGCGGGCGAACTCCTGGGGCGGGCAGTTGAGTTGAAGCCGAACGATCCATATCTGAGGTACAACCAAGCGTGCGTTGCGGCGCGTTCGGGGAACAAGGACGATGCCGTGGACCATCTCAAAACGGCATGTCAACTGGGGCTAGCTCCTGCAACATTTTTGCAGGATCCTGACCTCGCTTCGCTTGCCGGCTACGCCCCGTTCGAGGAGCTTGTTGTGAAGAAGGACTGTGAATAACGTAGGAGGGTTAACGTGAAGCGCACTGTATTTACACTGTTGTTGCTCTCGGTTGGTGCATACGGTCAGGCTCCTGTGTGCCAGCAGAGTGCACGAGCAATTTTCTTAGGCGAGAAGGGAGCGATCGCTCCGAATCCAGGATGCGAGAGCGTAGGGGGGGGTGACGATGCCGGGGAGAGCCCGCAGCGAGCACAGACAACCGAGGTGAAGCCGCCGACTCCGGCGCCCGAGCCGAAGGCAGCGGCCGAGACATCGGTACCGCAACCTCCGGACACGCCCTCGATGGTGCCAGCCGCATCTCGCGAGGAAACAGCGATGAGCGCCATGATGTATTGGATTGAGCTCGTCAGTCCCAGCGGTGAAAGCGAACGTGTGACCACCGAGCGGACTTTCCGAAGCGGAGAGAGAATTCGGCTCCACATCCAGAGCAACGTGACCGGCAGACTCACAATTGCGCAGATGAGAGGAGACGGGTCATCACAACTGCTGTTCCCGGACCAGAGGGTGAACGCGGGGGCCAACGTTATTGAGGCTAGGGCCGACAACGTCGTTCCTCCCTCGGGCTATTTCCGGTTCGACACGGAGACCGGGACGGAGCGCCTAATGGTGTTTTTGACACCGAGTTGGACTCCCGCTGATGACATGCGAGTCAGGCCTGGTGAGGTACTGGATTCCAGGCGAACGACTGAATTGGCCAGGAACATTGAAAGCTCTAAGCGAGGCCTAATCCTGGAGACTGTCGAAGAACCCGGACAAACCGCACAGTATGTCGCTGCCAGCGGGGGGGTCGCCCTGGAGATCCGGCTAGATCATCGGTAGTCGCTATGCGTCAGACGCTATTCCGACTAAGCGCAGTAGCGATCGTCGCCTCTTCCATTTGGGGACAGACGACAGTGACGGATGAGCGTCGCATTGCCCTTGTGATCGGGAACTCGGAGTACTCGTCTCGAGGTAGACCGTTGAAGAACCCTGTCAACGATGCGCGAGCGATGTCGCAAGTGCTGACGGACTTGGGATTCGATGTGCGGTCGGTGTTGAACGCCACGCAGGCTGGCATGGACCGCGCTATCAGGGAGTTTGTCGGCAGCCTGGGCCCAGGGGCCGTCGGTGTTCTCTACTATGCGGGCCACGGAGTTCAGATTGAGGGCTTGAACTACGTGCTGCCGATTGATTACGACGAACGTGGTCTGGATGAACTCAGCGTGAAACGCGCGTCAATACGAGTCGACGAGGACATTGTCACACCGATGGAACGGTCGGGGGCACGGCTGAATCTCCTGATCCTGGACGCCTGCCGCGACAATCCGTACCTCGCTGGTCGAGGTCGTTCTGCGTCGAGAGGTTTGGCTCCTATGGACCCGGCTCGGGGCACTGCGATCCTCTTTGCCGCGGCCACGGGCCAGCAAGCCGAAGACAACCCAGCGGAAAATAACGGGATATTTACCAAGCACCTCGTTTCAACTCTTCGAGAGCCTGGACTGAGCTTGGGTGAGATCACTGAAATCGTCGCAGGGCGGGTCGATGAGGCAACGAAAGGGCAACAACAACCGGCATACTACACGCAGGTTGTCGGACGGTTTGTACTGAATCCTGGACCCCGACAGGGCACGACACTTCCGCTAGGTCTTCCTAACCCACCCGAGAGCCCCAAGATTGTTCAGTTGACTGCCGACCGTCAGGAAGTGGCTTCAAATCAAACCGTGATGCTTACAGTTGCTGCAACCGATCCCAACGCGGATACACTTCAATACTTCTGGTCCACGAGCGCAGGACGGATCGAGGGAAGAGGGACTACGGCCGTGTTCTCTCCTGGACCCACCGCTGCTGCGCGAGGCATCTCCTCCGCAACGATCCGTGTCACCGCTCGTAACAGCCGCGGGTTGGAGGCTCGCAGCGAGATCGCGATTAGGGTCCAGCCTGCTGAGGTAGCCGCTCCAGAAATGGTGTTAGGCAGGGCGATTGCGATTGGGTCAAGCATTGAAGTCTGGCTCGAGTCCCAAGCGGCAGCCGGAGGAGAAGGTTCTGGGATTATCGAGGCCGATTTGGAAGCCGTCGAGAATGTCTGGCAGGTGATTCGGGTCCGTGGAGGTTTTCCGGGCGTTGCAATTGACGTGAGCGGGGAGTGCCGCAACTGCACTCTCTTGAGCATCGTCGAGCATCCAAGTGCGGCGAATGGGTTCTTGCGCGCACGCATGAGAGTGCGGCCGGTGAATCCGGCTCAACCGATGTCGATCGGGCTTCGATATCAGGCTTTGCGTAGCGGAAGGAGGAGGTGAAAGTCAATGCGGTTTCTAAGAATCTTGTTTTCAGGGGCAACCCTTTTGCTGTGGCTCGCTGTGGCCGGCCTTGGACAAGAGAATGCCCTCGTACTTGTCAAACAGGCCGGGATCGAGAGCAATCAGGCCTGCTCAACAGATCTTGAGCCGGATCTGGCGACAATCCGGGACTACAAGATCGGCGGAAAAGGGGAGGTGCGGATCGCCACAGGGCTACGTGAATTGCCGCAAAGCGTTGTCTCGCGACAGGCGTTCAATCGCATGAAAAAGGTAAGACTCCGGGACCTGAGTGAACTCGAGGTAAGGGATGGCTTGATGTACGTATCCGCTGGAGTCGGTGAAGAGATGCTAGCAATCCCCAACGTGGAGCCACGGCGAAACGAGTCGGTGTCACTGGGACAGTATGCCGCCATGTCCTTGGAGGGAGTAACCCGCGAGGGTCGTTCACGACAAAAACAGATGATCCCGATCAGTTCGGTCTGGAAGATGTTCATCTTGACACCGTCGATGACCCAAGAGGAAGCACTTTTCCGCCATGCCCAGCAGGAAGCAAATGTAGGACAGTGGACGTTCTATCTCGGAAGAGTGTCCAGCTATCGCGTGCGAGAAGCGAGCGACGGGCTAACGCAAGCGACTAGTGGCTGCCTAGATGCTGCGTTAGGGCGATTCAGAGACGGAGAATTCGGCGCAATTGAGGAGGCCAAGGAACTTGGTCAGCGGTTGGTTGCCATGTCTGGCGGAACCGGGCCGGCTGCCGAGCAGCTGGCGACTATTCGCAAAGAAGAGCAGGACGTCCGCGACAGAATTCGTTCTGGAACACAGCTTAGTCGAGAGCAGAAGTGGGATGACGCACTGGCAGAGTGGGAGCCTCTGGAGAAATACCTGTCCGATCCGCTGCTCACGGACTTTGCCGTCGCATATAGCGAAACAGTCGCGAGCAGTCACGATAGTCATTTGCAGGCGGCCAGAGCGGCTGAGCAGGTTGTAGGAACCCGTGGACTGACTTTCGAACCCGGAAGCGAAGAGCCGTTGCGGCAAGCCCTGCACGAGTTCGAAATGGCACTGAATCTGGTGCCTGACTCTGAGGAGGCTCGGCAAGGACGACGGGAAATGCTGATCCGACTGGCGCTGGTCGACGCTAGGCGGTTTCGCTCGGCTGAAGAACCTGGTAGGGCGTATGACGTGCTGACCAAGCTGACAGAGGAACAGGGTCAAGACTCTCGCGTGCAAGTCGAACTCGGGGAAGTCAACTGCGAGTACGGAGCGCAGCTTTATCGGCAGGCTCGCAGTGTGGTAGAGGCGACGATAGCCCCTACCACAAAATCTGAAGCCCCTCCAGGCGGGGCTGGGGACAAGGAGATCGAAGTACGAACGGTTGTCAGCCAGGAGGATAAGAAAGCGTTCGTGGATGCGAGGCAGAAACTGAACCTAGCTGTGAATCTCTGCTCGTCGCCTGGTTTACTTCAGTCGCTCGCTCGTGTAAACCACGAGCTTGCCGATTATCATGTCCGCGAAGCGAGGCGCGCGATGGAGCGAGAACTGTTTGCGACGGCGCTTCTGCAGCTAAGAGTAGCGCAGGCCTATCAGCCCGGCCATAGCGAAGTAGACGCCTTGTTGGCTCAAGCACTTGAACCAGCCCGCCAATTGGCTCGCGTTCAGGCCGGTGTGGTCATAACCAGTGTCAATAGGCAATGTGCCGAGGTAGCCAAATCTGTGGCGGGAACCGTCGAGTCCGCCCTAGTCGGGGAGGCGACGGCAAATGTTCAATTGCTAGGCCAAGATCAGGCTAAAGAGGTCCTGCAGAGCATAAGGGCTGGATCTACGGTTCAGGCAGATCACAACTTCTTGATTCTCTCCGGACAGATTGGAGTGTGCGCACTCAACATCCAGCGCGAAAGCCGGAAGGTGGACTCCAAGAGCGTGTCGCAGAACGGCCGCTTCTATGACTATTCCTATCGGGAAGAGCTAATAACCACGACAGGAGAGATTCAACTGGAGCTGTACGCTGATGACAATATCTTGAGCCGTACTACTTCGGTTGGCAAGGCGGAGGGAACGCTGCACGAAACGTGCTTGGCGAGAAGTGGTGTGCGGGATAGCGATTGGAGCCACAGCACAAGCCTCACGGATCTGCTATTGGGTGGGTTGAGCGGTCGACCGCGCACACCAGTCCAGAATGTCACTTGCCCGCGAGTGGACCAAGAAGCAAAGACACTTCAGATGGCCGAGGAAGTGAAGGCCAATGCGCGGCGGCAAGCCGGTGCTGCGCTTCGTGGCATTGCGCGGAGCTATCTGGAGCGCGCTGAACGGGCCACGGATCCAGATATTGCCCTAGAAAACTATATCTCATTCGCACTGCTTGCTGCAGGCGAATCTGGGCCGGAATTCCAGAAGGCCCTGACTGCAATCCACGGTCGAGACACCGACCTAGATCCTGAAACGGCACTCCAGTGAGATAAGATCACGACGCATCCTTCGCGGCGTTGAAAGCTTGAGAAAACGACGTAGAGGTTCTGTCAGCGAGTTGACATGTCAAGGCCGGAGTGATGTTTGTTTTCAGCGATCCTACGGTTTTGGGGAACAGATGGGTTTCTATGCATGCTGGGGATTCCGACGAAGCTGAACGCTGATTCCGAAGGGAAGCCGAACGGTATTCCGGGACAAGATGTATCCGCAGTACCTGCGCGACGTCGGCTGCTACGCTACTACTTCACCAACAACGTCAAGGAAGACTACAGCCTCGAAAAGCCGGGCTAGGTGTGGGACGAATCCTCGAACGAGGCCCACTGGCGGAACCGCGAGCCCGATTAGCCCTTCTTTGCTGTATGCAGCTCCGGATGTGCCGCCACAACCCCGTTCATGAAGTCCAGGAACTCTCGTCGCCGCCGCCGTTGATAGTGTCCGGTCTGAACCTGGCCCGTGGCCACGTCCAGGGCGGCAAACAGTGTCGTCGTGCCATGACGCTTGTAGCCGTGGCTGAAACCGTTCAGGGCTTTCCCGTCCGGTAGCCGTAGCCAGCCCTGGGCACGCTCCAGAGCTTGAATGGAGGGCTTCTCGTCGACGCATAGAACCAGTGCCTTCTCAGGCGGATCGAGATAGAGGCCAACAATATCGGCAGCTTTCGGGCCAAACTCCGGATCGGTGCTGACGCACCAACTCCTCCGCCTGACCAATGAGATGCCGCGCTGCCGCAGCAGTCGCCACACTTGATGCACATCAACGTCGCCCAGTTCCTCTGCCAGCAGTGGACCGGACCACTGAGCGTAGCCCTTCGGCGGAGGTTGATCTAACAGAGCCAACATCGGCTTCTCGGTATCGGCAGTGTACTTGGCCGGTTTTCCGGAGCGGGCAGCATCGCTCAAACCGGTGTTTTGATCGACAAATCGTGGCAATACGAAATCGGCGCTGAGGAAGAGATCAAAGGGCAGCTCCCGTTGCACGCCGATGTTGAGGTGAAAGAAGTACAGAAGTACGGCGACGTGAAGTCGTGCGCAAGTAGGCCCGTTCCTTGCTTGAATACCTCGATGTTCCGGATTGACAGATCCGTGTTGTTGGGGTCACCGAACTGCTCTTGCAGAAACGGCTTCAAGTCGGAAAGAAACGCTATGAACTCCGTGCCGGTGAACTGCGTGGGGCCGTCCGGAGAATCCAGCGGATGTCCAATCGGCACCGTGGGCAGCCCGAACACCGGGTTTGGGATCAGCGACCCGTCGACGACCACTCTGCCCGATCCACTGGGACCGATTAGCGGTGTCATGATGCCTCCGTCAGCCGAAGCTCTGGAATTCGCCACAGGTTGTAGGCCGCGACCGCCATCAGCCATCAGGAGCGCCGCATCCGGCTCCGTTGTACCGTCGGCTCGGGTCGCCGCATCGGCTTCTTGCCTCATAGGGACCGACCAGGTGCGGCTCCAAGCCGGCCGCCTCCAGTTCCGCCATCAGCCAGCACCAGCCGCCGATCACCTTCACGCCACCGGACGCCCCGCCGGAAGCCGGTTCAGAAACTGGCGGAGCGCTCTCGTTCGTACTCCATCCGTACCGGCGCGCTCGCCTCCCTCGCTCATCCATCCCCGCGAACGTCGAGTACTTACTACGTGAAGAGGGCTGCCAGCGCCGCGAGTACAATGCCCCGCATAAGGTTTGGAGAAAAGGCACTGCAGCGGCATGAGGCAGTGCATCGGCTGCGACGCGCACCGTATCGCAGCGGGCTGTGTCAAATTCCTGTCAATCTTTTCCCGTTTTCCGCAGCCGGGCGCCTCATAGTAAAGTAGCCACCTACGACGCAAGGAGAACAGGAGGGATGCGACGCTTCGACAGCGCCAAGAGAACGAGGGGCAGGCCTCCAGCCATGCGCGCCTCAGCGGGCGCCGCAATTCACCGGGCGATGCGGGAGCAGTCGCTCATGGTGCCGTGGCGCGACCTTGCCGATTCCTGCGGGCAGTTGATCGTGTGGCTGTCCTTCGGCCTCTGGGTTCGAGCCGTCATCAATGCCGAACGAGAGCTGCCTGACTGGCTCCGCCAGCAAATTGACCAACGATGCCCAGGTTTCCTTGATGGCCGGGGAAAGCCATCCGACCACGAATCAATCTGGGTCGATCTTTCAAGTTGGGTGGACGAGCACTTTTTCCAAGCCGCTCACGATGGTGGCTGGCTGGACGCTCTTCACTATTACTGTGGGCGCGACCCCCATTCCGAGCAGGTCTGGGAGCACTGGACGCGCACCGAATCAGCCTGGCGCGAGTGCCCGCCGACGCCATACCCATCCTTCGACGAATGGCACCGGCAAGCTTTGTGGAACCGCACGAGTGCTGATGGCGTGACGTCGACCGCCGATGAACCCGCCGCTCTCGTGAAGGAGTACATCGAGTGGGAGGCGTTCGCGTTCTGGGCTCGCCTCATTGTTGAAACTGCCGGCGAGGTCCCCGCGTACCTCGTGTCCGTTCTCGACCAGCGATGCCCTGGCTTCTCGGGCCAACTCACCAGGGAGCACGCCGAGGGTGCTGAGGTTTCAACTTGGCTGTGGCACGAGCTGTTAGCGTGGATCGAGGACCACTTCGTTGTGGAGGCGAAGTCTGACACGCGACCTGACGCCGTTCGCGCAGCCGCTCGAACCCACCTGCGCGGCGAGAGGATTGTCGCCTACCGGGCACATTGCAGCTCCCGGTGGAGTCAGGCCCCGCACAGTCCCTCTCCCAGCTTCGAAGAGTGGCTTCGGGACGCCGACGCCTTCGTCACACGGTAACGTCCTCACGTGCCCAGCATCACCGGAGGCTTCAAAGCGTTCACCAAGCCCACGGCCCGTGTTAAATTTCAATGAATTATTCTCCGTTCTCCTGCCAGAGGCTCCTCATACAGTCAGTGGCCGGGTATGGCCCAATAGAAGGAGAAGAGGAGGGGATGCGATGCCTCAACAGGTCCGAGTGCTACTTTTCCTTGTCCATTCCTTGTGGTTAACGACCAACCTTGCTCTTGCACAGGTGCCCACTGGGGAACTCGGGGGAACGGTATACGACGAGTCCGAAGCCGTCATTCCGGACGCACGGGTCACGACGACGAACCGGGCGACCGGTCTCAGTCGCAGCGTGGTCACCAGAGGAGACGGTAGGTTCACAGTGCCGGTCCTGCCTCCCGGCACATACGAGGTCACGGCAGAGGCGGAGGGTTTTCAGACGCCTGCGAAGACAGCTCTGGTTGAAACCGGTCAAACAACAACGGTTGACTTCACGCTGCCCGTCGGCGTACTGCAGCAGCTCGTCGAAGCTATCGAATCGGCGCCTCTCATCGCACATCAGAAACACAGCATTGACGCTGTGATTTCGCGTCGTCAAATTGAAGACCTGCCCCTGAACGGGCGTGAGTTCCTCCAGCTCGCCGTACTACAGCCGGGCGTCATGACCGTGCCGGATGCCGGCTTCTTCACGAGCCAGTTTGACGTGTCGATCTTGGGATCTCCCGCGGACCAAACCAGGGTTACGATGGATGGAAGCCCGATAATCAGTCCCATCATTGGCGGCACGCCCCAGAACTTCTCGCAGGAGGGCGTGCATGAGTTCCAGATCTCAACAGTGAACTTCGACCTGGCGACCGGCCTCACGGGAGCGGGTGCGGTCAACGTTGTCACACGCTCGGGCGGCAACGACTACCACGGGAGCGCGTTCGTCTTCTTCCGGGATCACAACCTGGCGGCATACCCGGCGCTCCAGCGCGAGCCGGCCAACGTAGACCCTTTCTTCGCCCGGCGCCAGGCCGGATTCCACATCGGCGGTCCGCTCAAGGGGAACCGGCTGTTCGTGTTCGCAAACTTTGAGCACAACAACCAAGACGGGGTGGCCACCGTGCAGCCGCGGGCGTCTGGGCTGACAGGATTCGGCGGAATCTTCCCGACGGATTTCACTGGCAACCAAATCAGCGTCCGCTTCGACTGGCGCGTGAACAACAAGAACAGCGTGTTCGTGCGGTACTCCCACGACGGCAACGACGGGTTCAATCCGCCAACCTCTCCCGGCAGCCTGCCTTCGAACTGGAGCAAGAACTCCAACTGGGCGGATCAGAGCGTTGGTTCCCTCATCACTGCCATCAATCCAAGCATGATCAACGAGTTCCGGTTCTCTTACTGGTACTGGCACACGCGGAACTCAGCGCCGTCAGCTTCCGACTGCGGCGCCAACTGCATCGGTCTGCAACAGCCCCAAATCGGCATCCTTGGCGAGGACCTAGTGATGGGCAATCACGCCCTGGTGCCCCAGGGTGGGGACTTCCGGCGATACCACACGGTCGACAACGTAACGTGGCAGAAGGGCCATCACCAGCTCCGCTTCGGCTTTGAGTGGCACCTTGACAGGGGATCTGGCTTCAGCCAGTTCGCGGAGCCGGCTGCCATGGTGCTCTATTCACCGGATGTCGTGAGGGCCTACAACGCCAATCCGGCCGTCCCTCCCCAGGCCAGGATCCCCCTTCCTGCGTCGTTCGATACCTTCGAGGACATCCTCCAACTACCGTTGCTCGGCTTCTCCACCGGTTTTGGCGATCCTTGCATCCCTCCGCCGTTCAACTTTGATGAGGGCCGGACGAGCCACATCTGGAGGTTCTACTGGAAGGACACCTGGCGCGTGCGACCGCGTCTCACGGTCAACTTCGGATTGTCGTACGCCTATCACGCCGATCTCGCCAACCACGACTTGAGCAAGCCAGCCTATCTGGAACCTCTGCTTGGACAGCAGGGACTGGCGCCCACCCGCCGGGACCTCAACAACTTCGGTCCCTCACTGGGTTTCGCCTGGAGCATCACGGATGACGGGAAAACCGTGCTGCGCGCCGGCGCCGGCATCTACAATGCGCTGCCTCTGGCAATCGACCGCCTCCAGGAGCGCTCCACGATCGGCCCCCGTGGGAGCGGACGGTTCGTGGTCGACGGCTCGATAATCCCGAATCCGTTGCCTGCGGTCCCCGGCGTTCCCCTGTTCCGCCCCCTCGGATTCCGAGATGGACCGACGAACTTCAGAGCAGAGCACCTGATGATGGTCCTTCCCGACATCCGCTCATTTCTCGAGCAACAACTCGGCGACCCCGACAACACCGACCTGTCGGTTCGGAACATCGAGGTCTTCAAACAGGGGTCGGGATTGATGGCCAGGGACTTCACGGCGCCCTATTCACAACACCTGAACGTCGGCATCCAACGCGAGCTCGTTACGGACATGGTTCTGAGCGTGGATTTCGCCTACAAGCACCACATCCATCAGAACATGGGCAACATCGACTTCAACCGATGGAGCAGCGTGGCTGGTCCCGTGATTCGGCAGTGTGCAGGCCTTGAATTGCTGGAGCTGACCGCGCAATGCTCGTCCGGTCGGATCGGCATCCAGGTAAGCGGCGGGCGTTCCAAGTACAAAGGGCTGCTGGTGAGAGTCGACAAGAGGTTCTCCCGTGGATTCCAGTTCCTGGCTTCCTATGCCCTTTCGAGTGCGACTGGCCTCAACGGCGTCATCAACAACAATGACTGGTTCGAGAGCTACGGCCCGCTGCCGAATGACCGTCGGCACCTGCTTACCGTATCCGGCATCGTCGACCTCCCGTGGATGTTCCGGTTCTCGTTCATCTCGACCGTCAGTAGCCGGCCACCATTCACCGCCCAGATGGCCGGCCTGGACCTGAACGGGGATGGCACCATCAACGATCTCCTGCCCGGAACGTCGTGGAATGAGCTCAACCGAGGTGTCGATGAAGCGGAGATCGTGGGGATCGTCGACGAGTTCAACCGGAACTTCGCCGGCGGCCGAACGCCCACCGGTCAGTTGATCCCGCCTGTCACACTGCCGGCTCAGTTCCAGTTTGGAGACACCTTGTACTCGCAAGACCTGCGGCTGAGTCGCACATTCTCCCTCAGCGAACGGTATACGCTGTTGATTCTCGGCGAGGTGTTCAACGTCTTCAATGTGGCGAATCTCTCTGGATACAACTTCAACTTGCTGGAACCAGAGAGCTTTGGCCAGCCGGCCACGCGCATCACCCAGGTCTTCGGCTCGGGCGGTCCCCGAGCCTTCCAGCTCGGAGCAAGGTTCAATTTCTAAGCCGCCACGTCCGGTTGGGTGCACTATCTTTTTCCGCTTTGGCTGCTGGATTGCCTCTAGACTATTGAGTGTTGGGGATCTCCCGGCGCCAACGCGCCGCAAGAATGTCGCCGGCAGGTGCCGCCGAATGGCTGCTATGGACGAAAGGAAGCCGACACAGCCGCTTTTCTGGGTGAACCCAGAGGACCGCAACGGCGAACCAATCGGCCAGGACCTGTTGAACGCGGCCGAAGCGGTCTTCTCGCGAGTCGTCTACGTCACCGGCCAATTTCTGCATGACGAGGCTCGAGCGCCTCAGATCCTTGAAAAAGTCGTGCACTCCGTGTGGGAGAGGATGCAGAATCAATCGAAAGGAGAGGAAATCGTCAACCTCGAAGCCTACGTGTACAGGTCCGTCGTCCGGGAACTGGCGGGCATCCAGTTGAAGGAGTCCCGAGTGCAGTATGGCTATCCTACGGAGGCCCTCGGCCGGATGGGTGCTCGCGACGAGGATGCGTGGGTCACGAGCCTGAATCAGGAGATCCAGGTGGAGATACTGCTCAGCCACGCGGATGGGCGGACCCGCGCACTCTACCAGTTCTGGTCGGCCGGCGACTCCTGGAAGACGATCGCGAAGCACCTGGGAATTGCGCGCGGCGAAAACGCCAGAGGCTTGTTTCGCTATGGAATCCGAAAAGCTTGGGAACGCATGCTGAGCCGCAGACGTCGACCGCCCGACGACGAAGGCGGTTCGGAGCAATGAAGAGCAGCAGGATGGAAGAGCGGCACACAGATCGGCCTTTCTCGAAGGACCAGGAGCGGCATCTTCTGCGTCTCGCCAAGAAGCTGTTTATGGAGCATCATCCGAACCCGCAGAGACTCGGATGCCCGGACCATGAGACGCTCAAGGCTGTCGCGCATGGGAGTCCGGATCTTCCGCGAGCTCGGCAGGAAGCTGTCATGGATCATCTCTCTATATGCTCCCCCTGCTTCCGCGAGTTTTACGGCTATCGGCGCGGTGTCAGGTTTTGGCGCCAGGTGCCAGTATTTCTCGGAGTAGCGGCTCTCGTGATCGTGGCCAGCGTACTGGCTTATGACTACTTTGGCCGTCAAAGAACGCTGCCGCGAGAGCCGCAGATCGTAAGGGAAGAACCGCCCACCCCCGTGTACGAACAGGCCTCCTTGGACCTGCGGGGCCACTCCCCGGTGAGGGGCGAGTCCCCGGGAGTCCCCACACCCGAAGGATCAGAGCTAGTTCTTCCTCGGGGTCGCCTTGCTTTGACCATCGTTCTGCCCGTCGGCAGCGAGGAGGGGAACTACTCGATCCGGCTTGGCCCGTCGGGAGACGAAGCTGTGGTCGCAGGGAGCGCGCGTGCCGAGATCAGAAACGGTACTACGTCGCTGAACATTCGAGTGGATACCTCGCCCCTGGAGCCTGGAGACCACGTGCTCGGAGTTCGGGAAGAACCCTGGCCGTGGACGGAGTACTCTGTGGAAGTACGATAACTATAGACCAGTGGCACCCACTTATCCACCGATCTTCGCGCGGTCGACCCGGAACAGAGCATTCACCCGCGTGCGGTCGGTTGCCGATTCTCGAGCCACTCGGAAATGTCATGTCACTGCGAAACCGTGATACGTCCAAGTTCGTTAACACGGTAATTGTTCCGTTCGTTCGACTCCGCCACCTCGCCCTGATTATCGACGTAGGCTCCAAGATAAAGGGTTCCTGCCGCGATTCCTGCCGGGATGCCGATTTCGCCTGTGCAAACGAAACTGGCACCGGGCGCCAAGCCGTTGGTGGCGGCACAGAACCATTGCGTGTCTATGTCCCCGGTCGAGATCGCGGCATCGCTCGACAGGTAGTAGCCAATTCGAAAGCTTCCAGCAGCAGTTGGACTCTGATTTCGCACCTCCAACCGGGTCCCGGATATCGTCCTTCCGATCGTGCCGTTCGTGGGTGCGGTGAACGACGTGACTACCAGATCGGGAAGCGACTGCGGCGCCACAAGCTCAATAGTTCCGAAGAAGTTGGTAATGACGTTGTTGCTTTCGTTGGATTCAGGCACTTGCCGTCGGTCGTCCACGAAGGCAGCCAGGAAATACGTGCCCGGCGAGATTCCAGCGGGAATGTCGAACTCGCCGGCGCAGACGAACGTGGCGCTCGGATCCAATCCGACGCTGACGGGACAGGACCGAAGCTCGTGTTCGAAGTCCGAAGTCGAAAGGATGATCTTCCTGGATGCATAGAGGCCGATCCGGAAACTGCCTGCCCGAGCATCGCCCTGGTTGAGCACCTCGACTCGCATGGCTGGTGCGACCTGACCGATTGTCCCGACCACGGGCGTCCTGAACGTGGTAACCACGAGATCCGGTGCCACCGCCTGAGTTGTCAAGGTGATGGGGCCGCTGTCACCGGTCCGGTTGTTGTTGTTTTCCTCAGATTCCGTCACAACTCCGCGATCGTCCGCAATGGCTCCGAGATAATAGGTCCCCGGCTGAACTCCAGCCGGGATCCCTATTTCGCCGACACAGGCGTACTTTGCATTCGCGGCTAGGCCGTTTTCCGCGTCGCAGAACCAGCCGGTATCCAGATCCGACGTCGAGACCACCGGGTCGGTTGACAAATAGAAACCGATCCTGAACCTTCCCGCCGCGGCGTTGCCCTGGTTGAGTATCTCCACCCGCATCCCGGATAGTGGCCCACCAATCACACCGGTCGTGGGCGCGGTGAATGAAGTCACCACCAGATCCGGCAATTCCTCGACGACATCCAGAGGCAACACCGCCAGCATCACCGGCTGACTCGCCACTTCACCAAACCGGATGACAAGCGGCAGGTTTTCGCCTGGCGGAAGCGCTTCAGGCAGCTTGATATTGAACTGCGCTAGTCCGATCGCGCCGGGAGTCATGCCCGAGAACTGCACCTCGACGGGTGCGCCACCGAGGGTGATCGAAGGAGCGGCTTGTGACGATGCGAGCGGCAGATCAGGCGTGACTTCGCCGGTTCGCGGAAGCACCGTCAGATTCCCGAGTCCGGTTCCGTAGACCACAAGGACGTCTCCAGGCCGCGCGGGGTTCGTTGGGCTGATGAGCAAATCATCGCGCGTAACGATGGGATCAAAAACACCCGGTTCCCTCTCATACGTGAAAACCCCCGGGGCATAGTCGGCCAACTCCACTTCGACCGCCTGGCTCGCAACACCATCGCGGTACACGACGACAGAAACAACTCCTGTGAGCGGTGCCTCGAACGGGATCTGGAAATTGATCTGAGAGGGTGAGACGAACCACAGAGGCGCATCCAGGCCGTTCACCGTCACGCGCACGCCAGCGAGGGTCAGGGGGAGCGGAATGCCAGTCGCAATCTCGGTTCTGCTGGCAAGCATCGAGCCAAACAGGCTGGTGACCGATCCCCGAGCTACAACCCCTTGATAGCCGGCAGCGGATACCACCCCGCCCGAGTTGATTGCAGGCCGCTCAGGTGACGCTGTTACGGTCAGCGTCACAGGGATCGCGAGCGGCGTGTTCACCGCCGCGGCGTAGATGATCAGGTCTCCGCTGTACGAACCGGGAGCTAAGCCCGCCGCAGAAGCGGTGACACTAATCGGGGTCGCATTCACGCCCGAGCCCGGAGTGACGCTCAGCCAGGGGACGGACGCGCTCGCGTTCCACTGCAAAGAACCGCCGCCGGTGTTCTGGATCAGCACAACCTCTGTCGCGGAAGCCTGGCCCTCGATGGCGAACAATGTGAGACTCGCCCTGTCGACAGCGGCTCTGGGGGTAGGTACAGCCGGGTTCGTGACCACCTGCGATAAGCGGTTGCCGGCGGAGTCGTAGGTGTAGCTCACTGCAGTGCCATCCGAGTAAACGACCTTGGTCAACCGACCGATTGCGTCGTAGCTGTACTCGGTTGCCGCGTGGAGCAGCCCTGCAAATAGGAGGCAGAGAATCACTCGCTTCATTGGCCCACCACCCGATTCAGCAAGCCATTCACCCCACGTTTCGCCCAGTACAGAGGATTCAGCTTTTCAACGGTCACATCGTCCACCCAACTTGGCTCACTGCTCCACTGAGTGAAGTTGTCTCCTTGTCCGATCAAATCAGCAGCGCCAATCACTGCCCCACCCAGGTGGGAACCAATCGCCCCACCTACGGTCGTTGAGATACTCCAGGTTGCTAGAACTGCAGAGAGAGGACCGTAAATCATACTGAGGGCATCTACGCTTAGCCCTGAGAATGCGTGAGCCAAGGCGAGGTCGCTATTGGTGCCGCTTGTTGCCTCCTGGTAGAAGTTTAGGGCTAAGACTATGGAAGAGAGAGCTGCATCGACTGATCCGATCGCCTTCAAGTCCGTGGGCAGATCTTTGACGACGTCGAACATGCCAGTCGTTGGATTTACGACCAGGATGTTCCTCTTGAGGAGCTCGGCTGCTATGGTAGACACGTCGCTGGACAGACTCAGTACCTGTTGTGCAGCTAGTCCCGATGGATCGATCGATCTGACCGGTGACTGTCTGGCATAAACGAATGGGCTGCTAGACAGGTCTATATCAAACCGCAAAGGATCTGTGCCGTAAAACCTTCCCAACCGTGCATCGTAAACGCGGTAGCTCGTAAGGGAGTATTGACTAATACTCGGCACCGAGGAGCTGCCCAGAAACGCAAATGAATCGGCAACCTGCTGCGTTGATACGCTCAATTGTTTGCCGAATGGATCATAGCGGTAGCTGTTCCGGATGAAGCCAGCACCATCCAGCAATGCTACAACCGAGCCTTGCAGATTGTGGAGATACGTGTAGGTTTGTCCGCTGGTGATCTTGAGCGCTAATCCTGCGGGGCCATATACGTAGCCGGCCTGGATGCCACCAGTTGTGTCCAAGTCTCCGAGAATGCGGTTACTGGCCGAAATCGGATCGAGCAAGAACCGCTGCGGCGCATTCGGTAAGCTCAGTTCAGCGAGTTTGCCGTCACCGTAGTACCTCATGGTGGCACTGACTTCAGGGCCACTGATTCCGGTAGCGCGATTGTTCAGATCGTAGCTGAAGGTCGTCGGGCCCCCGAATCCGGGCATGACGACGAGGTTGCCGTTCTTGTCATGTACGGGTGTTCCGTACGTCCACGTAGTCAGTTGGTTTGCGTCATCATACGTGTAGGGGGAAGTCTCCGAGGGCAGTCCTGGAGAGTTCAAACCAGAAATGTCGCTCGAAGTCGGGTTGCCATTGGGTGACCAGGTGGTAGTCTCCGAGTAGATCACGCCGGTTGCGTTTCTGTGCTCGATCCCAACGTTTTGTCCGACTGCGTCGTAGGCGTATTGGCTGGTGAGGCCGTTAGAGAACCGGGCGCCTGCGATCCGGCCGGCGGCATCGTAGGTGTAGTCCGCTTCGAAGCCGTTCCAATCCTGCACGCTGGAGATCCGGCCGTTCGGATCGTAGGTGTAGGTGACGAGCCGGTCTCCCGGGTAGCGTATTGCTACCCGGTTTGACGCCGCATCCCACTCCAATCCGAGGGTGGCGCCCGCCGGGCTCCGATACGTCTCGAGACGGTTCAAATTGTCATAGGCGTACGTGGATTCGCCGATCAGGTCCAGCATCCGGATCCGATTGCCCACAGCGTCGTACTCGTACTGAACCGCCCCACCGGTGGAGTACCCGACTTTCCTGAGGCGGCGGTTGCCATCGTACTCATATGACTTCGCGTTGCCGTTCCCATCGGTGAGTTGGGCCAGGTTGCCTACGGCGTCATAGCGGTTCCGCGTCACGTTCCCGAGTGGGTCGGTGATGGTGAGAGGCCGATTCAGGCCATCGTAGGTGAACTGGGTGACTTTACCTCGTGTATCGGTGATGCGCGTTCGATTGCCGACCCTGTCGTACTGGAAGCTGACTTCACCTCCCAACGCGTCCGTCATCTTGACCTGCCGGCCAACGGCGTCGTACTCGTAGCTGGTGGCATTGCCAGCTTCGTCGATGCGGCGGACGATGCGGCCTGCGTCGTCGTACTCCGTTCTGGTTTCATGGCCGAGCGCGTTCCTTGCGGAGATCAGGCGGTTGAGGGGATCGTATACGAACGTGGTCGCGTTCCCCGGCGCATCGATGACCCTGGTGCGGTTGCCGCGGGCGTCGTATTCGTAGCGTGTGGTGCCGCCACTCGGATCGGTCGTGCTGACGAGGCGATTCTCAGAGTCGTAGCCATACCGGATCGTGTTGCCTAGGGGATCGGTGACGCTCGCCAGATTGCGCAGCTCATCGTAAGCTCTGGTGGTGGCGTTGTCGCGCGCGTTGACTGTGGCGACGAGCTGGTAGTTTCCGTCATACCGGAATTTGGTGGAGTTCCCCCGCTGGTCCGTAACCTGGATTCGGTTGTTGTTGCCGTCGTAGGCGTACCGCACCACGTCCCCGAGCGGATCCGTGACGCTCACGAGATTGTCGTTGGGATCGTACGCAAAAGCTGTGGTGAACCCGTTGGCGTCGGTTGTTGAGGTTCGGCGGCCGATCTCGTCGTACGCGTGGCGAGTTCGATTCCCGAGCGCGTCCACTTCCTCGACTAGATTGCCGGCGGAATCGTAGGCGTAACGAGTGGTCCTCCCTTCCGCGTCCGTTTTGGACACCAATTGCCCGTACGAATCGTACGCGAACGAAGTCTCGTTGCCCAGCGGATCGCGGGACGAAGTCAGGTTTCCACGGGCATCGTAAGCAAAGGTAATCATGTTGCCCAGAGGGTCCGTTCCGCTCAAAGGGTCATTGTGCGCATTGTAGGACGCCGCCCGGATCTTCGACCTTGCGTCGAAGGCGGCGATCACGTTGCCGCTCAGGTCGTAGCTGAACCGCGTGATGTTGCCGTTTCGGTCCTTGACGGTCGTCCGGTTGCCCAGGTCGTTGTATTCGTATTCCTCGCTCTTCCCGAGACTGTCGGTGATCCGGAGAACCTGATACTTGCGGTCGTGGACATGGGAGCTCACGCGCCCTTTGGGGTCGGTGATCGTCGTAATTAACGTGTCGGCATCCGTGTCGTAGGCGTACGTCCAGCGATTGCTCTCTCCGTCTGACTGCGAAACAGCTTTTCCGGCGCTGTCGTAGACGTTGGTGAGGAATCGGTTCCCCTCGGAATCGGTGGCGGTTAGCATGCGGTAAGCGGCGTCGTAGGTGTACGAGAAGCGGCCGCCGCGCGCATCGGTGAAGCCGGTGAGGTTTCCCGCGGCGTCGTACTCGTACCGCAGCGTCCGGCCCGTCGGATCAGTCAGCGAGGTGATGTGGCCGCTGCCATCGTATCCCAGCGTAATCCGGCGTCCGACTGTATCGGTGATGGTCGCCAGGAGGTTGCCGGAGTAAGCAAGCTGGATTGTGTTGCCGTTCCTGTCAGAGACAGCCGTCAGGCGGCCGTTGTCGAAGCGGTAGGCCACGAGGCTCTTTGTAGTGAGGAGGAAGATCCCTGGTGAAGGGGACTCCAGCGTGCTGTAAACATTGTCATACCTGGAGACGTAGACACCATCCTGATTGTCGTAGACGACGAGGCGTCCGTCCAGCATGTGGATGGTCACAGACCCGTCGGCCTGTGAGACGGTCAGCGAAGCCATGTACGAGTGCATCCAGCCGGCGCCCATCGGCCCGGGGGTGCCATCCTGGGAGTTGTAGGCGCGGGTAAAGGCTAACGGTAACCCACGGGCTGGCAGTGTGAGATCGGTTCTCTGGTAGACATAGTTGCCCGTGGCAGTGTTGATGGGATCGTTCGATGTGGCGTTGTTGCCATTGTTCAGGCCGTTCGTTGTGTCAGGGGGCACCTCTTGAACTGAGAAGACTGCCGTGTTGGAGTTGGTTCCGCCGAGATCCACCGTTGCGAATACCTCATAGCGGCCGGACTGGGTGTTTGTCTGTGTCGAGAAGCGGTAATTGAAAGACCCGTCTGTTCCCGCGCCGACGCTCGTCAACAACACGAACGCTTCGCCGGTACCCGGACGTCTCAGCCGGAGTTGGACCTGCGCTGCCGGCGCACCTGATCCGAGGAAGGTGAAGGTGGTGCCTGGCGGACCCTGCGAGGGTTGAACAGAGATTCTGAAGTCGGTTTGCCCTGCGGAGGATTTCGTCGCCGCAACCGCCACGCTCGCCAGTTCCGCTCCTCTGTTCCCACTCGAGTAGTCCCACAGGTGGAAGACGTACTTCTGCGGCAGGGCTTCGATCCATGTCGCGGTGTACGTGCCGCTCAGTCCAGCAGTGACCGGCTTGTCGGCGCCGAGCGCGTCGGTTACCCAGATCTGAGCGGCCCCGGCATTCTTCGTGCTCCATGAGAGCGAGATCGTGCAGGTGGTCTTCGGCGGTATGACCTGGCAAGTCGAAGGACTGGCGTTAAGAGTCCCTGACGGTGTTCCCGTCGCACTGTTGATGGTTAGTCCCAGGCTGTTGGAGAGGGTCGCCCCCGAGCCGTTCTGCACCGCCACCGTGTAGGTGCCCGCCGTGTTCAGCGTCACCGGCCCGATCAACAGCGTCGAACTCTTCGTGCTCAGTACACTGTTGGGCACTGTGCATGGGCTGCACCCCGGCCCCGTGACCAGAATCCGCGCCGTCGACGGATTGAAGTTGTTCCCGCTCAGGTTGATCGTGAACTGCTGGCCGGCCACTGGTGATGACGGAGTCGTAGAATAGGCCGTCAGTGAGGGAGTCGCCGTCCCCACGGTCAGTGTCAGCGCGTTCGACTGGCCCCCTCCCGGCCCGTTCTGCACCCTGATGTCGAAACTCCCGCTGGTGTTCAGCGTCACCGGCCCGGCGATCCGGGTCGCGGTCTTCGTCGTCAGCACTCCATTCGGCACTGTACACGGGCCGCAGCTCGTGCCGAACACCAGGATCTGCGCCGTGCCGGGATCGAAGTTGCTCCCGTTTATCGTCAGAGTGAACTGTTGCCCCACCACCGGTGGACTTGGACTTGTGCTCAAGCTGCTGAGCGAGGGCGTCATGCCGCCCACCGTCAGGCTCAACCCGTTGGAGGTCGCCCCACCCGAGCCGTTCTGCACCGCCACCGTATAGCTGCCCGCCGTGTTCAGCGTCGCCGGTCCGATCAGCAACGTCGAACTCTTCGTGCTCAGCACGCTGTTGGGCACCGTGCATGGGCTGCACCCCGGACCCGTAAACAGAATCCGCGCCGTCGACGGATTGAAGTTGTTCCCGCTGAGGTTGATCGTGAACTGCTGGCCGGCAGCTGGCGAGGACGGAGTCGTAGAATAGGCCGTCAGCGTCACTGCGGCGGCGCCGATCGTCAGGCTCAGCCCGTTGGAGGTCGCTCCCCCCGAGCCGTTCTGCACCGCCACCGTGTAGGTGCCCGCCGTGTTCAGCGTCAC
>CAYXVG010000006.1:0-52941 GCA_964468205.1 uncultured Solibacteraceae bacterium | reverse complement strand
CGGCCCGATCAACAGCGTCGAGCTCTTCGTGCTCAGCACGCTGTTGGGCACCGTGCACGGGCTGCACCCGGGCCCGGTGAACAGAATCTGGGCGGTCGCCGGGTCAAAGTAGTTCCCGCTCAGGTTGATCGTAAACTGCTGCCCCAACACCGGCGGCGACGGGCTCGTCGAGTAGGCCGTCAGGGTCGGCGTGGTCCCGCTTCCCGTGGTCTGGAAATACAAGGGCGTCGTATAGACAGAACAGCCCGTGTTATCACACGCCGCTACGCTCCAGCGATACTGCCTTCCCGCGGTCAGATTGACTTGGAAGGATGTCCCGACGTAGACAGTGGCTAGCAGCGGGTCGCCGCTGACGAGGTCTCTTACATCCAAGTTATATGAGGTCGCCCCGCTCGAAGCCCCCCAGCTCAGATTCACCGTGGTGCTGCCTAACGTCGGCCCTGGGCTGCTCGTCGAACCTGGAGTGGGATTAGTTGGCGTCGCGGGGGCAGCTGTACCAGCGGTTGGCGCAACAACTAGTGCTGAAAACACAAGCAGAATTACTAGTCGATGCGATCTGCAGTGGTACGGCGTTGATTGTGGTGGTTGCTGCCCCGACCTGGACGGGCAGGTCGGTTGTGGGCTTCGAGGGACGTCAGCCTGCGAGTTGTCCTGCGGACGCCGCCCTTCACTCGGATAGCGATGGAATGCAGCGCCCATTTTCAGATCCGATTTTCCAGAAAGCTACACTTTACCGCTGTTGGACGGTTGATGCAAGAACTGCCGCCTCCGTACACGTCACGGCAAGATAAGAATGTCGAAATGTCGGAGTCGCCCCAAGAAGAATTCCATACCGGCGTTTCGATCCAATAGACAAAAGCAGGTTGAAGCCAAGAAAAAGGGTTGCGCACTTCCGCGTACAGTCACGGCGTTTAGCTGCGCCTGCTAGCCTCACCGTCCCTCTACTCGATAATCGAAAACGTGTACATCTTGCCCAACTGGGCCGAGGCGCTCTGGGCGCCTGCGAGGTTCGGCGGAAGGAAGCCATATTCGCCAGGTGCTAAGTTTGTGACTGTCGTGACGTAGTGCCTCGGTGCGATTCTGTCTGCCTTGTATGAAACAAGGTCCCGGGTCGCACCGCCGGAAGCATGCAATACACCGCCAGTCACCGTTCGGAATTCACGGGCCTTGTCCTTCTCTCTCAAATCCAAGAGCTGATACTCCGTGACAGCCGTTCCTTCAGGCGCATAGATCAGGAACTCAACAGGTAGCGCCAGCTTTGTAGGCGAGTTGGGAGTATTGATCCGCCCATTCACGTCCCCTTTAACGATGCCTGCCGTGGCAACAGTCTTAAGGATCCCGCCAGTCTTCCAGTTGACAACCTCCGGTGGAATGTCTACCCACCTGCCATCCTTTTTGTAGTACACTCCAATCTCTGGGACGAGCGGCTCGTCGCTTGTCGCCGAAGCTTCAGACGGATCCGGCGTCGGCGTGATTCCGGCGTTGCGCTGGACCATCGCCGCGATGATGGCGTCACTCACTCCGGCCTCTTTGAGCTTGATGAGGTCCTCGGCCGCGAGGCTGTACTTCGCGGGCTGGGTGTTAACCATGGTGAGGATCACCTCCTCGCCCAGACCAGCTTGCAACAGCTTCATGACCGTGTCATTGGTCAAGGCGTCCTGACCGAAGAGTCCGGCGCAGGTGAGAAAAACGAACAGGAAAATCAGTGCTGTGACTCGGCTGGACACTGCGAGTCTCCTTTCTTGGTGGGCGAATTATATCACGAATGCCCCATTTTTTGGGGCTGGGGGGCGAATTGGCCTTGTCAAATTGGCCTGAACTCGTTCACCTGGCCCGGCTCTCCTAGATTGACCCGGACCACCACTACTGGCATCGTTTGGCATCTCTGGCCTGTAGACTTCAACTCGAATACGTTCGAGCGTCATCCAGGTTATAGCTGTTTCACAATGTCGAGAGCTCTCTCGATCTGATGGTCCTTCCCCTCGCGGACTGACTCGAGCGACCAGGCCACCTCGTGGTCCGGTTTGATCCCTTTGCCCTCGATGAATTGACCGTTCCAGGTGAGGTACGCTGCCGTTGGCACTACCAGCATGTAGCCGTGCCCGACGCGGTGCGGATCACCGCTGAGTAGCCGCCCTACGGTCGGAGTCCCAACGATTCGTGCCAGCTTGTCCTCCTGGGCGAACGCGGCAATCACCTCGCTGGCGCTGGCGCTGTGCTCGTTCACTAGGATGACGATCCTTCCGTGAAACCGCTTCGGGCCTAGACCCTCTGTGACAACGGCGATTGACTTGTCCACGAAGCCGTATCGCAGGGCGAGCCAGATCAGAGCGATCTTGCGCGACGGAATCCAGCCAAACCGGGCAAGATCCTCCTTGCGGTAGCCCTTCAGCGCCCGGCGCCTGGTCAGGCTGTACCCTACCGGCAACTTGTGCGGGGTGAGATAGCTCATGAGCCGAAGCATGCCCATCCCGCCGCCGGAATTGCCGCGCAGGTCGATGATCAGCCGGCCGCAGTCCTCCAACTGTCGGACGGCCTCATCAATGTCATGGGAGATGTCGATCCCCACCTGGCCTGGGAACATGCTGACCTTCAGCCAGCCCACGCCCTCTTCCAGCTTCGACCAGGAAACAAGACGGGGCTCTGTATAGGGGAACTTCTTCGACTTGGATTTCGGAACCGCCAGTTCAATCGACTGCCGCTGCCCATCCCTTCTCTCGATCGTCACGGGCATCGTGATGCCCATCGGGAATTCGGGATCCTCCGGCGGACGGATCTCGCGGCCATTGACCGTGCACAGCACATCACCTGGTCGCAGGCCCGCATTGAAGGCAGGCCCGTCTTCGTGGACGTCCTGGAAGACCCAGCACGGTCCGTTAGAACTCTCGTGGTTGCGGAACGTTGCGCAAATGGAACGGCGGGAGGGTACTCGCCTCGAACTCTCGTGCCCGAAACCGATATGGCTGACTCCGAGCTGAGAGACCAGGCTGTGGACCTCCTTCTCGAATTCTTCCGGGCTCCCAGCCTCCAGGATCTGTTTCTCCCGGGCCTTCACCAGCGCCGGCCAGTCGTGGCCATTGAAGTTGGCGTCGAAGAACTTGCGGGCAACGAGCCGCTCCACCTTGCCCAGGAGCTTCTTTCTCTGTTGTGGCGTCAGGTCCACTTGCCAGTCCCTACTGAGTGAATTCCGTTGGAGCTGAACCCTCTCCAACCAGCGTGAATCCTGCCCAATAGTATGGCGCAACCTCGCCGCCGTGGGTCGCGATCAGGTCCAGCTTGGCGCGCCGGAGCGCCGAGCCGCTGTCGAGTCCCTCGGCCAGACGCGTGTAGAAGCGCTTCATGAGTGCCGCGGTAGCAACGTCATCGGCTGGCCATTGGCTTGCGACGACACTTCTGGCACCGGCAAACAGGAAGGCCCGCACCAGGTTGGCCACGCCCTCCTGACCTTCCAACCGGCCGATTCCGGTGTTGCAGGCCGAGAGGATCACGAGGTCCGCCGCGAGCCGGAGACGGCCGATCTCGCGCGCCTGCAGCAACCCGTCCTCGTTCGATGCGCCGTCGGGCCCGAAGACAAGGGCTGCGCGTTCCGGATATTGTGTGCTGGCGACCCCGTGCAAGGCGAGGTGGAGGATACGGAAGCTGGACAACGGCTGGGCCTTGAAGGAAGTCTCGGTGGCGCGCTCGCCAATGAGCAACACGCTCTGCCCTCCGGCGATCGTCGCCGCTTCGCTGACCTCCTTCAACGTCGATGGTAGTGTCCCGAACCGCTCTCCTTCAACGTCATAGAGACCGCGTGTCTGAGCGATTCGGTTGGAGCCGTACTGGACGTTGCCGACCGCCAATAGCGGCAGTGTCGGCCCCTCGTCGCGATCGGAGGTCCGCAACAAGTGCAGGACCGTACCCGATGGAGCCGCCGTTACCACGTGCGATTGTACGAGGTACTTCCCGTCCGGTCCTACAAGGCTGCCGAATGGAAGCCAGTGGAGCGTCCCGTCAGGAACGACAATCAGCTTTGACTTCTCCGCCAGGCGCGAGCTCACCGGCGCCAGCAGCTCGCGGAACACGTCTCCTGCCAGCGACCGATTGACCTTCATCGACCGAACTGATGAAAGGTACTGCTCGACCTTCTCCTCGATTTGCCGGCGGCCGTTCAGCCTCACTACGCCGACCTCATTACGGTCAATCACAAGGCAGAACGAAGCAGGCTCGCTAAGAACGTACTCAAGGACGAGCTCATCTTCTCCGAGAACCCGCTGCAGCTCGTGCAATCCGACTGGAACACCACCGCTAATCACCGCGGCGCCTTCGAGCTTCAACTCCTGCTCAACCTCGAAGATTTGGTCCAACAGCACTGCCCTCTGCCTGGGATCCTCGCTTCGTCTCAGGTCCATCTGGAGCCTGGCGATCTTCGCGTCCGCCGGGCTCCGCTCGCCAGGTTCACCAGTCATCTCGAACGGGCGTGCCCGTAGTCCGTCGGCCGCCGACCGGCCCCTGGCTTGCTCCACGATGCGGAAAGCCTTCGGCAGATCATCGAGCTTCTCGACAGCCAGAGTGAAGTGCTTCACATAGATGTCGCTCTTGGCCGCCACGAGTGAGCTGCGTGCATCCAGCGTGGGCACGTTCACCAGCATCCCGTCGACAATGTCCGTAGCGCGAGCGTACAAAGCATCAGCCTCGTCGAAATTCCCCTCCGCCGCCTTCAAGTCCGCTTGGACTGCCAAGTCCGCGGCATGTGTGTACACCTCCCCAATGGCCAGCCGGGCTTGCGTGCCGATGGCGGCATACTCCTCAGCTTTTTCGACGTCTCCGCTCTCGCGGTACAGCTTCGCGAGTTCCAGCATGGCGCGGGCGGTCAGCCTGTCCAACTGCCCCTCCACGGCCGAGTTCGCGGCTTTCTCCAGGTATTCGATTCCCAGTTGCCGATCGCCGTCCGCCACGTGGAGCGTTCCCAAGTGGATGAGCAACTCGACCTGGTAGCCGAGTGCCCGCGAGCCAGTGGCCTTCTCCAACGCTCCCTCAAAGACTTTCCGGGTTTCAGACAGCTTGCCCAGCGCCATGAGCGCTTCTCCGCGTCCGATGACCGCAATGTATGGGTAGCCGGCGCCGGGCGTGCTTTCGGCCAGCAAAATCGCCCGCCTGAAATATTCGAGCGCGGTGTCGTGCCGCCCGAATTGCGCCAATGCGCGGCCGATGAGCCCCAGATATCGGACCTGGGAGCCGATGTCGCCGGTAGCCATGGCCGACTTCAGCGCTTCTCCAACCAGCGTGAGGGCTGAGCCGCTGTCACCTTCGAGAAAGGAGATTATGCCCAGCTCCCCCGACGCGCGCGCCTCCCAGCCTTCGTCGCCGAGCTGGCCAGCCAGTTCTCGCACCTCCTCCCAGAGCGGTCGTGACTCAGGAGGAGGCCGTGAAGTGATGTCGAACTCTGCCTTCGCAGTAAGGCAATGGAGCCTCAATTCGGGGTCGCTCTGAACGACCGGAGACTCGAGGAGGCTGCCCAGGTAGTCCGACGCATCCAGGTATGACAGTGAGCCGACTTGAGAGCGGAGGCGCCCGATTTTGGCGTAGAGTGCATTTCTGGTGTCGCCCTCGTTTTCGTAGAGTTGTTCCGCCTGAACGTAGAGCGGACCAGCTTCCGGCCAATTCTTGAGCCACGCCAGCCGGTCAGCTCTCTCTAGCAGCTTGTCCGGGTCGGCCGCATCCGCCAGGGACGGAAAGATGAGAAGGCACAGAGCCACCCTCGCGACTCCAATATGCAGCAGCGATCTGGATCGAACAATCACCGCTTCACCCTTCAGCTCGGACCTGGGAGTGGAGGCTCGACGACTCGCGTGGTTCCCAGAGCCGACATGACGCCCATCAGTCCCCTCCGTGTGGCGCTTCTTAGATTGTAGACCGACCGGCCTTGCGATTATCCTGGGATTATATTGGCATTTGGCCGGGATTCTGATATCCTTTGGATGAGGGCGCCACGAATGCTTGAGACTCCGGCACGTCCAGAACTGAAGGCACATCGGGAGGCGACCACCACCACCTTCTCCGACCTGATCGGCCAGCTCGCGGAGATCCTTGGCAAGAAGCTGACCGCCTACATTGGCGGTGTGAAGGATATCCGCGCCGTCGATCGGTGGATCGAAGGCGGCGACCCGTACAAGAGCGCCGATGTGCGTCTGCGATTCGCGTTTCAGGTTGCCAAGACCTTGCGAGAGCACGATGACAAGCGGGTCGTTCAGGCCTGGTTCACCGGATTGAACCCTGACCTGGACGACCGTGTACCAATCCGTTTGATCCGTGAGGAAGACCTCGATATCGTGGGCCCCGAGATACTGCGTGCGGCACGATCTTTCGTGGCGGGAGGGTGAGCGCTGCACCTACCCTTTGTTACTGCGCCCTCGGTCATCTACCGTCTCGGCCGACGTCCTGATCCCTGGCAGCCGCTGGACTGGGCGCTCGCCGGTCCAGATGGCACCTTCGGAAACCGTTTCGATGATCCCCAGGGGTTCTTCCGGGTCCTTTACGCATCGTCAAGGAGACTCGGCTGCTTTCTGGAAACACTGGCGCGCTTCCGCCTTGATCTGAATCTCCTGGAGGAGCTTCGTCAAATAGAAGGGGATGACGACTTCTTTCCTCTCGCCACGGTGCCGTCCGAATGGCTGGAGAAACGCGTAGTGGGATCGGCTGCGGCCAACGGCCGCTATGCGGATCTCTACGCCAGCTCTTGGGTCGGCCACCTGCGAATCAGCCTCGTCGCCGATCTCCGTGCACTCAGTGTCGAAGACCTCGATGCCGCCACATTGCACCTCTCAGCGCCCAGACGCCTGACGCAACGAGCGGCCCGCATCGCCTTCGAGGCCGGCTTCGATGGCGTTCACTACCGGTCGAGGTATGGCCACGAAGTTGAGAATTGGGCACTCTTCGAACCGTTCCTTGTGCAGCCGAAGGAGACCGAAGATATCGACCCAGCCGATGGGGAGTTGCAGGAGGCGTTGAGAATCCACGGCCTGCAACTCGGCGCGGAGCGGTGATAGAGTTTGTCGGCCAGGAAATACCCCAAGGCCGGTCGCCACGGCGAACTCCCTCTGCCCTTCCGCAATTCTGGCTCACAATTGTCGAGTGCCCTGGCGAGAGGCTATCGTCGCGCTGCTGGCCACCCTCGTATGGCACCTCTGGCAAATCGCAGACTCACATCCCTCTGTTCTGATTGTCGCGCTGGCGGCGTTGGTCGTCTTTTGTTTCTCTCAGTGTGGCCGGCTCAGGCAATTGGGCTTCGAGTACCTGGCGTGGGACTGGCCCGGCCGCCGTTGGTGTTGGAGGGGTCTTCTGGCCGGCGGGGTCATGGTCGCCTGCACCGCTCTGCTGTACCAGGCTGCGCACGAAGCCGCGCCCGTCTCCATCCCAGGCCCCTCTAACGGTAGCAGGCCCTCCATCGCGACACTGATGATGCTGGTCTCCTTCGTGCCCCTCGTCGAGGAGTGCGTGTTCCGTGGCTACCTGTTCCGGATGCTCTTCGCCGTTGGCGGCGCCGTCTCATCGCACTGGGTTTCCGCGATCGCAATCTGCGGGACGGCAATCCTCTTCGCTGCGGCTCACAGTGCAGGTGCTTGGTCGGCTGGGCATTTCCTCAGGATCGCCACGACGTTCTCCACCGGGCTCGTCTTCGCCACGCTCCGCCACAGGTCCGCTTCCACCGTGCCCGGCGTTGTGGCCCACGCCACGTACAACGCAGGCATCGTTCTGCTCGGCACCGCGGTAGGTCAGGGCACGTGAACCATTGGCTCGCAACTGCCTTCTTATCAATGCGATCTGCTTGCTCCACCGAGTCTCTGGCAACTCCCTTTGTGATTCCCGTCCTTCGGCGTATTCTGCTGATGTGGCTCGGCCGGAACTCGCCTATCGGACGGTCCGGGAAGTGGTTCCCGGTGACGATCGCTACCGCTGTGTTTGCGACGAGGGCCATTCCTTCCACGTGGCGCCGTTCCTCGGGTGCTTTCTGCAGGTCTCGGACCGGCTCGCGCCACTGGGTGCTGCCGACCAGGAAGTCCACACGGATTTCCTGGTCGAGCGCGGTACCCGCCAGGCCAAGCGGACCCTGCTGTCCGCCGGCATCGGCCATGTCACACAACCGAAAGCCGGTCGCAACGGCGCCAGCTATGTTCGGGCCGAAATGCCCATTGGTGCTGCGACGAAGGCCATCCACATCGACACCTCTGCCTTGCGCCGCTACTTCTACCTCCTGGAGGAGAACGGCTCCGGCGAGAGCCTGTACGGTGTTCTCGGCATCACGAACGAGGCCTCGCCGGCGGATCTCCGGCTCGCCTGGCGGCTTCGTTCCGTAGAACTCAATGCCGGCCACGATTCGGATCGAGACCGCGTCCGGGCGGAGCGCGCCTTCAACGTGCTCGCGCACCCGGACCTGCGAACCTGCTACGATGCTCTCCTCCGCTCACCTGACGCGCCGGCGTTGTTCCCCTACGGCGGTCACGGTTGGATTCTTGTCGAAGGCCAACTCTCACCCGATGCGGACATCTTCTTCGGATGCCGGATCATTGCCTATCGTCCGGAGATGAGCCTTCGGCGACTGACTCTTTTACTCCGCCGTGGCGAGTTCCTCGCCGACAGGGTTGTCTGCCGGGATCCCCGCCGGAAGGTCGAGGTCTGGCTCGATGGCGGGCTGCTCCCGTTGCGCTGGGACGTCACCTGGAATCAGTGGAAGCATTGGCTCAAGAGCCGCATTGAGGTTGAGGCGACGCTCGTCCACGCCGGCAGGTACCGGCTGCACCAGGGTGAATGGCGGCTCGTGAACTGGCAAGCGGCTTTGCCGTCGCGACTCCAGGTCACCCTTCCCGAAAACCTTGCTGACGACATCGAGCAGGCCAAAGCCATCCATGCGTTGTTGGGCGAGCACGCCGCGGTCGTCGAGCGGATTCGGAAGCAGGTCGAGAGCCATCCTGTAGAGCACACGGTTATCGCGCGATGGTTCGACGAACTGGCAGTGTCGCCCCGGCTCAAGCCCCAACACGTCACTTGGCGTCCCGACTACGAGCCGTTCTATTTCGACCAGCTACGCGAGAAGAGCCGCTCCTGGTTCCTGATCCGAGATGAGTACCTTTTCGACTGGGAGCATGCGCTTGTGGCCGAGATCCCACAGCCAGGCCACGCGACCTACATCTATAGGAGGCCGGAGAATCTCGAAGACTTCCTGTGCCGCTATGCTCGGGCTACCCGCAAGGATGTTCGGCAGAATCGAGATAACGTCGGACGGGATCTCGGCTTCGTCGGTCGCGTGGTTCGGGGACGGAAGAAGAAGCGCTGGCTCGCCGACGTCCTGAAGCAAGCAGACCAGAGTTCCGATTACGTGGAATCGTTCGACTGAAGGAAGGAGTGTGATGGAGATGAAAGATCTCACAGAAGAACAGAAGCAGGCGATCATCAACGAGCACCCGGACGGCATCTGGATCGTCCTGGCGGAGGACTACCCGCAGGATCAGACCACGGCCGCCGATCTGCTCGGAGCCGACAGCAGGGCTGATGGCCCTCATGACCATGAGCCGGTCGAAGCCAACGGTGGCCCTCACTCGGCGCTGCGATAATGAGCCAGTACACGATGTGACGGTCCCGGCGAGCTCCCCCAAAGGCGTTCGGGAGCAACTTCTGGATGGACGATCCGCGCGAACTGAATTCACTGCCCTTCCGAGTTGCTTTCGGGGAGCAGATTTTTGGCGAGCGAGGACGACCGGTGCAGGTACAGTGCGTGCTACTGACTGTGCTCGCTGGCTAATTAGATTAGGTAGTTATCTGGCCATCGGGAAGCGTCAGTCATTTTTTCCCTTCTTCTCACGTTTGATCGCCTTCCGGATGCGGCGTGCGGCGTCGGCTAGCGACTCGAAGTCTGCTCCAGAGTCGAGGAGGTTATCCAGTTCGGCGTACCGATGGTGAACGACTACACGGGGCGCAAGAGCACCCAAAACCTGACGCAGGGCCAGTTTGTCGGGATGATCGAAGCCTTCACGCAAGCATCGCCCGTGTTTTGCGAAAGCTAGCGGGAGTGCGGGATCAATGCCCGTCCCGACGAGGCGATGCTTCTGAAAGATTTGGACCGTGAGCCCGAAGAAATAGGCCAGTTCAGGCGCGAGGCGCAGCGCCCATTCTCGCGCGCAGCCGCACTTGCCCGCCTTCTTGCCGGTGATCAGAACCTCGATTTCGTTTAGCGGCTTCCCACCAATCCACAGGGGCATGACCTCTCTGATCCTGCTGAGCGCCAACGATGCCTTGGTGGGATCGCTGTCGAATCCCTCGACGGACTTGCCAAACACGGCACCCACCGTTGACGGCCTTGCGATCAGGCCGAGACGCGCAGGATCGTCGTCAAGCCAGCCAAGTCCCCAGTCAATCCACTTGGACACAGATCCGACCGGCTCCCCGACCGTTTGGTCAAAACGGTCTGCGATGGAACGAATCTGCGCTGCGTCCAGCGCCCCGGTGCTGGACGCCAATTCATCCTCCCAGCTCACGTTCTCTTCCGTCCCAAGCGCATCTTCGCGCCGCCGGAGTGACGACTCAATGCGCTGCGAGATCCATTGATCATCGCCCTTCCTTTTCGCCTTGAAAGCCGCGAGCGTGCTCTGGAGCAGCCGCCGCGACGGCTCGCCCGCCTCGCTCACGGTGAACGGGAGACGGCGCAGGAAGTACGCTTCATCGGTTCCGAGGTCGCCGTTCCTGACGTGAAGGCGATCGAGGATCGGTTCAAGCGGATCTTCTATTTCAAGGCACTGGTCGCTGTTGGAGAAGATCGATTGCAGCTCGAACCAATGTCCGGTGATCGTGTTCTTCTGTTCATCGAATGCGATCACCTTGCCGGGAACAAGGATCACCAGTCCTTCGGCGGCTTCACCTGCCCTGCCTGCCCGCCCTGCCGCATTCAGGAGTTCGTGCGCTTCAAGCAGGGTGGCTTTGTTGGTGACAGCGTCGAATCTGTCATCGCCTGCGATAATGACGACTTGGCTGGGCAGGTTCATGCCCTGCGCGAGCGTCGATGTCGCGACCATCGCATGGATGCCATCGCTCCGGCGGAACTTGGACTCATTCAACTGGCGCTCAACTGGCAGCAACTGGCCGTGATGGGACGCCGCAAGGGAATCGGCCCGGCAATACGAGTGCTCATTGCCGCCGCATTCGGCGATTGCCATAGCGAGCCAGGTCTTCTCGTCGGGAGTAAGCTTCACGGATCGTTCCGGGAGTCTCTCTTCTATGGCCTTCTCGATACTCCCGCACCACGCCGGCTGCGCGGCAAACACAAGGGTCTTCATGCCGATCTCGGCAGAAGCTGCGCCTAGGGCGGCAGCCACGGCATTGCGGTTGGCCGTGAGCTTCCAGTACTTCGAGACTGCGAGCTGCACCTTATCGTCCAGGAGCGGCAGCAAGACGTAGTCGTCCGTATCCTTCGTCTGCCACGTCTGAAGGAGGGAAATCATCCCGATGGGCTGGGCCGTCAGTTGCGGGAGTTTCCTTGCCGGGAATGCCTTCGTCATTTTCGTTTGCTTTGTCTTGTTGATGAATGTCTGAAGCGCGGACGCGCGGCTATCCTTATAGACGACGCAGCCGCGGGCCTGCCGCGTGGGTTTCCAGCTCAAGGCAAGCGATAGGCAGGGGCGATTGGTGAGTTCGCCCAGCCATGCCGCGAGATCATCCGCGTTCTTGACCATTGCCGAGACGAGGAGGACGTCGGCTGCGGGCACGCATTGCATGAAACGCAGCAGGCACAGCATCGCATCGATGCTGCGGCGTCCCGATGATTCTCGCGGGTGCAGAAGGTGACACTCGTCAAAGACCAGAAGGCCCACATCCTCGAAAGCCCCCGGACTGAAGCCCATGAGCGTGAGGCACCGCTCGGGCGTCATTACGGCGATGTCGGTCAGGTCTTCAGGCTCCAGTTCGTCGGCCAGCGTGGTTTCGGCTTCCGGGAAGGTGCGCTTCAGGTCGGATGTGACCTGATCCACGAGTGCCAGAGTAGGCGCGAGGAAGACGACTTTCTTGCCCAGTAGGCGGGCTGCGCCGATCTTGAGTTCGGCGAGGGTCGATTTCCCCGCGCCGGTCGGAAAGCTGACGACGGCCGATGTCTGCGGATCGAGGTAGCCGGAGGCAACGGCCTGGCTGTGGTTCGGCCACAGGTAAGGCCGCCGCCGCGCCAGTTCCTTGAGAAAGCTCCGCCAGTCGCTGAATGGAACGCCCGGCGGGGCCGGGATACTGACGACAGCGGATTTCGTCAGCAAGCCGGAAGCGCCGTGTAGCAGTGATGCGAGATGATGAGGCCCTGGGAAAACACTGAACACCTGTGCTGTGCCGTCAAATACGACGGGATCGACGCAGACTTCCCTTACGCCCGCGAAGATCGCCGCTGGGTCGGTTTCGGCGGCTTCGTTTCTGGCCAGGAGTCGCGCGGCGAGGACGCGGACACCTCTGATCAGTTCTGCCCATAGCGCGGTTGCGGCGGCGTCATCACCAAACGCCAGTTCATCCGGAAAGGTCCGTTCCCTGTTGACGATGTTCTCAAGCTGGCCGCGCGCGAGATCGGCGATTGACCGGCGCAAATTGTCCTCCGCCGACTGGCCGTCGCCGAACCGGATGCGGCGGGACATCTGTGCGGCGTCCGCTGCCCGTCCCGCGATGAGAAACATCAGCGTCGAGGCGATCTCCGGCGCGATGGCTTCGATCATCAGGCGGCTGGAAGCCTCTTCGGGATTCAGCAGACGCTCTGCGGAGAACCGCAGTTGATGGGCCGATGCCGCGACAAAGGCGGCGGACGCCCGGTTCTCGCGATCCGGCGTGACGGCGACAAATGCCTCCTGCGTCAGGGCGATTGTTTCGAGTTCCCGCATCATGTCGCCGAGTTCCGCTTCAAATGATTCCGGGGACAAGGCCGCGCGCAGACGCATCCTTAGCGACACGATGCGTGAATAGGCCTGTGTCAGGACCTTGGGGAGATTGTCGAGTTCAAGACCTTCGAGCGGGGGCGCTGACCGGATCAAGTCAACGGTCTGGGCGTCAAACATGGGCCTTCCCCTTTTCAGCGTCGATAGC
This sequence comes from uncultured Solibacteraceae bacterium, assembly GCA_964468205.1. GTDB lineage: Bacteria > Acidobacteriota > Terriglobia > Bryobacterales > Bryobacteraceae > CAWELS01. The sequence goes on along the minus strand of CAYXVG010000006.1, from coordinate 39,864 downwards.
TGTCCTGACCTTCTTTGCGAACTGCCGCATCCACAGGCGTAGATCGTCGAGGCAGATCACCTCCGCCTGGCGCGATGTCGCATTCTTGCCGGGAACAGCGGTGTCGTAGCCCTTGAACAGCTTGCAGAACGCAGTCTCCTCGTTATGGCCATCGTGGCCCGTAATGCTGACGCGGTATCGCCTGACGCGCTTCCAGACGATACCCTCAATCACTTCGTCGGGGTCTTTGACCTTCGCGCGCTGAAGCAGCGCCGTCGTCTCTTGCATCAATTCCGTCTGTCTCTCGCCCTTGTGCAGCCGCGCCAGCTCCGGCCACACGTCCTGACGGATGGTTGCGCGCGGGCTGTCGGTGGCTTTGTCTTCGAAGATCACAAGGCGGGTGAGTGTCTGTTTCTTGTCGAGTTCGATCTGGAGACCGTCGAATCCCTTGTGCGCGGGAATCTGGTGGGGGAGGCTGAAGACGTTGTGGGCGCCCCCGGCTGCGCGATGCGCGGCGATCCACGAAATGGCTTGGAACAGGAGTCCGTCCCGGTGCCACGGATTTGTGCCTGCCGATACCCGCAGCTTGGATTTGGCCTCCATGGCCGCCGCGTCGGAAACGGCAAGTGGCTTGGCGCTGAACTTTCTTAGGATCTTCTCGACATGGAAACAGCGCCCGAGATAGATTTTCGCCACGAGGCAGGCGAGCAGTTCCTCATCCTTGACTTCCCAGGTGTACCCACGAAGCAGCAAATTCTCGGGAATAGGTGCGAGGTGGATAGGCATAGTCCCGCTACTCGGCCTCGGTCACATTTTGACTAAAGCATTATTCTAGTTCTTTGTCATTAGCAGACGTCAGGTTTGACGCATAACGGCCATCGCTGACATGTGGTAGGTCAAACGGTAGATCTTCGCTGACGCCGTGGCGTTTACCGTCGGACTTCGGAAACCCTTACCGGAAACCTCCGCTGTCAGGAGTGCTTTCGTCTTCACCAACACAGCCGCCTGGTGAGCCGCCCGATTCTCACTATCGCAACCGGATGTGGTGGCCCTTGTACAGCCGGGCGCCGGTGACCGCATCTCCCTGGAGCAGGGCGGACCGAAGGGCTCCCTGGGCGATTTCGAGCCCTTCCTGGATCGCTCGCTCCAGCCTCTGCCGCAACTCACCGTCCGCCAGTTGTACCACGAGCGCCTGTAGTTCGGTCTTGCGGAACCGCACGGAGGCCTCGCGGAAGCAGTCGGGAATGGACGAGGGATCATCAATTGCCAGCGAGGGCTGGCCGTTTTTCTGCAGAGAGATCGTGTTGAGCTCGCCCTCCATCTTCTCGAGGCCCCGCGCGAGGAGGAAGTAGACGAGCATCTCCTTCAGCGACTTCACACGGTTCTCGGCTGCTCGCTTCCGCGAAGCCAGGCGCTGCTCCTCCCTTCTCGCGGTTTCCGCCACGAACTCCTGATACCGGATGTAGCCGGCGATCGCGTCCACCTTCTTGTGGAGGGCCTCCAGATACGCCTCGATGGCCTGCTTCGTTTCCTCCGAGAGCTGTCCCTGTTTGGCCTCGGCTTCCGCTTCGGCCTCATCGAGGAGTTCATCCAGCTCCCGGTCGATTTCGAACAGCGTGAGACCCCGGCCATCGTCAGCCCCCTGCACCGGCGCTGGTGATGCAATGGTTGCCATCTGAAACCTCCTTCTCGGTGGAATCTGGAGCATTGCCGCCAGCACCCCGAACAGCTAGAGCTAGAAGCCAAGCGAGAGTTGAACGGCTTCCCGCCACTCCCGCAACGGAGGCTCCTCCTCCGGTTCGCTCGCAGGTGCGGTGGGAGACGAAATCACAGAATCCAGATCCGCGACCGAAGTCGCACCTGGCCGGCAGAATGCCGCTTGCTCCGCTTGCAGTCGCTTCCAGATCATGCTGGCCTGTTCGCCGACGTTCTGTTTGGTGACCAATTCGCGAGCCATTGCTGTCAGCACGTCGTCATCTTCGTCGAACGAGTGCAGGCCTTCGCCTGCCAGTTTCCCCTCCATGGCGAGCGACACGAGCAGCTTCTTACCCATGAGACGCAAACATCGTTCCTGTGTCGTGCCTTCATACATCAGGAAGCCGACTCGGACAGGGTGCTTCTGTCCGATGCGCCAGCTCCGCCGGCTGGCCTGCCGCAGGACGTAGGTTGAGTACCCAGTTTCATGGAATAACAGGACCGGAAACTCAATGAGATCAAGGCCGACCTGTACCAGTTTTGGATGGGCCAAGCATACCTGCATCCCCTGCCGCAGCTTCTTCTCGTACCACGCCTCGCGTTGCTCGGGAGGAACGCTCGCCGTGAGGACCTCAGCCCGCACGCCCTCCCGTCGCAATCGTTCGCAGAGGCGAGCCAGGACGTTGTACTTCTGCGTGTACACTGCAAACACCTGGACGCGGCGGCCTTGATTCAGCTCGCGCCGGACCTCTTCAAACAGTCGTCTTTCTTTGGCGTAGGTCACCGACTGCGGTAGGTCGCGCGGCTCGGCGATCAGGAATCGTGACCGCTCTCCGGATTCCGGTTCCGTCTCGTAGCCCCACAGGCGCCCGAGGCCGTAAGGGTGATCCGGGTACACGAGCAGGCCATTCATGGTCGCGCCCACCACCGAAGAGTTGCCCGGGTGTTCACGGATCGCGTTCCGGACTTGCTCCTCGAATTCTTCGTATGCCTCTTTCAGCACCGGGTCCATCTCAACGGAGAGAATTTCCTCCCGGTAAGGAGGCAAGGCCTCCGAGATGTCTTCTAGTGAAACGAATGCTCCCATCTCCAGCAGGAACTTGCCGAACAGCAGTGGGGATGCGCCGGGACGTCGCTTGGTTCGGCTCTTCACCCGGGCCTTCGAGCACGCGTTCTCGGAGGGCTCGATGGTCGTGACCTTCTCGAGCACGCCATAGCACTCCATGAACTGGCGGACACCGGCCTCGCTGTACTCGAAGCCCTCTTCCACCATCCGGCGCGCGTTCAGCCGATGAAGGATGAAGAACATCGGCGTAGCCGCCGAGAAGAGTCCCGGTCAGGATCACGATCTTGCGGGCTGCCGCCGCCAGCGTCCCCAGGGCATTGCCCTGCGCCGTCGCCCCACCCTTCAGCTCGTGGACCTCGTCCGCAATGGCGTAGTCGAAGAACCCCTTCAGGCGCCTGCCAATGAATTCGATGGGCGACATCCGCGCGATCTTGGTGTTGTCGGCCTGCCAGAGCGGGGAGTGGAACGTCCGCCGGCACTTGGCGGTCTCGGGAAAGACGGTCTCGGAGTGCTTCGCCTTCTTGAAGTCGGCGCGCCGCAACTGGTCTTCACTGGTCAGCACCGGTTTCCCCGTGTCCGGATTGACGACGTGACCGATATGTGGACCGCTCTTCGGCACCTGGTAGGAATGACGCCAGAAGTAATTGAGCTTCCCGCGGTCGCGCGACGAGATCCAGACCGAATGCCCTGGTACCAGAGCATTCCATCTTGCCCGGGGCGATCGGTGACCTTTCGCCAGGCGCACATCCGACAGCGTCGTCTTAAGGCCCTCGCGCACGATCCTGCCGTGACGCAGCCGCACTTCATTGACGCCCGTGTGGCCGTGGGAACCAACTCCGTTTCGTAGGCCGTCGATGACGAACACACGTACGCCCGGAATCGTCATGAAACATTCTCTGGCCCACTTTTCGACGAGCGTACCTGGCACCAGGGCCAGCGCGGTGAACGGCTTCCCTCGCGCGTCCGCGAAAATGCTTCCCAACGACACCAGAGTTTTGCCGGTACCGCACTCGGCGATGGCCGCGGCCGTGCGCGCCGTCTGCCAACGCCGAAGAATGCCCATCATGGCGGCCGTTTGGACCGCGAACGGCTTCCGCTTCAGCAGGCCGATCTCCGGCGCCACCGGATCACCCGGCTGGTACAACGGCGGAAAGTGAGCCAGCACGCGATCGCCTAGCTCTTTGCCGTAGAGACGTAAATATGTGGCGATGTCTGTTGGCTGATCCTGATGTGGCGCCGGCCGGTTGGTCACCGTCCCTGCGGGTGTTGGCAGCGCGGCCGGTTGGTCACGAGTGATCTTGCCGTTACATGCAATCAACGTGCTTTCTGACACAGCTCCTCCCATGGAGGGGAAAGTGCGGGGCCGGTTTCGGCTCTTGTCCCTGATCGACCCCGCGGTCACGCCGCAATCCGGCGGCTCGGCTCCCGCTACGCTTCCAGCGCGATCGCTGGGCGCACGCGGGCACAAGAATCCTTCTAGAATTAGGTAAGCTTCGAGACCCCAATATGAAACTGTCGTGTCGGCTTCTCGTCGTCCTGCTATTTGGCGTCACTGCCGCTATCAGTGCCTCCGCCCAGTCTCCGGAAAGTGACGCCGCTGATGACCGCATCCGCCGCCTCGAAATTCTCGCCGACCTCTGGGGTAACCTGTGGCTGTTCCATCCCAACATCGTTACGACAGATGTGGACTGGGACGCAGCTCTCTATGAGAGCATCGCCGCCGTCGAAGGGGCCAGAGACAATGATGAGCTTGTCCAGGCGCTCAATACCACGTTGCTGGCACGCCTCGGTGACGACACAGTTCTTGCCCAACGGTCCCGCGAGCATGAAGTCCCACCGATTCAGCCCCTCTCATTCAAACGGCTTGCCGGATCCATCGGCTATCTGGACGCGAGTGATCCCAGGGATCAACTGAAACCCGATTTCTTGCAGCGGTTCACCGAGAGCTTGCAGAAACTTGGCCAGAGTGAGCTCCTCGTGGTTGACCTTCGGTATCCGGACACGGTCGGCGCCGATGTCGAAGGCTCGGTTCTGGGGATGCCGCCAGGCGAATGGCTGAGATACTTCCTCGATCCCTCGGTGCGTACCGGAAGCTACACACGGAGAACCCATTGGGGATGGCGTCAAAACAACGAAACACCATTTCAGACCTACTACCAGGAATGGCGAACCGGCGGAGGTGGAGGTGACCGAACACTGGAACCCATTAATCGCGGCGGCGGCAGGCTTGGTTGGTTCTACTCGGGTATCGATTACTCGTCGCTCCAGCCCAACCAGCAGCAAACGGTTCTACTGGTCAACAACGGCTCTTTGGTGACTCTTGAGAGCTATCTAGACGCACTGCAATCTCAGCCGCACGTTGCGATCGTATGGGAGCGGGTGGGTCGATTCTGGGAATCGAGCCGCTTTCCCGGCTCGACGATCCTGAGATATGCCCATGACATCGAAGTCCAGTTCCGCACGGCAAACCTCATGAGCCACGACGGAGCGCTGAGGCATTCTCCGGATCTGGTGGTAGACGACCACGTCCAGGAATCCGACATCCCCACCGTTGTGCGGGAAGCTGTCCGCGTGAGCACGAATAGACCGCCGCGGCCACCGTTCAACCCTGAGATGCGGTTCCCTCCCCAGTATGAGGGGTTCAGCCGGCCGATGACCCGAGAGGAACGCCTCCTGAGCCTGTTCACAGTGTGGACCGTGATCAGGTACTTCTATCCTCACCACGATCTCGCGGATATCGATTGGGAGGATGCACTCGTTACCTGGATCCCCAGAGCGGAAGCAGACCAGGATGTACAAACCTTGTATGAGCGAACGATCAGCGAGTTGCTTTCCCCTCTGAACGACTCGCACATCATTCGAGCAGTCTGGCGTGGCGGATGCACTCGTTACTACCTGCCGATCGCCCTGGATCGCGTCCGAGACATCGTCTATGTCTCAGCGGTCGACGACGATCTCGACGCCGATATCCTGACGGGTGACACTGTGAGAGCTGTCGACGGCGTGCCGATTGAACGGATCGAATCCGACTGGCGTCGGCGCATCTCGTTGTCAACCGAGGTTAACCTTGCGAGGATCTGGCGCGGCGGATTGGCAACCCGCGGTCCGGAAGGGGAAGCCGTTACCCTTACCGTCGAACGCGATGGCGTTAGGCACGACGTCGGGCTGCAGCGAACTCGGAGATCAGCCTTAGATGTGCCCGCTCGCATCGCCCGCCGGGAGATCAGCTCTGAAATAGGCTACATGGATCTAACTGCGGCCGGTTGTCAGCTGAGCTGGCTTGAGGAGACGTTGGAACAGTTTCAGACTGAGCGCGGCTTCGTCTTGGATCTACGCGGCTATCCCCGCTGTTCGGGACTCGTTCAATGGCTGGTGGATAGGTTTGCCGATCAACCTGTGAACGAAGTTACGGAGTTTCCCGTCGTCGTTGGCTATGACAAAGAAGCTCGCTGGTTCGCGCGGGACGTCTATACTTGGGTTCCAGCGGCCGGATCGTTCGTCGACAAACCCGTTGTGGTTCTCATCAACGACCGCGCTATGAGTTCCCCAGAGAGCATCGCTCTCCTGCTTGAGCAGATGCCCAACGTGAAGCTGGTGGGCTCCCACACGGTTGGAACAACTGGAGATGTGACCGGCCTCGGCCTCCCCGACGGCGGATCCGTGCAGTTCACCGGCCGGCGTGTCCTTCGCGGCGACGGCAGCCGATTCCAAAACATCGGCGTCATTCCCGACGTCGAAGTCTACCCCACTATCGAGGGCATCCGTGCCGGCCGGGATGAGGTGTTGGAGAAGGGGATCGATGTTTTGATACAACAGATTTCAGACGCGCGTATAGCGGACAGATGAGTCTGGTCTCTTGGTGTTCCCCGGTTGGCCGTTTACGGAGTGGCACCGATGGCTGTCTCGGCCGCCGCTTCGGCCGATCCGCCTTCCATGCACTGCTCGTCCTCAGGGATCGAGACTGCCTTCTGTTTCAGACCCTGGCTCAGGATGTTCAGCAGACGCCCCTTGCCGCCGCGTACCAGGACCGGAGTGCAGTTCCAACCCAGCAGAGGCTCAATCAGCTTGCGGCCGACGAGCTCAGCGTGGAACCATTCACCCCACTCCGGCAGTACTGGAAGTCCGAATCGCACGGCGAGGCGATGCAGCACGAACGCCGGCGCCTCATCATAGAGCACCGTGCGTCGCACGCCCTTCCTCGCCGCCACTGTTGTGTCCGCCAACTCGCGCGAGATCGCGATCAGGTGCCGTACCGGCCGTTTCCTGCCCGGTATCTGCAACGAGGCTCGGTGAAGCGCGGGCTTCTCGCCAAGCGAGATGGTCCAGCTTTTCTCTGGCAGGGTCACTTGAAACCGCGCTTCCTCCATCAATCCGACCGTCACGGCGCCGATCTCCTGATCGTTGCCAAAGACGCTCACCAGGTGCGCCCGGTCGGGCAGCTCGGCGATCAGTTTCTCAAGCCGGATCGACACGTCCGTCACCGTGTCGCGAGTCCGTCTCGTGAACCTCAGCCGCCCCATCCGAAGGTGTGCGTTCTTCATCCCTCTGCTCTCCCTTCCTCTCCGACAACAGCGCCACACGCCCATCTGCATAGAGCAGAGTCAGCCGCTGGGAGAAGCGCTCGCGCTCGCGGATCTCTGTTGTGCCATCCTCCTGGGTGTCTTCGTGGCGATCTATCTGCTTTGCGCTCTGCCAATGGGCAACATGAAGATCACGCCCCCGCCCGAAGCGGCCGTTGAGCAAACCGGATGTGCACAAAATCGCGAGGTGGCCTTGGTTGAGAGGAAGTAGCGGCCTCCCGCGGAACTCCGTTCCGGGTGCATGAGGAATCCGCATCGCCTGCCTCCACGCGGGTGACTCGTGCAAGAGGTCCTCCACAACATCCAGTGGCATGCCTCGATAGTTCATGCGCGCCGGTCCGCTCGGCGGAACCACGTAGGTCCGATCGGCCTCATCCGGCAGCCCGGGGATCTCCTGCGGCCGGCAGATGATCTGATAGAGACGCCGGTGCGCCTGCCCAAGGGCTTCGTCGGTCATCCTGTTGGCCTCGGTCCGCGTGCGTCGCACCCCGAAAAGCACGGCCTGCTTGTATTTGACTGACTCCGCTTCCGTGAGCCGGTACACGGCCTTGTCCTTGAAGTGAACGTTCAACACCTCGCGGCAGTCGTACAACCGATCCAGCGGGATCACCAATACCAGGACCCCACCAGGCCTCAGCCAACGGTAGGTGTGGCCCAGGAACAACTGTTCCATCCGGCGGTTCCCGGATTCCCCGATTTCGAACTGGTACGGCGGATTCAGGTAGAGAAGCGAGAAGGACTCGACGGGCGCGTGAACGTCGAAGCAGTCGCCCTGGATGACCTCGTCCAGGACCTGCGCCGCCTTCTCGGCCCGGTAGGCATCCAGCTCGATTCCGTACCGGCGCACGCTGCTTGAGGCGGTGATGTCACACAGCGCCGTACCGCAACCGGCGCAAGGATCGACGACGGAACACTCATCCGGCGGCAACTTCAGGAACCGGTGGATCCGTTCCGCTTCCGCTGTTACTAGAGGGAAGTACGACAGCTTCGCAGCCGAGGCAAGCCTCATTTTCAGATATACTCCTCTGCTTTGCAAGATGATGATTATGATGAACAGAGCAGCTTGCCGCGGTTTTCTGCAGCGGCATGGCATTCGCGCCGCTCGTCTGCTACAACAACGGGAGGAGGCTAAGGCGACATGCCTGCATTCTGCGCCCGCTGGCCCGACGGCAGCTTTTCGATCGTCGATGCCGACGATGAAACCGACGCACGTATCCAGCTCGATGAATTCGGCGAGGAGCCTGCGGAGTTGTGGCCAATGCAGTCCTGCATGCTGGACTTCGACCTGGCGGACGACGGAACGTTCCGCTTCAGGCAGTTTGGAGAGCAGACTGGACCCGAGATCCTGGCGAAAGGCTATCCAGTTCTCGACAAGGCTTTGCAGGATGACGCGTTCGTTGAGCACGCAATTGAGGCGCAAACCGAACCCCAGGAATACGGTTCGACAGCAGCCGAGATCCTTCACAGGGCCGTGGAGGCGGAACGTAAGCGGCTGAAGGCATTTCGGCGCTCAGCGGCCACCACAGAACACGGGAAAGCGGTCCAGCGTGAGCTCGGGGGTTCCGGGGCGTATGTGGACGCCATCGTGGAACAGGTAGCCTCTGAAACCCTCCGCCGGTACAAGCCAGCGGGAAAGACCAAGCCTAACTGAGCAGATGTCAGCCCCCTGCGCCGCGACTGGTGGACGCCCCGGTCATGGGAAAGGCCCAGTTCAAATCCGCCCAGGACCGCTGAGAGCCGACACTTCACCGCCAACGCGTCAGTCGGAGTTTTCTCCGGGAGCGTTGGGTTTGGTCACGCGCACCTCTACGAGTCGACTTCTCGCTCATATGGATCACTTCCGTGTGGCCGACAATGAGGGAGTTAGCCGGGCACATCGGCGTTTTACTATTCCAGACTGACGCTTAAGCAGAGCGGCGCCGAATTACGGAAGCGCTGTTTACCAAGCGTCTATAGGTGCTGGAATAACATTCGTGCTGCGGCCGGTAACGGTCAAAGGCAGTGGCCGCTGAGCAGGGGCGTTGGACTGAAGACGTCCGTGAGCAGCAGAACGTGGTGCCGCGCCCTCGTGATGCCGACGCGCAGGAGCTTCCTGCTCCTCGGCAGGTGTCCCGTGTCCCCCCGCAGAACCAGCGGGCTATTGTACGCATCATCGAGAATCACCACCGCGTCGAACTCCTTTCCTTTTGCTTTGTGGAGCGTCATGACGTTGATGCCGGAGAGCTCGACGTGGCCCGAGAGGAGCTGGTCCTGGGCAACGGCATGCTCGACGACTTCCTGCGCACCGGCGTAGCTCCCGTGGGATTGCCAGCAACTCGTGAGCCCAGTGCATATCAGCTCGCCACGATTGAAGAGCGGCAGCTCCCCCGCGTGGTCGGCGATCTCGGCGAGCGCGTCGCTCCCGCAAGCTGCGATGGTCTTCCGAATGGTGATCCAATCACGCTTCGGCTCTCCGGTGAGCTGCGCACCCCGCAACGTCCGAACCAATCCCACGCAGTGTGCGCCGGTGCTGTTCACGCGAGGAGGCTTACCAACCTGCATTTCCGTCGCCTGCTTCGCCATTCGATCCGCAGCCGCTGCCGCAGTCTTGCGACCCTTACACCTGAACACGTCTCCCACGAGCGCAAGCATCCGCCCGGCATCACCGAGTTCGGAAGCAGCGGGCAGCCGCGGCTCCAGTAGGTACGCAACGATGCGGCTGGAAAGAACAATCGGTGCTTCGTCTAGGTTCACGCGGTGCCTGATGCTATTCGACCCGTCGCCGGTCAACGCCCGCGACACGATGGCGACGCCCTTGCCCCATGTGGCGAGGAACCCGATGCTCGCCGGAGGCTTGCCGGTAACCGACCGGCACCGTTCCGACACCATGCCGACGCTCGCGCGAATCTTCTTGTCGCGCTGCGCCTGCTTCGGCTGGAAGGCATGACGAGAAACGCCCCGGTAGGGCGCTCCGCGGGGAGTCCGGTTCAAGATGTCGTTGCCGAACCGAACTATTTCCGATGCCGGGCTGCGGTGGTTCTGGCCTTCGAGGTCTACGCGGATGGGGTCGAGCGCAGCCATGATGTTGGTGACCCGCTCTGAGCTCACGCCCGGAAGGAAATCGTATATCTGCTGTTCGAGGTCCGCGAGGCAGACGAGCTGGGTACCGTCGGCAATAGACTTCACGATGGCCCACTGGTCATCTGACGTGTCTTGCGCTTCGTCGACGATGATGAGCGGGTAGCGCGACGTCACCAGCTTCCGGATGCGCTCGCTCCCACAGAGTATCTCGCGAACCTTCGGCGCGAAGAGGTCGAACGCGGTTGCGCCCCGCCGCATGAAGAGCTCCTCTCGCTCGGCGAGCCACGACGGGTCGTCCCGCTCACGCTGCCCTAGCAGGACCGCCTCGTCGTGCGGCGGGAGGAGCCGCAGTCGCCTCGGGCAGCCGAGGAGGTAGCCGTAGGCCTTGAGGATCTCCCAGAAGAACGAGTGGTAGGTCTGAATTGACAGCTGCCGGAGCACCTCGGGCGGCATCTTTGCCGCGCGGCTGGCGTCAATGGCTCTGGAGACTGCGGCGCGCGAGAAGCTCAAAAACAACACCTCCTGGCCGAGGAGCAGCCCGCGCTCAATCCGTTGGTGCGCCTTCAGTAGCGCAATGGTGGTCTTGCCGCTCCCGGGTCCCCCGGTCACGAGGACGTTCCCGTCAGCGTCCAGGATGCGCTGCCGCTCCGGACAAATAGTCAGCCCCATGCTCACGCCGCCCCAGACGAACCGGTCGGGTGGGCTGGGTCCTCCCGGACCGATTCGCTATTGTCGGAGGTCGCCGCAGCCGCCTTCGCCAGCTTCGGCCGCGGAAAACGCGCGTAGATGCCGTTCAGGAAGCCAACGATGGTGGCGGGAAGCTCAGCTGCTGCACAGAGATCAAGCAGCTGCGCCGCACCCCCTTCGCCCTTGAGCCGCTTGAGGCAGGCTGTGGTGAGCTCTCGCACCCGCGCGTCCTGCGGACGTGCTTCCGGTATGCCGAAACCGTGCTCTTCGCTGTCTTGACGGAGGATCTCCAGAAACTCCCACTGCCGATCGAGCGGCACCTCGGCGGCGAGCATAGCTTCGGCTCCCTTGTACGGAATCTCCGTGCTGTCCACGAACGCGGCGCGGATGCCGTTCATCTCCTCCTCAGAGCGCTTCTTCTTATCGAAAAACGCGAACGCGTCTATGCTGAGGGCGCGGAAGAACGAACCCATTCCCTCGAGCTTGCTGTCGCCCTCGGTGTTGACCACGGCAATTCCCGCGAGGTCCAGCGGGAACACCTCCGGGTTCGCCTCCTCCATTTTTCGCGCCGCCACAAGGAGCGCGGCTTGCTCGGTGATGCCCTCGCCGACGATGACGCCGCGCCCGAGCATTGCCTCGGCGATGGCACGCCGGAGCTGGGACCGGTAGGTCTTGGCCTTCATGGAGACGGGCAGCTTCACCGGCATGCCGCTGAGGACGCCGTCCCCGTCCCTCGACAGCCGGATGATCGACTGCGGCTCGAAGCACTCGATCACGTACGGGGAGTGCGACGTGACGAAGCACTGGGCGGTCTTCGTCAGTAGGTAGCTCGCGATCCGGCGCTGCGTGTGCGGCGGGAGGGCAATCTCGGGCTCCTCCATGGCGAAGATCACGTTGTCGGCTTTGATCTCCGCCAAGAAGCTCAGGAGCGCGAGGACCAGGGTGTTGAGGGTGCCGGTGCCAGCATCCTGGAACGGCACCGCCTCCTGCCCCTTCGACGTCGCAAGGAAAAACGACAGCGTCTTTCGGAGGTGCTCGCGGGTCAGCTGCGACACGAACAGCCTGGTGCTGCGCTCGGGCGCTTCGGCGGAGATGTACTCCCCGAGCCGCTTCTCAATCTGGTCGAGCACCGGCCGGAGTTCCGGTGCGCTCTCGTCGATGGGCGGGCTGAGCTCTGCGAGGCGAGACCGTACCTTCTCCCAAAGCCCTGTCCGGATGCCCTTCAGCCTGAGGATGTTGTCGAGGAGCGATCCGCGATCCAGGCTCAGCGCACGAGACCCCGTCCGGTGGGCGCGCAAGTACAGAAAGCCGATAGCTCGCTTCACCTTCGCCGGAATCGGCTTCCGGGTTTTTTCGGGCGCGTCATCGTGCGCGTAGATCGTGCGGGCAACGAACTGGTCCTCCTCGGGATCGTACTCCGCGATGGTGATCAGGCGCAGGCAGAACTCAACGTCGGGATCGTCCACCGCAGCGAGCTGCCCCTCCGCCAGGAGTTCGCGCGTGCTGCGCCTCCAGAATTCCAGCGAGCCCTCGCCGCACAGCCGCTTCACGTCTTCCGTCAGCTCGGTCAGGATCACCTCTATGCGAATGGGCTGGACGGTTTCAACGTCGTCCGCAAGGTACCGGGCGTTGCGGAAGTCGAACTCCTCCACCGGCGAGTTCCGGTTCAGTCGGTCCGGTCCCAGCGCGAGGTCGAGCGCTTCGCAAACGGTGCTCTTGCCGACATTATTGCCGCCCACCATCAGCGTATGTCCGGCGAAGAAGATGTCGGCCGAAGCCACGCAGCGGAAGTTCGTGATAGAGAGTTTTGCGACGCGCACGGCAACCTCAGTTTGCTCGGTAAGTCTCCGCTCGGTGCGGCCTTACTACGAGCAAGGTGAATTGACTGTCAGATGCATTCTATTCTTCCGCATTCAAATGACACAATGTTGCTAGCCTCAGCGTTCCCTCGAAACGGGAGCCTGTTCGGCCGGAGGAAATGATTTTCCTGGCGCTGCGCTCACTGTTCCAATTCGCGTGGCCCGAGCCCGAAAGTGAAGACGCTATCCGACTCGCTGCGGCTGATGACCATGTCCTCAACCATGTCCTACTCGACACTGCCCTCGATCTTGCGTAGCAATTCACCGAGGCCAATGCACCACAGCCTGCCCTGATTCTTGTCTCCGCCGAGGGTCTGATTAAGGCTATCGCCGCGTAACGCTCAACCGCCGAGAGAGTTGACCAATCGCCGGATTGTACCGTGCCCCTCCCGATAGGTTCCAAGTGACGCGCAACCCGGAAGTAAAGCTGTTTTGCCGTCAACTTGTCGAGAAACGCCCATTGCTGACATGTGGGCAGGCCGAACGCACAGATCTCTGGCGACGCGGTGGCGTCTACGAGTCACGTTTCCGCAACCTCAGCCCTCGCCTTCGCAGTGCCCGCCACACGACAGGATCGATGGCAAGGGGATTTACGCGACTGCCGGCCACGTTGACGAAGCCGCCCTGGTGCGTGATCGATCCGTAGCGGAACAGTCGCGCCAACAGCGCCAAGGCGTGGTTCGCGATGGTCGGATTCACAAACGGCTCCTGTTGAATCAGCGCGTCTATTGCACTGCAACTCGGCCCGTCGTCGGAGTCTAGAGATGAGTCCTCAATCTCGGGGAAGAGCTCCGTGGCCGTACGCAGGCGATTCGCCTTGCGCCGATTCACACCGTTCAACGGCTGTCCCAGAACAAACTGCCCGCTGGCCGCGCTGTTTCCGAGGTCAAGCCAGTAGTAGACCTGCCGCTGGTGGCCGGTGACCCATGTGGCGATCCTCTTGCGCGCCTCGCGGGTGTCCACGCAGCCGACGACGATGTCCGCTCGGGGGTTCGTCTTCTCGGTGAAATACTCGGGTGCCGCCTGCCACTTCAGGCCGAAGAACAGGTTGATCCGACTGATGAGGACCACTGCCTTTGGCAGTCCGATCTCGTGCTGGCTGAAAGGTTGCCGCACGCAATTGGTGGAGGAGATGACGTCGCCGTCCATCAGTGTCACGTCCAGCCCGCCCGGGTGACCCTGGGCCAGCAGCGCCTGATGGAGGTAGGGCAGCCCAGCCGCGATGGCGCTCCCGTTACCGCCGCATCCGACCACCAGCACTTCTACCGTCCGCCGCAGCAGCGCGGGAGGAAGGGTGTGCGTCACGTCCGGTCCCTCCTCTCGACGAACTGCTGCAGCGTCTCCTTCGCGTCCGTCAGGTATTCCACCGGGAAAGCCCGTCTTGACCCCGCCAGGCTTGTCCATAGACGGACAACACCGCCTGGAAAGCTCGTCAGCCTGGCTGCACCGTAGGCGTGCGTGAACTCGCTTTGGAAGAACGCCCTTACCCACACGCCCATCGCATCGAGGCTGGTACCCACGTCCGGTGAACGCATGCTCCCCTGACAACAGAACCCCGAATCGGAGCAGTTCCAGTAGGGCGCCGTCTTCAGTCTTGTTGCCGCTTCCGGACGCTCGTTCTCCGCCAACGCGCGCAGCCACAGCTCCCGTCCGACCACTTTGAAGACCAGCGCCGGCTGCGGGAATCGCTGCCCGCTGTTCGCCCTCGCCTCCTTCGCGTGCTCGGCGAAGAACATGGTCCGCACCCGCGCCGGCGACCACCAGACCAGCATCTCCGGCGTTCGGACCAGCACATTGGCCGGAAGGATCTCCACCGGAAGCCGGTAACCGAGCTCGCCCGCGAGTTCCTTCACGAACGCCGTGGTGAGCGGTTGCGCCACGCCCAGCCGCGGAGCTTCGTCCCGCTGCTCCTCGTCCACGGCATGATACGTGGCGAACGAGGTCCTGCCGCCGTGATACAGCAGGATCGCGCCCCGAAGCGTGAATTCGGGCGTTCCTCCGAGGTCGACGTAAGTTCTCATTCCCGCTCTCCCTCCGTTCGCTCGTTGCCGGGCATCCGCTCGATCAGGTCGCTGGCGGCCGCAAGAGTCTCCGTCATTGCGGCCAGCTTGTGAAACGCCTCTGCCACGCTAGCCGGGTCCGTTGCGTTGAGCGGCAGAATCACGTTCGGCTCCGGCGGCATTTCGAGCATCGTCTGGGATTCCTCATCGAAACAGCCCTCGATCGCATCATGCTTCTCAAAAACCGCCAGCAGCGCCGGCACAGGCGGGTTGTTGTCCTGCAGTTGCTCGTAGATCTCCTCCGTGATGGGCGCCCGTTCGGCCTGGCGCGCCTTCTCGATTAGAGGCAGGAGGCCTCGAAGGAGTTTCCCAGCTCTTGAGCCCCGCGTAAGACCGAGCAGCCGGCTGGTGGTCTTCTCGGACAGCGGCTTGCGTCGCATGTAGACTGGCATTGCCCCAGCGACATCTGGCACCTCGTACCCGGTTTCGCCTTCCACCGACAGCCACTCCTCGATCTGCTCCACTCGATCCAGCCCGTCGCGATAGTCATACACGCGCACCCACCGCTCGACGCTTTCGACTAACCGCCGGTAAAACGTCGCGGGCAACCGTGGATGCACTGTTTCGAGGAGTCGCAACGTCGGCCCAAACACCGCATACCCGGCTGATCCGATGTGCACGCACACGTATAGATGCCGTTGCTCTGCTGGCTTCTCGTCCCCTTGGGATGAGTCCGGGTCGGGCCGATCCGAAAGCGTGATTTCGAGAAAGAAGTTCCTCTCGACCTTCTGCCGCCCGTGTCGGTCGAGCCATCTGTCGAGGGTCAGCCGGATGAACTCCGTAGCGGACCCTTTGGCGTCCGTCCAGTATTCCGGGGACGCCACTTCCGCCTGAACCAGGCTTCGTCCCAGCCTAGCCGCGGCAACCTCGTTCGCCTGCCCCGGATACCGCCCGGGAAGGATGTCCAGCCTCGGAAGGCACAGGCCTCGCCCTGGCGCCATCAACTGAGAGGCGGCAGCCAGCCCGGCGGCGGGCTCAGGAACACCGGATGTCGGTTCCGCTCCTCGACCGCGAGACCACGTGCCACGGCCAGCGACGCGCACTGCCAGTCCGCACATCTCGTGAACCTCCACACCGTTTCGTCCTGCACGCTTCGGCGCCGGCCCTGCGCGATCTCCTCGAGTTCACGCAAGGCCAGCACCCGTGCCGCCTCGGTGGTTGTTGTACGGCGCCGGGTCATCAGGTGTCACCCTTTGGCCCCGATCGATATCCGTGGCGCATCTGCGGTGTATGTATGTAGCATGCGAAACATCTCCTTTCGAGGCAGACACTTGAATCTACAGACATGAATCGGGGAGAAGGAAACCCGCTTTTTATGTTCGTGTCGTCAGCGGGATTGGCGGCCCTTCGATCTCCAGGTGTCGCTTCTACAATCACCAGTGCCCATGGTAGGCGCGCTCGGCCAACCGCACGTCGGCAGATCTGTTTCCGCGCCGGTCAATAAGGAAGAGGCATTGTTGTGATGGGAGGCTTCGCCCCCCATGCCCCCCAGGATTTATCGCTGTTTCTTACCAGAGTGGATGTTTTTGCTTGGCGGTCATCCGCCACTGCCGTACAATGGAGGGGCTTGATAGGGGGATAGGGCAACGCAGGGATGCGACCCGAGCACCGACTCAAGCCCGGAGTGGATGGCGGCCCTCGGGCCGCCTCCTGGATAGCATGCGCACAGAGTTGTGCTGCTCGAGGAAGTCTCAGATCGTGAGGCACGGGTGAGGAAGCCCACGACGGCAAGGCTGCCGGACCTAGCCCTTGGTTCCTATCGCACGAGTCAGTCGGTACACGAGCTTGTTTCCCACCACCTCCGGACCCTCGATGGCTGCGGTCGTGATTTCAGGATATGTAGTGGCGTACAGGCTGATCACTTCCTGAACGGTTAACTTGGGATTCGGATCGGGCAAACGCAGTCCACCGTTATAATGAAATTCCCGTTTCAGTGCTTCGACCTTCATAGTCCTCCTTAGTCGTCTTCTTAGTCATCAACAAAGCCATGTGGTTCAAGTTCGAGAGCGTGCGCCGTTCGCTTGCTGCGGAGAACGTAGGATTAGCAATTGCCGGTTAGGCGAGGGCGTTTCCCTCGCCGTACATACCAAGCGGCCATGCGAATCCAACCCGCCGATTTTTGGAAGTCCAGGGCCTCTTAAGAGCCAGGTGCAGCACGGCTAGGTCGCCCACCAGAATGACCTGACGTTCGGCTCTCGTAATGGCCGTGTAGACCCACGAGGGGTCCACTACCCGGGACTCGTAGATCGGCACCACTACGCGCGCGGCCTGACTGCCCTGCAGCTTGTGGCAGGTGATTGCGTGAGCCAGTGTGAGATCCATGAGGTCTTCCAGTTGAAGTGTGCGAGGCGATGGTTCGCCGTCGAAGAGAACTTCCAGCCATCGCTCCCCGGGGCTCTCTGGAATCGATTTAACTTGGCCAATCAGTCCATTGAACAACCCGCGTGAGTAGTCGTTGCGCAGCCACATCACGGGATCTCGGATCGTGTAGTACTGTGCGTTGAATCCCTTGATGTCGTGCGCCGGGACGCCGGGACGGCGAAGTCGCTCGTGCAGGCGCGCATTCAGGGCCTCTACTCCCCCTGAACCTTTCTTCGTGGGCGAAACGACCAGCACCCCGTTGGAGTACCCGCCGAGTTGAAGCACGATGCGCTCCACCGCGTCGCCGATCAGGCTCGATTCGCAGGGCACAAAAGAGACGCCATCTGCAACACCCCGGTACTCGCTGAACATCGGCATTCGGCGTGCACGGATTGCGGCACTGACAGTGGGAATGCCACTTTCAGCCGATTGCCTGTGAATGACCCTGAGAGTCGCGGTGATGTGCGGGTCGCTCACGAGAGCGTGATAGACCAGCCCGAAGCCAATGGGTGGAAGCTGCGCAGCGTCACCCGTCAGCAGC
The DNA here is from genome assembly GCA_964468205.1 of uncultured Solibacteraceae bacterium. Classification (GTDB taxonomy): domain Bacteria; phylum Acidobacteriota; class Terriglobia; order Bryobacterales; family Bryobacteraceae; genus CAWELS01. Next base: position 21,976 of record CAYXVG010000006.1, on the reverse strand, counting down.
AGCCGTGCCCCTTCTGGCATGTGCCGGAGAATCGCGTGCACCGTTGGCACGTCGATCATGCTGGCTTCATCCAGCACGACGAGCGTCTGGTCGTCGATCTTTATGAGTGACTTCAGCCGCTCGGAGAGTTTTGCGGCGGTAGGTGCATCCAGCCCACGATCGTTCAAGGTGCTTTCGATACGTTCGCGCTCAGCCAGTTGTCCGATAATCCTTGCCAGTGTAAAGGCTTGCCGGCCGGTCGACCGTGCGACACGCAGCGCGGCCTTGCCGGCGAGGGCTCCAAGCAGAACGCGGCCGCCGCAGTTCTCGTAGAGGTCACACACGATCTTGAGGGTGTACGTCTTGCCGACACCGGCGCCCCCTTGCAAGCATGCGATCGCGTGCTCCATCACCTTGAGGACTGCCGATTTCTGTTCTTCATGCAGCGGGTGCGAGGGATCCACCATGCGGTCCAAAAGCCGCCGCAACTGGTCAGGAGGAGGAATTCGCACGAGCCTGGGATAGGTTGGATCGAGCATCCGGCGCAGCTTCGCCGCCACATTATCTTCAAGGAGCGCCGCGCCCGGCGCCCGCCACCCGCCGGAGACCGGCAGAATGGCGCCGTTTCGTTCGCCGGCAGCGATAGCAGCATCCACCGTATTGGAACCGGTAGAGGACCTCAACAGTCTTGCGAGGCTGCTTTGGAGGCGCTCTCGGGTCAGCACCGTATGTCCGTCCGCCAGAGTGCCCTTGACGACAGCATCGACGGCGCCGACGAGCCTTCGCACGTCGGTTCGTGGCGCCTTAGCTCCGGTCTCCTGCATCACCCGGCGGCCGAACTCATCCAGCCTCGTCCAAGACGGGAGCAGCGGTACCAGGATGTAAGGATTTGAAGCCAGTGCCTGGATCGCCGAGTCGCCAAGAATACACGCCACGCGGCGCGCGATCTTCAGATCTTCTACACCGCGTTGCATGAGCCAGTCGACCAAGTTGGACTCAGCCGCCGAGTCTTTCCATGCACGCACCACGGCCGCCGCAAGCCGTACGGCGAGGTTCGGCCGATCCGGCGCAAGGACCGTGGCGATCGCTGGAATGTTGTTCTCGTCAGAAATAATGTTGGCGAGATTGACGTGCCACTTGTTCCAAAGCCGCGTGGCACGTTCCATCCCCACGCCGGGAGTGTGCTCAGCCAGGTACCGGCAGATGAGCTTGCCTGTGGGCGTCTTACGGTAGCCGGACTGCGCGACCAGTTGCCGGCCATACCTCGGAGACTGAAGATACTCTCCTTCGAAATACCACGTCTCTCCGACGGATGGCCGCCCAAGCAAGACTTTGGTCAGTGCTTTGACCTGGAGTTTCCCGCCCGGTTGCTCGACGGCTCGCACTGACAGGATCACACCCCAATCACGCTCGGCGATCAGTTTTTCGACACAGGCGAGCATCACCGAACCCCGGAGGTACGAATTGCCATCCCCGTTTCTTCAAGCAGAGCGAGTTGGGCCCGTAGCGCTTCGATTTCGCGACGCTGCCGCTCGATCACAGCCTCACGCTCGGCCAGTGAACGCGAAAGGTCGGTGTTGTGTTGCACGACCTTCTGCACCCGTGCGGCGCGAGCCCTGTCCTCCGCGTCATGTAACTCCCGGCTGTTGATTCCGCGAAGTCCTTGGATCCTGGCCAGCTCGTTGATCGCCAGCGCGAGCTCGGGCTTCTTGAAAAAGTGCTGCTCCTGGGACTGACGCAGCCCCAGCGCCTTGGTGATCGCGCGAACGTTCACCTGGCCCTTATCATGGGGCAGGGTGGGATTTCGGCATCCCTCGGCTTGTGATTCCCATTCACGATCCAGCAGCTCCAAGTAGGGCTCGAGCTTTGCCAGAATCTCCGGAATAATTGAGCGCGCCGGCATCTTCATCCTCATCCTTCTATGCTGGGCGGCGCGGGCAGCTTCAGTACTTTTCCATGGTCACGGCTTCTGCCAGCGACGCGGTTTGGATCGGAGCCTTGCCGCTTCTGAATACGTTCGAGTTCGTTCCGCTTCCGGTCATAGTCTTTGGCCATCTGATCCATCCGCAGCAGCGCCGCCGCAACTTGGGCACGAGCCGTCTTGACCGCCTTTAACAGCTCCCGATTGCGCTGCCTGAGCCTCAAGTTCACCTCGGCGAGCGAGCGCGGCTCAACCGCCGGTTCCTGGAGAGCTTTAATCGCTTGGTACAGATCTGGGAAACGACAACCTGGGTGGCTGATGTAATCGCGCGGGCACCCGGCTTCGCGGGCGACCGTGGAGGGGCCGATGCGGAGCCTCCCCAGCTTCGCCTGTCTGAGAACCTGCGGATTCAGAGGCTTCTCCTTTTTGAGACGCTCGATCGCGTCCCCGATGGCGTTTTCCCAGCCGCCCGGCGGTGGCGGAAGCGCTCGGCGTCCCATGTGTCACACCTCCGGTAGAGGAATCTCCAGTGCCTGCAGAATCGCCGCGGCTTGGTCAGCACGTTCCCGGGCAATACGATAGTCACTCGCCTTCCCGAGGGAGGCTCCTTGGAGGAAGGCCCTGTAGTTATCGAGGTAACGCTGCAGCCAGAACTCTTCATTCTCCTGGTCAACCAGGAAGCAGGAGCAACCTGCGCACAAGGAAGGATGACGAATGGCGTAGTGGGGCTCTTCATTAAGCCAATGAACCGTCTGGCCTGCCTCATGGCAGCGTGCACCAGCAGGATTCAGCCGAATAAAACACTTCCCGTGGGGACCAAAGAATATCTGCAGCCGGTTTTGCTCAACCCACTTTTGGATGGCCCGCCGGCCATCGTGCTCGTCTTTGTTGGCAATGAGCGCCTGGAGTTCAGCGCGGTGCTCATCGATGACCTTCGCCATCCTGCCGGCTTGTGCGGGTTTGCCACGCGCGTTCTCGTAAAGGATTCGAGCCGTGCTCTGGTTTATGTTGCTCTCGTAGGCATCCTGGAGCGCCGGGTTCCTGCCTAGATATGCCTCTTCCGTCATTGCGAGAGTCAGATGCTTAAAATGCCGGCTCACCGCAGGCAGCATACGGCTATCGGTTCCACAAACATACCGTGCGAAGGTCTTACGCCACTGGTGCGTGCGAAGGCAAAGGCCGCGGCTGTCGCGATAGGGAGCCAGATGCTCACCGCGCCGGTTCCTGTCCGGGAGTTTGCTCAGATCGACATGGCGGTAGACGAACTGTTTCTGCCCCACCAAGATCATGTCCGCAAACGTGATTCCGATCCCGCTCTTGCCAGGCATGCCGTGGGTACCTACTGGTTGCACGAATAGCGTTTTGGCGATCTCTGGATCTCTCGCCAACTTGCGCCAGGGATCGAGTAGCCGGGTCAGCACATTGAGGGCACGCACTGGTGGAGGGATTTCTTTCGACCCCGCTGGGCGCGAGCCAACCAGCCACTCCACCCGCTCAGAACTCGCAACGGTCTTGAATAGACGGCCGTCGATGTAAAACAGCTCGTTCAGTCCGCTATATGACCGCCGGACTCGAACGCAGGTGGGCAGCCCTGATTCCCGATCAATGCCCGGCTCAAGCCCGCACAGCTCCGAAACCCGCAACCCGGTCTCCGACTGGATGACAATCGAACAAGCGTCCCGAATCGAACAGATCAGCGATCGCAGAAGTTGCGATCCGGAAACCGTGGAAGGCGTATATCCTCTCTTATAGGTAGCCCAGAAGTCGTCAACTTCCGCTTGGTGAAGAGGCGCGTGCCAAGGTTCCGTCTCCCCAGAAAGAACCGAAAACTGAAAGCCCTTCACAGCGCGAAGCCCGCTGTCGTTTTGCGAGTTCCGCCATTTTTGTCCGTTATTGATTGCCGCCTGCACACCTTCGGCGTACATCTCGTGAAGTCGTATGACTTCTTCCGCGGGCGGCCCGATCATGCGGTGCGCCGCATTCATGATGGGAAGCGCAGCCTCGTCCGGCAGCGGAGGAATCAGGGAAGTGGCGCGCGTCGCGATATCGCGCGAAACTTGCTTGGCGCTCCTGCCGTTGAAGGGCGGCTCGGGCAGGGTCGGGATACCGGCCTCCCGTAACGCGCCGGCTTGACGCCAGAGTTGTTGCCATATATTGACGCGTCGCCAAACTTGCGAGACACTCATGCCCTCGCCATCAGCGCCTGCGGCCGCATCATCCTCATGATCCGGCATCGTTTCCTCCGTGTTGCTCGGCTGCAAGTCCGCCAGCGCGGTCTCGTCAGCCATATCATCGAGAAAGACCTCTGAAGCGGCGTTGTCGAGTTCACTAAATGAGAGGAAGTTGCGTCGGACCATCCAGCGGGCGAGATAACCAATACCTGTGGATAATACGCCAGCGCTTCCGGGCTTGAGGGGCCTCCCGCAATGCCTGCGTTCGTCCGTGAACAACGACCACGCGAACCGCTTGAAGGCCTCAAGCTGTCGAGCCCATTGTGGGTCTGTCAGGCGAGTGCCGTCGGGCAGAGCGACATCCCAGTGGATACGGGATGCCTCCCGTCTGACACCTGCAGTTTGATTGTCGAAGTGCCAGAACCGGTCTGTCCACCGGCTTTGGCTCGACACCCGGAAATCACCATCCGCATTTTCCCTGAGAATATCCCGCCCGTCGTCGTGGGCCGCGGCATCCATGGTCATCGTGCGCTGGAGTGGCTTCAGCATGGCGGTTACTCGGGCACCGGAAGTGAGGGCAGCGACAACTTCTCTGCCGCCTTCCGAACCGGTTCGGGGAACTGGCGCAACCAGGTGTCGAGGAGTTTCTGCTGCACAGGAGCCATTCGCTTGAGCCATGCTTGTGGCACCATGCTCTGTGCCGCGCGTCTCACCGCCTCCAACAGGTTATGTGCCTGTGCACAGGCGTAGGGCGATTGGAAGTCGATGCTCCCCAGCGGGCAAACGGGACACTGGGCGTAGGCCGAACACAACGTATCCTTCGGTCCGTGGAGTCCGGAATACGGATCCAGACACGTCCAGCCAGGCGTGGCGGAGCCGATATCCGTGTGCTCGGGTCGACCGCGGGTTTCGATCCTTCCCCGCGTCCGCCGCCAGCGTCCTCGCACCTCGATGATCTCGGCCAGCCGTTCTTCATCTCGCTGCTTCGCCGCATCACTCACGTAGTTCCTCTCCGTAGTGCTGACCCGCTTGTGATTGACCCATGCCTGCATGGCCCGCAGATCGCCTCCGGTGAGCTGATGGACGATTTCCAGTCCCGTGACGCGGAATCGGCGAGTGTCCAGCGGGCCGAGGCCGTGCGCTCTAAGGAACAGGTGATAGCTGTACGCCCATGAACCGCTGAGCAACGATCCCCATTTGCTCTGGAACGATAGGGCTGGTCTTTTCCCTCTCGGAGGAACGAACAAAAACAGTCGTTCGCTGAGCGAGGGATGAACCAGCGGGCGAAGGTACTCGGTCCACCGTATAAGGAACTGCACCAGCCTGGCCGGATGCGTCACATCCTCATCCCAGGCAAGGCTACCTGTTTGCCAGCGCTTGGCGCGCTCTTTCCACACCTTCCAGTAAAAGCGGCGGTGACCGAGAGTGCTGGCTACCCAGAAATCGTCCCGTTGGCTTTCCACCAGGCTTCCCGTGTTTATCCCGGTGTAAAGCGACAAGAGAACTATAAAGGGCATGAGCAGGCGTGGAGTGGGATAAAAGTACTCACCCACCGAAATGAGCCCGCCGTGTAGCTTCGCTATCGCCTCCTCAACGCGGCGATTGATGTGATGGGCCGCGTCTGTTCGGAGAATCTGTCCACCGAGCTGAGCCTCGAGCGTAGCGAGGCAGACTCCAAGATCAGCATAAGCCGTATATCGCTCGGGAGATGAAGGCACACAATCGCGCGCGGCGTCACGCCCCCTCCAGCCCTCTTCGATTCGCTGAATCGTAGCAGTCACTTCCTCCGCACAGGCCGATAGCAGGCGCCTCAGTTCATCCGACGCGAGGATCTCCGTCGCCTTGCTCTTGCGATGTCGCATCGGCCAAGGCGAGTCTCTGATATAAAGATCGCGCGGTATCCGTCCGGACCATTTCGGCGATTGCCGCAGATGCTTTATGAGCCGCCGGAGCGTCCCAAACAGTCTGGCACGTGAATTCTCCTGCAGAGGCTCGTTTCGGCCGGTTCGCTTCTCGTCCAGCCAGCCGATGAACGCATTGGCTAACTCGGTGGTGATGCCTTCCGGGGTTGTCGCCGCCCGCCCAGTTTCGGCGAGGAAAGCCACCAATCCTACCCGAAGGTGTGCCGCCTCCCCGCCGCGGCTCGAGCTCCTTTGCGTGGTCGCTGTCCAGTTCAAGAAAGCTTCGGCCAGAGCGTCAGCCAAATTCGGCAATGCATAGAGAAAGGACAAGTCGATCACTTGTTCAGGTTTGGGCTCCCGCGGAGTAGGAACCACTACCCGAAGGAAGGGCTTGCCGTGTTCCGTTCCTTTTTCGATTCGGCGGCCGGCTTCGACACGCACCTGATCGATATCGACGGTCGTCGAGTTCGATTCATGGGAGAAACGGGTCGGACGCGGCGCTCTAGTGGCCACGGATGATGCTCCTCATGACCTCGTAGGCTCCGTCAGCCGTTCGAGCTTTCTCCAGGTTCACAACCCGGAGATACGTATCCAGGGTCGTGGAGAGATGCGCATGACCGAGCAGCGATTGAATAATCTTCCAGGGTTCCGAGATGCCCTGCTCGACCAGCGCGTGGTAGATCCAAAGAGCATAGGTATGGCGTAGGTCATGGTAGCGGTGTCGCGGAACCAGGACCTGGCGAATCTCGCCGGTATCAGGGGCCGTCTTGGTGACCCATTCGGTTAGTCCCGCTTTGATAACGGCTCGGCGAAATGCGCCCGAAAGCGTGTCCGCACTTACTGGTTTTCCGGCATTTTGGTGCGCATCCACGCCGTTGACGAAGAACACTTTGGGCTCGTCGCTCTTCTTCTTATGCCAGTGGCGTCTGGCAACAGCAATACACTCCCTCCGTTCTCCATCAATGTAGGCGTGCAGATCCGGAATGAGGTAGTTCGGTACATTTATGTCACGCTCGACCAGCCTCTTCGTCTTCGTGACGTGCATGGTCGTGAATCTCTCAGGGTCACCGCCGGCCGGGAGATCAAGAATTTGAAAGATGGTGAGCTTGGCGACCTCGTCAACACGAAGCCCGGTCGATACTGAGAGTTCAGCCGCCAGCCGGTCGCGAGATGGAGTAGGGTCGTCCGCACCGCGTTCGGAAGGGAGTGGCCCGAGATGCCTGGCAATGCGTGGGAAGCTGGGGTTTTGCGGATCACCTCCCAGGGGGCGGACCTTTTCACCCGGTCTCGCAGAACTCCTGGGCGCTCCGGGATCGACTGCCATTCGGCGCGGGCCGGAATGAATATGAGCGAGTGGGCCCCGATCGGCGGGGAGATAAACCTCTCGAATCTCGGTCGCCTCTTGCAGACTCCCATCGCGGAAACCCCTTTTGTGTGCCCACGCGTAAAAGCGCTTCACCAAGGTTCTGCGAGCGCGGATCGTCTCCGGTTTGTACTCTTCATGAGTTCTCGGGCTGATCTCGCCAATCATGGAGTCGCGGTATGCGTCCAGATCCCCGCCATCCGCGAGATCCCAAGGTCGGCCCTCGTGGTCCAAGAACCGCCACCAGTCCAGAAGATCATATGCGGCTTTCTTAGCGGTGTTCCGGTTCCAGAAGCCTGTCTTGGTCAGATAGGCGTCGACCAGAAACAACAACGCCGGTTCAACGACCTCGTGCGTGTCGTCGTCGATCAGGAAGGGAAAGCCGCCTGGGAGAGCGTTGGTCTTGAGCGAATCCCCGTCCGGTAACGCCGCGGTAAACTCAACGATGAGATTGCGATGGCCTCCCCGATCGGTATGACCGTCAAGTGAGCGATTGCTTTTAATAGCGTCATCGCCGCTCATTGATTGTCCGCAGCCCCTCCTCAAAAACATCAGCCAGCCCAACGGGATAGCCGATTTTGAAAGCAGATACGCGCCAGCCACATGCCGTGTTTCAAAAAGAATGGGGTCCACCCCAACTTTCCGCCAGGTGGCAGGAGACGGCTGCATCTAAAGGCCAGAGGCTTGAAAGCTGAAGCGAACGAAAAAAGCACATGCACCGCGGATTTCAATCGCGCGCTCGAACGTGTAGCGCATCTTGCCGTCAATCACCTCCGGCCCGCTGATCGATGCCGTCGCCAAGTCCGGGTACTGGGTCGAGTACGCGGCCCTAACCTCCTCTGCCGGCAGTCTGTCGTTGGGATCCGGAAGCCGAATCGCGCCGAAATAGAATTCTCTGCGGAGCGGTTCCACGGTCATATCGCACCTCCTTCGGGGGGGTTCTTGCAGGTTGACAGAATTGATGAAACTTCTTGCCACAGCCCTTGAGAACGCTCGCCATAATAAGTGAAAACATCCTGTCCAGCTTGCGACGCCCATTTTTCTCGGTCCGAGTGCCAGAGCGCGCGGCATGCAGGCACCGCAGTGTCAGGGAAGATCAGAACTGACCAGCATATGTCAGGTAGGGCGTTATGCGGCCATGTGACCGGGAGCAGCTCCCGAGGACGTTTCTCGAAAACGGCGTTTCCCAGTACCGATCTCTCAGCGTAGAGGGAACCGAGTGATTGTGACTTGGGGGTGACTTGCGCCTACCCACCTGGGTCCAGCGGGCCGCGGTACAGGATTGGCTCTACCAATGCGCTGTAGCAGTGCTGAAGCCGTCTTTCAAGATGGTGTTCATGAACGAGGCATTCGGCTGATCGAGAAGTATCGAAAGCCACTGATCGCCTCTCTAGACCAACTGCACGAGCGCACCATTTTCGATTTCGAGTGCGTGTTTAAGGCGCAGCAGTGCGGGTAACGTCGGGTTTTGCATCCGCGCGGGAAAGTCATCGTGAGTCCGACCCCGAAGCGTTCTGCCTGCGGCTTTCTTGCGCACGCCGCCCCACTGCTTGAAGAAAAAAGGAACGTTAGCGGCGTCACATTGCGAGCGAATGGAAAGAACCCACTCCTCTTTCATCGGCCGGGCGCCTGGACCGCTTTCGCCGCCGACAATGACCCAAGAGATGCCGTCCAGCGGCAGCTCTCCGATGTCTTCCAGTAGCGGTTCCACGGAGAGGAAACGCACAGCAGCAGGCGTCGCCTGAAGATCGGCGATTCGTGGCAATCCGTACTTGCGGTCCTCCGCTGACACCCCCCACCATATATGAGCATAATTCGCGGCTGTCCGAAGCGGCCCGCAAAGCAGTTTCCGCAGACGTTCGGAGCGTTTCGTGAGCACTTGATAGGTGTGCCAATTCGCAATCCGCATCGTCGCGACCACCTTCTCCATATACGCAAGCGGCACGCTTTCGTGGAACAGGTCACTCATCGAGTTGACGAATATCATCTTCGGCTCGCTCCAGCGCAGGGGTTCACCAAGCTTGTTCGGAACGAGACGCAGATCGAAGCCTTGCTCGAAGGGATGTCCCTTCACTCCGCGGAAACGCTCGGCGAACCTCTCCGCGTAGCAATGCCTGCAACCGGGACTGATCTTCGTGCAGCCGCGCACTGGGTTCCAGGTTGCGTCCGTCCACTCGATCTTTGAAAGCAGTGACATCGGAGTTCAATCCCACAGGGTCTTCTGATCGGTGCTGTACTTGAGTACAGCGTCCCAGAATTGAAAGGCTGTCTCGCTCTTCGAGAATAGCGCAAGGTAGTAGAGTGGCAAGTTCTTCTCGAGAGACCGGACCAGCTTCATGCGATCCAGCGGCTTCTTGAGGTTGCCGAGGGATTCCATGCTCCTGCAGAACTCACCCGCCAAAAACCGCCTGAAGTCGCGCCTCCTGATGCCGACCGCCTGCCAGCGTTCCCGCCACTCCGTATTCCCAAGCGCCTCGTGAATCTTCTTGGAGTTGCCCTCGACGTAATGTTCATAGTTGCGATTCGCATCCATGCCGATGGCAAGCAGAACGACAAAATCCATGCGGGCAGCGGAGAGCCTGCGCAAGGTTGCGAACTTGAGCCCAAAGTCGAACGGATCCACTAGACAAAGGCTCAGCACCTTATGCGTCGATGACCCCTTCGGTATCTGATCGAAAATCTTGTCGATTTCAGCGTCGCAGTTCCCGGCGATATACGCCACATTGGCTTGAGGTGCGATCTCCTTCACACGAGCCTTCAAGGTGTCTAGGAGGTCTGGGCGTTCCTCGCAGAAAATGTATTTGTCAAAAGGGTGTGCGACCGTCAGCGCGATCATGGGAGACGCCTTAAGGAATTTGCGTGTTCCCTGGATGCGGCTATACCCGGCCCCTGCATACAAATCGAGATAGACTCGCTGATCCCACTTGTACTTCATGCCGGTCGAGAACAACTCGTCGTACAGGGCCAAAAGGCGATACTTCGTCTCCGCCCAGCCGCCGACTTCGGGTGTCACCAGGCCGTCATCTTCCACGCGGAGATTCTGCGTACCAGAGGCCACCGGCACATTATACAAACATTTGTGCTTTGAAATGTACCGGTTATCGGTGGTCCCCTTGCACGAGCAAACGCCACTTCCTGCGGGAGAGCGAAGCATCGGTGCCGGTCCTATAGAAGGTCACGTAGGGGCGGAAGGTGTCTATCGCAGTTCCAAATTCAACTCGCCGATGCCAAATTGGCCTTTCACGGCAGCCGGACTGATCAGGATGCAAGTCTTCTTGAGAAGGCCAGACCTGTGCCAGAACCAATCCGCGATAACCTCTGACTTTACCGTCAAGTGTTCGGGGCCGTATGCGTTTGGATGTCCCTGTTCTTGGCTGCGCGTGACGGAGAGCGCTTCACCGATCATGCCAGCAGCAAGGTCGGGAATCGCGACGAAATCTTCGAATCCGCGAGCTTTGTTGTCGCAGGATACGGTATTCATTGCAAAGACGCCTAGCCGGTGCGGCACAAAGACTGTCGACAGCCGGGCGGCGAATTGATGCATATCATCTAGACGCCCAGCATTCGCCACGATGTTGTCGTCGTCGGTTATCCACGTCACGTCCGCACCCGGCGACGACCACGTACCCAAGAACATCGAGAAGAAATGGGCGATTCGGACCATTTGTTCAAACGCTCTTGGGTCCCACCTCGCCTGAAGACCGTGCGTATCCTCCCACACTTGCATGGATGTCGGCGTTGAAGACATTCGCGCCAGTTGCTTCGTCACCGCGACTGCAACAACATGGCCTTCAAGGTGCTCGGCAGCTTCCAGGAACGGGATAAGGGCGCGACGCCGCTGAACATCATTCATGCTCTTGAACGACATGCGCCTGGCATCTTTGAGATACCTGTCCCGTACCGCGTGGCATCTGGCAGGCCACTGAGGCGACCCATCTTCGTCCGCGACGAGGAAGCCGTACACATGAAACGGACTCTTGGCATGGTCTCCGCTGTAATCGGAACCGAACATAAGATGCGAGCCGAGAAAAGGACAGGGGCGTGTCTGGCGAAGGTAACGCAGGAACGCCTTGGCCCACGGCCACACCTCCTTTAGCGTTTCATCGAATGGCTTCGTGTCCATGCTGGATGTTTCATCAAAACTTTGGTCACATATCTCTTCTCATCTTCGCGCAGCCGGGTGGGTGGGTGATCTCAGACGCGCTGGCGGCGCGGAAAGACCGACCGCGAGACAAGCGCCGTGTAGGACTATTTCAACAACAATGGCAAGTGGGTGGAACGGCGGCGAGATTTTTCACGATCTGTGGCGTTCGTCGCCAGTCGCGTCGTCGTTGTTCATCTTCGTTGTCATCGAGGGACATCCGCGATAGACGTCGGAGCTGGCACAGCATTCGACGGTGCCCCACCGCTCTTGCCGTCGCCCACGGTATCAGGTGCTTTTACCTGCGCCAAGTCGGCCTGATCGAACAGACTCATCGTCGCCGGAGGCGGTGGCGCCGCAGGCTGAGCGGCCTTCTTCGCATCCTGGGCCGCGGCGTCGTCACTCTTGCCCGTCTTGTTCTTGTCGGAGGCCTTCCGGTTCCTCGACCGGGCTTCCTCGCGGACCTTCTTGGCCGCCTCGTCCATTTCTTGCTGGACCTGCGCCAAGTCGCTGGCCAGCGCGGCGTGACTCGCAACGTAGCTCCGCACCTGGTCAACCAGGTGCTGGTCCAATTCTGCCGGCGTCCCCCTCAGGCATAGCGGCGTCGTGAGCGCGTCGTTTTCCAAGCTCTTGAGCTGCTTCGGCACGAAGTTGACACACAGGGTTTGCTCATTCACCTTCGAAACGGTGATGAGCAGAACGCGTTCGGCCACCAAGGGCATGAGTTCCGAGAACATGCCCTTCTTCTCGGCAACCGGCGCGACGTTCGGTTCGTTGTTCATGGTTGTTCACCTCTTCAATTGGCTCACCGGCGGCAGTTCCACCGTCTCGATCTGCTGCCGCTTGCTGCTGATGTGCGCCTGAAGCGCTTCCACCTCCCGCTTGAGGTCTTCTTCGTGGACATCCTCCAGAACAGCATCGAGAGTCCCTTCAAAGCCCTCCAGTACGGCTGCCACAAAGCCGGGCGTCATGAATCCTCCTCATCGAAGCGGAATTTCCGGCCGCCCGTTCGCATCAGCATCGTGTCGAGCTGCGCCGCGATGTCTGCCATCCCCTGCTGAACCTTGGTGCGCAGGTCGCCCGTCGTCCGCAGGTCGTCCGCGCTGACACCCTGCAGGAGCTGCCGCCCCTCGGCAACCAGGGCCTGCAGTTCGTGGTCGTCGGTGACGTTGCGAAACTCGAAGTTCGTGAGGAACTCGACCAGGTTCGACACGGTTGTCTCCTTGAAGCGCAGCGGCTTGCCGTCCGGTCCCTCTTTCAGACGGTCGGCCATGTGCTGGACCAGTTTCGCCATCGATTCCCGCAGCACAACCTGGATTTCGGCCGACGCTTCGGCCATGCGCTGCGCGGCCTTCTCGCGCTCCTGCTCCCAGACGTCGCGCGAGATGGCTTTGAGCTGGTCCGGCACGCCGAAGCTGACGTACTGCCACGAAAATCCGAACTCCCTGGCGATGTCTTCGACCGGAGGGTAGTCGGCCGGGTTGTAGAGCCCGCGGAGACGCTTTGCCGCCCCCTGGCACAGGCTGGGGTAAGCGGCGCTGAACGCGTTTACGAGCTGCTTGCGATCCTCCGCGAACTGCCGGAGGCGCTGCTCCACGGTCTCCAGGGCAGCTATCGGGAGTAGATGAATTCCGATCTCGAAGGGCAGGCAGATGTTGTACAGGAACCGCCGGATCTCGCCGTCGAACCGGGAGATCGCCCTCAGCTCGGCCGAGTCGACCAACTGCTTCGACACCCGCAGCAGATCCTTGTCGGCATCCGCCTCAATCTGCGACGTCGAGACTTTCCGGGTGTTGCCCATGGTGGACAAGCTGACCTTGATGCAGACCGTCTTCTTGGCTACATCCACTGCGGGATCGGTGATCGGAACGGTGAAAGGCCCGCTGTTGCCGTTGCCACCTGCGGGAGCCGCCGGAACGCTGCCGTCCATCGGTATCGGGGCCGGCTGTGTCAGCGGAAAAGAGAAGAGGTGGGTTTGAGTCGCCATTCGTGGTACCTCCTTGTGAAGTTCGAGTTGTTCGGGAATCAGAACGGCAAGATCAGACCGGTAACCCCGCCATGGGAAAACCGGTCACCTGAACGAGCCCCTGCGCTGCGATGTGGATCTCCACCTCCTGCGGCTCGAAGTCCTGCTCGCGGTAACGCTCTGAGAAAAGTACGAGCTTCTGGTTGGCGCTCGTTCGGAGAGCGAGCGTGCTCGGCTGCCCGGCGACATATCGCCCGAGCACGCCGAAATCGAGACGCCTCCGGATGAGTCGCCAAATCTCCTGCTTTGCGCGTCGCGTCAGTTCGGATCGGCACCAGTAACGGCCGTCCGCCAACTCCCGCTCCGAATAGCCTGAGTACATGCCAAAGCTCAGGCTGGGCAGCAGATCACGCAAAGACTCAATCAGCCCGAGCAAGGCATCGGCTTGCTGCATGGGTTCGCCGCCGGAGAACGTGACGCCTTCCAGGGGGGACTCCTCATGCGCACACAGGACCCAGCGGGCTACTTCCGCGATGTTCCGTTCCTGACCAACAAAAGCGTGGCTCGCCCTGTTCCAGCACTTGGGGCAGCCGACTGAGCAGCCCTGGAAGTAAACTACTGCCCGCAGGCCAGGCCCGTTCACTCGGCTGCCACCGACAAATCCGTGGATCAACATGATTTCCGCCTCATGGTGTTCGCCCGCATACGCGCGCCAAGAGCAGCCCGCCAGAAGATCAGCGCCGCACTCGATTCTCTCCCGTGAGCCGCGTCATCCCGGCCCGTCCTCCTTCAGACCGAGTTCCACTCGGGCTCGGGCGAGTGCCGCGTAGTACTCCCGAACGCGATCCAGATCGCCTTCGGCAATGGATCCGTCCGGCTTGACACGCGCAAGCGCAAGCGGCTCATTCGGTGTGGACAGCACCTCGTGGTATTCGCCCATGCCATTCGACGCGAACATCGATCCGTCGTATTCGCAACCGGCGTCGTGCCAGCCGAAGAACACAATGCCAGCCTTGACCAGCGCGGTCAGCGCGGAATAGTGTCCGTAGTTCGCCTCGTCATCAACCATCGACACGGCGGCGTCGCCGTCAGGCTCGTCCTCGACGAAGCCAAGCTCCTCGAACCGTTCTGCGTCTCCGCGCCGGCAGGTGATGCGCGTGTACGCTCTGTCGCCCATAGCTCCTGACCTCCTTCGGAATGAAGAGGGCCGGCAGGGGATGCCAGGCCCGGCCCGTTCCACTCGACGTTTCTAGCTCTACGCCTGTTGCCGCTGCCGCGTCCCGGCCGCAACCTGGACATAGAACTCGCGCTTGTTCCGCGCGCTCTTCACGGCATCGCTGCCCTGGAAGTCCTTCGCGACATCGGCGCAGCCGCTTCCCTGGAAACCCTCCAGGTCGATCGAACTGTTGCCCTGCTCGTCGATCACGACGGTGACGGTTTTCTCTTTCATCCGGATCCCTCCTCATCGGACCGCGAAGCGGAGTTGAACCTTGTTGCCCTGCGGGGTCTTGATGACCTCTCTGCCTTTGAAGACGTAGCCCTTCGCCTTGGCGACCGCCAGGGTCTGCCGCTCCTTGTACGCCTGGGACACTCGTCCGATCCAGGCATCATCGAACCCAATACCGCGGTCATATTCGCTGATGATCGCCCGGTAGACGCCGATCCCACCGCGGGCGAAGCCGATGTCGTTCGATGCCGAATCCAGGTGTCTGCGGCGGATAATAATCTGCGCCCGCTCCGTTCGTTCATCGCCCATGTAGCCGACGAGGGGTTTGCCCTCACGGCAGACTTCGGGTTCGTAACCGAGTTCCCGGAGCGCTTCGACGAGGTATTGCTCGTCGGTCAAGGTTAGGCTCAACTGAACGTATCTACTCAAGATCGCCTCCTAGCGAAAGTCGGTGTCCGCGGCTGTGCGCGGGCCTGCAAGTTCTTGCGGTGACATGGAGGAGAGGGGCAGCGGCGGCGCCGCGGCGAACTACCTGGAATCGCCCGTCATCTCAAGCTTGATCCGTGAATGCTTGGCGACTATTCGTAGGCAGAAGGCAACCAGCTCAACGGATCGTGTCCAGATTGCCGACAACACGGGAACTATCTGAAGAACCCCTGTTAAATGATTAGGGTGCGGACAGTTGGTGGGATTTCCAGCGAAAATTGCTTCAGTTCGTTCTTAGTCGATCATTCGCCGCGTAGAGCCACTTTCCGCTGGCGGTTCGTCGAAGGAGTATTCGAGGAAACCCACGTGGTTCCAAGCTCGCTCTTCGTTCGGCAACCTCCAAGTGGCTCGGTGCACGACTACGGGGCCATTGCCGCGATCATTCCCTGGCTCGTGTAGTCGATGGGCACGATTCGGTAACGGAACACCATTCCATGTTGCCCCACGAGGTAGCCGTGCTGGGCGTCCGGAAACGTTACCGCATGCAGTCGCGCTGGAAGCTGGAAGGGTCTGGAAGTGAAGTTGCGTCCTCCGTTAAAGGAGTAACCAATCCCATTGCTTTCCCCCACGCCAACGATGATCTTGCCCCCACCCGCGCCGTGAAAGCTGGGCCAGAGGCGCTGCTTCACAGACCTCGTCCAGGTCCCACCTCCATCGGCGGTCCAGTAGACTTCTTCGCCTCTGCTCAGCACCACTATCCCGTCGTTCTCGGTCCAGAATTTCACGTCGGTAACGCGCCATTTGGTTTCCGGGATGATCGACATGGTCCAAGTCTGTCCCCCGTCGGTGGTCTTGCCGAACGCGGCCATTTCGGTTGCCATGTTGATGGCTGCGCCGCCACCCGCAAAGCCAACAGCCGGTGACAGAAATTGCGCTGTTCCGAGCATGCAGCCCAATTTGCGGGGCAGTCCATCAACCGTGGTATCCACGCTGCAGCGGCTCACCGGTTTCCAGGTCTTGCCACCGTCATCGCTGCTCCGCAGCGTCGATTCGGTTGTCGAATCAGGGTTCTCGATCTCCAGCCCGGCCTGCGAGCTTAGGAACCACACCCCCTTTGTTGTACCGCTTACGGTAGACACCTCCGCCCACGTGCTTCCGTCGCGGGTTCCCAGGATCTTGCCTCGATCCGTCATCGCCCAGCCGTTCTTAGTGTCCAAGAAGAAAATCTTCGTGAGGTCGTCGTCACTCGCCTCGGGATCGCCGCCAAGCTGCACTTGCCAGGTCTTCCCGCCATCTGGAGTAAAGAGGATGGTGGACTTGTCCCCCGCAACCCAACAGGTTTCCGGCCCCGCACACGCGATGGCGTTCAACTCAATGTCCTTGTTAAACGGCACAGGCTCCCAAATTGCCTTGAACTTGGGCGCACCGGCAGTACCCCCTGCCGATGCCGCCGGTTTCGCTGGTGCCGGCTTGGGCGCGGACACTTGCGCCGCAGCACTCGTCATGATGAAGGCAGACACCGCTATCGTTCCCAGGATGTGCATCCGCGAATCCTTCCCCACCAAGAGTGTAGCGCAATTGAGGGTGCAGTGGACTGAGGCAGTATTTGCCGAAGCATTGGTTCGTGAACGATTCGATCCACTGGGATTCGCCGTGGAGCGGACTTGTCCTGGATCACGCGCCACTCGGAAGTGGGCCGCGGCATGACAGATAGCGAATCCATCCTCGCTGAAGCCGTGGCGGCTGCGCTCCAACCGCCAAGGCCTCCAACCGAAGTCGACATTTCTATTCGGCCTCTCGGAATGTCCGCTTCCCAGCCGCAACGGCCATCTGACGCGATTCTGCCGTGAAGACGCCCGGCTGGGCTGCGCTCAGGAACCGACCGGAAGCCTGACGGCGCAGCATCTCGATCTGATCCGCCGCCGACCGCGAAACCGGAACGATGTACTCGGCTGACTCCCGCAGCGAAAGGTTCAGGCGCCACGCTTTGCGGCAGCACTCCTTGATCTCCGCGCCCGTCCAACCTTCGTCGTCGGGAAGCTCGCCGCTCAGGTCCCACGTCTTCAGGTAGATCTCCCAAATCGCCCTGCGCTCCTCGGCCGACGGCAGGTCGAAGAAGAACGTGCCCAGCGTGAAGCGCCGACGGAGTTCCGGCGGCAGATTCGTGATCGAGTTGCACGTGGCGATCCACAGGCTGCGCCCCTGCGAGATCGCGTCCACAACTTGCAGGGCCGCGCGCAGGCGTTCCCCAGATCCACCCACGAGCGAACTCTGCATGGCCGAGAGGTCAAAGGCGATGGTTGGAATGCCAGCCGTCGCGCCGGCTGCCTTGGCCACGGCGCTCTTCGCCGCGCCTGGCGAAGCACTCACATAATGCATACCGCCATGGAGCAATTACGATCTACTATCCATGGCATCCGCTGACTGGGCAGACGTTGCCGGTACATCGGCGCGAACAGCGCAGACCCGTGCCGATGATCTTCTGCATTCCGGAGAACGGCATTCCAACGGCGGTACCTGCATGGATGACGGAGCCTGAGGCTGCAAAGGTTACGATCGGCGAGCCGCAGGTTTCCATCGAAGCATTGTGCGAACTCCGGCGCGTACTTGATCTACACCTTCCCAACAAGGACGAAGAAGGTGGCGGATGAATCCCTGGCCGCTATTCCGTGTGGCGGATCGCTCGTCGAACAGGCGCGCCATCGCTGACCGGCTCAGTGCACTCATACACACCGCACCTGGCCGCGCTGATGAAGCGACCCGAAGCCTGCTGTCGCAATGCGCGGATTTGCTCCGCCGCACTTCGCGACACCGGCACAATATAGCTTGCTGCTTCCTTCAACGAGATTCGCAAGCGGGCGGCCTTCTTGCAGCATTCCTTGATCTCGGCGCCCGTCCAGCCATCATCGTTGGGCCGCTCACCGTCAACGTCGTACTTGGCGAGATAGAGTTTCCAGATCGTGTCTCGCTCCCCGGCATCGGGCAAGTCGAAGAAGAACGTGCCCAGCGTGAATCGGCGCCGCAGTTCCGGCGGCAGGCTCGCGATCGAGTTGCAGGTTGCAATCCACAGGCTTCGGCCTTGCGATACGGCATCGACGACCTGCAAGGCAGAGCGCAAACGCTCGCCCGACGCGCCGACCAGCGAATCCTGCATCGCCGAAAGATCGAAAGCAATCGTGGGAACACCCGCGGTGTTGCCGGTTGCCTTACCCACTGCCGACTTAGCCGCGCCCGGCGGCCCCAGAAAGATCGTGCCTTCCGCTTCATGGTCCTGCATCCACGTCAACAGCGTTCCTGCCATCTCTGTCTTCACTCCGGACATGTCGGTGCCTGTCCCAGCGAAGGCCTTTTCGATCTCATCAATGAAGACGACGACACGGGGCGAGTCGCTGCCGTTGAGCACCGCCTGAAGAAACCGCTTCACATTTTCGCAACCGCCGATCTCGTCGAAAGTCTCACCTCCACGCCAGACACTCAGTCCTGGGGTCTGGGCGATCACCTGCCGCTTACGCTCCCACAACTGATCGAACGAGAGACCAGACTTGCTCATGGACATCGCGAGGACTTGTTCCGCAGGAAAGCTCGCCAACCCTATCACGGCATCAACGGCACGCCGCAGGTCCGACACCACCGGTTCTTCCATTTCCGCCGACAGAAACGTGTCTCGGACGATCTGCTCCAGGTCCTCTTGCGCCGGCAAGGGCTGATCCAGAACGAGAACATCCTGCGCCAGCTCCTCAGGAAGCCGCGCGCCCGGGCTCGCCAGCATCAACAATGCGCGTCCGTCCGCTTTGAAAACGTCCCTCAAATTCCAAACACCCTGCACCACTACAGGATCGTTCCAGAAGCGGTGAAAGTTGTGCGCTACCAGCATGGCGTCTTCTGGCAGTCGCAATGCCACCGCCAGCGCATCGGAGGGGCCGATCGACTCCGGATCCTGTCCGTTCAGCACCTGCGCCACGATCGGTTTGGCGGATTCATTCGCGGCGCCGACTCCGCGCATGATGTCCCAGCGCACAAGCGGCGCCGGATCGTTCTTCGGCAGG
Organism: uncultured Solibacteraceae bacterium; assembly: GCA_964468205.1. Lineage (GTDB taxonomy): Bacteria > Acidobacteriota > Terriglobia > Bryobacterales > Bryobacteraceae > CAWELS01. The sequence goes on along the minus strand of CAYXVG010000006.1, from coordinate 2,615 downwards.
CTGCATGCCAGTGCCTGCATCGCGCTCGCGGGATCAAACGTCCGCACGGCGACGAGCGGCGTAGAGACACGGCGGGCTGCTTTCAGAGCAGCGGTAAAGCTGGGGTTCGGGGTGGTCACTGTTACTCTCCAATGGTCACAATGAGATGGAACGACAGTGTTTTGAGCCTGCCGCTGTCGGATGCATGGATCAGTTACTGGGGAACAAACAACGTGCCGCGATCACACGAATCCACTACCACGCAACTAAACCTTCTGCTGCCGGTTGACACTCCACCTGTTGACCTGCCAGAAAACCGCCAACACGAACTGACAGCGGCGCTGGCCAAGCTTCTGCTGAACGCGGCCGGCGTGGAGGTGAGCGATGACGAATCAGAAGCTGACGCCCGAACGGCTTAGCCGCCGAGCCATTGTCTATGTGCGCCAATCGACGCTCGGACAAGTGCTAAACAATCTCGAGAGTCAGCGACGCCAGTACAATCTGGCGGACCACGCGAGAGAACTCGGTTTTCGGGACGTACGCACGATCGATGATGATCTGGGGCGTTCCGGTGGAGGCCAAGTCGACCGTCCCGGCTTCCAGCAACTGGTGGCCGATGTCTGCGCGGGCCAGGTTGGCGCAATCTTTTGCAGCGAAGCCTCCCGGCTCGCACGAAATGGGCGAGACTGGCATCACTTGATCGAGCTGTGCGGGCTCGTCGGCGCCGTGGTCGTCGACCCTGACGGCGTCTACGACCCCGGCCTGTTAAATGATCGCCTACTGCTCGGGTTGAAAGGAACGATGTCGGAGTTCGAACTCAACCTATTCCGGCAACGGTCCATGGAAGCCATCCGAATGAAGGCAAGCCGTGGCGAGTTGCGGTTCTCTTTGCCGATCGGGTTCTGCTGGTCCCATGACGGGAAGGTAGAGATCGATCCCGACCTGCGGGTACAGGAAGCCATCCGCCTCGCGTTCCGCAAGCTGGACGAACTCGGAAGCGTCCGCCAAGTAGTACTCTGGTTCATCGAAGAGAATCTATCCTTTCCATCCGCGGTCTACGACGAATTCCGCCTGAGAACGGTTTGGAAGCCGCCCGTCTACAATGCGATTCACAAGGTCGTCAGGAATCCCATGTACGCCGGCGCCTACGCCTTCGGCAAGACCGGAACGAGAACGCGCATCGAAGACGGGCGCGCGCGAAAAACACTGGGTCACCGGAAGCCGCTTGAAGATTGGGCTGTGTTGATCAAAGACCATCACCCTGGTTACATTACTTGGGAGCAGTTCGAGCGGAACCAACAACGGATGGTCGAGAACGCCCACATGAAATCGGGGGATCAGAAAGCTGGACGTGGTGGTCGCGCGCTACTCTCTGGCCTGATCCGGTGTGCCCGCTGCGCCTGCATCCTGCATGTCTGGTACAGGCCTGGTTACAACACGACCCGATATTATTGTTTTGGTAATATCGCACAAGGCGGAAACCGCTGTATCGGTTTCGGCGGGACAAAAACCGAGCAGCTCATCACACGCGAAATCCTTCGTGCTATTGCGGGCGACGCGATTGAAGCCGCGATTCAGGCTGCAGAACAGGTCGTAGCCCAACGCAAAGAACGGCAACGCATGGTCGAAATGGAACTGGAGCAAGCGCGTTACGAAGCATTGCTTGCCTCACGCCGCTACGAGAGCGTCGATCCGGACAATCGCCTTGTCGCGCGTGAGCTCGAAGCTCGATGGAACGCTGCTCTTCGCAAGGCCGCCGAGGTCGAGGACCGGTTCAATCAGTTTGATCGTGCCCCGGAAGGGAAATCTCTTCCCGATAAGAACCTGCTGATGAACCTCGCGCATGACCTGCCGGCGGTTTGGGACGCCCCCAATACGGATATGCGTCTGAAGCAGCGCATCGTGAGAATCCTGATTCGCGAGATCGTTGCCGACATCGATGAGGAAAAGCGCGAAATCGTTCTGTTGATCCATTGGTGGGGAGGAAGGCACACGGAATTGCGTTTTCCAAAGAACACGTCGGGAATGCATGGACACCGCACCAGCATGGAGGCAGTCGACGTGGTACGCCGGATGGCAGGCCTCTATCCCGACAAGGAGATCGCCGCTACCTTGAACCGTCTCGGCATCAAGACCGGCCGAGGCAATGCCTGGACAACGATGCGCGTCGCGACGATGCGGTGTTATCACAAGCTGCCGGCCTACTCATCGAGTCAACCGAAATCAGACTCCCTGACTTTGGAGCAGGCAGCAGAGAGGCTCGGTGTTTGCGAGACAACGACCAGGAAGCTCATCGACCTCGGAGTGATCGAAGGAACCCAAGTCGTTCCCTGCGCTCCCTGGGAGATTTTCCCAGCCGCGCTCGAAACTGAAGCTGTGAAGCGAGCGATCAACCAGATCCGGCGCGGAAGACCGGTTCCGGCGCAACGCTCAGACGCCAACCAGCAAGTCTTGTTTTCAACAACATAGCGAAAGGTTGCACAATGTCACTGGATCGGGTGGACCGATGAAGATCACCCCATCGGCACCTCGATCCTGCATCCAGCTCAGCATGGTTCCGGTCATCTCCGTCTTGACGCCCGACATGTCCGTGCCGGTCCCGGCGAACGCCTTCTCGATCTCGTCCACGAAGACGA
>CAYXVG010000005.1:133366-177687 GCA_964468205.1 uncultured Solibacteraceae bacterium | reverse complement strand
GAGCTCTTGGGACACTGAAGCCAGTCCCTGGGTGTCCTGGGTGTCTGCTAGGGGGCGGCGCCGAGAGCCGTGAGGCCGGGGCCGAGGTTTCGCAGAAATGAGCGCCGGTTTGTATGGGCGGAGCTATGGTGGGCGGTCATGACAGACAATGTGCTCCTCTCGCTGCCGATTCTACTACCACCGGCACGTGCAATGAGGGTTGGGCAGGCCCGTCGCCTGGTTCCAGGGAGGGCTCGTCCCGGAGTGGAAAAAGGATAAAAAGAGCTTGCTTGCTGAATAAAAAAGAGGCATACTTGCAAACAGGAAAGAGTCTCGTTAGCCTTCACAGTCCTTACATTGCTTTACAAATGCCAGTAAAATGCGCTGGCGCAGGCACGGGCTTGTCGCGAGCGATAGTACCTCGCGGCATTCGGGCGAGGCCGAGACCAAAGGAGTTCCGCGATGTTATTGAAACGAATGACAATTACAGCAGCACTCATACTGCTCTGTGTAACGCCTGTGATGTGGGCGCAGACGCAGGCGCAACTTACTGGAACGGTGACCGACAACACCGGGGCGGTGGTCCCGGAGGCGGAGGTTTCCCTGAGGAACACGGCCACGGGCGTGGTACTGACTGCACGGACCAACTCGAGCGGGTTGTACACCTTTTTGCAGGTGCAGCCTGGCCCTTACGAGGTGTCGTGCGAGTTTCCGGGCTTCAAGAAGACAGTGCGTGGCGGGTTGGTGCTCGAGACGGGCATGAACCGCTCGATGGATATGACGCTCGAGGTCGGGGCGGTGACGGAGAGCGTCGAGGTGTACGCCGCGGCGCCGCTGCTCGAGACGGAGTCGAACAATGTCGGCCAGCTTATCGAGCGAAGAAACGTGGAGAACATGCCGCTGCAGAGCCGCCGCGCGGCGGGTCTGGTGCGCTTGATGGGCAATGTTGTCTATGAGGGCGATCCGGGAGCCGAGTCGGCGCCCCGCTACACGCTGGCGGGCGGGCGGCAGGTGAACCAGATGACGCTTCTCGATGGCGGAGTGGTGCAGAACATGACGCTGGGCGTGGCCCAGCAACTGGTGAATCCGCCGGCGGAAGCGCTGCAGGAGTTCAAGATTTCGGCGAGCAACCATTCGGCGGAGTTCGGGCGGTCCGGCAGCGGTTTGGTGCTGATGACGACCCGTTCGGGAACGAACGAGTATCACGGCGCGGGCTATTGGTTTGTGAGAAACGACAAGCTCGATGCGCGGAACTTCTTCGCGAAGGAGAAGGAGCCGCTGCGATTCAATATTTACGGCGGTTCGATTGGCGGCCCGGTGAAGAAGGACAAGAGCTTTTTCTTTTTCAACTACGAGGGCAACAAGCGCCGGCAGGGTTTGGTGTTTGCGGGCAACAACGTTCCGCATCCGGTGAACATCCAGGGAGATTTTTCGGCGCGGACCGATGTGACGGTTCTGGATCCGGTGACCGGCGACCCGTTTCCGGGTAACATCATTCCGTCAAACCAAATCAATCCGATGGCGGCGAGGCTTTTGTCTTACTATCCGGCGCCGAATGTGGCCGGCAACGACATTACGCGGGCGCCAAGGAACAACTATGACAGCGCGGGTTCGGACAAGTTGGATCAGGAGTCCTACATTGGGCGCTGGGATCATAACGTGAACGAAACCCACCGGTTTTTTGCCCGGGTGGCCTATTTGACGGGCACGCAAGTCCAGTCGAGCATATTCCCGGATGAAGTGGCGGACAACCGCGCCAACACGAGGGACAACGCGAACATCCGGATCACCGGGAGCTGGATTTCGAACCTGAAGCCGACGCTGATCAATGAGTTCAAGTCGACATACGGGCGGCGGAAGAACCTGGCGTTCGGTCCTGGTACGACGTCCGGGATCAACGGCGAGCTTGGCATCGGCGGGGTGGATCCGGAAGGGTTCCCGCAGGTGAGCATTACGGGCGTGCGGGCACTGGGCCGCGGCCACCAGCGCATTCAGGAGCCGATCTACACGTTCGCTCTTGGCGACACGGTGACGTGGGTCAAGAACACTCACACGATCAAGTTCGGCGGCGAGTTCCGCTATTCGATGAACACGGATATCAATCAGCCGAGCGCGAACGGCCGATACACTTTTGGCAACCGGGCGACGCAGGAAGGCCTGGCGACGTTCCTGCTCGGCTGGACGGGCCGGTTGCAGCGCCAGGAGACGCTGCCGCTACGTACGCGGTCAGACTTCTGGGGCGCCTTTATTCAGGATGACTGGAGAGTGAACTCGAAGCTGACGCTGAATCTCGGAGTGCGGTGGGACATGGATACGCCGCGCTGGGAGAAAGACAACCGGCAGAGCGGGTTTGACGAAATTCCGATCAACCCGATATCGGGGACGCCCGGCGTCATCACGTTTGCCGGCATCGACGGCGTGAGCAAGTACATCAATGAGTTCGATAAGAACAACATCGGGCCGCGGATCGGTTTTGCTTACCGCATGAACGATAAGATTGTTCTGCGCGGCGGCTATGGCCTTTACTACAACGGGCTTTATCAGTCCGCCGTGGCGAACCAGTTTTCGGCGGGATTCGGCAGCGCCCTGGACATCAACTCTCCCGACGGCGGGTTCACGCCGGTCCAGGAGTTTGGGGACACGGTGCCGGCCCCTCCGCAAGCGGAACTATGGCCGGGATACGGTGCGGTGCCTCCGGGCAAGAACGCGGTGACGAGCCTGCACTTCGCGCAACAGGATCAGGTGACCGGCTACATGCAGCACTTCAACTTCTCGGTGCAGCGGCAGTTGGTGGAGAACCTGATGCTCGAGGTGGCGTACATGGCGAACATCGGAAGGAAGCTCGGCGGTCCGGACATAAACCGAAACGTGATTCCGCTGGTGAACGGCCGGGGACCGGAGAAGCAATCCCAGGCGTTGCGGATGTGGCCGCAGTACAACAACGTCAGCCAGGTGTCGCCGGTGTGGGGCGACTCGGAATACCATTCGGTCAACGTGAAGCTGGAGAAGCGGTATTCGAACGGGCTGAACTTCCTGACGAACTTCACGTGGTCCAAGTACATGACCAACACCGATTCCGGAGGGTGGCGTGAGATCGAGGGCCAGCGTGTGGGCTACCAGCATCCTGAGCTGCGGCGGCCGGACTGGTCGGTATCGAACGCGGATATTCCGCTGCGGCTGGTGAACAGCGTGGTGTATGAACTCCCGTTTGGCGAGGGACGGCGGCACCAGTTCTCGAGCGGGGTTGCGGACGCGATTCTCGGCGGATGGGGAATCGGGGCGATCCTGGAGTTCCGGGACGGCTCTCCCTACGGCGTGGTGGAGCAGACCAACGTGACCAACACGTATGGCAGCGGCCAGCGGCCGAACCTGATTTCCGATCCGCAACGGGACAACTGGAGTTCGCGGCAGGACATGTTGAACGAGTACTTCAACACGTCAGCCTTCGCGCATCCGGGGGTTGGGATATTCGGCAACGCGGCACGGAACATCGGCTACGGGCCGGGCTTCATCGGCGTGGACTTCTCGGTTCACAAGCGGTGGGCACTGACGGAGAGAATCGGCATGATGTACCGCTGCGATTTCTTCAATTTGCCGAACCGGCCGAACTTCGGGCACCCGAACACGGCGTTCGGAAACGCATCGTTTGGCACGATCAAGAGCGCGAAGGATGCACGCATTTTGCAGATGAACCTGCGGCTCGAGTTTTAGGGCCGCCAGAACAGGGACCGGCGATCCCGCCACGCTTGCTTGCGGGCGTGGCGGGGTGGCCACAGTCAGGAGAGGGTCTGCTCACGGCAGGCCCTGATTTCGTCGAGCATACGTTTGATCCGGACGCGACGGGCGCGGAGGGTGTCTCGATATTCCGACGTACTGGTGTGACGGATTTCGCTCGGAAGTTCGTTATTCTCCCGCTCGAGGAGTTCGACCACCAGGTCCCAGTCGCGTTCCGACCATGAGAGTTCCCGCAACATGGCCATAACCTCCGCCTCCATGTTACGCCTGAATGGGGCGGGAGGCCAGAGGAAACGAGCGACTCCGCGCAGCCGGCTCCGGGCGGATCAGGCGCGGGTTTCGAACCCGTGCTGGCGGCGGTGGTGATCGCTGTCGAACCGCTGGCTGGTTTTGAACAGCTCGTAGCGTCCGTCGCCCATTACGTTGCGGACGCGAGAGAGAATGGTGGCCTGTTCGTCCTCGGTCATGGGCTGGAAGTTCCGGGCGATGCGGAGAGCTTCCTTGAGGTGGTCCATGCTGGCGAGGCCGACGACCTGGACACTGACGGGCTGGCTGAGGAAGTAGCGATAACATTCCTCGACGGTGACGTGGCCGTCAGAGATCATGCGGGCGTCGCCGCCGCAGCCTTTCATGCCGACGACTCCTACTTTGCGTTCCTGGCAAACGGGGACGACTTCGCGGCGGAAGCTGAGGAACCCGTGGTCCATGAGGTTGATCGGCATCTGACAGGCGTCCCATTGGAACGGTTGGTCCAACATTTTGCGGTGGATGCGGGGCGCTTTGTGGCCGGTGAAGCCGATGAAGCGGATTTTGCCTTCTTTCTTCGCTTCGAGGGCGGCGCGGACGCCGCCTTTTTCGAATACCCATTCGGGGTCGTTGCCGTAGTTGCATTCGTGGAACTGCCAGAGGTCGATGACATCGGTTCGCAGGCGGCGGAGGCTCTCGTCAAGCTGGCGTTTGGCGCCTTCGTAGTCGCGGTCGCAGACTTTGGTCATGAGGAAGACCTGTTGGCGCTTTCCATCCATGGCGAGGGCCTTGCCCATCACCTCTTCGGCATGTCCGGCGTGGTATTCCCAGGCGTTATCCATGAAGGTGAGGCCTTCGTCGATGGCGGCGTGGATGATGCGAACGCTCTCGCTCTCTTCCTTGGGCCGGGCGACATGGTGTCCTCCGAGGCCGAGTATGGAGACCTGGACGCCTGTCCCCCCCAGCGCGCGGGTGGGCAAGCCGGTGGCCGAGGCGGCATTCGTGGCGGCCGCGGCCGTGCCGGAAATAGCGGCGGAGGCGCCCGCCATCCGGAAAAAACTGCGTCGAGTGAGGTCTTGGTTCATTGTATTTCCCCTCGTTGAGGACGATTGTATCGCGAGAGCGGATGGGGTTGTGCGGTTTTTGGGGCGAAGGCGCGGGGAGATTCCGTTCAATCCAGCCGGCCGAGGGCTTTCATCTCGGTTAACTTTACAGCGAGATTGGCGGCGATCAGGATGAGGAAGCCGGCGGTGGCCGCGGTCCAGGCGCGCAGCCGGTGATTTTTGTGATGGAGGAGTCCGGGAAGGTCGAGGACGAGGGCTTTGGCGGCGAAGATGACGGCGATGGGCACGAGGGGAAAGTGATAGCGGGGATCGCCTATGAATGCGATGGTGATGAGAAGGAGGTAGGCGGTTATGGCGAGGAAGAGGGCGCCGAGGGGGTGACGGCGGGGCACGTTCAGGAGGCCGAGAACGGTGAAGGCGAGCGTCACGATGTAGGCCGCGTTGGCGAGCGCGAGCAGAGCCAGAGTCAGCGGTAGGGACGGCGGCGGAGAGACGCCCTTGAGGTTCCAGAGGACGCCGTCGGTTTCCAGGGCAAAGAAATAGCTGATTTTGCGCGCGCCGCGGGCGAGGGCTTCCAGAGGGTTGTTCCGGATCGACTGGAAACCGAGGCGGTAGCCGTGAGAGCTCTCGCGGCCGCCACCGTCGCGGAGGGCGGGCAAGATGTCGCGGGAGAAGGCGTATCCGCCGAAGGCTCCGGGGTGATTCCCGATCCAGAAGTTGAAGCCGCCGGTGGTGGAGATGACGGTCCACCGGCCGGTGAGTTGGTGGTTGCGCGCCAACCAAGGGCTGATGACGGCGAGAGCGGCGGCGCTGACGAGCAGGGCCAGCACGAGCGCACGGCGGCGCGATGTCTGGATCCAGTACCAGACGAGGAGGAATCCTGGAAGCAGTTGGGCGCCGGGCCGAACGAGCATTGCGAGGCCGAGGAGCAGACCGGCGGGGAGGACGTAGCGCCAGGATCGGAGGCTCTGCAGCAAGAGAATGACCGCAGCGGTGAGAAGGAAGGCGAAGAGCGGTTCAGAGAGGTGCAGGGTGGAGTAGAAGACGTGGGTCGGGTAGAGGGCGAGCATCAGGGCCGCGAGCCGGCCGGCGGCGGGGCCGAAGGTGGCGCTACCGAGCAGGGACACGAGCAGGCAGGTGGCGATCGCGAGGGCGATCTGGAGGGAAACTCCGGCAAGTTTGCTCTGGCCGAGGAGTTTGTAGGCGGCCGCGAGGGCCATGGGATATCCGGCGGGCCAGAACGCGGTGGGCTTGCCGTCCTCGCCGACGTAGCCCTGGCCTTCCGAGAACCTGGCGGCATGTTGGATGTACCGGCGTTCGTCGAAGGAGGGTTCGCGGGGCATGAGGGCGACCGCCCAGGCGAGGCGCACGGTGAGGGCCACGGCAATCACCAGCAGAGTCCACCGGCGGGGGCCGAGGGAGGCCAGCCGGGCGATCAGATTGTTCCAGGTGGCAGACACCAGACTCCATTATTACCAGGCGGCCGAACGCCGGAACCGGGCGATGGCGGGGGCCGTTGATAGAATGGGTGCAACCAAGGAACCGCGGCGCGGCTTGTCAGGCCGCGGAGCATAGATGACAGGCGAAACCATTGCCCATTACGAGATCCTCGAGCAGGTCGGCGAGGGAGGCATGGGAGTAGTATACAAGGCGCGGGACAAGCACCTGGACCGGTTCGTGGCGATCAAGGTATTGCTGCCGGAAAGGATGTCCGATTCGAGCGGGAAGGCGCGCTTTATCCAGGAGGCGAAGTCGGCTTCGGCGTTAAATCACCCGAATATCGTTCATATTTATGACATTGGCCGGGAAGCGGACGCGATCTATATCGCGATGGAGTTCGTGCCGGGCAAGACGCTCGCGGAACTCGTGCCGGAGCGGGGCATGCCGCTGGGCGATCTTCTGCGGATTGCGATCCAGGTTGGCGATGCGCTGATGGCGGCGCACAAGTCGGGTATTGTGCACCGGGATCTGAAGCCGAGCAATGTGATGGTGATGGCGGATGGCCGCGTCAAGGTGCTCGATTTCGGCTTGGCCAAGCTGCTGGACATGACCGGGGAGAGGAGCGAGTCCGAGGATACGCTTACGATCGCCGTTCCCGAAGGTTACCGGACGTCCGGGGGGATGGTGATGGGAACGGCCGCGTACATGTCGCCCGAGCAGGCCGAGGGCCGGCGCATCGACACGCGATCCGACATATTCTCGTTCGGCGCGCTTCTGTACGAGATGCTGACGGGTCAGAGAGCATTTGACGCCGGCTCGAATGCGGCAACGCTGGCGTCGATACTTCGTGACGAGCCGAGGCCGGTGACCGACCTCGTTCCCCGAACGCCGGCGGAGTTGGTTCGGATTATTCACCGCTGCCTGCGGAAGGACCCGGCGCGGCGTACGCAGCATATCGACGATGTGGTTCTCGAATTGGAGGATTTGAAGCAGCAACTGGAGTCGGGTTCGCTCTTGCCGGCTGGATTGATGCAAGCGCGGAAGGCGGGGCTGCCGGCTCGGTTGTGGTGGGCGGCGCCGGTGCTGGCCGTGGCGGCCGTGGCGGGGCTTTTGGGCTGGATTGCCGGGTCCGCGGACGACCCGTCCGATGGAGTAGGCGGGGTATCTACCTCGCTGGTGCGGTTCGCCGGCGGGGGCGGAGAGACGGCTTCTCCGGCGTGGTCGCCGGATGGCGCATGGATCGTCTACGCGTCCGACCAGGACGGGACGATGGACATCTGGAAGCGTCCGGTGGGTGGTGGAGAGGCGGTACGCATCACTGGACCTCCGCATAAGGAGTGGTCGCCTGACTGGTCGCCGGACGGGCGCAGCATCGCGTTTGCGTCGGACGCGGACGGCGGCGGGATCTATCTCGTGCCCGCGGGCGGCGGGGCAGCGAGCCGGGTGGCCGGTTTCGGGTCCAATCCGAAATGGTCTCCGGACGGCAAGCAATTGGCGTTCGACTGGCATGGCGATATTTATCTCACGTCCGTTTCCGACTCGGGCGTGGAGCCGCGGGCGCTCGTGACGGGGACGGGGAACGCCCCTTACGCGACGTGGTCGCCGGATGGCCGCCATATTGTTTTCTGGCACGAGACGAAGGTGGACCTGTTTATCGTGCCGGCGGCCGGCGGGCGTCCGAGGCGGCTCGGCCTGGTGCCGACGGGGGAGGAGGTTTCGGGACTGTCGTGGTCCGAGGACGGCAAGTGGCTTGTTTATAGCCAGGGGCCGTATGGAGGAAATAAGAATCTGTGGCGGGTGGCGGTGGACGGAGCGAGCGGCCGGGCGGCGGGCCGTCCTCAGCGGCTGACGTTATCGGCCACTGACGATGCCGAATGCGCGATTTCTCCGGATGGCGCGAGCGTGGCGTATAACGTGCGGCGACTGGAGCGGCACCTGTGGCGTTTGGGCCGTGATGCGAAGACGGGGCACTCTACCGGGGCGGCCAAGCGGATTACGCAGAGCGGTCAGGTCAACTATTACCCGGCGGTGTCGCCCGACGGCCGGATTCTCGTGTGGACGTCTCACATGAGCGGCCGGGGGCAGCTCTACTACATGGAGTTGGAGGAAGGACGGACGCGAAAGCTGACGGGTGATTGGGGCCATGCGGTTCGCGAGATCCTGGCGAGTTTCTCCGCCGACGGGCAGGAACTGCTTTATACTTCGACCCAGAACGGCTCCTACCAAATCTGGCGGCTGCCCACTATCGGCGGAGTGAGCCTGCAGTTCAGCTATTCGACCGAACCGGCGCGCGACGTGGCGCCGGCGCTTTCGCCGGACGGGAGTCTGGTGGCCTACTATGGCAACTACGCCGGGAACTGGGACATCTGGCTGGTGGATACGCGGAACGGGTCCGAGCCACGCCAGTTGACGGACTGGCCGAGCGATGACACGTATCCGGTCTTTTCGCCGGATGGAGGACGGCTGGCGTTTCTCTCGGACCGGGAGGGTAATCCGGACATCTGGCTTTATGATTTCGGCTCGCGCTCGTTTGAGCTGTTTGATGCGAGCCCGGGTCAAGAGGGTTGGTGCGCATGGTCTCCCGATGGGCGGTTCTTCTACTTCACGACGAGCCGCCGGGGCCAGTTCGAGCTTTGGATGCGACCGCCGGGTGGCGGGGCCGCCGAGCCAGTGGAGAACGTAGCCGAGGCTAACCGACGGCTGCCGCAAGGGAACAAGCTGTACACGAAGTTCGCCGTGACGGAGAGTGGCTTCTTTGTTCCGTTCGAGGCAGTTCGCAGCGAAATCTACATTCTCTCGAATCCGTGACAGGTGGGCGGGGGGAGGCGGTGCGCATCATGGGTTCTTCTTCTAAGGACTGGCCGCCGGACGGGCGCATAGGGAGTGGCCGCCTGACGGGTGCATAAGGATTGGCCGCCGGACGGGCGCATAGGGAGTGGCCGCCGGATGGGCGCATAGGGGGTGGCCGCCGGACGGGCGCATAGGGAGTGGCCGCCGGGCGGGCGCATAGGGGGTGGCCGCCGGACGGGCGCAGCATCGCGTTTGCGCCGGACGCGAGCGGCGGGGGGGCGGCCAGGCGGGTTAGGTGGAGCGGGCCGGACGCGAGCGGCGGGGGGGCGGCGAGGCGGGTTAGGTGGAGCGGGCCGGATGGTCCTTTGTTCTCTGTTCTGGGGGCGGTAGCCGGTTGTGACGGGAATCGGCCAGGGAGGAAGATGGAGTCATGAAGGCAGTTCACTGGTCCAGATTGACCTTGTTGGCGGCGGGGGTGTGCTTGTTCGGCGGATGTGGCGAACCGGTGGAGTACGACACGATTTTGCGTAACGGCGTGGTTTATGACGGGAGCGGGGCGCCGGGTTACGTGGGGGACGTGGCGATCCGCGGGGACAGGATTGCGGCGGTGGGGGACATTGGGAAGGCGGTGGCCGCGACGGAAATTGACGCCAGCGGGCTGGCGGTGGCGCCGGGATTCGTCAACATGATGAGTTGGGCGAACGTTTCGTTGATCCAGGACGGGCGGTCGATGAGCGACATCAAGCAAGGGGTGACGCTCGAGGTGATGGGGGAAGGCGAGTCGATGGGGCCGCTGAACGAGCGGATGAAGAAGGAGATGCAAAGGCATCAAGGTGGCATGGAGTTCGAGGTGAGCTGGAACACGCTGGGCGAGTATCTGCGGCATCTTGAGGAGCGGGGTGTTTCGCCGAACGTGGCCTCGTTCCTTGGGGCCGCTACACCGCGCGTGTACGTGATGGGCTACGTGGACCGGGACCCGACGCCGGAAGAGATGGAGCGGATGAAAGCGGTGGTACGGGAGGCGATGGAGGAGGGCGCGCTCGGGATCGCTTCGTCACTCATCTATCCGCCGGGGAGTTTCGCGGAGACGGAGGAGTTGATCGAGCTGGCGAAGGTGGCGGCGGAGTATGACGGCATCTACATTTCGCACCTGCGGAGCGAGGGAGCGCGGCTGATCGAGGCGATCGGGGAGTTCCTCACGATTGCCCGTGAAGCCGGCATCCGGGCCGAGATCTACCACTTGAAGGCGCTGGGCAAGAACAACTGGGGGAAGTTGGATGAGGCGATTGCGATGATCGAGGAGGCGCGGGCGGAGGGACTGGAGATTACAGCGGATGTCTACTCGTACGAGGCCGCGTCGACGGGGCTGAAATCCTGCATGCCTCCGTGGGTGGAGGAGGGGGGTTTCGGAGCGCTGCTCAAGCGGCTGCGGGATCCGGCGGTGCGGGAGCGGATTGCCCGCGAGATGACGAGTCCCGGGGATTGGGAGAATTTCTTTCTGGAGTCGGGGTCGCCGGAGAACATACTGCTGGTGGGGTTCGTTACGGAGAAGCTGAAGCCGCTGGCCGGCAAGACGCTGGCGGAGGTGGCCCGGATGCGCGGCACTTCGCCGGAGGTGACGGTGATGGACCTGATCCTCGAGGATGGCAGCCGGATCAGCACCGTCTACTTTCTGATGCCGGAGGAGAATGTGCGGAAGAAAGTTGCCCTGCCGTGGGTGAGTTTCTGTTCGGATTCGGCGTCCGTGGCGGCGGAGGGGATTTTCCTGGAGAACAGCACGCATCCGCGGGCTTATGGAAGTTTTGCGCGCGTGCTCGGCAAGTATGTACGGGACGAAGGCGTGCTGACGGTGGAGGAGGCGGTGCGGAAGCTGGCCGCGCTACCGGCCGAGACGCTGCGGCTGGAGGGCCGGGGCAAGCTGGAGACGGGCTACTACGCCGACGTGGTGGCGTTTGATCCGGAGGAGATTCGGGACAACGCGACGTATGAGAAGCCGCACCAATATGCGAGCGGGGTGGCGCACGTGTTCGTGAACGGGGAGCAGGTGTTGCGGGATGGCGAGCATACGGGCGCGATGCCGGGCCGGTTCGTCCGGCGGGGAGGGGCCGGGGCAGGGGCCGGCCCGTCGAACCGAGAAGTCGAGCCGCTTCTAAGGTAGCGGATCGAGAGTGGGGTCCGGGCGCGGGGCGCGGCCGGCATAGGGGTACGTATCCCAAGGGGTGACGCCATTCTGGCGCGGGTCGCCGTGCGCCACCAGGTACTCTTCCAGCCGGGTCGCCATCTCCCGGAGGATGGAGGCGTAGGCGGGATCCGCGGCGACGTTGTTGTGTTCGTTGGGGTCTTTGGCGAGGTCGTACAATTCCTCGGCCGGGCGGCGGCCGAAGGAGCGCAGGTAGTAGGGTTGAACGGCCGGGTCCAGCATATTTTCGAGCAAGTAGCGTTTGGACTCGCCGTCATCGACGTCGCCGAAGAATCCCTGCGGTTGGGCGTTGTAGTCCGGGTCGCCGGCCGGCCAGCGTTCGGGCGCGTAGTTGCGGATGTAGGAATAGCGCTCGGTCCGGATGGAGCGCATGGGATAGCCGATGGCGCCGCGGCGGCAGATGGTGTGCCGTTCGAAGGCCGTGACGACGAAATCCCGTTCTGGCTCAATGCGGCCGGAGCCCGGCGAGGTGAGGATTTTCCAGAGGCTGCGGCCGCTCATGACGTCGAGCGGTTGGATGCCGGCGGCTTCCAGGATGGTGGGGGCGATGTCGGTGAGGCTGACGAAGTCCTCGCTGACGCGGCCGTCCGGAATCCGGCCCGGGAAGCGGATTGCGAGCGGCACGCGGGTACCGCTGTCATAGAGGTTGCATTTCGAGCGGGGCATGGGGTTGCCGTGGTCGCTGGTGACGATGACGAGGGTGTTGTTGAGCTCTCCTGCCCCCTCGAGGGTTTCCATGATGTGCGCCAGGTGGCTGTCGAAGTGTTCGATTTCGACGCCGTAGTCGAGGAATTCGCCGCGCGTGACGTCGCTGTCGGGGATTCCGCCGGGGAGGCGCGCGTCTTCGAGCCGCTTTCCGGCCCGCTTCCAGGAGCCGACGTCGTAGCGTTGGTGCGGTTCCGACGAGCCGTACCAGAAGAAGAATGGTTTGGTTTTGTCGCGCTGGGCGAAGAACTCGTCGAAGTTGGCGGCGTAGTTGATGGGGTTGCGTCCGGGCACTGGTTTCTCGTATCTGTGCACATCGATCTTTTTGCCGAAGAGCGGGCGGGTCCAGCCTTCTCCGATCTTGCCCGGGGCCCAGGTTTTTCCCGTCGCGCCCAGTTCGTAGCCGGCGTCTTCAAGCAGGTGGGTGAAGATGTGGAACTTGGACTTGAGAGTGCCGTTGAGGATGCCGCCTTCCTCGAGTTCCCAGATGTGGCGGCCGGTGAGAATCGCGCTCCGCGATGGCGCGCAGGAAGGGGCAGCGGTGTAGGCATAGAGGAACCGCACGCCTTCGCTGGCCACGCGATCAAAGGCCGGGGTTCGGGTGGCCGGGTCTCCGTTGGCTCCGGTGTGCATCCAGGACTGGTCATCGGAGATGGCGAACAGGATGTTCGGCGGCCGGCTTTCGGCTGCCGTGGCGGATCCAGAGCCGCGATACAGGGCGGCGGTGATTACCCCAATCACGACGAGGCCAAATGTCGTGCGTTTTATCCAGGTCATGTTTTCTATCGTCTGTTTCCCCGCGACGCGGCGTCAACCGGAGCGACTTCGGACGGGGGGCGACGTTGGGCCGGGAGGTGCGATATGCTCTCGGCATGACCCGCCGAGATCTGTTTCGTATGGCCGCGGCCCTACCAGCGGCCCCCCAACTGGCGCACTTCCGGAAGCTCTCCGCCGCCGGGAGCAAGCAGGTGAAGATCACCGGTATTCGCGCGATGAACCTTGGCAAGCGCGGCACGAGCTTGCTGAAGATTGAGACGGACGCGGGCTTGGTTGGTTATGGCGAGGCGTCGGCCAGCGGTCCGATGCTGCGGGCGCGGATCGAAGAGATGATGCCGCTGCTGGAAGGCCAGGACCCGCTCGCCATCGAGCGCCACTTTCATGCGATGACGACGATGATGCATCCGCATCTGCCGCATATTCCCTCGGTGGGCGGCATTGACATCGCGTTGTGGGACCTGGCGGGGAAGATTCTGGACCGCCCCGTCTACCAGCTTCTTGGAGGGCCCTTTCGGAAGACGATTCCGATGTACTCGCATGGCGGCCCGCGGGACATGCTGGACCGCGCGCAATGGAAGGACTGGGTGGACCGCGCCACAGCGCAGCCGGAGGGCTTCACGATTTACAAGAAGAGCCCGCCGTTTCCCGGGTCCGCCTCCGATGTGCCTCTCAATCTGACGGGCGGGGAGATCAACCGCATTGTTCGCGGCTTCTCGATCGGGCGGGAGGTGTGCGAGGGGAAGGTGGAGATTGCGGTCCACTGCCATAACGAGCTGGACACGCCGAGCGCGATTCTGCTGGCAAAAGGACTTGAGCCGGTGGCGCCGCCGTTTCTCGAAGATCCGGTGGGCGTTCCTTTTTCCGAAAGCTGGACGGCGCTGCGCCGCGCGAGCAGCGTCCCGCTGCTGGTGGGCGAGAAGCTGGAGCTGGTGAGCGGCTTCCGGCCCTTCGTCGACAACGCGGCGGCCGACATCCTGCATCCGGATCTGGTGTACGCGGGCGGGATCACCGGCACGATGCGGATTGCCCACTATGCCGCGCTCTCGCGCATACCGGTGGCGCTGCACAACGTCGGCCACCTGGTGAATACGCTGGCGGCGGGACACTTCGGATGCGCGGTGCAGAACTTCTATCGCTCGGAAAGCAGGCTTGGGGAAGGGAACCGTCCGGTGGAGGCGCAGGCCGCGTCGAACGGTCCGGTAGTGCGGGAAGGGCGCCTGCGGGTCTCCGAGGAGCCGGGGTTGGGCGTGCACTGGAACGAAGAATATCTGCGGGAACACCTGGCGCCCAACGAACCGTGGTGGGGGTAGCGGGGCGCGAATCGTGATACCTTGGCGTTCATGAGAAAGACCATCGTTATTGTTGCCGTTGCAGTCGGCCTGGCGGCCTGCCAGCCCCAGGAGTCCCCCGACGCCGAAGCCACGACCGAGGAGGGCGGAGCGTCTCTCGTCTATTTCGGCACGGGCGGGAAGGAGAGCGACGGTATTTACGCGGCGCGCTTCGACGCCGCGGCCGGCGAGATCATGCCGATCGGGTTGGCTGCTCCGGCGCGGTCTCCAGGGTTTCTGGAAATCGACCCGGGCAAGCAGCGTCTTTATGCAGTGGGTGCGTCGGCTTCCGGAGCGGAGGTGGAATGGGAGGGAGTAGCCTCGTATTCCATCAACCACGAGACCGGGATGCTGACACTCATCAATGCGGTTTCCTCGCAAGGGCGGGGGCCCTGCCACGTCACGGTGGACTCGCAAGGCCGCACGGTGGCGGTGGCGAACTATGGCAGCGGGAGCATCGCCTCGATGCCGGTGGACGCGTCGGGGCGCCTGGGTGAAGCGGTGTCAGTGATTCAGCACGAGGGATCGAGCGTGAACGAGCAGCGTCAAAAAGGCCCGCACGCGCATTCGGTCAACTTCTCCCCAGACGACCGTTTTCTGGTTGCCGCCGATCTCGGGACCGACGAGGTGATCGTGTACAGACACGACGGATCGACTTCGAAGCTGGAGAAGCACAGCGTGGCGAAAGCGGCTCCGGGAGCCGGTCCGCGGCATTTCACGTTCCACCCTTCGGGCCGGTACGCGTACGTCATCAATGAGCTGGACGGAACGGTCACGGCCTTTGACTGGAACGCGGAGGCGGGGACGCTGACCGCGATTCAGACGATCAGCACGCTGCCGGAAGACTTCGACGGCGAGAACAAAACGGCAGAGGTTCTGGTGCACCCCTCGGGCCGGTTTCTCTATGGCTCCAACCGCGGGCATAACAGCCTGGCGGTGTTCTCGATTGACGCGTCCTCGGGCAATCTCACGTTTGTGGAACATGCCACGGAGGGAATCGTTTGGCCGCGCAATTTCCGCATCAGCCCGGCGGGCGACTACCTGCTGTGCGCGAATAGCGAGACGAACAACGTAAACGTTTTCGCGATCGACCAGCAGAGCGGCCGGTTGGAGGCGACGGGCCAGAAGGCCGCCGTGCCGGGACCGATCTGCGTCCGTTTCGTGGACCAGAACTGAGCGTTGGGGCCGGCGAGCCGGGCCAGCCGGATCGTGTTCGTTAGAGTCCCTGGCGCACGGGATCCCGGGTGGATTCGCGGCGGGCCTGGAGCAGTGGCTCATTCAGGAATTCGACGAGAGGCTGAAGCGCCCGGAAGCGCTTCACCACCTCCTCCCCGAGAGACGGGGAAGTGACGATGCCGGCCGGTTCCGAGGTGTAGGCGTACCACTGCTTCCGCTTGATGATGCCGATCGCGGGGTGGGCGGCGTCGAAGCCCTTGGGCGGCCGCACGAGGGACTCGCCGGCCAATTCGCCGAAGAGGTCGCGGAACCGCTTCGCGGCGATGATTTTCCGCAATTCGCCGTGACGGGCGGCGACGTGCGTGCGGATCGCCAGGAGTTCGTCCTTGCCGGGCATGTAGGCGCCTCCGGCCACGAGGAACTCTTGGTGCGAGACATGGAAATAGAAGCCGCCGCCGCCATGCTTCTCGAGCCGGCGGTGGGGGAAGATGGCTCCAATGTGGAGCTTGTAGGGAGTCTTGTCATTGCTGAAGCGGGTGTCGCGGTAGATGCGGTAGATCGCTTTCTTGGGATCATTGATGTGGTCAGGCGCGAACTTTGCGAGTTCTTGGTTGATCTGCTCGACCAGATCCACCATCGGCAGCTTGACAGCCGCCTCGAAGACGCTTTTTCGTTTTTGAAACCACTCGCGATTATTGTTCTTCTCGAGTCCGCGGAAGAACTCCACCATCTCGCCGGGAAAACCTGGGAACCGGATTGCCATGAACGCTCCTCTTCTATAATCGGGTTGGATGCAGCGCCTCGATGAAACGCTCCAACGTCTCGGCTCCATTGCGGCGGTAACGCTGACCAGCGGAGCGCCTCTGAGCCGTTATACACGATTTGCGATTGGCGGGCCGGCGGCCGTGCTGGCCGAAGCCGCTACCGAGAGCGCGTTCATGGGGGCGCTGCATGTGGTGAACATGCTGGAAGTTCCCTGCGTGGTGATCGGCTCAGGCACGAACCTGGTGGTGTCAGACCGCGGGTTCGACGGAGTGGTGATTCGCTTCACCGGGCGGCGGATCGAGCGTGACGGCACGAGCGTGCGGGCGCAGGCCGGCGCGGAACTGCAGGAACTGGTGGATTTTGCGATCGAGAACGGTCTAAGCGGACTGGAAACGCTGTCCCGCATTCCCGGTTCGGTGGGCGCCGCGGTTTATGGAAACGCCGGGGCCTACGGGCACTCGATCTCCGAGTTTGTCACGGCGGTGAACTACTTCGACGGGACCGGGGCCCGCTCGCTGGGCAATCCTGGTTGCGCGTTCGCCTACCGCGAGAGCATCTTCAAGCGCCGGAAGGAGTGGCTGGTGCTGGCGGTGACGGTGAAGTTGGAGCCGGCTGATCGCGCGGAACTCGAGCGGGTGGCGGCGGAGATCCGGGAGATCCGGGACCGTAAGTTTCCCGTCACCATGCGCTGCGCCGGCAGCATTTTTAAGAATCTGCGGTACGAGGATCTGCCGGCGGAGGCGGCGCGGGAAACGCCAGCGGGCATTGTGAAGGGGGGCAAGGCGCCCTCGGCTTGGTTCCTGGAGCAAGTGGGCGCGAAGGGCATAGCCCGGGGAGGGATTCGCGTGGCGGACTACCATGCCAATCTCATCTACAACACCGGCGAGGGTACGGCGGCGGATCTGCGGGCACTGATCGAGGAGTTGAAGCGGCGGGTCCGGGAGCGGTTCGGGATCAATTTGGAGGAAGAGGTGCAGTACGTCGGGTTCGAGTGATGGCGGCAGGCGGTTGGGTCCGGCTACGCATTAGCGGCGAGTCCGTCCGGTTTTGGCGAGCCAGTGGCGGAACATCGCGGCGAAGTCGGCGACGCTTCTCGACGTTTCGAGTTCCTCGAGCGAATAGCGCATTTTCCGCTGCCAGTTGGGGTACTGGGCGGTGGTGCCGGGCAGGTTCTGCTGGTAAAGCTCTTTGGTGAGGTCTTCCTGGTTGAGCGCCAGTAGCATGCTGGGGGTGGAGGCGAGATAGCCGGTAATGGCGTTGTGCAGCTCGCCGGTCAGTTCGGGAAGATGGTTGGCGTTGCGCGAGACGTAGTCCGGCAAGAGACCGAGGGCGTGAAGGCCGTCGAGCATCCTTTGTTTTTCGGAGCGCCGGTGCTCCAGCGCCGCGCGGAAGTCCTCGCCGGTACGGAAGATTCCGGCCTCCTTGCGGGCGAGGATGTCGGCGCCTTTCCAGAAGCCAGCGATGGTGGGGAGGTCGTGGGTGGTGGAGGAGACCATGGCTCTGACGGGGTACTGGCCGGGCGGCTTCAGGTTGCCGCTCTCATCCTTTTCGAAATAGAACAGGCGGTAGCTGAGGATGCCGAACCGAGCCAGGGTTTCACGGAATTCCGGCAGCACGGTTCCGAGGTCCTCGCCGACGATGACGACGTTATTGCGGACGCTTTCGAGGGCGAGAATCCGGATGAGGTCATGGTAGCGGTCCCGGACGTAGGCGCCCTCGGCTGCCTCTTTCCCGGGCGGGATCCAGAAGAGCCGAAAGAAGCGCATGACGTGATCGATGCGAAGGGCGCCGCCATGGCGGCAGCTTTTGCGGATCGACTCGCGGAAGAGGCGGTAGGCGTCCTCGTAATGCCGGGACGAGGCGGGGGGAGGGAAGGACCAGTCTTGTCCCTTGGGGGAGAAGTCGTCGGGCGGGGCGCCGACGCGGCAACCGGGGACGAAGAATTCGCGATGGGCCCAGAGGTCTGATCCGCAGCGGTCCGTGGCGAGCGCCAGGTCGTGGAAGATGCCGATGCCGAGTCCGGCTTCGCGGGCCGCTGCCTGGACTTCGGAGAGTTGGCGGTCAATCTGCCACTGCACATACTTGTGAAACAGCACTCGCCGCTCGTAGCGGTCCGCGAACTCCCGCACGGCTTCGGACTCCGGATTCTGGTACTCCTCCGGCCAGTCCGGCCAGGTCCAGAGACCGGGATGGCGGGAGCGAATCCATTCGTCGAGGGCGGAGTAGACGGCGAACTTGTGCAGCAGGTCTCCCTCGCGTTCGAGGAACTCGCGGAACTCTCTCGCGCGGTGCGTCATTTGCCGGTATTCGTGAAGAAAGCGGCGGAAGGCCAGGCGGAGGAACGTCATTTTGAGACGCGCCACGCGCTCGTATTGGACGTACTCGGAGTTGTTCAGATCGCGGATTTCGGCGGCGACGGTGGGTTTCCGGCGCAAGTTCCGGGCCCAGGTGGAGTTGCGGTAGTCGTCGATCTTTTCGATATCGAGGTAGATCGGGTTTTGGTAGAAGATGCAGTTGGGCAGATAGGGGCTGGTGTTGAAAGGCTGACGGTTATGTATCGCGTGGAGCGGGTTGAGGGCGACGAAGTCGCCACCGATGGCGCGGGCGACCCAGGCGGCGAGGCGTTGGAGGTCGGAGAAATCGCCGCAACCCCAGCTTCGGGCGGAGTGGATGCCATAGAGGCTGACGTAGAGTCCGGCGCGCTTCCAGCCGTTTTCGGATTGCGCGGGGTCAAGGGCATGATCCGGGGTTATGATGAGTTCGGTTTCGCTCTCGATCTTCTCTCCGCCGGCGGATTCGATAGTGACGTGGAGGCGGTGGTAGCCGAGCGGGGACGTGGCGAGCGGGAGCGGCTTCTGCACGAACCACTTTTGGCGCAACTCGGCGGTGGCAGTCGTGGCGAGTTCCTCGAGAGCGTGGCGGGTCTCGCCCCGCCAACCGTCTTCCCATTCGAGGACTGCGCGTACCCGGGCGGCCTCGAAACGGACCGGCACGCGGATGGTGATTTCGAAGGGGGTTTCAGAGGCGGTGAGCACCAGCACGGGCGGGGTCGGATCGGCCCATTCCTCCCAGAGGCGCTGTTCAATGTCCTGGTTGAGCTCGGCGAGTGTCGCCGCGCGGACGCCGAGGGACTCGAGGATGGCCCGGCGGACATCGGGCGGCGTGAAATGGTGATTCCCCCAGATGTCCCAATAGGAGGGTTCGATTCCCCAGAGTTCGGCCGCGTGTTCGAGGGCTTGGTGGTAGTCTTCGTGAGGGGTGAAGATGACGGAAGGAATGTTCATGAAGAAAGCGGTCCTTTGGGCGCAACGTCTGCTAGTGGATGCAGAAGATTCACGGGCCCCTCCCCGGGCGGCTCCCGGGCTAACCCCTATTCTAACGAGTTCGTGGCATAATCGATCAAGTCCAATGGAGTACAGGTTTCCGCAAGACGGTGTTGCAGGTCTTTTCGACAGGATCGACCAGGAGGCGGGCGCGGGGGTTTCGGAGGGGGTGCTATTTGCGACTCTCGACAAGGCGATCAATTGGGGCCGCAAGAACTCGATTTGGCCGATGACGTTCGGTCTGGCCTGCTGCGCCATAGAGATGATGGCGATGAGCGCTTCGCGGTTCGACGTGGCTCGCTTCGGGGCGGAGGTGTTTCGCGGATCGCCGCGGCAGTCGGACCTGATGATCATCGCGGGGCGGGTTTCGAACAAGATGGCGCCGGTGATTCGCCAGCTCTACCAGCAGATGCCGGAGCCGAAGTGGGTGATCTCGATGGGGGCGTGCGCGACTTCCACCGGAGTATTCAGCAACTACGCGCTGGCGCCGGTGAACCAGGTGATTCCAGTTGACGTTTACGTTCCCGGATGCCCGCCGCGTCCGGAGCAGCTTATCTATGCGCTAATGAAACTGCAGGAGAAGATCGGGCAGGAGAAGGGGAGCTTTTCGAAGACGATCAATCTCTCCTAGCGCGGCGCCGGACTTGAATTTCGCTAAAGATCGGGGCTTTCCGTACGATACGACATACAGAACTCTCCATTGAAGGAGGCCATTATGGAAATCGGGTCCGTCCAGTCAAGTCAGCCGGCTACGACCGCTCCGCAACCGCAGGCGCAGGAGCTAAAAGCGGAAGACAGGGAAATTATCAAGGCAGTCAAGGCGTTGAATGCAACCGAACTATTCGGGCAGAACAGCGAACTCACATTCGTTATGGACCGCGACACGCGGCGGCCGTTAGTCCGCATCGTGGACCGGGAAACGCGCGAGGTGATTCGCCAGATTCCGCCGGAGTACGCGCTGCGCATGGCAGAGGATTTCAAACTTCGCGGTTAAGGACTGGGCAGTTCCGGAACAAGGTTTGTCATCTCAGCCGATGAGTTAGTCGGAGGATATTGGATGGCAAGCGATCTTCAACAAAACTATCTGGAGCGCGACATTTTGGAAGCGGGTGGCTGCCGATTGGTGGTATTGCTTTACGAGAGCGCCTTGCAATCGATCGAGGAAGCCCGGCGGCACCTCGGCCGCGGTGAGATTCGGGAGCGGTCTCGGGCGATTACCCGGGCCTCCGAAGTCCTGAACGAACTGGCTCTGGCCGTCGACCACGACACCGGCGGTGAACTTGGCAAGAGCCTGGTGGAATTGTACGACTACGTTCAGTCACTGCTGCTTAAAGCGAATGCCGAGCAAGTGGAAGATCCACTGAAGGAAGCCGGCTCGCTGTTGGAAACACTGCTCGAGGCCTGGCGGTTGTGCGAGAAGCAGGAAGTCACTCCGGTTGCCGCGCAGGATGCGGAGGCGGCGGGCTACGAGGAGTACGCTCCGATCAACTGTGTGGGGTAGCCCGGCTACCCCACCGTTTCTAATCTCATTCCTGAATAATTCAGTCTTGGGCAGGGTGGTCCTGGCTGCGTAAAGCAGAAAGCCAGTCCGATTCGGAGAGGTTCCGCCAGCGAGCGGCGTGGTGTATTCGTTTGCTGCAGTTTGGCACTACTGCGCAGCGGGACTACACAATAATCATGTTCTCGGTCAGAAGACTTCCACTGATCTGATGCGCGGGGATCCAATAAGTGCGCTGGTTTACCTGGAGAGAGAGGGTCTGCAGCCGCAGAGCAGTCTCCGAAGACTTTATAGCAGAGTAGAGACGCGAGAGGCTTACCTGGTCGGAGGCGGCTGCCGTGACGGAGGTGTGCTGAGCGGTGCCAGTTCTCCCAATTCGGCTCGGCTCGACCGGTTTCTGGAAACCGCCGGAGAGTATCTTCATGTCGTCACCCATCTTATGGCTACCTTATCGGCAGATCATCAGATGTTTTTGGCGACGCTTGTTCCGCACTCCCGGCGGATAATCCTTTGACAATGATGCCGGCGAGGCCCAGGCCACCCTGCGAAGCGATCGCCCGGGCCAACTGCTGCTCGGCTAATTCCATCATGGAGCCCGTCTGCGGATCGCTTCCCATCCAGCCGCCGGCGGAAGACTCCCGGACAGACTTCAGCATCTGTCCGACGAGCAAAGCCTCGAACTCCTTAGCCACTCGTTCCAGGGTTTCCGGGTCGCGGTCTCCGAGCTGTTTCCAGTGCTCCAGGTCGAGACCGGGTGGTCCGCTAACTGAGCCGATCATGTCAGATTACCTCCACTTCCGCTTCGAGTACGCCCGCCGCGCGAAGGTTTTGCAGGATGGCGATAATGTCCCGGGGAGTAGATCCGATGGCGAGGAGCGCCCGGGCGAGGTCTTCGACAGTTGCGCCGGGCTCGAGAGTGATGTCACGGGCCTGCTCTTCTCTGACATCAAGGCCGACGTCCGGAGTGACGACGGTTCTCCCTTCTCCGAATGGGGCCGGCTGGGAGACATCAAACGACGTTTGTATTTCGACGGTCAGTGCGCCGTGCAGGATCGAGACGGGAGCGACTCGGACGTCTTTGCCCATCACGATGGTGCCGGTCCGTTCATTGATCACGATTTTCGCCGGCCGGTCGGCCTCGATTTCGAGATTCTCGACCATGGCGACAAATTCGACGGGGCGCTGTTCGTAGTCGCTGGGGATCCTGACGGTAATCAGCGCGGCGTTCTGGGCGTGAGCCAACGGGGTCTCGGCGAGACCAAATTCCTTGTTGACCGCCGCGGCCACTCTAGCCGCTGTCGTGAAGTCGCTTTGGCGGAGCTGGAGCTTCAACTCGCCGGTGGGCGCGAGGGACGGCGCCTGGCGCTCGACGATCGCGCCGCTCGGGATTCTGCCGGTGGTTGGATGATTCAGCGTTTGTTGGTTACCGGCCTGTCCAGCCACGAAGCCTCCGGTCACGACCGGCCCCTGGGCAACCGCGTAAACCTGCCCGTCGGCGGCCTTCATCGGAGTCAGCAGCAGAACCCCTCCTTGCAGCGTCGTGGCGTCCCCGGCTGTCGCGACCGTCACATCGATGCGCGTGCCGGGCTGGGCGTAAGGCGGAAGGTTAGCGGTCACCATGACGGCGGCGGTATTGCGGACCTGCATCGATTTCGGGTCCACCGACACTCCCATTCGTTCGAGCAGGTTGGATAACGTCTGCGCCGAAAAGACGGTCTGCCGCTTGTCACCGGTGCCAGCGAGCCCGACCACGAGTCCGTAGCCGAGCAACTGGTTGTCCCGGACGCCCTGCAAGGCTGCCAGTTCTTTCAGGCGCGAAGTGGCGGCTGGTGAGCCGGCCGCCGAGCAGAGGAACAGCAGCAGGGCGACCGTGGCGGGAGTTCTTAGCCGGCGATGACTTATCATAAGCGTCTCAGAAGGGAAGGATCCCTAACAGCAGCCGGTAAAGGAAGTTCGGGCGTTTGATGGCGTCCCCCACCACTCCCTTGCCGTTTACCCTTACCTCAAGATTTGCCAAGCGGTTCGAGGCGACCTCGTTTGCCGAGCCGATGTCGCTCCAGCGCACCACGCCGCGCACGGTTACCTGCTGGTGCTCGGAGTTAATCCAGATGTCCTTTTCGCCTTCGACGACGAGGTAGCCGTTCGGCAGGACGTGGGTGACCCGTGCGGAGATGGTAGTGGTGAGGACTGTTTCGCGGCTGGTCTCACCCTGACCCTGAAGCTGGCGCGAACCGCCGAGCTCGGCGAGATTCGCCAGCGCTCCCGCCTCCGGCAATGACCCGAACAGCGAGGAGACCGAAGCCTTGGCGCTGGACTTCCTTTGGGTATTCGTAACGCCCCGTGAAACCGCCGACGCCCGGTCGACGACGACGATGGTTACGATGTCATTTAGCTGCCTGGCCTGCAGATCCCGTGCGGCGTCACTCAGTATTCCGGCGGCTGTGTAGAGCGATCCGGCCGAGAGGCCCTGGGAGCCGACTCCGGAGTTGGCCTCTTCGATGTAACGGTCAATCGCCGAAGGTTCCGGTTCTTTCCGGCGGGCCAGGGCCGGTTGTGCCGCCGCGGCGGCGATGGCCAGCAACAGAGT
This sequence comes from uncultured Solibacteraceae bacterium, assembly GCA_964468205.1. Lineage (GTDB taxonomy): Bacteria > Acidobacteriota > Terriglobia > Bryobacterales > Bryobacteraceae > CAWELS01. The sequence goes on along the minus strand of CAYXVG010000005.1, from coordinate 154,074 downwards.
CAGTTCAACGAATCGTCTCATGATTCTCCTTGGCCGGAACCGGCTTCTACAATAACTTTTCCCGTGTCTTCCACCGTGGCGGTGAAACGTTGTCCACTGGTCGGGTTCCGGACGTATACCTGAGCGCCAACCGGCCCCGAGGTCTCTGCTTTTGCTTCGAATCGCAGGCGGGCGGCTCCGGCCCGGACCAAGACCGTGACGGTGTCTCCCCGTTCGACGGCTTCCGGAAGGATGATCGAGTTGGCCGGGATCGGGTCCCCCGCAGCGACTGAACGCCGCAGCCGCGCGCCGATAGCCGGGCGCAAATCGTTCAGCGGCCGCTGGGAATGAGGGAACGCCGCGACGGTGCGCAGCTCGATGTCCTGCTCCTGAATCTCCTCGCCGGCCCGCAACGCCCGCTTTGCAATCACCTGGCGCTCGCGAACAGATACGCGGACGCGGGCCCAAACAGCCACCGTCCGGCGCTCGCCATACTCAACCACGCCGCGCCACAGAACCGCCGTTTCCGGTGTGGCGCTGGGCGGGCGATACAACCCACCCGGCTGAAATCGCAGCTTGCCCGCCGGAACGGGGTGAGCGCTAAGTTCCACGATCTCAAGTGAGGCGTCAGGATTCCCCAGAGTTTCGAGCAACGCTTCGCGAACAGTATCGGGCATGAGCGGCGAGGCGGCAAGCTCCACGCAAACCGGATCCTTTGCCACTGCTTCGGCTCCATAGCGCGCCAAGAGGCGGTTGAGTTGTCCCGGCGTGAAGACGCGGGTGGCTCCAGGATTGGGGGCATATCCGATCACCATGCCCGGCTCCACGGCCGCGAAGGCCGGCACGTGCGGCGCCAGGTCTTTTGCCAGGATCTTCTCCCCGGAGAGAGCCAGGCAATCAGCGCCGGCGAGACCAGCGGGCAATGTGGCGGCCAGAAAGCAGAGTGCAAGACGTCGCGTCATCGCGTCACGTTGTTGACTTGCTGGTACATTTCGTCGGCTGCGCGCACGACCTTCGAGTTCGCCTCGTAGGCCCGCTGGCTGACGATGAGGTTGATGAACTCCTCAACGACACTGACATTCGATTGCTCGACGAAGCCCTGAAGCAGGGAGCCAATGCCTTCCTGCCCGCCGGGATTGCCGACGGTAGGTTCGCCAGAGGCGTCGGTGGCGGTGAGGAGATTACGGCCGATACTGTTCAGGCCGGCGGGATTGGCGAACAATGCAAGCTGTATCTGTCCAGCGAGTTGCGCCGCGGTTTCGCCCGGTTGGAGATAGCTGACTGTACCGTCCGAGGCGATGGTTACGGATTTGGCCTCGGGAGGCAATGTAATCTGCGGCTCCAGAGGATCTCCGTTGGGCGTAACCAGATTGCCGTCCCGGTCCAGGTGGAAGTTACCGGCCCTGGTGTAGGCCAGTTCGCCGGAGGGCAGCCGGATTTGGAACATTCCCCGTCCTTCGATCACGAGGTCCAGCGGATTGTCAGTGCCGACAAAGTTCCCTTGGGAGAAGATAATCTCGTTTGCGACCGGGCGGGCGCCAAGGCCAAGCTGGAGGCCTGTCGGCACGGTTGTCTGCGAGCCGGCGGCGGCGCCAGGTTGAATGAAGTTCTGGTAGAGGAGGTCCTGGAACTGGGTCCGCCTCATTTTGAAACCCGCGGTGTTGGCATTGGCGAGATTGTGGGCGATGTTATCAACGTTCATCTGCTGCGCCGTCATCCCGCTGCCCGCGCTGTAGAGTGCTCGAATCATTGCTACGTCTCCTGATTCCTGTTGCCGTCTTTATCTGTCTAGGAAGTAACCTTTGCCACTTCCTGCAGGGCCCGCTGATTCATGTCGCCGCCCATTTGCAGGGCCTTGTGCAGCATTTCGAACTGCCGCATCACGCCGACCAGCCGGACGGCCGCCTCCGCCGGGGAGAAGTTTGCGCCCTCGAGGCTTCCCGGGCGGACTTTCGATTCAACCGCTCCGGTGGGCGCGCCCTGTCCCTCGCCCGGCCGGAAGTAAACGCCGGCCACCTTCTCGAGCTGCTGCGGCGCGGCGAATTCCATCAAACCGACTTCCGCCACCGGCTGGCCGTCTTGGATCATCGTCCCTTCCGGAGTCGTCTCCACCGCCCGCGCTGGATCCAACCGGATCGGTTGTCCGGCGTCGTTCAGGACGGCGAACCCTTGTTCGGTTTGTAAGAAGCCCTCTGGCGAGAGCTCGAAGTGCCCATTTCTGGTGTAGAGCCTGCCCTGGGGACCTTCCACGACAAAGAAGCCCGCGCCCGAGATTGCCAAGTCAAGATCGTTGCCGGTCGCGATCAGGGCCCCCTGGGAGAAATCGGTCCATTGCTGCTGAACCATCGGCAAGCCGGTGACCGGCCCGTTTTCGTGGGCGAGGGCGGCGGGCGACCGGAATAGATTGTAGAACTCCCGATCCGATTTGTAGCCGGAGGTCGATTGGTTGGCAATATTATTGGCTAGCAGTTCGAGAGATTCGGTTCGGGTCCGTATACCGCTTGCCGCGGCCGTAGTTAGTGAATCCATGCCGTCGTCTCCGCAGTTAAGCAGGCATTTCACTGACCGTTTTGTTGGCATTGAAATTTCAACGAATCCGGCCGATGAGTGTTTCAAAGACGGACACCAAAACGGCAAAAAGCTGCCATTTTGGAACGCGTGACGGGATTTGGTCGCTTGCCCGTGGCCAGGTCTCTTGAAAATGAGGGGTTTTAGGCTCTGGCCCGCTACCTGCAAGGAACCGGGTCATGAACGTCGCCGGTCTGCCAGTACCTGCAACAATGATGGTCGCAATCCGACCGGATCTTTTCCCTGCGGGCATCGAGCGTCATGACGGACCCAACGCTGAAATGCCCTTTGGGCCGGCCGGCGGCGCTTTTTTCGAATTGATCTTCCAGGGTCTGACGGGTGAGCAGCCGCAAAGCGGCGGCGCCCCCGCCGCCGCTGTTCTGGAAGCAGTGACGCCAGAGGCGGAAGAAGGTTCTGCTTCCACCATTCTTCCTTCACAGGTCAGCGGTGACACGGCGCCTGTCAGCGGCGAGTCACCGCTGGAGCTGACTCCCGACTCAGCGGAGATTCTGCCGCCGCCGGACCTACCGATGGAAGGAGCCAGCTTCCGGGCGACCGGAGATGCTTCGCTGATTGCAGCCGGGCCGCTTGCTGCGGCAGACATGCCCACCGCCTATCTGACTGCAGCCCGGAGGAACAGCCAAGCCGTGGGCGAGGCGGCCGTTGAGGGCGAGATGCCAGCGACGACGCCATCGGCGGCCGAACGAGTTAATCGAGCTGGAAACGGTCCGGGCATGGAGGTAGATCTGGCAGTCCTCGCTGGGTCTCAAGAGTTGCCAGGCAAAGGCGCGCTAACCGTAGCGTTTCCGGACGAGCCGCCGACTCGTGGCGGCAGGGAAAGACCGGACGTGGTGATGAGGCATGGGGACAACGGAGAGCTACCGGCCGGCTCGAATATTACAGAGGAGACAGAGCCTGCGAAGCGCGCCGTTAGGGAACTGTTCCACATCTTGCCGGCGAAAGCGCTTGTGCCGGGTCAAATTGCTGATTGGCGGGAGTTCGTGGGCAGAAAAACGCCCCGGGCTCCGGTTATCGCGCATCCGATCGGCGCATTCAGGGATGTTCCGGGGATGAAGGCGCCCGAAATTGGGGCAGCCCCGACCGAACCGCGCTCCACGCACATCACGCAAACCGCCCGGCTGACTCCGGACACACATCAAGAGATCAGTTTTGCCGCCCGCATCGACCTGCCGGGCCGTTCGGTGGAACCCGGCGAACAGCCGCGGCGGCTTGTGACAGTTCTGAGCCGCGGAGAGACGCCGGCAGCTTCGGACGGTGCAGATCGGGCTACCGCCCTCCGCACAACATCGGAAGCGACGATCCGGCAAGCGACTTTCCAGGCGAGTGTCGAGGCCCGTACAGTTCGTGCAACCGGAGAAGCGCGGCCAGAATCGAGCGAGCCACGGGCGGCCGAACGGGCCGTTGGCAAGGCGGTTGAACCGGAGTCGCAACTGGAGAAACGGCCGGTCCCAAAAGACCTCCTCCAGGCGGAGGCTGGAAAGGCGGAGCAGAGACCCGTCCGGAGCCTCGGCGGGAGCGAATCGCTATTAGCTGCAAATTCCGAAGTTTCGCGGGGCGTTCCACAACCGTCTCACGAAGCGGCCCGGCCCACACCGCTCAAGCCGTCCGGAAGTGTTCTCCCGGAACCGCAGCAAAGCGGCGCGGCGGCCCGGGACATCCGGTTGACCATTTCCTCCGGCGAGGAACAGGACGTACATGTTCAGCTCATTGAGCGGATGGGCAAGATTCACATCGCTGTCCGCAACCCCGGAGGAGAACTAACCAGCGCCATGCAGCGCGCGCTGCCCGAACTGGTCGCGCGCCTGACGAGCGAGATCGGGACCACGGACTCGTGGATTCCGGTTAAGGACGCCGGCGTTCGCGCGGAATCGAACGGTATGCAGAACGGTGGCGCGGGAGGATTCGGATCCTCTCCTGACGGCCAGCCGGATGACGCCAGCGGCGGACAGAGGCGGCGCCAGGATGACCGGCATGAGCCCGAGTGGCTGAACGAATTTCACCGCAAGGCCGATGCCGGGCGGGATTTCAAAGAGGAGGTAGTTGAATGGCTGAAGGCGTTTCGGCGGTAACCCCCGCGGGATGGGCCTCGCCGGGCGATCCACTTCCCGGCAGCGAGAAGCCGGTTTCGTCCGAGGTGGACAAAGAGATGTTTTTGCAGCTTCTGGTGGCGCAAATCAAGCACCAGGATCCGCTCAACCCCGCCGATGGGGTCGAATTTCTATCGCAGTTGGCGGAGTTTAGCGGATTGGAACAGATGATAGCGGTACGGCAGGAGTTGGAAGGGATTCACTCCTCCATCGACGCCTACGCCGCGTTGTCTTTGGAGGAGGGCGGGGCGGAAGAATCCGAACCCGCCGGGTAGGTAAGGAGTTCCCATGTTCACTTCATTCTCAACCGCGCTCTCCGCATTGAGCGCTCATGCCACGGCAGTCGACGTTGTCGGCAACAACCTGGCCAACATGAACACGCCGGGTTTCAAGACGAGCGTGGTCGCTTTTCACGACCTGGTGACCCAATCGCTGGGGGCCGGTCTCGGCGAAACCCAGGTGGGTTTCGGCGTGGGCCGTCCGGTCACGCTCCGGCAGTTCTCTCAAGGGGCGATCCAGAGTAGCGCGGGAGCGCTGGACGCGGCCATTCAGGGCGACGGTTTCCTGGTGGTGCGCAATAGGTCCGGGTCAATGCTATACACTCGCGGCGGCCATTTGCAGGTCGACAAGGGGGGAAATCTGCTCACCTCGACCGGCGAGAAGCTCCAGGGGTGGACGCGAAACGGAGGCGTGCTGAATACCAATCTCCCAGTTGCTGACATGGTGGTTCCGGTAGGCAGCCTCAAGGCGCCGATTGCCAGTTCGGTGTTCTCGTTCGACCTGAACCTGAATGCCGCAGCGAGCGCGGGCCCTCCGGCGGACACCTTTTCGAGTTCGATCGAGGTGTTCGACTCGCTCGGGGCCTCGCATGTCGTGACCGTAACGTTCACGAAGACCGGCACGGCTAATCAGTGGGACTACGCCATCAGCGTGCCTGACGCAGACGTAACCGCTCCGATCGCTCCGGTCACCGGTACGCTCACCTTTAACGCCTCGGGAATCCTAACCAGCCCCGCGATAACCGACGCCATGCCGGAGATCACAATCGCGGGCCTGGTGAACGGGGCCGCCGATATGACTCTGGACTGGAATCTGTACGAGGGCGCATCACCGAGAGTCTCACAATATGCTCAACCTTCGGCGATTTCGGCGAATGCCCAGGATGGCTCGCCGGCGGCCCAGTTGATCCGGATCGGCCTCGGCAACGGGGGGATCGTTCTTGCACAGTACTCGAACGGTGAGCAAGAGGTGGTGGGCCAGTTAGCGATGGCGGCAGTCCGCAATCCGGAATCTCTGATTGCCGTGGGCAATAACAATTACCAGCTCAGCGCACGTAGCGCTTTGCCCGCAATTGGCTTGCCGGAGACCGGCGGACGCGGAACGATCCTTGGCGGCGCCACGGAAGCTTCCACGGTCGACATCGCCGAACAGTTCACGAACCTGATCGTCTTGCAGCGGGGCTTCCAGGCGAACACGAGGGTGATCACGGCGGTCGACGAACTGAGTCAGGAGACGATTAATCTCAAGCGGTAGCGCGGTCTGGACCACGTAATGACACCCCAGGAGCAGATCAACAACTTCGCTGACATCCTTATACCGATTGAAGTGGAGCTGGACCGCGAGATCATGTCGATTCGGAAGATCCTCGAGCTCGAACGCGGCAGTGTGGTCAAGCTGGGCAGGTCCGCCGGCGAGAATATCGACATTCTTGCCGGCGGTGCGCTGGTCGCCTCCGGGGAGATCGTGGTGCTCGAGGAGAGCATGGGTGTCCGGATCACGGACTTCAACGAGAGTTCTTAGGGACGATTGATGGATCTTTACGCGCAGATTCTTGCTGGCGTGCTTGTCATCGCACTGCTCGGCCTCGCGTTGTGGGCACTGCGCCGCGTCCCCGCCGGCGGGTTTGTACTTGCCCGGCTGAGGAGGAAGGACGGGGCTCTGCTCGAGTCGAGCGAGCGCCTGACACTGACGCCGCAGCATGCCATTCATCTGGTGCGTCTGGGGGACCGGGCGATGGTCGTCGCGGTGCATTCAGGCGGCTGCACCCTGTTGGAGTCCCGGCCGTGGCAGGAACTCGGAGACCGCCCCGCCCGCGCTGATTCCGGAGGTGCGCAGTGAAAAGGACAATGGTGATGGCGCTGTTGTTCCCGGCGGCAGCTCTCGCCCAGGATCCGGCCGGCCCCGACCTCGGAGTCCCGATGCAGATCGTGATTCTGATGACCGCGCTGACCGTGCTTCCCGCCCTCATTGTGTCGGTCACCCCGTTTCTCCGCATCACAGTGGTACTACACTTCCTGCGGCAGGCGATGGGTACGCAGACGACTCCATCGAACCAGGTGCTCGTGGGTATCGCCCTCTTTCTGACTTTCCTTATCATGCAGCCGGTCGCCGATCAGATTTACGCGGAGGGTTGGGCTCCAATGCGGAGCGGCGACATTACTTGGGAGCAGGCCCTGGAGGCATCAAGTGATCCACTTAAGGATTTCCTGGTCCGGTATGTGCGGGAAAAGGACGTGGCGCTTTTGCTTGAGATCTCGAAAACTCCGGCTCCGGCCAGCCCGCGAGACCTACAGCTCAGCGTCTTGATCCCGGCGTACGTTCTGTCTGAATTAAAGACCGGATTTCAGATTGGAGCGGTGTTGTTTCTGCCCTTTTTGATCATCGACCTGGTGGTTGCTTCGGTGACGCTGTCGATTGGGATGGTGCAATTGCCTCCAGTGATGCTTTCGGCGCCTTTCAAGGTGCTGCTGTTTGTCCTGGTCGACGGCTGGAACCTGGTGGTTGGGTCGTTGATGAAGAGTTTCTATTAGAGCCGGCGGGAGATTCTTATGACAGAAGCGCAAGTAGTGGACATACTGCGGAGCACGCTAATCACCACCTTCTGGTTGAGTCTTCCTCTGTTGGGGCTGGGCTTCGTGACGGGGGCGGTGATGGGGCTTGTTCAGATCCTCACATCAATGCAGGACTCCGCCTTTGGCACCGTGCCGCGCCTGGCGGCTTTCTTCCTCGGACTGCTTCTATTCCTACCCTGGATGCTTGTCCGCATCATCACGTACACGACGACCCTGTTCGGAGACCTCAGCCGTTATGCCCGCTGAGCTTCGCCTGCCCTGGGAAGGAATTCTCGCGTTCGCGCTCGTGTTTGCGCGGGTGAGCGGCGCGGTGAGTTTCGTGCCGCTCCCTGTCTTCAAGGAGTCGCCGGCGATGGCGCGGATCGTGCTTTCGCTAGGTCTCACAACCGCGCTGCTGCCGGTTTGGCCTTCCGTGCCGGGCCAAGCGGTGGATCCGGGGCTGTTCGCGATTTGGATGATCGCGGAAGCAGCCTTCGGCCTGACGGTTGGCGTCGCCATTGCCTTCCTGAACGAGGCATTCGTGCTGGCGAGCCAAATCTTCGGCCTGCAAGCCGGTTATGGCTACGCTTCCACGGTGGACCCGGCTACGCAGGCCGACAGCAGCGTACTCCAGATCTTCGCGCATCTTTCGGCGGGGCTACTGTTCTTCGCAACGGGTCTTCACCGGGAGGTGATCCGGCTGTTTGCCGGAAGCCTGGCGGCGCATCCCCCGGGCCAATTTCGCTTGGGCGCGGAAACGGCCGAACATGTTCTGGCGCTTGGGGCTGACATGTTTTCCCTCGCCGTGCGCCTGGCGCTGCCGGTGGTAGGGCTGTTAATGCTGATCGATCTATCGCTCGCTCTGCTGGGACGCATCAACGCGCAACTGCAGCTTCTGACGCTCGCGTTTCCAGTGAAGATGCTCGTCTCGATGGGCGTGCTCGCGGCCGTTGCCGCCACCATGCCCGCTCTCTATCGCATCGGCGCCGAGGCGACCTTCGAGGTCCTGAAGCCCGCTCTCCGGGGGCAGTGAAGCCGTGTCGGACCAGGGCCAGAAGACCGAACAGCCAACTGACCGCCGGATTGAGAAGGCGCGGAAGGAGGGCAACTTCGCCGTCAGCAAGGACTTTGTTGCGGCGCTACAGTTCGCCGCCTTTATTTCTCTGCTCGCGGTGTTCTCGAGTGACTGGCTGCAGGGTATCCGGGACCTGACACGCGGGTTGATCCGAGCTGGGTTCGAGCAGGAGATTACCGCCGCAAGGTTCTACTTTCTTTACCGGGAAGTGTTCTTTCCTTCCTGTGTTCCGCTGCTGCTCGCCGGGGCTCTTCTGATGGCGATCACGGTGTTCGTCCAACTCGGGACCACGAAGCTGGGCGTTTCGGTCAAGAAGCTGCAGCCGGACATAAAGCGGCTCAATCCAGCCAACAAACTGAAGAGCATTCCGCGCCAGAACGTGCCCCAGTTTTTCCAGGCGCTAGTGATGATGCCGCTGTTCTTGTTGGCCGTCTACCTGGTTGCGTCCGATAAGGCCGAAACATTCCTACGGCTGCCTCTTCTCGGCGCGGAGGCGGGTCTGGCGCAGATCGGTCTTTCAATTCGCGAGCTGTTGTGGAAGGCCGCAGGCCTGTTTCTGGTGCTGGGCTGCATCGATCTTTACCGGCAGCGGCGCCGGTATGTCAAGGATCTTCGCATGACGAAGCAGGAGATCCGGGACGAGATGAAGGAGGTCGAGGGCAATCCGCACACCAAAGCACGAATCCGGCGGCTGCAACGCGACCTGCTGCGGCGCCGGATGATGGAGGACGCCGCGTCGGCTTCGGCCGTGGTAGTCAACCCGACCCATTATGCAGTTGCTCTCCGCTACGAGGTGGAGCAGGCCGGCGCACCCAAGGTGGTCGCGAAGGGGAGGAATCTGCTTGCCCAGAGGATTCGTGACATAGCCAAGGAACACGAGATTCCCATCGTGGAGAATCCACCGTTGGCGCGGGCGTTGTACAAATCGACCGAAGTGGGCCAGGAGATCCCGCCACACCTGTACCGGGCGGTCGCCGAGGTGCTGGCATACATCTACCGGATCATGAACGGGCGTTTGCCCGGTAGGCCTCCCCTTGCCCAAGGAAAGGAAACCTGATGGCAACCGCAAGCGCACCTGTGAACCCCACTCCCGCGACCGGGTTGAACAACCAGGCGGCGCCCCGGCAGCGAGGGGCGCACCACTCCGGCGAGGCCCCGTTGCTGCCTGGGTTCCGGGCCGCGTTCCCGGATATCGGCATCGGGGACATGGCTGTTCCGATCGCTGTTCTCGCAATCGTCTTTGCGATGATCACGCCGCTGCCGTCGATCATTCTCGATCTCCTGATCAGCACAAATATCACTATCTCCGTGGTGATTCTGCTGGTTTCGATGTATATTACCCGCCCGGTCGAGTTCAACGTATTCCCGACGGCTCTCCTGTTGCTGACTCTTTTCCGGCTGGCGTTGAACATCTCCTCGTCGCGGCTGATCCTGCTAAATGGGAACACGGGCACCACCGCGGCCGGCGAAGTGATCGAAGCCTTCGGAAACTTCGTTGTGGGCGGTAACTACATCATCGGCACGGTCATTTTTCTGGTGCTGATCGCGATCCAGTACGTGGTCATCAATCACGGCGCGGTCCGCATTTCGGAGGTGACCGCGCGCTTCACATTGGACGCCATGCCGGGCAAGCAGATGTCGATCGACTCCGACTTGAACGCCGGTTTGATCGACGAGAGCGAAGCGCGCAACCGGCGGCAGGCGCTGTCCGCCGAAAGCGAGTTCTACGGGGCCATGGACGGCGCATCGCGATTCACCCAGCGCGACGCGGTGGCGAGCATCATCATCACGGCGATCAACATCATCGCCGGATTTCTGATCGGCGTCTTCCAGCATGGCATGGAATTCGGAGCGGCGATCGAGACCTACACGGTATTGACCATCGGCGACGGGCTCGTGACAGTGATTCCCGCGTTGATGATCTCGATTTGCGGCGGCCTCATCATCACCCGGGCCGGATCGGACGCGCGTCTCGGGGCGGACTTCCGCAAGCAGGTGCTCGGCAACGTCCAGCCACTATATCTTGCCTCGGGAGTGCTGGTGGCGATGGCCGCTTTTCCCGGTCTCCCGCGGCTGCCCTTTCTACTGCTCGGCGGCGGCCTCGGCGCATACGCATGGGGACGAAGCCAAAAAACGGACAGTGACAAGAAGAAGACGCCCGCGGCGACGCGGCCGGAACGGCAGGAGAGCGTCGAGAGTCTCCTGCGAGTGGATCCGCTCTCCACCGAAGTCGGCCTTGGTCTCGTGAAGCTTGTCGAGGGCGGGGCGCAGTCGCCATTGCTGCGGCGCATCGGCGGGATCCGGCGCCAACTCGCGGCCGAACTCGGCTATCTGCTGCCGCCGGTGCGTGTGACCGACAACCTGGCGCTGAAGGCGGGAGAATACACCATTTCGCTAAAGGGGGTGGAAATCGCGCGCTATGAACTACTTCCGGGTTGCGAACTGGCGATCCAGCCGTCCGCCGGGAGCGCAAAATCGATCGAGGGAACGCCGACGAGAGAGCCTGCCTTCGGCATCCCGGCACTGTGGGTACCATCCGGGGCGTCGGAAGAGGCGCGGCAGGCGGGATACACGGTGGTTGATCCGGTCAGCGTGCTGGGCACGCACCTGGCCGAGGTGGTTCGTACACACAGTTACGAACTGTTCACCCGCCAAGACGCAAAGAAGCTGCTGGACCGGGTTTCGGAAGAGAATTCGCGGGTGGTGGAGGACCTGGTACCCAAATTGCTTCCACTCTCAGTGGTGCAGAAAGTTTTGCAGAATTTACTTCGCGAACGCGTTTCAATTCGGGACGGCGCTTCCATTTTGGAAGCCCTGAGCGAAGCGGGACACATTACGAAGAACCCGGTTCTCCTGACCGAGTACGTGCGGCAGTCCATTCGCCGGATGATTGTGAAGCCGTACTTGAACGGAGCGGGGGAATTGCCGGCGTATCTGCTCGACGCCAATCTCAATCAGGCGATCGAGGGCGCGGTGGAGCACTCCGAACACACCAGCCATCTGAATCTGCCGCCGCAGCGCATCCGGGAGATTCTGGACAAGGTGGCCAAGGCGGTGGGCAAGGTGGAGACGCCGGTAGTGCTGCTCACCGGCTCTGGTTCGCGCTTTTTCCTGCGCCAGATTGCCGAGTCGTCCGTGCGCAATCTGGCGGTTGTATCGCACAGCGAAGTGCCGGCCGGGGTGAAGGTGCTCTCGCTCGGAGTGGTGCAATGACACGGCAATTCTGCAAACGCGGCCGCCGGCCGGAAGCTCCAGTTACGGAAAGGACCTTGCAGGCATGAAATTGAAATCCTACTTCGCAGACAGTGTGGAAACAGCCATGGATCAGGCGTCTCGGGAATTGGGCGCCGACGCAATGCTCGTCTACTCCCGTCAGACGGGGCCGGATGTGCGCCACCTCGGGAGCTATGAGGTCGTTTTCGGGGTAGGCGAACCGGGCACTGGTGCTGATCCGGCCGCCGCCAAGGGCGAGACTCCGGGCGCGCCGGTGGAAGGCGCGGACCGCCGGCCGGGCACGGCTTCTAGCCAAGACTGCCTGACGCGGGAGGTCGGCGATCTAAAGCGAATGGTGAACCGCCTCATGCACACGGTTTGCCGTGCCAACCTTTCGAACCCGGAAGGACCGCTTGCCGGGCCCCTGATGGAGGCGGCAGGCGAATTCGTGGAAGCCGGACTGGCGGAGGAAACCGTCCACGAGCTGCTCGATGCGGTAAGGCGTACTCCGGAGTTCGCCGCTGCCGCTGAAACGCCGAATCCCGGCGCCGCTTTGCGCCGCCTGACACGCCTAGAGCTTCTTTCCCGCCTGATTGCGGACAGCCGGGTCGGAACTGCCGCGGGCGGGCCGAAAGTAGTAGCCTTCGTCGGGCCCCCGGGAGCAGGCAAGACAACGGCGCTAGTGAAAATCGCGGCGACCTATGCCGTCCAGGCACAGAAACCGGCGCAGATCATCTCAGCCGACACTTTCCGCGTCGCCGCCGCCGACCAACTTCGATCCTACGCAGCAATTCTCGGCGTTGGCTTTCAACTTTTCGACACTGTCGGGGGGGTCGCCTACGCCATCGAAGAGCATCACCACAAAGACCTGATTCTGATCGACACCCCAGGTTTCGGACCGCATGACCTCGACATCGGCGAGGAACTTGCCGCATTCTTGCGGCTGCGTACCGACATCGACGTCCAGCTCACGCTGCCGGCGACGATGAAGGCTTCGGATCTGCGCCGGACGGTCTTCCGCTTCGAACGCTTTCGCCCCACGAAGCTCATCTTCACCAAGATGGATGAAACCGATTCTCCGGGCACGGTTGTCTCGGAGGTCCTGCACGCCGGGCTTCCGGTTTCCTTCCTCGCTAACGGACAACAGATACCGGAAGACATGACCGAAGCCACCGCCGAGGCGCTGGCCGATCTCGTGATTCCCGCCCCCCTTGCTGTTCCGGCGATGGGAGGGATGGAAAGGAACGCGCGTGAACGGGATTGGGAAGAGCGCATGGCTGGCCGCGCGGCCGCCTGACGCAGAGAGTAAAGTTGCTGGCCGGGATTTTCTAACCAATGCATCCGTACCAGGTAGCATGTGAGCCTCACGCCGACGAGCGGGAGCGACTCATCCTCGAGCACCTGCCACAGGTGAGGCTAATCGCCAGAAGAATTCACGAACGGCTGCCCGAGAGCGTCAGTCTCGATGACCTGATATCGACGGGAATCGTCGGGTTGATCTCGGCGATCGACAACTTCGACCACAACCACAAGGTCAAACTGAAGACGTACGCGGAATACAAGATCCGGGGCGCCATTCTCGACAGTCTTCGGGGGCTCGACTGGGCTCCACGACAGCAACGCAAGAAAGCGAAGCAGATTGAGGCGGCGATCGCCAAGGCGGAGCAGAAGTTCCACCGCCAGCCCACCGAGGAGGAGGTTGCGGCCGAACTCGGTCTTTCGCTCGAGGAGTATCACGGCTGGCTGGTAGATATCCGCGGAGTGAATCTCGGGAGCCTCGAAGCGGTTACTTCCGAGGAGGACGGCCGGGATCTGCTGCAGTTTGTCTCCGACGACGAGGACCACTGGCCGTCACAGATCGTCGAGCGTTCAGAGCTGCAATCCGTGCTGGCCAGCGCGATCGAAAAGATGCCGTACGTCGAACGGACGATCCTGAGCCTTTACTATCACGAGGAGCTCACCCTGCGGGAGGTAGCAAAAGTGGTGAGGCTGCACGAATCAAGGGTTTCGCAGTTGAAATCGCAGGCCATCCTTCGCCTCCGCGGCTTCATGCAGAAGCGCTGGCCAAACGGAAGGGGTTCCTAGTGGCGGGCACGAACGGCCACAGCGAGGCGAGGCGGAAATGAGCGAGGCGACGCACGGATTGACGACGGCCCAGGAGGGCTGGCTGCGCCGGAGCCTGGTCCGGTCGCTGGGCGACGTATTCGAGGCGATGGCTGGCGAACGGCCCGAGATCACCTCTCCGGATTCGGCCGCCGGACAGGAGGAGGTCGAGTGGTGGGAGCAACCAATTGACCTTGCCGATGGAGCCTCGATCTGGATTGGCGCGCCGGAGGCGGTGCAACAGGAACTCGGAAGCTACGTCCTCCGGGCAAGCGGCATCGAGGACGCCTCCGCCGAAGACTCTAGTGGCACGTACCGGGAACTCATGCAGCAGATGCTCGGTGCAGTGGCTGCCGCGATTGGAGCCGAGGCCGGGACGGAGGTCTGCTGCCTCGACGGCAGGACAGCCGCTGACGCCCCGCCGCTCGACCCCATTTCGCTGGTCATCCGTTTTGGCGATGGACCATCCCATGAGTTGTATTGCAGTTGGACCCGGGAGTTGCTCGACGCCGTACCCGGATTCAACGAATCTGCATTTCCGGCGTCCGCTCCGCCCGAGGCAACCAATGACCGCGCCTTGGCCGAACGGCCGTCTTCCGAGAACGGCGCCCAACAGAAGACCATGGAGCTTCTGCTCGATGTGGAGCTTCCGGTCAGCGTCTCGTTCGGCCGCACTCACCTGCCTCTCCGGGACGTCTTGAAGTTTGCTTCCGGATCCATCATTGAATTGAACCGAACGGTGGTGGAACCCGTGGAGGTGATCGTCAACAATTGTGTCGTCGCCCGGGGCGAGGTTGTAGTGGTGGAAGGTAACTACGGCGTTCGCATCACCGAAATCATCAGCCGCCAGGAGCGGCTCCGGACTCTGAACTAGAATACGAGGCTGAATTCCATGAATGAAACCGTCATCTCACTCGCTGCCTGCATGTTGTTCGCCGCGGGTATCGGTCTATGCACTTATCTCTTCGTTACCTTGAAACAGGAGATGAACCGCAGCAGGAAAGAGAGCCGGGAACTCGAAGAGGCACTGCGGCAGAACACGGCGTCAATACGCGAGGAAATGGCCTCGATTCAGGAGACGCTGAAACAACTGGACCGGCGCACAGGCGAATTGCCCCAGCTTGCATCTCCGATGCCCGGCATGAACACGACCCGCCGGACACAGGCGCTGAGGCTGCACCGCCGCGGAGACCGTCCCGAACAGATCGCCGCGGCTCTCGGTATCGCGCGCGGCGAAGTTGACTTGCTGCTGAAGGTGCAGCAGACATCCGGGGCTGCATAGCCGGCGGTCCGGCGCGCGGCTACATTTCGTCGAAGTCGAGGACCAATCGCTGCATTTGCGACTCGCCGCCGCCCGTTGCGGACGTCACGTTGACGTCCACCTGAATCGTTCTTCGTTCGCGAACCACCGTGAGCCGCACCGTATTGCTGTCAGCCGACTGAATCGCGCTCGATACCTCCCGTGGCGTCGTCACCGGAACCTCTCCCGCTGCGGTGATCACGTCACCGGCGCTGAGCCCGGCTCTCGCGGCGGGCGTATCCTCGCCGACCGAGCGAATCAGCACACCTTCCTTGACTCCGAAGTACTCCGCGAGTTGTGGCTCCAGAGACTCGGCGACGACCCCCAGCCGGGCGCTCCGCCAAGTGGTGTAGACGTGAGGAATATCGGGAATGACGATCTCGCGAAGCTCTGGAACACGAATCACTCTTCTCTCTCCCGTGTCCAAAGCGAACATGGAAGGTTTCTCTCCCATCGTTCCGGCGATGGACATCTCCTCGCCATCTCTCACGAGCTTCATCTCGAACGGCCGGCCGGCGGGCGTTTCCCGAACCAGGCGGACAAATTGTTTCACGCCTTCCACGCGGCGTCCGTTAAATTCGAGCACGACGTCGCCCTTTTTTAGCCCGGCCCGCGCCGCCGCGCTGCCTTCCATCACGCTCGTGATTACGATTCCGCGTTCCTCCGGCAACCCTTTTTCTCGAGCAATCTCCGGCTTCACTTCCCAGATGTTGACCCCAAGAAAGCTCTGTTTCTCTTCCGACGCGGTGAGGATGCGCTGGCCGCCCGTTAATGTCGTTTCTTCCGCCGTTTGCGCAAACCCGGACCCAGCCGCCAGAACCGCGACCACAGCCAACAACCCAGTCAATTTCAAAAAGGTATTCCTGTCTACCATTGCCAACCTCGCCGCACCTTACTTCCGCCGCAGGAAAATGCTGCCCGCCGCCGAGACCGTCAGCAGGGGGCCGCCGCCGTTCAGCGCTCCTTCGGCCATCGCCGGCCCAAAGCCGGCCTTGCCGCCACGGGCGACAGGAATCTCCGGGAAGTCCGAGACAATCCTGCCGGCTTGTCCCGCCGGAGTGTTCCGCGCCTTCACAGTCACTGCCATATTGGACGGAATATAAACGGTTACGTCACCATGGCTGGTGTCAAGAAACGAATCCTCAAGGGCCGCGCCGCTCATCAATACGGCAACGATATCGCCCGCGGCCGTCGCCGCCCGCAGTGTCCCTTCCACGCCGTTCAACCGGATGGGTCCGCCGTTAGATTGGCATTTCGCGCCTGGCGAGTTCATCACGGAAATGCCGCCGCCAGCCGTTTCGGCGATCACCATCCCGCCGGACTGCTCGACCTCAATGATCCCACCGGCGGTACGGGCATTAACGCCCTTCGCCGCTACGCCGATGTGGATGTTGCCGCCGCCGGAGGAAGCGTACAAGTGATCGGCCGCCTCATCGACATGAATTTCGCCGCCGGCCGTTTCCAGGCGGGCCTCGCCGCCGATTTGCCGCGCCCGAATCCCTCCGGCGCCGGAGATGCACTTCACCGGACCGTCCACGACACCCAGCCGAATCTCGCCGCCCACGGTTTTGGCGTGGAAGCCGCCGCCAATCCGGTCCGCCTCAATCCGTCCGCCGCCCGACTCCACAATCACCGTGGCTGGCAGATGCTCCGCCAAGACGTTGCCGCCTAGCGTTTTGAGATACGCTTTTTCGATCCGGGAGGGTGCGGTCACCGTCAGGGTGGCGAAAGTGCGCCTTTGGGCGCAGCAGTCCATCGTTAATTGCAGGATGCTCCCGTCCCGCCCGGTGCGCGCCCGAAGTCCGTCCATCAGGCGGGCCGCCTCCGACTCGCTATTGGCCCGCACCCGTGTCTCGAGCGAGTAGGAGATACTTCCGCCGGGGGCGCCGCGCAGTGCGATGTCCCCCCATGTAGCGACGCGCAGTTCCCGGACTCTCGCGGCGTCGACGGTCCCCTGCGTCGTTCGTACCCAGTAGGCGCCCTCCCGCGCCATGCCGACGGGGGCTTGCGCCGAGCCCGCCACGGCAACGGCGAGCGCGAGGGGAACCAGCTTCACTGTCATGAGTCGACTCGACATCAGAACGTTTCCACCGGGGCGTTCATCTCCTCGAGAGCGGTCTGGCTGCGCATCCGAACATAGTTGTTGTCCTCACTTAGCATGAGTTCCTGCAGCGTCTCCACCACATCCACGTCGGCGGTGCGGGTTAGTAGATCGATTGCCATGGAACGCACGCCCGGATTTTTGTCCGCCAGCAGCACTCGCGAAAGCACCCGCCGGCTGGCGGCGTCCGGCGGAAAGGAACGCAGCCCCTCCAGCGCTTTCAGCCGGACCCCATCATTGGGATCACTTTCCAACGCGTAGAGCAGCGCGTCGCGAACCTCATTCGATCCGGACCGCTCCTTCAGCAATTCGAGCGAATCGGCCCGCACGCCGGGGTCGTCCGGATTCCGCACGGCTGCCAGCAGTACCTGCTGGATCCGATCATCATCGAGGCTGCCGTACAGTTCCCGCTGCCGCGTCTCATCGAGCACGATGCGAACGTTTCCGGAATCAGAAGGCTCCACGTAGCGCACCTGAGTCGCCACGGGCTCGCTGCCGGCTCCAGTTGCGAGTTCGCCCGCCGGGGAGGGCCCCGTATACCGGGCGGCGAAGAAACCGAGCGCCACCAGGGCCACCGCACCGGCCGGCTTCATCCATAGCGGAACGCCGGCGGCGGATCGCTCGATCAGCGACCGCAACAACCCGAGTGGGCTCCTCCGCGGCGCAAGGGCGCCCGCGAGCCGCAGCGTTCGCGGCAATTCGAGCCGGCACCGCTCCAGCAATTCCGCTTCCGGACGCAATTCGACCGCGTCCATTGCCCGGTGAATCCGCTTTTCCGCTTGGACGGCCGCCCGGCACGCGGCGCATTCCTCGCAATGCTTCTCGAAGATCTCTTCGTCCTCAAAGCTCAATTCCCCGTAGAGGTAGAGCGGAATCCGTTTTTGGATTGATTCGCAAGTCATACCAAATCTCCCAGTGCTCCACGCATTTTCTGAGTCGCTCGAAAAAGGCAGTTCTTGGCGGCTTCCTCGCTGGTGCCGAGCGTATTGCCGATCGCACGCAAGCGCATGCCCTGATAGTGGCGGAGCTCGAACACCAGCCGCTCGCGGGGGGTCAACTCATCGAGCACCTGTTGAATCCGGTTGCCAATTTCCGAACTTAGGAGTTTGCGCTGAGGATCGTTCTCGGCGCGGAATTCGGCCACGGCTTCCATCCGGTCGCGCGGTCCGTCATCGGTGTCAATTGACGTGGATTCCTCCCGGCGGACCTTCCGCTTTCGAAGATGATCCAGACAAAGATTCGTGACAATTCGGTACAGCCAGGTATGGAAGCTACAGTCAAACCGGAACCGGTGAATATTCCGGTGTACTCGCAGGAAGGCCTCTTGATAGACGTCGCGAGCGTCTTCGGGTGAGCGGAGCAGGTTGAGCGCCAGCCGCAGCACAGCTTCGTCGTGCGCCGCCACGAGGCGCTCGAATGCGTCGTCGTCGCCCCGCTGCGCGGCACGGATCAGAGCAACGTTGTCCACTGTAGTGACGGATGTAGCCGCAACTGCTGACAACTCTCTCGTCTCGCCGCTCAACAATGAATCGACGAAGCGGCGCGGGAAATGTCACCACGCGGTTCCGGAATTATTCGGCCAGTTCGACGTCAATCCGTTTCTGCTCGGCGTCGAGACTGGTAATGCGGAAGCTGCGCACTTGGCCGGAACGGAGCGCGCCGGTCTCTTTCGACTCGGCCGGAACCGCGCCCTCCTTCCATTTGGCCGCCAGCATGGCAGTGAGAGCAGAGATATTCGGCCGGTCGCCATTCTCTTTCTTTTCAGAAGCTTCCTTCTTCTCCTTGGCGGGCCGGCAGAAAGCCGTGACGCCGTCGGCAAGCTCGATCCGGGCCGACTTCTTCGACGCGTCGATCACCCGGCCGGTAACCGCATCGCCCACCTTATGCTCGGCGATGTACTCATCGGCGGTGGTTGGTTCGAGATGCTTCATTCCGAGCCGGATCCGCTTACGCCCGCGGTCGATCTCAAGCACCTTGGCCCTCACTTGCTGACCCTCGGACAGCGCCTCGCTCGGGTGGCTGAGCCGCTTCTCGTTGGTGATATCGGCAATATGGATCATGCCTTCGATAGACTCAGTCAGCTCGACGAAAGCACCGAACTTGGCCAGATTAGTAACTTTGCCCTCAACTACGGTCCCGGCCGGGAACTTCTCTTCGACGTCCTTCCAGGGGTCGCCAAGAGCTTGCTTAAGACCCAGGGCAATCCGCCGCTGCTCGCCATTCACCGAGAGGATCACAACTTCGACCTCCTCGCCGAGCTTCAGCATATCCGCAGGCTTCTTTACCTTCTTCGACCAGGACATCTCGGAGACGTGGATCATTCCGTCAACGCCTGGCTCCAACTCGACGAAGGCGCCGAAGTCCATCAATCGCACCACCGGACCCCGAATCTTCTGGCCCACCTTGTACTTCTGGTCCACGAGCGACCACGGGTCAGGGATCAGTTGCTTCCGGCCGAGAGAAATGCGGCGGGTCCCGCGGTCCAGCTTGAGGATCTGAACTTCCAACTCGTCACCGGTCTTGAGGACGTCGGAGGGCTTCTTCACGCGATGCCAGGCCATGTCGGCGACATGCAGCAATCCGTCCAGGCCGCCGATATCGACGAAGGCGCCAAAATCGGTGAGACTACGAACCGTTCCCTTGACCACGGCGCCCACTTCCAACTCGGAAAGCCGCTTTTCCCGGGCCGCCCGGGCCTCCTCTTCGAGCACCGCGCGACGGTCCACCACAATGTCTTCCTTGGCGGTGTCAAGCTGGATCACCTTGCAGCGAATTTCCTGCCCCACCAGGGCTTCCATGGCGGCCGCGTCGCGGGTTCCGCTACGGGAGGCGGGCATGAACGCCCGTCCGCCGATGTCGACGGCCAATCCGCCCTTGATCACCTCTGTCACCATTCCGCCGACGATCGAGCCTTCGGCGTAGGCCTTCTCGAGGGCGCTCCAGTCCCGGGGCCGCTTGGCTTTCAACGTGGAGAGCCGGTAGTAGCCATCCGGCGAGGTGCCGACCACCGCAACGGTGACGGGATCGCCGGCCTTCAGCTTAATCTCTCCGGCTGCTTCGCTCACCTCTTCGAGCGGGATAATGCCTTCGCGCTTCAGTCCGACATCGACAAACACCCCGGTGGCCGTCACGTCAATGACAGACCCGGACAGGGACTCGCCCTGCGCGGGTTCCGCATGGTGCTGCTGCTCGAATTCGGTGAGCATCTCCGCGAAGGAAGCCTCCTCGGCGGGTGCGGGTTCCGCAGTGCTGTCCGTGGCCGGCAATGCCGGTGAGGGTTTTGCGGCCTGCGGCGGGGCCGGCGCGGGGGGAGCGGGAGTTTTCGGCGCAGGTGGCGCGGACTCGGCAGGCTTGCCGGTTGATCCGCCGGGGGTTGGTTTCGCAGCTTGCGGCGGGGCCGGGGCAGGGGGAGCGGGAGTTTGTGGCGCAG
>CAYXVG010000005.1:0-133266 GCA_964468205.1 uncultured Solibacteraceae bacterium | reverse complement strand
CGGTTGATCCGCCGGGGGCCGGTTTCGCAGCTTGCGGCGGGGCCGGGGCAGGGGGAGCGGGAGTTTGTGGCGCAGGTGGCGCGGACTCGGCAGGCTTGCCGGTTGATCCGCCGGGGGCCGGTTTCGCAGCTTGCGGCGGGGCCGGGGCAGGGGGCGCCGGAGTTTGTGGCGCAGGTGGCGCGGACTCGGCAGGCTTGCCGGTTGATCCGCCTGGGGCTGGCTTCTCGGCCTGTGGAGCGTCCGCGGCGGTGGGGGGCGGAGTTTCGTCCGACGGGGGCGGAGCAGCAGCCTTGTCTACGTCTGGCTCGGGAGCCGAGGCGGAAGATTCGGAAGGGGCCTCCCGATCTGGCGATGCGGCACGTTCGGGAGTGGTCTGAGAAGCTTCCGGGGTCTCGCCGGCGGGAGCCTGTTTGCCCTCTTCGGGCACAGTCTTGTCGGTCATGGGGTCTAGGGAGTCGGGGGTACTCATGGAGAATAATGCAGTCGCTTTTCATTTTGGCACAACCGGACGTGGACTGGCGGGATGCGCCCGCGCGGCGAAATCCGGTTGCGGTTCGAGAGGGAGCGCCGGCGTCCCAGAGTAGAATAAGGTGGGCTTTGTGATGGAACGAACCCAATTTCTCCCCGTCCTTTGCTTCTGCCTGGCGGCCGCCGCCGCTCCGCCAGACAGGCCGCCCGAGCCAGGGGAGTGGGGCTACCGCCCTGGCGACGGCGCCCGCGTTAAGGTGAACCCGCCGCCGCTCACCTGGGTGCAGCATTCCGAAAACGCGCGTTATGAGCTTCAGTGGGCGAGCACGCCGGAGTTTGGGCGGCCGGAAACGATCCGGGACATTCCCTGGAGTGTCTACACGCACACGGCGGCGCTCCCGCCCGGGACTTACAACTGGCGGTACCGCGCTTTCCCCGCCGGCCAGGCTCCCACGGAATGGAGCCGCGCGCGGCGGTTCACGATTCCGGAAGATGCGGCCGCATTTCCGAGGCCTACCGCGGACGCCGTCCGCGCCTCTATTCCAGAGGATCATCCCCGGCTGTTTGTCACGCCGGAGACCCTCGCGGGCCTGAAGGCCCATGCCAACACGGCGGGGCAAGAAGACTTCGTCGCTCTGCGCGCTGCCGCCGATCGACTCCTCCATTCGGACCCGACTCCGGAGCCCACGGTCATGGCCAGCATCCGCGATCCGGAGACCGGTGAACACTGGTGGCCAAATCGCCTGCAGACGCTAAAGGCCTGCCAGGAGGCGGAAGTCCTGGCTTTCACCTTTCTGCTCACCGGCGAGGACCGCTACGGCCGGGCCGCCCGCCGGTGGGTGCTCCACCTGGCCGAATGGGACCCCGACGGACCCACCAACTGGAAACTCAACGATGAGGCTGCCATGCCCATCCTCCACCGCCTGGCGCGCGCCTATGACTGGGCCTTCGAGGCGCTGACCGAGGAGGACCGCCGCATGGTGCGCGCCGCGCTACTCCGCCGGGCGCAAGACGCCTGGCGCGGATATCAGACTCTCCACGGAGCCGGACACCTCAACCGGCCGTACAACAGCCACGGCAACCGCTCTTGGCACAAGCTGGCCGAGAACGCGATCGCGACGTTCGGAGAAACGGCGGAATCCGAGCTCTACCTCCGCTTCGCCATCGACAAGTTTTACGCCGCCTACCCTGTCTGGTCCGATGACGACGGCGGCTGGCACGAAGGTCTGAACTACTGGGCCGGTTACATGAGCAAGGTCACCTGGTGGCTGGATGTGGCCGAACATGCACTGGGCATCGATGGATTCCGCAAGCCATTCTTTGCCAACATCGGCGACTATGCCCTCTACACCGCCCCGCCCGGCTCGCCGGACGTGGGATTCGGCGATCTGGCCTTCCGCCCACCGAGCGCCGGTTGGTCATTTTTCCGCTTTTTCATCAGCGCCACCGGCAACCCTTACTGGGCCTGGTGGGCGGATCGCTGGAAGATCGAGAAGAAGCATTCCGAGCCGGTGATGCAGTTTCTCTGGGGCGCGCGCCCAGTAGTAGCCCCGCGGGCGCCGCGGGACTTGCCGGCATCGAAGGTTTTCGAGGGCACTGGAGTCGCCGTCCTGAACACTTCCCTGCTCGACTCTTCCGAGAACGTGCAGATTCGCTTCAAGTCCAGCCCCTTCGGCCGCCAGAGCCACGGGCACGAGCCGCACAACTCGTTCACCTTGAACGCCTATGGCGAGCAACTGCTGGTCAACAACGTCTATCGGGACGTATACGGAAGCCCGTTCCATTCGGAATGGTGTTGGAGTACGCGATCCCAGAACGCCCTACTCGTGAACGGCGGGGGGCAGAAGCGGCATTCGCCCGACCCCTATGGCGAGATTGTCGCGTCTGATTTCCAGGAAGGCGCGGATTATGTAGCCGGGGATGCCGCGGCTGCGTACGAGGGCGCCCTCCGCCACTTCCGGCGGCACGTGGTTTTCGTGAAGCCTGGCCTGATTATTATCGCGGACGAAATCGAGGCCGGGGGTCCGGCGACGTTCCAGTGGATGCTGCACGCCCAGCAGCCGTTCGAGGTGGACGAGAAGCGCGCCCGGCTGACGTTGGACCGGTCGCGTGCCGGCCTGGTTGTCGACTACGGCCCGGCACCCGCGCGGATGCGGATGCGGCAATTGACCGGCTACGAGCCGCCGCCGGACGCCGAGTATCTGCGCAAAACCGGCCGCGACGAGATCCCGGCGCAGTGGCACGTCGAGGCGGAGATGGAGTCGCCGGACGGAGCGGCGTTCGTTCTCACGGTGCTGCGGCCCTATCGCGCGGGCCAACGGCCGACCGGCGGCGTGGAGTACGAGGCCTCGGAGGAGATCATCACCGTGCGCGCGCCTGTCGAGGGCGATGGGCTGGCAATCGTCCGGCTGAACAGGCCGGGTTCGGAAGCCTCCCACTTCGCGGCCGTTCGCACCCGACAAGGCACATGGAGGTTGGGATCGCGCGCCGCTCCGTGACTCCGGAATCCGGAAGTAGACGAAACCTAGCGGAGTTCCGGGCGTCGGAATAAGGTGACAACGTGAGTTCGCTACGAGAGGGCATCACCCGCGTCCGCCGCCTCGTCAGGGCGCAGGACATTGCCTGGCTCGCATTAATCTGGCTGCTCGGGGCCGTCAGCCCATCGCTCAACAACGCCGAGATTCAACTCTTGGTCGCCCTGGCGCTGGTCCAGGTGTTGGAGCCGCGAATCAAAGCTTTTTCCACGAAGCGCGGCCGGATTCTCGCGATTCTGCTCAAGCTGCTGCTCGGCTACCTTCTCATCGGCGTTTCCGGCGGCGTCACGAGCAGCTATTACCTGATACTTCTCGTCCCCGTGGTTTCGGCTGCCACGACGCTCGGCGCGCTGGGAACGAGCGCCGTCACCGCCGCGGCCTGCTGCTCGTACCTCTCGTTTCTTGCGTTCATCGACTGGTCGCAGCTCACGATCTCCCCCCAGGACGTGCGCGAGCTTCTGCTCCGCGTCACCTTCCTTTGCCTCATCAGCTTTCTCACCTTCCAACTGGTGAAGGCAAACCGGACGCAGGCGCTCAAATACCAGAACGTAGCCGAGCAACTCGCCGAGGCCAACCGGAACCTGCGACTCGCCGAGGCGGCTGTCCGGCGCTCCGAGCGGCTGGCGGCCATGGGGCAACTGACGGCAGGGCTAGCCCACGAACTCCGCAACCCTTTGGGGACGATGCGCACCTCGGCCGACGTTCTGGAGCGGAGCGTCGCCGCGGAGAACGAGGTGGCGCGGGAACTTGCCGGGTTTATTGCGGCCGAGGTCGACCGCACGAACAGCCTGATCACCCGCTTTCTCGATTTCGCGCGGCCGCTGAAGCTGCGCTACGCCAGCACTGAGTTGAGTGAACTAATCGACAGAGCCATCGGGCAGATCGAGCGCCACAATCCGCCCTATGAGGTCTCCTTCCACCGGAACTACTCGCCCGACGTCCGCCCCATACCGCTAGACCGGGAGCTCATGGAGGGCGTGCTGTACAACCTGCTCGAAAACGCGGCTCAGGCCTCGCCCCCGGGCGCAACGATCTCGGTGAAGACCCGGCCGGTGCGCGACGGAGCCGAAATCTCGGTGATCGACCGGGGTTCCGGCATTTCGCCGGACGATCTCGAAAACATCTTCAACCCGTTCTTCACTACCAAATCTTCCGGCGTTGGCCTCGGCCTCGCGCTGGTATCGAAGATCGTGGACGAACATCGCGGTAAGATAGCCGTGGAAAGCGAGCCCGGCCGCGGAAGCGTCTTCCGTGTTGTTTTCCCCGCCGCCGTGGAATCATGAAAAGACGCATCCTGATTGTCGAAGATGAAGAGAAGCTGCGCCGCGTGATTCAGCTTCAGCTCGAGTCGTCCGGATTCGCCGTCGACCAGGCAAGTACGGCCGAAGACGCACTGGGAATGGTGGACAAAGCCGACCTCTTGCTGACCGATCTTCGCCTCCCCGGCATGGACGGCCTGGAGATGATCAACCGCATCCGGCGGCGGAATACCCAGCTCCCGATCATCGTGATGACGGCCTTTGGCACGGTGGAGAACGCAGTGGAGGCGATGAAGGCCGGGGCGCTCGATTTTCTGCCAAAGCCGTTCTCGACGGACCACCTGATGGCTGTTATCGGCAAGGCGCTCGAGATGCGGAACCTTCGCGACGAGAATCGGAAGCTGCGCGAAGAACTCGGCCACCGTTACGAATTCGACAATATCATCGGCCGCAGCCAGGCCATGCAGGAGATCTTCGCCACGCTCGAGCGCGTGGCGCCCACCCGCGCGACGGTCCTGGTGGCCGGAGAAAGCGGCACCGGCAAGGACCTTATCGCCCGCGCCATCCACTTTCATTCGCCCCGCCGCGACCGCCCCTTCGTGAAGATCAACTGCGCCGCCATCCCCGAGAACCTCATGGAAAGCGAGCTTTTCGGTTACGAGAAGGGCGCGTTCACCGGGGCCGAAACCAGCAAGCCCGGCAAGTTCGAACAGGCCGACACAGGCACCGTGTTCCTCGATGAGATCGGCGACGTGCCGCCGGCGACGCAGGTGAAGCTGCTGCGCATTCTGCAGGAGCGGGCCTTCGAGCGGCTGGGCAGCAACAAGACCCGGGAGATCGACGTGCGCGTCGTCGCCGCCACGAACGTGGACCTTCGCGCCGCGCTTGAAAGCGGCGAGTTTCGAGAGGATCTCTACTATCGCCTGAACGTCGTGCCGGTCGAGATGCCGCCGCTGCGCGAGCGTAAGGAGGACATCCCCGCCCTAACGGCGCATTTCATTGCCAAGTATGCCACCGAGATGGGCAGCCGGGTGACCGGCATTTCCGGCGAGGCGCTCCAGGCACTACGGCGCCATCACTGGCCCGGCAACGTGCGCGAGCTGGAAAACGTGATCGAGCGCGCTCTCGTGATGTGCCCCGGCGAACGGTTGGAGCTTCCCGATATCAGGCTGGATCAGAACGTAACCGCCCAAAACGCCCCTCCGCCGGAGTTGCTTCCGGAGGGCAAAACGCTCCAGGAGCACGAAGAGGATCTCATCCGCGCCGCACTGGAAAAAGCGAAGGGTAACAAGAGCCAGGCCGCCCGCATGTTGGGCCTTACGCGCAACGCGCTTCGCTACCGCCTCTCGCAGATGGGTCTGAACGGAAACGATAGTTAGCACGGCTTCCCCCGCCCGGGTTCGTGCCACGGCCGCCTCCATCTCCAGTTGACGTTGTACTGTACAATCAAGCGAACGCGGGCTTGGAGATTGAGTGATGAACAGCACGCTGCAACGCTTTGCCGTCATGGTTTTGCTGGCGGCCAGTTGGCTTATTAGCTGTTCCGGCCCGGCCCCGGATCTGGAAAGCGAAAGGGGTCTGCGGAGAGCCGCCAGGGACCGGCTCTCGCAGTTGGACGGGACCATCCGGCTGAATGGTTTGGAGCAACCGGTGGAAGTGCTCCGGGACCGTTGGGGAGTGGCGCACGTATACGCCGAGACGGTCCACGATCTCTTCTTTGCCCAGGGTTTCGTGGCCGCGCAGGACCGCCTGTATCAGATGGAGATCTGGCGGCGCACCGGTTCCGGAGAGCTGGCAGCGGTTTTTGGCGAGGAGTTCGTCGAAAGCGACAGGATCGCGCGGCTGGTCCGCTTTCGCGGCGACATGGACGCCGAGTGGGCGAGCTACTCGCCGGATACGAAAGCGATCGCAACCGCCTTCACGGCCGGCATCAATGCGTTTGTCGACCACCGGGGCGGCAATCTGCCGATCGAGTTCGAGTTGCTCGGTTTTCGGCCCGGAAAGTGGGAGCCAGAAGATTGCCTGCTGCGCATTGCCGGGCTGCTCATGGTCCGGAACCTGAGACAGGAGATCGCCCGGACGGAAATGGTGGCCAGGCTGGGCGCCGAGGAGACCCGGAAATGGTTTCCGCCGGAGCCGGCGCGGGATCTCAAGCCGGATCGCGCAATCGAGCTTGCGGGATTGGACGAGCGGGTCCTCCGCGGCTACCGGGCCGTCACTTCCATCCCCGCGCTCGCTCCCCAGGATGGGAGCAATAACTGGGTGGTGGACAAGACCTTGAGCGCTACCGGCGGCCCTCTTCTGGCGAGCGATCCACACCGCGCCATTACGATGCCCTCCCTGCGGTACATGATCCACCTGACGGGTCCCGGCTGGAACGTGATCGGCGCCGGCGAGCCGGCGCTTCCGGGCGTCGCCATCGGACACAACGAACGGATCGGGTGGGGGTTCACCATCGTCCAATACGATCAGGCCGATCTGTTCGTCGAACACGTCGACCCGGATGATTCCAGCCGGTATCGCGACGGGGAGGGCTGGCTCACGATGCAGGTGGAGCGGGAAGTGATCGAGGTCAGAGGGCGGGCGGAGCCGGTGGAGGCGGAACTCAAGTTCACCAAGCGAGGCCCAGTGATCTGGGAGGACCCGGAGCGGCCGCGGGTTGTCTCTCTGCGCTGGATCGGGCAGGAGCCCGGCACGGCGGGGTACCTGGGCAGCCTCGCTCTCGACCGTGTCCAGAATTGGGAAGAATTCCTCCTCGCGATGCGAAGCTGGAAGGTTCCCGCAGAGAACATGGTCTACGCCGACGTTGACGGCAATATCGGCTGGCTCGCCGCGGGACTGCTGCCGGTGCGGGAGAATTGGTCCGGGCTGCTTCCCGTTCCCGGTTTCACCGGCCGGTACGTTTGGGAAGGTTTTCGCCGTGTGGAGGACTTGCCCCGGCTGTACAACCCGCCGCAGCATTTCATCGCCACTGCCAACCACAATATCCGCCCGCGGAACTACTCCTACGACTTGGGCTTCGACTGGTCCCCTCCGTATCGATTCCGCCGCATCGAGGAGGCGCTGACGGGCGGCGGAAGATTCTCGGTCGAGGATTTCCAGGAGCTTCAGCACGACGAGACGTCGCTGCCCGCCTGGGAGTTGACTGCGATCGTGGCGCAATTGCCAACCGGGGGCGACACAGAGTTAGCGAAAGCGCGCCGCCTGTTCGAGGAATGGGATCACGTGCTCGACGAGGACTCCGCAGCCGCGGCGTTGTATGAAATCTGGCTGCCCATGCTCATACGCCACTTCGTAGCTGGCCGTGCGCCGGAGGAACACACGGACCTGATCGCGCGCAATTTGCAGCTACCGGTTCTCATCCAATTGCTGGCCAGCGCCCCGGTCACCGAACGGGAGCGTGTACTCCGCGGGTCGCTCAGTGAAGCCTGGGCCAAAGCCGGAGACCTGCTGGGCGCCGGCTCCCCGCATTGGCGTTGGGGCACATTGCACACCGTAATCTTTCGCCATCCGCTGGCCAACACGCCTCAGCGGCGAGCGGTCTTCAATGTGGGTCCGTTCGAGCGCGGAGGCGATGGATTCACGCCGAACGCCACCCCGGGCGCCGGTTACAGGCAGCGGAGCGGCGCCTCCTACCGGCACATTCTTGATCTGAGCGATTGGGACCGCTCCGTATTCACGAGTGCGCCGGGGCAGTCGGGGCAGCCGGAGAGCGCCTTCTACGCGGACCTGGCGGAATTGTGGTCAGAGCGCCGCTATGCGCCGCTGGCCTTCAGCCGCCGGGCAGTGGAAGCGGATCAGACTCACCGGCTCGAGCTGCAGTCCGAGTAGCATGCGAGCGCCGGGCCGCCCCGGCTTTCGCCCGTTTCAGGCCCTCCAGGTGGGTTCCATCCGCCCGCCGGTGGTTGACAGCCGCGCGCGGATCGCATCTTCGAATCCGGCGACCAGAGCTTTCAGCTCAGGATCCTGGATGCGATTAAACAGACGCCCGCCTTCCGTAGTGGTGCGGACACCGGCGAGGAGATTGTTCCTCTGCCCGGGGTCCTTCCGGATGTCGTACAACTCGTACAGGTCCCAGACGCCGTGATAGCGCATGAAACTGTACCGGTCCGTTCGCAGGCCGATGACGGTGGGTGTTTGCGGGTAAGCCCGTTCCCAGAAGTACTCGTAGACGAAATCGGTCCGCCAGCCTTCGTCTCCGCGGATGAGAGGCAGCAGCGATCGTCCATGCACGGTTGGCGGGATTGCCGCGCCGGCCGCATCGAGCATCGTCGGGCAGATATCGATGTTGAGAGCCATCCCCTCCGCCGCGCGCCCGCCGTCGAATAGGTCAGGACACCGGCCAATCATGGGGATGCGTATCGAGGGCTCATACATCACCCGCTTGTCGATGAGGCCGTGCTCGCCGAACAGGAAGCCGTTATCCCCCATGTAGATCATCAGCGTGTCGTTGAGGAGACCGTTTGCGTCCAGTGCCCCGCGGACGGTTCCGATGCTCTCGTCGAGCGACATCAGGGCGCGCGCGCAACCCCGGTAGACGTCGTCGAAGCCGACCTGGTGGTTGTACATTCCATCCACGCCATGCCAGGAGTTCCGCTGCCGCCGTACCCATTCAGGCTTCCCGCGATAGTTCTCCTCCGTATCGGCCATCGAGGGCGGGTAGGGAATCTTCGCGGAAGCGTACATCTCCTGGTGGCGCTCGGCGGGGATGAAGTGCCCGTGAACGGCCTTATGGGATAGGTAGAGGA
Source organism: uncultured Solibacteraceae bacterium (assembly GCA_964468205.1). Lineage (GTDB taxonomy): Bacteria > Acidobacteriota > Terriglobia > Bryobacterales > Bryobacteraceae > CAWELS01. The sequence continues at coordinate 124,257 of CAYXVG010000005.1, read as the reverse complement.
GAAACGGGCGCGTCCGGTTCTCACCGATGAAACGCACTGCCTCTTCGGTCAGGATGTCCGTCAAATAGCCCTGAAGCTGCCGGCGCGCGCCGTCGTCGTTGACCACTGGATCCACGTAGGAGCCCTGCCCCCGGAACGAGAACCACCGGTCGAAACCCGGCCGTGGCGCGTCATTCGCGCCTCCCATGTGCCACTTGCCGATGAACGCGGTCCGGTAGCCGTGCCGCTGCAGGACCGCGGGAAAGGATGGCAGTCCGGAGGGAAGCGGCGTCGAGTTGTCGTTGACGCCGTGAGCGTGGGAGTACTGTCCGGTCAGAATGGAAGCCCGGCTGGGAGAGCAGAGCGATGTTGTGACGAAGGCGTTCTCGAACAAGATGCCTTCGGCCGCCATCCGGTCCATGTGCGGTGTCCGGATCCACGGATGGCCCCGGCTGCTCATCATGTCGTAGCGGTGATCGTCGGAGAGGATGAGGACCAGATTGCGTTTCCGGCCGGCTCCAAGCAGCGGAGCGGCCCCGGCCAGCGTTCCCAGGAATTCCCGCCTTTTCATGCTTCACCCGATTCTATCATCGCGGTTTGCAGGCCAGCCCTTTGGTGCGTGGAAACCTGTCACCGAGCGAAGGAAACGGCGATACTGGGATCGGTGGGGCGCCGGGGAAACGCAATCGCCGCCCCGCGGCGGAAAGGCGTTCTTGACAATGAAGAAATCAATCAACATGTGGGCCTTCCCGTACCCGCAGACGTGGAGCCTCAAGGAGTGCCTCGATCTCGCCCGGGATGCGGGATTCGACGCCGTCGAGCTTAACTTCGTCCTCGAGGGCGAGTTCTCGATGGAATCCTCCGACAGTGATCTACTCGACATCAAGAAGCTTGCGGACGAAGCGGGCATCGCTATCAGTGGCGTCTGCTCGTTTCTATTCTGGGAGTATCCGCTGACGAGCGCCGATCCCGTCCGCCGCCGTCAGGGGCTGGAGTTGACCCACCGGATGGTCGAGGCGGCAGCGCTGGTGGGAACCGGCAATTTGCTGGTGGTCCCTGGCGCTGTCCATGCTCCATGGGTTCAGGATTTTGAACCGGTGCCGCCCGGTGTTTGCGGGGAGCGGTCGCGCGCCGCGCTGCGCTCGCTGATCCCCAAGGCCGAGGAGGCGGGCGTGAGCCTGAACATCGAAAACATCTTCCTCAATGGGTTTCTGATGGGTCCCGGAGAGATTGTGAGCTTTGTCGACAGTTTCCAGAGCCCAAACGTCCGCGTCCACTTCGATACCGGCAACATCATGCAGTACCAATTTCCCGAGCACTGGATCCCGATCTTAGGCCCACGGATCAAGAACGTTCACCTGAAGGAGTGGGACAAGAATACGAATGAGTTCACCTTGCGGACATTTCGCACCTTGCTCGACGGCACAACGAACTGGCCGGCCGTCGTCGAAGAGCTGAAGAAGGTGGGCTACGACGGCTACCTGACCTTCGAGTATTTCCATCCATTCGAACACTATCCGGAAGCGCTCATCTACCAGTCGTCGGACGCGCTCGACTGGATCCTCGGCCGCAAGAGATAGCGGCCGGCGCTATCCGCTCCCGGGACGGGCCAGGGCTGGCCGGAGTCCCCCACTCGCGCTTCACTGGACTGCCACGGTCACCCCGGGCTGGCTGCGGAAGTCGCCGGCATCCACCGTGACGGGAAGGGATTCGCAACCGAGCCGTTTGGCGTCCCGCGTGTCCTCATCGCGAAGGGTACCAATTCGGCAAACTTCAGTTCGAAGGTTGGGCTGCCCGGCTCTCCAGGCTGCGCCGGGTTGTGCGGTTCACACTGATTGAGAGATGCGGCGTTGCTGATTGCATAGTCGAACGCCGTCTGGACCGCGCCGGGGTCGGCCGTGAGCGGGAAGCCCGGAATCGGGCCGCTCAAGGTCCCATGATCGAATGCCCGGGCGGCACTGCGGAGGCGTTCGCTCTGACATTCCTGATGCGAATGATGCGCGACCCGACTGTACCAGGCGGATCAATGGGAATGTCGAACCATTCCACTGAATTTCCTCCAACCTGGCGTCCCTGAAAGACGTTCGGCACACGTTGCCCATTGTTCTCCGGCGCCGACGGGCTGGAGAAGGTCAGCCCCGCTCCGCCCACGCCGTTCACTCCGCAGGCGCCAGTGCAGAGAACGTGATCCGACGGCAGGGGATCGTCGAGGAATAGAATTCCTCCAGCGGCGACGCTAGTGTTCAGGGAAAGACGCAGGTCGACTGCTGGCACGGATTCGCCCGCTGGCGTCGGGTTGCCGCCCATGCACTCGAAAACGATGTCGCCGACCAGTTCCGAAAGTCCTTCGGATCGAAAAGGCGTCCCGGGCTCTTGATGCAGAAGACACCCTAGCGGCTGCGCCTGTCAGCTTGCGCACACGCAGAGTCAGACGAGCGGCACAACTACCCAAAGCAAGCCGTGTCGGCGGACCACTCGCGAAAAGTCTGGGCCGCGGCGGCCGCTCGCATTCAAGAGAAGGTTTTGCCGCCACGGAGACTCTCGCCACTTCATGGGGTGAGTGTAGACGCGACTGGCAGTTGCGATCCCGGCGGGGCCTAAGAGACCCGGAACGGCAGTCCGCTGCGTCCGCCCGCCAACTCATCCGCGAAGCAGAGCCGCACGCCAAGCTCGCGCTGGTCATCTCCACCGGGGCAACACCCCGGCGCCACGGTGAAGCGCACCATCGCCCGTTCGGCCGCGGCGTCCGGGAAACTACCGCGAAACGTGTGTGCTCCCGGCGTGCGAAACTGGGCCGCTCCGGCATCGATGCCATCCACCTCGCACCGCATCCTCACCGAACCCTCGACGCGCAGGAGTTCCTCCGGAACTGCCACGGAGAGGGCGAACTCGCTCACCCGCCGTTCTCTTGGCAGCAGCGCCTCGAAGGAGAATTCGCGCGCCGTCCAGCGCCAACCGTCCTCCTCTACCGCGTGCCATCCCTCGAGCAGCCGGATGCCGAGGTCCGGATACCGCACTCTGCTCTTGAGCAACACGAACATGCGTTCGTCGGCATCCGCGTCCACCGGATTCGAGGCACTTTCACAGCCGGCGAACCCGCTCGCCAAAACGCTCCACCCGGTTCGCTCTGCCAGACGGCGCAGGCCCGCCGGGGAAAAGATCCAGTAGTTTGTGGGATCGTTATTCGCCTCGCGAGGCTCCAGCAGATAGGCCACCGGATGGTCTCCGATGGGAACGCCTTGCCGCGCCGTGATTCGGGCCACCCGTGTGCTCAGCAGGCAGTACGCGCCGTGATAAGCCAGCCGCTCCAGCACATAGAACGGGTTCTTCAAGTGATAGAGAATTCCGAGAAACAGCACCAGCCCGTAGCGCCTGCGCGGCAGCTCAAAATACCAATCCAGGTTCACCGAGTAGACTCCGGCGCGGGAATCGAGCAGTTCGCGGAGGCGGCGCGCGCCGCGGAGCTGATTGAAGTTCATCTCCTCGTAGTCGACCGCGTCCACCTCCGCCCCCAGCGACTCCAAGAAGAACGCCAGATCCCCATCCGCGCAGCCCAGATCCAGGACCGGCTCGGCCTCCCACAGCGGCGGCAGCAGCTCGAAGTCATTTTTCAACAGAGGCCGCAGCATCGTTACCGCGCTCAGCGAGTCATACGGGTACCACCCCGATCCCTCCAGCGGATTCTCCCGCTTCAGCTTCCCGAGGTTCTCCCAAAACCCGCGCGCCTCGTCCATGAACCGGTCCAAGTCCATCTCCAACAGCATACAAACATCAATCCTCAGGTACGATGTTCGTGGCTTTCCTGCTTTGCTTCCCCTCCGGACTCATGCGATCCTGAACCCGAATGGCCGACCGCGACGCACTCGCCCGGGAGCTGGCGCACCACGAGGAGGTCTACTCGGGATTTGCCCAGAAACACTTCGCGCGGCCAGCCGTGCGGGCTTTCCGGCGGCACTCCGCCAGCCGCATTCTCGAGGCCACCGAAGCCGGGCCGAATTCGCGCCTGCTCAGTCTTGGTTGCGGCATCGGCGATACCGAACTGCTGCTGGCTCCGCGCGTTGGCCGTATTGCCGCGATCGACCTCTCCGCGGCGGCCATACGGCAAGCCTGCCTCGATGCCGCGGCCGCCGGGGTCCAAAACGTCGAATTCCTTACGGGCGATATCGACAGCGCCCAATTCGGCGGCCGTGCGTTCGATGCGATTGCCGCCGTCTTCCTCCTGCATCATCTCGATGATCAAGCGCTCATCCGCCTCGCCGGCCGTGCCTTCGCCATCCTCCGCCCCGGCGGAATTTTCTACTCGCTTGACCCCAGCCGCTACCGTCTTTCCGGGGCCGTGGGCCGGCTGCTCGTCCCCCGCCTCATGGAGAAGCACCAGAGCCCGGACGAACGGGAGCTGCGTCCCGCCGCCATACGGCGGCTGTTTTCCGGCGCCGGCTTCGAGGCGCGAACCCGCTTCTATGACTTCGCTTCGACGCCGGCCGCCGGCCTGTTCCCAGGCTCGGCCGCACTCTACCGCATCGCGCGCGCGGCCGACGAGGTTCTGATTCGCCTGCCGCTGGTAAGCCGCTTGGGCAGCAACTTCGAACTGATTGCCCGCAAGCCCGATTGACGCTGCCCGCGCCCGGTTGGCATCCGATCAAGCATAATGGTCCCCATGCGCCTAAACGCTCTCGCCGGAGTGCTCGCCGCCGGTTGTCTGTTGTGGGTATCCGCCTGTGGCCCCGGCGGACCTCCCGGGGTCAAGGTGGACCCGGCCATGCTGACGCTGGCTCCGCAGGACACTGTAGCGCTCATCGGAATTCGGATGGACCACCTGAGGGAGACCCCCTTCTGGGACAAACACGTAGCTTCGGGCCGGGCGCCGGGCCTTGACGGGCTGATCGAAAAGACGCGCGTCGATCCGGAAAAGCTTTGGGAGATCCTGGCCGCGTACAATGGCTCGACTCTGGTGGTGATGGCGCGCGGCAAGTTCACCGAGGGTGGTCTCGAACCCCGGCTCGATTGGGACGGCGCCCGCCGCACTTCCTACAAAGGCTATCTAATCGTAGAGGACGCCCTGACCGCGGTGACATTCATGAACGCCTCTACCGCCCTGGCCGGCAGTCCCAATCGCGTACGGCAGATCATTGACCAGCGCGACCAAGCCGCGGGGCCGCCGCAGGAGTTAATCCGGCTCATCGAAGGGATCGACCGGTCGAACCAGATCTGGGCTGTTTCACGCGGCGGTTTCAGCACGCCGGAGGAAGGCCTTCGAGGCCCGGCCGCGAACCTCGACCGGGTATTGAGAAAAGTCGAGAGTTTCCGCGCCATGGCCAACCTCAACAACGGGATGCTATTCAGAGCCGAGGGAACGTGCCAGACGGCCGAAGACGCCGAGACGTTGCGCTCGGCGGTGAAAGCGCTGATTGGTCTCGCCCGATTTGGAGGCCGCGACAAACCCGACCTTGTGGCGCTCTACGATACGATAGCCATTGGAGGAACGGAAGATACCGTCACCATCGACGCGGATGTCTCCGTACAACTGCTCGACGCGGTAATCGCTTCCGGGCTCCCGGGCGCCCGCCCGTAGTACCGGCCCGCGTGGCGGCGTGCCACCCGCCGCTTACCGTTGCACCAGTTTTTTGGAACACCCCTGTTAACTTTCACGTATTGAAGATGTCTAAGGAGATGTAGGAGTAATGCTACGGACCGGCGGCTACAACGGAGCCGGCCGGCAAGGAAAACACGTATGAGTCAGAGGACCAAGGTCTACGCATTCCTGATTACGCTCGTGCTGCTAGTCGGCGGCGGATATCTTCTGAATCAGGAATTTCACTTCATTGGCGCGGTGGCGAAGGCCGAAGGGGAGGCCAACGACGAAACAGGCAAGGGAGAACAGAACGGAGTCCCGGTAGAGCTTTCCGTTGCCGAAAAGGGGGAGATCTCGTCCTTTATTGACTCCACCGGCAACCTCCGCGCGCTCCGTGATATCGAGGTCGCGACCCAGGTGGAGGGCATCGTCCGCGAGGTCCTGGCCGAAGAAGGGGATTTTGTCAAACAGGGGCAGCTCCTCTGCAAAATTGACGACGCGCAGCACCGCATCAACCTCGAATTGGCCCGCGAGCGACTGGCGCAGAGCAAGGTGCAACTCGAAAAGGCAAAGATCAATTTCGAGAAGGCCGGCGTCCAGATCGAGAACGCCCGTACCGAGTATGATCGCTACAGCCGGGCGCACGAAGACGGGCTCGTTAGCGAGACCGAAGTCGCCACGCGCAAGTATCAGCTCGACGAACTCATCCACGACCGCCGCGTCTCGCGCTCCGAAATCAAGGAGCTGGAACACCGGGTGGCCGAGTTGGAAGCCGAAATCGCGCAATCTGAACTCCAGATCGCCCTCACCGGGATCAAGGCGCCCTTCGCGGGGTATATCACCGAACGCAAAGTGGAGATGGGGCAGCGTGTCCGCAGCCTCGACGCGTTGTTCAAGCTGGGATCTTTCTCGCCGCTCCATGCGGACGTGTTTCTCTCCGAGCGGGACGCGCGCGCGGTAAGTCCGGGACAGGCCGCTCTCCTGACGCTGGGTTCGGATGGGTCCGAGCGCGTCGCCGGACGGGTGAAGCGGGTCGCTCCCGTCGTCGACCAAAACACCGGGACCGTGAAGGTCACGGTCGAGGTCGCGACCGAAAGACCGGGCTTCAAACCGGGCGCTTTCGTCCGGGTCTCTCTCGAAACCGACACCCTTACCGAGGCCCTGCTGATCCCGAAGAATGCCGTGCTCGAACAGGACGGCGAGACGTTCGTCTTCGTCTCCGATAGTGAGCAGGCGCGGCGCGTGAAGGTCATCCTCGGCTACGAGCACGAGGGAATCGTCCAGATCCGCAGCGGACTCTCGTCCGGCGAGAAGGTGGTCGTTGCCGGTCAGGGCGCTCTCAAAGAGGGCGACAAGCTGGAGATTATCGAGGGCTGAGCCGGGGCGGTCCTCCCGGCGCGGGCAGGCTCTCTCAGTGGGCCTCTACCGTGCCCGGGCAAAACCGCTCCGTGACGAGAGACATCCATGAGCCTCACCAAAACCGCCATTCACCGCCCCGTCACCGTCTCCATGTTCGTCGTGGCGGTCGTCCTGTTCGGTCTCGTTTCCCTGGACCGCCTTGCCCTGAACCTCCTGCCGGACATCTCCTATCCATCCATCACTATCCAGACCGACTACGAAGATGCGGCCCCCGAGGAGATCGAAAACCTGGTCACCCGCCCCATCGAAGAGGCCGTCGGAGTTATCCCCGGCCTGCGCCGCCTGAGTTCCACTTCCCGCTCCGGGCAGTCCGAGGTCGTACTCGAGTTTTCCTGGGACGCCAGTATGGACCTCGCCAGTTTGGAGGTCCGCGAGAAGCTCGACGTTGTCGAACTGCCGCGTGACGTCCAGCGCCCGGTCATGCTGCGCTTCGATCCGTCCTATGACCCGATCATGCGCCTGCAACTCTACGGCGGCATGGGGCTTACGCGGCTCCGCTACGCCGCGGAGAAAGAGCTGAAGAAGAACCTCGAATCCACCGAGGGCGTGGCCGCCATCAAGGTCATCGGCGGTCTCGAAGAACAGATCCGCATCGAGATCGACGAAGGCCGCCTCGCCGAACTGGGCATTCCCATTACCGAGGTCGCCGGTGTGCTTGCGTCTGAGAACCTCAACCAGGCCTCCGGCAGCCTTTACGATCTCGACGCCAACTACCTGGTCCGGGTGCTCAACCAGTTCCGGACCGTTGAGGAGATCAAGGGGATCGTTATCCGCGACACCGGGGGGCGCCGCATCGTGCTCGGCGATGTCGCCCGGGTGTGGCGCGGCGCGAAGGACCGCGAGATCATCGCCCGTCTCAACGGCAACGAGAGCGTTGAGATGGCGATCTACAAGGAGGGCGACGCCAATACCGTCACCGTCGCGCGGGCTCTGCGCAGCCGCCTCAATGCGCTTGAGAATTCGAAGCTCTGGCCGGACGGCCTGCAGTACCAGGTGGTCTTCAATCAGGCCGATTTCATCGAATCCGCCGTCGAGGACGTGCAGACCGCGGCGCTGTTCGGCGGACTGCTCGCCACCCTCGTTCTCTTTGTGTTCCTTCGCGACCTGCGCAGCACCATCACCATTGCCGTCTCGATCCCGGTCTCCATCATGGCGACCTTCGCTCTGATGTACCAGACCGGCATCTCGCTCAACCTGATGTCTCTCGGCGGCGTCGCCCTCGGCATTGGCATGCTGGTGGACAACTCGATCGTTGTGCTCGAATCGGTCCACCGGCACAAGCAGGAAGGGGGCAACCTCGCCCATGCCGTTTACGCCGGCACGAAAGAGGTCGGCATGGCGGTTACGGCGTCCACACTCACTACCGTGGCCGTCTTTCTGCCGCTGGTCTTTGTCGAGGGGATCGCCGGGCAACTCTTTCGCGATCAGGCGCTCACCATCACCTACTCCCTGCTCGCCTCGCTCCTGGTGGCTCTGAACGTGATTCCGATGATCCTCGCTCTTCGGATGAGGGAGCCCGCGCCGGAGGAAGAGGCAGCGCCTGCTGGAGCCATCCCGGCGGGGGCAGCTCGCGCGAAGCTCGCCGGAGCGCTGCACTTCTTACACACCGGCGTCACCACCGTGCTGATCGCCGACCTGCGCCGTCTCATCGGCTTCATCGGGCGCATCCTCGGAACACTGCTCGCACCGCTCCTCGATCGGTTCGACCGCGGATTCCGCACCCTCGAACGGTCCTATCCGCGTTCGCTCGACTGGGCCCTTAATCACAAAGGAACGGTCTTTGCGCTGGCCGCCTGTCTTGTCATCTCGGCCGCCGCGCTCTCCTTGACGATCGGCGCCGAACTGATCCCGCCAATGACCCAAGGCGAATTCAGCTTCGAGGTGAGCCTGCCCGAGGCCACCCCGCTGGAACGCACTGACCGTTTGCTCAACGAACTCCAACACCAGGTTTCCGGCTACCCCGAGGTCGCCACCGTCTTCACCAGCGCCGGGGGCAGTAATCAGAACCAGTTCGCCCGCAATTTGAACGAAGAGCACATCGGGCAGATCTATGTCGTGATGAAAGACCGGCAAGACGAGGAGGCCGAAATTCACGCCATCGAGAAGATCCGCGGCCAGCTCGCCGGCTACCCCGGCATCAGCTATCACTTCAGCCGGCCCACCCTCTTCAGCTTCAAAACGCCGGTGGAAGTGGAGATCTATGGCTACGATCTCGAATCGCTGCGCGAGGCGGCGGACCTCATGGCGGCTCGGATGGAATCCATCGGCGGACTCAGCGACGTCACTTCCAGCGCCCGCCTGGGCAACCCCGAAGTGCAAATTCGCTTTGACCGGTTGAAGCTGGCCCGCCTCGGGCTCGAAGAGAACCAAGTGGCCACCGTGCTGCGCAACAAGATCCGCGGCGAAGTGGCTTCCCGCTTTCGCGAGGAGGACAAGCAGATCGAGATTCTTGTCCGCGCGGATGAGTCAGACCGGGCGAGCATCGACGACATCAGAAACCTGGTCGTGAACATGAGCGCCGGCGAAACTCCGGGAGCCGCCGCGAGCGCCGGTATGCAACCAAACCAGGCGCCCGCGCTCCAGGCGCGCGCCACCGCGCCCATCCGGCTCGACGCCATTGCCAGCGTCGAGATTGCCCGCGGCCCGAGCCAGATCCGGCGCATCCGCTCCCAGCGAGCCGCCGTCGTTTCGGCCAATCTCACCGGCCGCGACCTAAACAGTGTCTCCGAGGAAATTCGAGCGGAGATCCGGCGGGTCCAGGCGGAGGCTCCGGGCACGGTCACCATCGCCCTTGGCGGGCAGAACGAGGAGTTGCAGGCGTCCTATCAAAGTTTGCTGCTGGCTCTTGGGCTGGCGGTTTTTCTGGTTTATCTCGTAATGGCCTCCCAGTTCGAGTCCCTCGTGCATCCGTTCATCATCTTGTTTTCGGTGCCCCTGGGGCTCATCGGAGTGGTGCTCGCGCTCGTCCTGAGCGGAACCACGTTCAGCGTGATGGTCTTCCTCGGCGTGATCATTCTGGCTGGCATCGTGGTCAACAACGCCATCGTGCTGATCGACTATACAAGGCAGTTGCGGCAGACGGGGCTCGCCACCCGCGAAGCCCTGCGGCGGGCGGGCGAGGTTCGCCTCCGCCCCATCCTCATGACCACGCTCACCACGGTTCTCGGCTTGGCGCCGATGGCGCTGGGCTGGGGCGAGGGCGCCGAGATCCGCACCCCAATGGCCATTACCGTCATCGGCGGACTGACTTTCTCGACGCTTCTGACCCTGATCTTCATCCCTGTTGTTTATGAATTAGCCGACGGCCGGCGCGGCGTCGCAGCCGAACCGGCGGCCGGGATGCTCGGCGCTCCGGGGGTAGGCGACTGATGGACCAGGAACCCCGCACGGGCGAGCCCGAACACGCTTCCGCCGGCCTGCGCGTGGCCGAGTTCTCCATGCGCCACCCGGTAACCGTCTGCATGATCTTCACCTGCTTCGTGGTTCTCGGCGCCGTCTCGGTGTTCAAGATCCCGCTGGTGATGATCCCGGCTATCAATGCCCCCTTCGTTGAGGTACACGTTCCTTACCCGAACGCGACCCCGGCTCAAACGCAGGAATCGATTACGAAACCGCTCGAGGAATCGCTGGCGACCGTTCCCAACGTTCAGCGCCTCACCTCGCGCTCCGGTGACAGTTCCGCCTCCATTGAGCTCAATTTCGACTGGGACATCGACGTCGACTGGGCGCGCGCCGAGATTCGCGACAAAGTGGAACAGGTACGCGGCGAACTGCCGGACGACGTCGACCGGATCCTCGTGCAAAACTGGTCTACCACCGACATTCCCATCCTGGAAGGCCGCATCTACTCGGAGCGCGATCTCCGTTCCGCCTACGACTTTCTCGAGACCAAGGTCAAGAACCGTCTGGAGCGCCTCGATGGCGTCGCCGAAATCGAGATCTGGGGGGCGCAGCGAAAGGAGGTGGATATCTACCTCCGGCTTGACGATATCACGCGCTACAACGTCGACGTCGGCGCGCTGTTTCGCAATCTCGACAACGCCAACCTCGACACCTCGCTCGGACGGGTCGTCGACGGCAACCAGCGCTACAGCGCCATCGCCCGCGGAGCGATGTCGTCCCTCGATGCTATTCGCGAGTTTCCCGTCAATGAACGGGGTTTGCGTCTGGAAGAGGTCGCCGACATCTACTTCGACCAGCCGGCGGCGAACAGCGGCCGTCATCTCAACGGCGAGTACACGGTCGGCTTCGCGGTCCGCAAGACTTCCGCGGCGAACACGGTAGAGACCGTAAACGCGGTTCGCGCCGAGATTGCGGCGATGAACGCCGATCCTTCGATGCGTGGCACGATTCTCGACGTCTGGTTTGATCAGGGCGAGCAGATTCTCAAGTCGCTCGCCGGGTTGCTACAGGCCGGGACCATCGGCGCGCTCCTGGCCGTCATCGTGCTCTTCCTTTTTCTGCGGAAACTCGGCCCGACGCTCGTGATTGGCTTCGCGATTCCGTTTTCCATCATCGCCACCGTCGGTTTCCTCTACCTGATCGGAAAGTCTCTGAACGTGCTCTCGATGATGGGCCTGATGCTCGCCTCGGGGATGTTGGTGGACAACGCCGTGGTGGTGCTTGAATCGATCTACCAGCACCTCGAGAAGGGAAAGGACAAGATAGAAGCCGCCCGCACCGGAGCCAAGGAGGTGGTCACCGCGGTGCTGGCGGCGACGCTCACCTCGATCATCATCTTCGTCCCGCTTGTCTTCGGCAAGAAGACCAATTTCTCCATCTGGCTCGAGGATGTCGGCGCCTCCATCATGATCGCCCTGCTTTGCTCGTTGTTCATCTCGCTCACCTTAATTCCCCTGGCCGTCACCCGGCTGCTCAAAATCGAGGTGAACGCCGAGCCGCACTGGCACAAATGGCTTGCAAGGAAGCTCCCGAAACCTGGCAGGAGTATCACGGAGCGATATCTGGTCATCATGCGGTGGACCCTCCAGCGCCGCTACCTGGTCGGTTTCCTCATCGTGCCCGCGATCCTGGCCGGCTCCTTCTTCCAACTCACCCGCGTCCCCGACAACTCCCCGAACGCTGAGGAACTCGACGACCTCAACGTCTCCTATGAGTTCACCGAGAACTACCATTACCTGAAGATTGAGCAGGACTACGTCAACCCCGTTGAGGAGGTCCTACTCGCCAACAAGGAAGAATTCAAGATCAAGGACGTCTACTCCTGGTACGGCAACAATTCCGCTCAAACGCGGATCTACTTCGACAAGGACCGGATCACGCTCGACGAGCTCTCGGAAATCCGCCCCCGGATCTCCGAACGCCTGCCCGTTATCCCCGGGGCCAAAATCTCGCTCGGCTCACAAAGCGGGGCCGACAATCAGGAGTGGATCTCCGTGAACATCATGGGAGACGATTCTCAGACGCTCTCCGCCCTCGCCCAGGAGGCCCGCCGCCGCCTGCTGGCACGCGACGAGTTTAGCGAGGTTTTCACCGACATGGACCAGTCGCGCGAGGAAGTGCAGATCCGCCTCAACCGCGTGCTGGCACGGAAGTACAACGTTTCTCCGCAATCGGTGGCCGGAGTGCTGGGCGTAGTCGTCCGGGGCCAGCGCATCCGGGGCTACCGTACGCCGGAAGGCGAGGTGGACGTGTGGGTCCGCCTGCGGCCGGACGACCGCGAAGACATGAACGACCTGCGTTCCATCGTGGTCGGCAGCGGCCCCAACGGCGAGGAGATTCGCCTCGACCAGGTGGCCTCTTTCGACATCGTCAAGACACCCAGTTCCATCCGCCGCGAAGACCGCCAGACCTACACCTGGATCTCGGCCGTCTACACCGGCGAGAAGAAGGACGACGGCAAAAAGATCATCTCCGAGACGCTCAACGGTCTCGACTATCCGATGGGCTACGGCTGGAGCTTCGGTTTCTGGACCCAGCGCGAAGACCAGGAGAACAGCGAGTTTCTTTTCAACATCCTGCTCGCGCTCTTTATGGTCTACTTCGTGATGGCCTCGCTGTTCGAGTCGCTGGCGCATCCCTTCGCTATCATTCTTTCACTGCCGTTCGCCCTGGTCGGTGTCGCCTGGATGCTCACTCTTACCGGCACGCCGTTCAACATCATGTCCCAGATCGGACTGCTGGTGCTGCTGGGAATCGTTGTCAACAACGGCATCGTGCTGCTGGACCACGTGAACAACCAGCGCCGCGCCGGCCTTCCGCGCCCGGAAGCTATTTTCGTGGCGTGCCGGGAGCGCTTCCGCCCGATCCTGATGACGGCCGCCACCACCATCGTGGGACTCTTCCCCCTGGCGCTCGGTGACAGCGGCCTCTTCGATATGCGCTACTTCCCGCTCGCCCGCACGGTGATGGGCGGCCTCATTACGTCGACGGTTCTGACGCTGCTTGTTCTGCCGACTTACTACACGATGTTCGACGATCTCGCCAACTGGATGAAGCGCGTCTGGCGCGACAGCGCCCCGGAAGCGGAAGCCGCGCCTTCCGGATCACAGGTCGTCGCCGGGGATTGAAGCTGGGGCTACTCCACGGCCAGCTTCTCGTCCCAGAACTTGCAGATCTCGTCGCCGGCCGGCGAGATGATCCGCTTCACGATCAATGCCGCAACCACGGTTGCCACCGCCGCCGCTACTCCGAAGGATCCGACCAGCACGGCCGTAATCGCCGCCGCGATCGCCGCGCCGTCTCCAATGCCGATCGCGTCCAGGATGTTCTTCCGGTCACTTGCGTCATCGTCCTTCTCCCCGCAGACAACGTTGTGCAACTCCCGCGTCCATCGCTTCACAACGCGCTTGCCGAGTTCCCGCAGATCGTCCAGCGGCCCCATCTCAACCGCATCGTGGACGATCGTCGGATTCAACTCTGTCACCAGCTTTGATCCTTCCTGATTCGCCTTCGTCCGCAGCCCGGCTTGCTCGAACAAGCTGTTCTCATCTACCTGCAACAGCATCTTCACTTCCGGTTTCGCTCTTTCCGCTATGTTCACGTCCTGTTCCTCCTCGTTAAGGTTGTTGAACCGGTTTCAGAATCGCCGGCTCGTACTGGGTGGTTGCCGATCCGAACAAAGTATAGGCCAAGCCGAGCGGATTTCGTTTCTTCATGAACGCCCGCCGGGCCTCCAGCAGCGCGCCGCCGATCGGCTTCCCCTCCATCAGGGCGCGCAATACCCGTTCGGAGAACGGATGCGCGAACTTCGTCGTCATCGGACACTCAGTGCCGATGACGCTCCGCGCCTTGCGCCCCAGGAAGAGCGATACGAAGCTCTCCGACAGCGTCGGCAGAAGCTGGGCTGACTGGCACATGTTCAGGAATACGACCGGACTCCTGGTCAGGCGCATCTCTTCGGCCATCAGTTCCTTGAGCAGGATCTTGCCGTAGGGGAGGCCGATCCACGATTCGTCCTCCTTGAAATCCGAGCTGCCGATGATCTTATAGAATGGGGCCAATTCTTCCCGCTCCACCGAGCCCTCCGGCAGCGCCTCATACTTCCGCTTGAACAGTTTTACGCCATCTACGCCCGAGTATGCACCGCTCGACTGGGTGTGACCGTGCGTATAGAAGTAGAGAATGTGTGAGTCGCAGCTCTCTATCATCTCGTAGAACGAGTTCGCGACCTGTATCGGCGGCAGCGTCACCTCGAGGCGTTTTTGCGACTCCTCAATCCATTCCTCCATCAGCCGCTGCTGGTCCGCTGCGTTTGGAAACGGATAGAGCATAAATCCGAGCTTGAGATTGTCGACTGGGATCGGCCGGTCGGTAACCTCGCGCGAAAATCCCCCCAAACGTTGCTCAATCGCGTATCGTAGTCCCCAAAACCGGTCCGTTTTTACGGGCTGGGTTTCGTCCCGCGGGACTCGCTCGTCATAGAGCAGCGCCCACGGGAAAACGAAGCCTTCGGCGCCGCTCTTAAGATTCACTTCGATCAGCGCTCCTTCCTTGGGCGGGTGTTTCCTCAGCCATTTCCCAATGTGGGACATCGCGGCGTCACTATCGCCGCGAAAGAGCAGACTCCAAAGATCCCGGCCGCGCCGCGCCAGCTCCCGCATGCTCGACCGAAAGATCGGATCCGGCCCCTCGAGGACCGCGCTGTAACGGCTGATGGCGATCTCATACCAGGTCTCCCGGATGCGGTTTAGTTCCTTGGTAAGACCGTCGTCGGGAATCCGGATCCGGCCCGGGAAAACCACCGTCTTCGTCTCCCCGCCGTCTTTTTTCCACCCACGAACCGCGAAAGTCAGCCTATACTGCCCGGGCTGTCGCTCCACGTCGATGCTCATTTCGCGCGGTTCCAGATTCTCCTCGAGATCCTCATAGCTGCGGCAGGCGGTTTTCTGCTCGATCCGTCCCAGCCCGATCTCCGCGTACGCGGGGTTTTCACCCGGCTCCAGAACCTCGGGCGAGAACACCACGTGCTCGATCATGTTCAGCTCGTAGTAAAGGTACAGGTCGATTCGCGGCAGATTCTGCGGATCGGAGGACCTCCGCTTGGGTGTGATCTGAAACATCGCGTTCACGCTGGAATCCTTGCCGGGAGGGAGCGTGATCGGCTGCACGGGTTCCGGGATGTCGAAGTCATCCTCGTCAGCGATCAGCACGGCCATGATCTCCACATCCTCCTTCGACGGCGGTTGCACCACCGGCTCCGGCTCGTCTCCGAGGTAGGAGATTCCGGTCCTGTGGGCGCGGATCGCCACCTCCAACTGGTAACTCCTGCTCCGCAGTAGCGCCGTGGTGTCGGGTAGCCGGCGCCGTTCGCCGCGCTCCAGTTCAAAGAGCGTGAGATCCGCATAGCGGGGTAAAGATTTGTCTTCGGCTTCAGCCACGGCCGCTTCTACCGCTGGCTCCAGGGCGGCGACTCCAGCCGCCTCATCCGATTCCCGGTTGTAATAATAGTGGCGAGATTCCAGCAGATCCGCCAACTCCGGCGCCGGCATCGACCGGGGGCGTTGAAGCAGTAGGCGCTCGGCTGCTTCCCTTGCGATTTGCACTGGGAGGTTTGGCGGGAGGCGCTTCAGTTTGTTGGCCATCCGTTCGACATACCGGTCCAGCCGGGTCTCGGCCAGGAAATCGAGGATGCCCAGGATGCGGACCGGAGCCCAGGTGGCAATCCCCGGCTCGACCGCGAATTTCCGCAGCAGCGTGTCGGCGTGCCAGAGGCTCACGTCGAGCGGTTTGTTGTGGGCGAGCGAGCGCAGGAGCGCTTCGGTCCAGGCATCTTCCGTGCCGCTTGGAACCACCGCCTGCGCAACCGCCCCCGTCTTGAGTCGGGCGAGCACCAGTTCCGTCCGCAGCGAGGAATGGCGGGAGGCATCCACGCCGCCCAGAAAGACAATTGCGCCTGGTTGGAGCTCCGGCGAGGAAAGCAGATCGCCTAACTCCCGGGCGGATCCCTCGCCGGCCAGGAGAAGGTCACATTCGTTCTTTCCCTTGCCGAGTTCGAAGACTGTTGCCAGACCACGGCGCACCAGCGGAGCCGTCCTGGCCCGCGTCACGAAGACCTCCGCCTGTGGTCCCGGCAGAACACCGATCCGCAGCGGCCATCTCCAGCGTGGTTCTCCGGCAGCGGCTTCCGCGAGATGAGACGGCCGGAGCACCACTGAGGCGATCCCGTTGGCTGGCGGAAAGTGTGCGTCTTCGTCGGTTAACTCACCGACAAAACTGCCGATGATCGCCGGCGGGGCGCCGGACTGCAACGTCAACCGCACTCCGCCCGCCAGCTCGGCACATTCCTTCCAGATGGATGCGAGCTCGGAGGCGGTCAGTCCCGAGCAGTCAATCGCGCCGGCCTCCGGTTGTACCCAGGGGGTATAACCAAGGCCCTGCACTGTATCTTGCAGCCGCTGCCGGACAGCATCGGCGTCGAAATGATGCTTCGTTTCCGGTTCCAACCCGGCCGCCAGCACACCGCATGCCGCGATTGCTGGTCCCAGGGTCTCACCGTCGTGACGGTCGACCGTCACGCCGCATAGCCGCAGAATTTCCGCTGACATTGTCCCCTCCCAGAATCACAGCTAGTATACAGCGATTTCTGCGAAAAAGAGCGGGCCGTTTGCCGGCTCGCGCGACTCGACTGCCAGGAGAAAACCGTGTTGCCGGTGTTACGCCGGAGAAGATCCCGTTTGCTCTTCAGGGGATTCCGCGGCCGGGACCGGAGGCGCGGGGCCCTTCCCCTCGGATTCCGCCTCGGATGCATGCTCCGGCGCGCTCCAGTCCTCCGGCATGACAATCCAGCAGATCACGTACGCGATAAAGCCGATGCCCGTGAAAACCGCCACGCAAAGCCAGATAATCCGCATCAGTGTCACATCCACATCGAGATATCTGGCGAAACCCGCACAAACGCCGCCAATGGTTTTCTCCCTCATTGGCCGCGCCAGCCGTTTCTGTTTCAGTGAAGGTGGTGGAGCTTCCGCCCCAGTTCTTCTGCCCAGGGCCATCCCGCACTTCGGGCAAAAATTATGCTCTTCCTGGACCGCAAAACCGCACGCCGTACAATACATTCAAAATCCTCCTTCCACCTACTTAGTTGTACGGCCAAGCCCGGCTTTTGTTCCCTAGCTCTCGAACTCTAGCTGATCCCCACGCTCCGTCCGGGTCTCCTCCGCCATGCCCGCGGGCACTTCGAGTACCGAATGCGCCGCCAGGCACCCGGAGATCCGCCAGGGGACCATGTTCTTGCGGATTTTGAGCACCCGTTTCTTCTTGCTCAGATAGATAACGTCGATGGCGAACTTCATCCAGAAGCTGTGGACCGCTTCGCAGGGTACAATCCACAGCGCCTCGCCCTTTGGCATACTCTCGTGTTTGAGCAGCCCCGTCCGCCGCTTCTCACTCGTGTTTGCTTTCACTGCCGTCTCGGCGAGCACTGTGTTCTTGGTAATGTTCGTTACGCGCACGAATCCTCCGCACCCCTTCTCTCGGGGCATCTCTCACTTTACTTCGGCGGCGTCATCTGAGCGCTTTAGCCGCGAGTTCCTGGCTGGCCACGAATACTGCATTGTGTTATCGTGATTCCGGTCCGTTACTCTGGTAAGTGAGGTTGAACCACGATGCAAGACACAACTCGCCGTGACTTCGTCAAGTCCGCGACCCTTGCCGCCGCCGTCGTCGGCGCCGGCGGAGCGGGAGCGGCCGCGTACGACACATCGAAGATCCTGAACTACAACGAGAACATGGAGTATCGCCGTCTCGGCAAGACCGGGCTCATGGTCTCCGCCGTTTGCCTTGGAGGTCACTGGAAGCGCGTCGGCGTCGCCCTCGACCACCCGTTCGAGGGCAGCGGCTACTCGGCCGCCGACATGGAGAATATCAAGCGGCGGGACTTCCTGGAGAACCGCGCCCGCGTTCTCTCGAAATGTATCGATCTCGGCATCAACTACGTGGACGCCTGCGCCGGTCCCGAAGTTCTGGCCTATGCGAAAGCGCTGAAGGGCCGCCGCGACAAGATCTACTTCGGCTATTCCTGGGCGGTCAAAGAGTCACGGCGCAAGGAATGGCGCACGGCCGGCGCGCTCGTTCGCGGCCTCGAGGAAGGTTTGCGGGAGTCAGGCCTTGACTACGTCGACCTCTGGCGGATCACTTTGCCCGAGCAGCGAGTTCGAAGTCTCGGCGAACTGGCCGCTCTCGAGGAAGGCGCCATGAGCGCTCTTGATAAGGCCAAGCGGGAGGGCAAGGCCCGCTTTGGCGGCATATCGACTCACAACCGTACCTGGCTAGCGTCGATGATCAACGAGTATGATGCTCTTGACGCCGTGCTTTCGCCCTACACCGCCGCCTCGAAACGCCTTCCCAACGATAGTCTTTTCGACGCCCTCGAAGCCCGCGACGTGGGCTTCTTCGGCATCAAGCCGTTCGCTGACAACTCCCTCTTCGTAGGCGACAGCTCTCCGGACAGCCCACACAAGGAAGAGGACGACCGCCGCGCCCGGATGGCCATCCGGTACATTCTCAGCAATCCTGCAGTAACGGCCCCCATCCCCGGCCTTGTCACCGAAGACCAGGTGGACAATGTCGCCCGGGCCGTCGCCGAACGCCGCGAACTCGACCGGAAGGAACAAACCGAGCTCGAAGCCTTCCGCAACCACGTCTGGGCCAATTTGAACCCTGGCTATGACTGGCTTCGCAATTGGGAGTACGTCTGAAAGCGCCCCGGTCGTCCAACTCCACCGTTTTGAGGAAATGGCCGGCGGGCGATGTACTATTCCCGGCCTTCCGGTACGGTCCATGTTAGGGTAAAGGTAATAGGGGATGTTGCTGGGGCGTTACAGGAAACCGGCTGCCACTCAGACGGAAGTCGTTGCGGGAGACCTCGATTGAGCCAAACATCCATACGTACGGTCGGATTGACCAAGACGTACCTCTCTGGGCGGAATGATCTCGTCGTGCTTCGCGATCTGGACCTTGAAATCAGCGCCGGAGAAAGACTTGCGCTCGTGGGGCAGTCCGGAGCCGGGAAGTCGACCCTGCTCCACCTGCTCGGTGGCTTGGACAGGCCGACGTCCGGAACGGTATTTGTTGGCCCGCGGGACATCTTTGCGATGGATAACCGGGAACTGGCCAAGCTGAGGAACACGGCGATCGGCTTTATCTGGCAGAATCAGTCGCTGTTGCCGGAGTTTACGGCCTTGGAGAATGTGATGATGCCGCTCCTGATTCGGGGAACACCGCCCACGGAGGCCGCGCGTCCGGCCGGGCTCCGCCTCGAGGAAGTTGGCTTGAAGGACCGTGCGACGCATCGCGCGGGGGAACTCTCCGGCGGCGAACAGCAGCGGGTTGTGCTCGCCCGGGCGTTGGTTGGAGGCCCGAGAGTGCTGCTGGCCGATGAACCCACCGGGAATCTCGATTTCCGGACAGGGGAAATGATTATCGATCTGCTCCGCGATCTCCACCGTGCGAACGGGCTCACATCAGTTTACGTGACCCACAATATTACATTCGCGCGGCGTTGCGATCGCATCTTAGAATTAAGAGAGGGGGCGTTGGCCCCACTATCGGTCTCCTCCGCATTGTGAGGATCGGCCGATAAGAAGGACGACGGCGTTTATGTTTGAAAGATACACAGAGAAGGCCCGCAGGGTTATCTTCTTCGCCCGCTACGAGGCCAGCCAGTTCGGTAGTCCGTACATCGAAACGGAACATCTGCTGCTTGGGCTGCTGCGCGAAGACAAGGCGCTTGCCAATCGCTTCCTGCGGTCTCATGCCGCCCTGGATTCGATTCGCAAGCAAATCGAAGCTCACACTACTATCCGGGAGAAGGTGTCAACCTCGGTGGATCTGCCGTTGAGCCACGAGTGCAAGCGCGTGCTCGCCTACGCTGCGGAAGAGGCCGAGCGCCTCAGCCACAAGCACATCGGCACCGAACACCTGCTGCTCGGCCTGCTCCGCGAGGAGAAGTGTTTCGCCGCGGAGATTCTCCATGAGCGGGGGCTGCGGCTCAACCAGGTGCGGGAAGAGATCGCCCGGTCGAGTACCGAAAAGATGGCTTCGAGCCGGCCCAAGGAGAGCAGCCTCCTTTCCGAGTTCAGCCGCGACATGACGCAGTCCGCCATGGATGGCGTGCTTGACCCGCTGATCGGCCGCGATTACGAGTTGGAGCGGGTGGTCCAGATCCTCTGCCGGCGCACGAAAAATAACCCGGTCCTCATTGGCGAACCGGGCGTCGGCAAGACGGCCATCGTCGAGGGCCTCGCCCAGCGCATCGCCGATGGCGAAGTGCCCAGCTTTCTCGCCGACAAACGCATCCTCGGCCTGGACCTGTCGCTCATCGTGGCGGGAACCAAGTACCGCGGGCAGTTCGAAGAGCGCCTGAAGACCATCATGAAGGAGTTGATGGAAAACCAGAACGCCATCATCTTCATCGACGAATTGCATACTCTGGTGGGCGCGGGATCCGCGGAAGGCTCACTCGACGCCGCGAACATCCTGAAACCTGCGCTCTCACGCGGCGAAATCCAGTGCATCGGCGCCACTACCCCGGGAGAATTTCGGAAGTCCATCGAAAAGGACCGCTCCCTGGAACGGCGGTTTCAGGCTGTCAAGGTTGTTCCGCCCTCAGAGGACGACGCCATCAAGATCTTGTTCGGCATCAAGGAGCGCTATGAGAAGTTCCATGCGGTGGCCTACACCGACGAGTCCATCAAGACCGCCGTGCACTCCTCCAGCCGCTTCATTCCGGAACGCTTCCTCCCGGACAAGGCGATTGACCTCATCGATGAGGCCGGCGCGCGCGTAAAACTGCGTCAGACGACGCTTCCCACTGAAGTGGCCGACATCCAGAAGCGGATCAAGTTCATCGTCCACCGCATGGAGAATGCGATCGCCAACCACGAGTTCGAAAAGGCGCGGTTCTACTCCGACGAAGAGCGGAAAGAGCGGGAAAATCTGCGCCAACTCCGCGAGAAGTACAACCTTGACGATACCTCCACCGGAATTGTGAACAAGGACGACATTGAAGATGTCGTCGCCCGCTGGACCGGCGTTCCGATGACGGCGATCAGCGAGGAAGAGATCACCAAGCTCGTCCGCATCGAGGATGAGCTGCACAAGCGCATCATCAGCCAAAACGCGGCCATCAGCGCCATCTCCCGGGCCATCCGGAGATCGCGTGCCGGGCTGAAGTCGCCGAAACGGCCCGCCGGTTCGTTCCTTTTCCTGGGACCCACCGGCGTCGGCAAAACCGAGGTCGCACGGGCGCTTGCCGAGTTTTTGTTCGGCAGCGAGAAGTCCCTGATCCGCTTCGACATGTCCGAGTTTATGGAGAAGCACTCCGTTTCGAAGCTGATCGGCTCGCCCCCCGGCTACGTGGGTTATGAGGAGGGCGGCCAGTTGACCGAGCGCGTGAAGCGCTCCCCCTACTCGATCATCCTGCTCGACGAAATCGAGAAGGCCCATCCGGACGTCTACAATATTCTGTTGCAGGTCTTCGAGGACGGCCAGTTGACCGATGGCCTTGGCAATACTGTCGATTTCAAAAACACCATCATCATCATGACGTCAAACCTTGGCGCCCGGCATCTGATGAAGAAGTCCGCGATCGGCTTCGCGCCGGAAACAGCCGATGAAATCCCCGGGAAGATCGAAAGCATGGTGATGAACGAGGTGAAGCGGGCGTTCAATCCCGAATTCCTCAACCGCCTTGACGAGACCATTCTCTTCAACCCGCTCCATGACAACGATTTGGTCAAGATCATCGAATTGATGGTCGATCAGGTCAACGCCAACCTTAAGGAGAAGGGACTGCGGATTCGTCTGACCACCGAGGCCTCCAAGTACATTCTGGAGAAGACGTGCGGAGACCGCAGCTACGGGGCCCGTCCGCTACGCCGGGCCCTCCAGAAGTACATCGAGGACCCGCTTTCCGACGCGCTGATTCAGGGCACCCTGCCGCAACCCTCCGAACTCGAGGTCTACCTCGGGGACGACGGAATCTACTGCCGGCCGGTGGAAGAAGCGCAGGAGCAGCCGGTCGCAGCCGGCGCGAGCGGCGAAGAAGAGAGGGAACCGCGGCCCGGAATCAAGCTGTACATGTTCTGACGGCCGGCCGGAGCCAGGCCCGGGCTCCGGTAGGAGTGGAGAAAACACTTTTGTTATCTGGTTTGCACATTTTCGCCGTATAATGTTCGAAAGTGTTGAACCACGGTACCAATGGAGTTTGCTCTGACCCCCTTCCCGAAGTGGACGGGCAGGTGACTGAGTTGAAGGCCTTGCGCCTTCTGGTAGGTGGCCTTGCTCATGATTTCAATAACTTACTAACCGCCATCCAGGGCCACGCCACTCTGCTCGCCGCCGAGATGGATCACGGCGGCGAGGCCAGCGAGTCGGTGCAAGCGATTTATCAGGCATCGGACCGCGCGGCGGCTATCGCCCGGCAACTGCAGAATCTCTCCCGCCGCGGACCCATCCGCCAGGAAAGAGTGGACGTGCACCAGACCATCAGTGAGGTGGTGCGTCTGCTCCAGAGATCCGTCGATGACCGAATTGGATTCTTGCAGGATCTTCAGGCCCCTTACGCTGTGACGATGGGCGACCCGGAGCAGATCTACCAGATGCTCCTGAATCTTGCTCTCAACGCCCGCGACTCGATGCCTGACGGCGGCACGATCTGGATTGGAACCTCCACTGAGTCAAAACCATCCGGCGGGCTGCTGATAAGCGTCCGGGACAGCGGGTGCGGCATCCCGGAGGAGATCCGGGAGCGGATCTTCGAACCCTATTTCACAACGCGGCCGGACGGCACCGGACTCGGCCTCGCGGTGGTCTCCGGTATCGTGCGCAAGCATCGGGGTGAGATTCAGGTGGACAGCGTTCCCGGCGGCGGAAGCACCTTCCGTGTCCGCCTCCCCCTGGCGGCGCGCTGCGCCGCCGAAGTGTGACCGGCCGGCGCGCGCCATATTCCGTTCCCGCGACGTACCTGTGCGGGGCAACTGCGGCCCGCCCCGGCGTCAGGCCCGCCGGTTCGTACTTCTGCTTCGTGTGATGGCTACACTTCCGGCTCGCGCTCTAACAACTGGATCATTCCATTTGAGGACTCGAGGTTGAGCAGCGGGCCCCCGCCGTTGATCGACCCTTCGAGCCGGCTTTTTCCCTGGGCGCCTCGGACGGTCACTTCAAGGTCGGTCTTCACTGGGGCGTTGGAAGTGCTGGCCTTGAGATCGGCACGAATGCCGGGTGGCACATGGAAGGTGATCGAAGCGTTACTGGTGGAGACGATCACATCGGATTGGGGCTGTTCGAGGAGAGTCAGCTCGATGGCGCCGTTTGAACTGGTCGCCTCAATCGGCCGTCCCCCTTCATGTTCTCCACTGACGGTTGCCGTGATTTTACCGTTGGAGGTCTTGGCCGAGAAATAGCCACTCACGCGCTCGGCGGTGATGCTGCCATTGGAGGTCCTGAGTATGGCGCTTCCGCCGGTGTCCCTGAGGTTCACTGCGCCGTTAGAGGTGGACGCCTCGATGTTACCGCTTAGGTCCGAGATCTGGATACCGCCGTTCGAGGTCTTGACGCGGGCGTTACCCTCGATTCCGCTAATGGTAATGCCTCCGTTGGAGCTGGAGATGCCGCCTAGGTCCACCGTTCGTGGGGCGTGAATCACGAAGCGAACTCCCATGTTGCCATGCCGGCCGGACGGCTTTACCGCACGCGCCTGGAGCAGGTCCCCGGTGGCCACGATGTCCACCTCGAGAGCGTCGAGAAGCTCCTGCGAAGAGGCGTACTTCTCGCCGGTGATCTCCACCTCCTCCTTGTTCCAGCCGGCGATCTCGATCGAGCCGTTGAGGCTTTCCACTGAGAGGCGGCCGCCGGAAGTCAACTCATAGGTGTGCCGGAACTCCTCCTTGAACCTCGCCGACCCGGCGGTCATCTCCTCCAGGTCGCAACCTGGGAAGGCTATGGCCACAATTGCCGGAAGCGCGATGCGCAACATTGCTCGCATATTTCACCTCTCGAAGAATGGTACGAAGCTTGTTTCGCGAAGTTCCATGCTAGTTTAGGTACTATACCCTGAAAAACGGTGCAGGCAATCCCTGCTCACCTGCTACGGGATGTGACGCTGCACTGGCCGCGAGGCCGCACCGGAAGGATCAGAACATCAGATGAGAAAGCTTCTTGCACTGAACCGTGGGGAAATCGCAATCCGCATCCTGCGCGCCGCCAATGAGTTGGGACTGCGCACCGTCGCCGTCTACTCTAAGGAGGACCGGCTCAGCCTGCACCGCTTCAAGGCCGATGAAGCCTATCAGATTGGCGAAGGACGAGGCCCGGTGCAAGCCTATTTGGATATTGAAGGCGCCATCAACCTCGCGCTTGACACCGGCGTGGATGCCATCCACCCCGGCTACGGCTTCCTGGCGGAAAACCCGCAGCTTCCCGAGGCTTGCGAGAAGGCGGGCCTCACATTTATCGGCCCGAGCAAGGAGATCTTGCGGACCTTGGGCGACAAGACCGCGGCCCGGACCCTTGCACAGAAATCCGGCGTCCCGGTTGTTCCGGGTACCGAGAAGGCAATCTCCGAGAAATCCGAAGTCCAGCGCGCGGCCAAGGCTATCGGTTTCCCGCTGATTATCAAGGCGGCTTTCGGCGGCGGCGGGCGGGGTATGCGCGTCGTTGACAGGTTTCAGGACCTGCTGCCGCGCCTGGAGGAGGCGCAGCGCGAGGCCGAAGCGGCCTTTGGCAATAACGCCGTCTTCCTCGAGCGTTACATCCGGCGGGCCCGCCACCTCGAGGTTCAGATTCTCGGCGACCAGCACGGTAATATCGTCCATCTGCACGAGCGCGACTGCACCGTGCAGCGCCGGCACCAGAAGGTGATCGAAGTGGCGCCGGCGGTCGGCCTGGACCGGGCGGTCGCCGGGCAGCTCGCCGAAGCGGCCGTCACCCTGACGCGTTCGGTCGACTACTATAGCGCCGGTACCGTCGAGTTTCTGATGGACATGGACACCGGCGAGTGGTTCTTCATCGAGGTGAACCCCCGCGTGCAGGTGGAGCACACCGTCACTGAAGAGATCACCGGCGTCGACATCGTCCGCTGCCAGATCCAGATCGCCCAGGGTAAGAACCTCCACGGCGAGGAGATGCAGATTCCCCACGACGAGCCGGCGCCAATCACCGGCTACGCTCTGCAGTGCCGGGTGACCACCGAGGACCCCAAGAAGAACTTCCTGCCGGACTATGGCCGGTTGCATACTTACCGCTCCCCGGCCGGTTTCGGGATCCGGCTTGACGGCGCGTCCGCGTACGGCGGCGCGGTCATTACGCCGTACTTCGATTCGCTGCTCGTGAAGGTGACCGCCCGGGCACGCGATTTCAACCATGCCTGCGACCGCATGGGCCGTGCGCTGCGGGAGTTCCGCATCCGCGGTGTCCAGACCAACATTCCGTTCCTCGAGAACGTGGTGGATCATCCGAAGTTCCGCGCCGGCGAGGTCACCACCTCCTTCCTCGACGAAACGCCCGGACTCTTTCGGTTCACCGCCCGCCGGGACCGGGCGACGCGCCTGCTCGTCTATCTGGGGGAGACCGTGGTGAACGGCAACCCCGAGATGAAGGGCAAGCAACCGCCGGCCAGAATCCAGCCGGCGCCCATTCCGCCACTTGACGGCAGCGCTCCGCCGCGGGGCACGAAGCAGTTGCTGGACGAGCTGGGCGCCGAGAAGTTCGTCGAGTGGACCCGCTCCCAGAGGCAGCTCCTGCTGACCGACACGACGTTCCGCGACGCGCACCAGTCTCTGATGGCCACCCGGATGCGAACCCATGACATGCTCGCCATCGCTAACTGGGTGGCGCATCGGCTGTATGGCCTCTACAGCTTGGAGATGTGGGGCGGCGCCACTTTCGACGTCTCGATGCGCTTCCTCCGCGAAGACCCATGGGACCGGCTGGCCGAGTTGCGCAAGGCGATCCCGAACATCTGCTTCCAGATGCTGCTGCGGGCGTCCAACGCCGTCGGTTACACGGCCTATCCCGACAACGTCGTCCGGGAGTTCATCCAGGAGTCCGCGCATCAGGGCATCGACATCTTCCGCATCTTTGACTCGCTGAACTATCTGCCGAACATGAAAGTGGCCATGGATGCGACCCGCAAGACGGGCCGGATCTGCGAGGCCGCCATCTGCTACACCGGCGACATCCTCGATCCGAAGCGGGACAAGTACCCGCTCTCCTACTACGTTGACATGGCCAAGGAGCTGGAAAAGATGGGCGCCCAGATCCTGGCCATCAAGGACATGGCCGGCCTCTGCAAGCCATACGCCGCCTATAAGCTGGTGAAGGCGCTGCGCGAGGAGACGAACCTTCCGGTTCATTTCCACACCCACGACACGAGCGGCTTGAACGCGGCCTCCATTCTCAAGGCGGCCGAGGCGGGCGTGGACGTGGCCGACGCGGCTCTCGGCCCGATGAGCGGCACCACCAGCCAACCAAACCTGAATTCGATAGTGGCCGCCATCGCCCACACGGCGCGCGAGACCGATCTTTCTCTCGAACACCTGGACCGGGCCGCCGACTATTGGGAAGTGGTGCGCACTTGGTACGAGCCGTTTGACGCGGCGCCCAAGTCCGGCACCTCCGAGGTCTACCTGCACGAGATGCCGGGCGGCCAGTACACCAACCTCAAGGCCCAGGCCGCCGCGATGGGATTGGGCGACCGCTGGCCCGAGGTGGCGCGGACCTATGCCGACGTGAACATGGCCTTCGGGGACATCGTCAAGGTGACCCCGTCGAGCAAGGTGGTCGGCGATCTCGCTCTGTTCCTCGTCAGTCACGGCATGACGGTCAAGGAGTTCGAGAACCTCGGGCCGGATCACAGCCTGACGGTGCCGAACTCGGTAGTCGATATGTTCATGGGCTCCCTCGGCCAGCCGCCCGGCGGTTGGCCGCGCAAGATCCGGCAAGTGGTCCTGCGGGGGCAGAAACCCCACCGCGGCCGCCCCGGCGCCAATCTGCGGCCGGCCGATTTCGAGGCCACCTCGAAGGAACTCGAGAAAAAAATGCGGCGCACGCCAACCAAAGCTGATGTCCTCAGCCATCTGCTCTACCCGGAGGTATTCGCGGCTTTCCAGGAAGCCCGCAAGCGCTACGGGAAACTCGAGGTGCTGCCCACCGCCCCGTTCTTCTACGGTCCGAGGCAGGGCGAGGAGATCACGGTTGATCTCGAACCCGGCAAGACGATCGTGGTCAAATACCTCACGATGAGCGACCCGCACGAAGACGGCACCCGCTCGGTCTTCTTCGAGTTAAACGGGCAGCCGCGGTCGGTAACGGTGCGGGACCAGTCGCTCGAGGCGAAAGCGGCTCCGAGCGTGAAGGCCGATCCAGCGCAACCGGGGCACGTTGGCGCGCCGATACCCGGGGCCGTCACGAGCGTCGCCGTCGAGGTCGGCCAGGAAGTGAAGAAGGGCGAGAAGCTGCTTATCATGGAGGCGATGAAGATGCAGTCGACCGTCTACGCCCCGGTGGACGGCAAAGTGGCAAAACTGCCGGCCTTTGTTGGCCAGCACGTGGAGCCAAAGGACCTTCTGGTGGTTATCGAGTAGCGGCTTCGAGCGCCGCGGCGAGCTGCTCTTCCTCCTCGGGGAAGACGGTGCGAAGGTCGAGGACGAGTTGTTCATTCGTGATCCGCGCGATCACTGGCGGATTCCCACGCCGGAGCTTCTTCTCGAATTCGGCCACCTTCGGGACATCGAGCGCCAATAGCCAGGTTGGAATCGCCTGTTCCGGCGTCGATCCGCCGCCGATGACCGACTGGCCCTCGACCACGGCGCCCGGGATTCCCCGCAGCCGCTCCAACATCGCCCCGGCGCGGCGCTTCACCTCGCTGGCGGGTTGCCGGATCATGCGCAGCGCCGGGATTGCGTCGTAGCGCTGCAGGAGCAGGTTGCGCAGCGTGGCTTCGAGGCACTCGTAGATGAGCTTGTCGAGCCGCAGAGCCCGGAACATGGGGTGCTTGCGAATGCGCCCGATGAGGTCCGGGTCGCCGACGACGAGTCCGGCCTGGGGGCCGCCGAGCAGCTTGTCCCCGCTGAAGGAGATCACCGGGACGCCGGCCTCGATGCTCTCGGCGGGGCGGGGCTCATCGACGCCTTGCTCGCGGAGATCCACGACGCAGCCGCTGCCGAGGTCTTCGTATACGGGGATGCCGTGCTCCTTGCCCAGAGCGACCAGTTCCCGCCGGTCGGGCTTCCCGGTGAACCCAGTGATCCGGAAGTTGGACCGGTGGACCGAGAGGATGAGCCGGGTGCGTTCGCCGATGGCCCGGCGGTAATCCTCGATGTTCGTCTTGTTCGTGGCGCCGACCTCGCGGAGGACGGCGCCGGACTGGTCCATGATCTCTGGAATCCGGAAACCCTCGCCGATCTCAATCAATTCCCCCCGAGAGACCACCACCTCGCCGCCGGAGGCCAGAGCATTTAGCACGAGGTAGACGGCGGCGGCGTTGTTGTTCACCGCTATGCCTGGTTTCCCGAACAACCGCTCCAGCATTTCTTCGATATGGGCATCGCGTTTCCCTCGCTGGCCGCGCTCGAGATCGTATTCGAGATTCGAGTAGCTCCGGATCGCCGGCAGGCAGCCGAGCGGGGCGCGGCCGAGATTTGTGTGGAGCACCACGCCGGTGGCGTTGATGACCGGCCGGAGCGACGGCCGTTCGAGCCGGGCGAGGGCGGCCCGGGCGTTCTCTTCAACCGGCACCGCCACCGGATTCCCGGAAAGCAATTCACCTCGCGCCGCCGCGATCGCCTTGCGAACCTCGCCGGCGGCAATGTCGTGGGGGAAGCGGTCCTTCAGATCCTCCAACCGTGCGAGCAATTCGTGGACGGAGGGGAGTTGCCGGAGCGTCGTATCGTCACTCACTGCGGAAACATCTCATTTAGTTCGTCGAGGCTGGGCTGCCGCCCGTATTCGCAGAGTTCGAAGGCCTCGAAGCGCAGCACGCGGCCGCCTTCGGCCGGGCCGTATCGTTTGATGAGCGCATCGCGGATCTCGCTGCTCACCCGCGGTGTGCGCAGCTTGCTCAACCATTCCTTGCGGGCGGCGGGGGACTTGGGGACCTCGGATAGACGGCCGTCTACCCAGGGAAGCCATTCATAGACCTGCGAGACGTGGGCGTCGAGGGCGTTGACTTTCGTATCCCAGACATCGTCGATCGCCACCACGACGTCAGGCCGGAAGGGGTTGGGCTTCTGGAAGCGGTCCATGTAGAAGATGAAGATCGGGTTCTTGCGTAGCGCGGGAGCGTCGAAGACCAGATTTGGGACCACGACCATGTAGGCGGCGTCCTGCATCAAGATGCCGGTGTAGCGGTGATCGGGGTGGTAGTCATTCGGCCGCGGGCCGATGACGACATCCGCCTCCCACTCGCGGATGGCGCGAATGATCTGCTTGCGGACCTCGAGAGTGGGCATCAACTCTCCGTCGGGGTTGTCGAGAACTTCGTACTCATCGATGCCGAGCCGCCGGGCGGATTCCTGGGTTTCCTCGTGACGGCGCTTCGCGAGGATACCGCCGCCCATCTCGTGGTGGCCCGCCTGGCCGTTTGTCACCGAGAGGAACTTGACCGCGTGTCCGGCTCGGGCGAATTTCACCGCCGTGCCGCCGAACTTGATGTCGCAATCGTCCGGGTGCGCGCCGATGGCGAGGATGCGGAGTTTTCCATCCTGCGCCAGACATGCGGCGCAGGCCAGAAGCAGCGTTAGAACGAGTCTCAGCATGTCTTTCCTCCTGGCGGGACAAGGCAGGTCAGCAGACCGCCCCGCTCCGCGACGAACAGAACATTAACCGTACACTCCGTAGAGGCCTTTCCAGGTTATCTCTTTGCCGGAGTAGATGGCGGTGCGTCCGAGGATGGCGATCATGGTGCTTAGTGCGGAGCGCTCGGCCACGTTCTCGACGTTGCCGGATTCGAGACGTTCCAGGAACTGCTCAATGCCGTCGTAGGTTATGTCGCGCGGAGACTTCATCACGTCCGAATCGCCGCTGCCACGCCGGTGCTCCATCTGCTGGCGCGACACCTCGACGTAGCCGTCCGTGCCGGTGAACTCCTCGCCGACCTTGGAGGCGTAGCGCGGAGTGTACTGGTTTGCCTCGTAGTTCACCACCATGTTGTGCGGCCATTGGAAGGCGACGCTGAGGTGGTCGAGGATATCCATCGAGGTGCGGACCTTAATGCCGCCGTACCCGACGGCGCTGACGGGCAGGCCGCCCAGGAACCAGTGCAGGACGTCGAAATTGTGGCAGTCCTGCTCGACGATGATGTCGCCGGAAAGCTGTTTGTAGGAGAACCAATTACGGAGGCGGGCGACTTCGGGGTCGTCGTAGGGATTCCGTTTGAAGGGGTCGCCGGAGATCCAGTAAGCGCGTGCGTTCACGAGGCCGCCGATGTCGCCGCCGTGAACTCGCTTGAAGGCCTCGAGGTAGACGGGTCCGTAGCGCTGCTGGAATCCGACCGAGATATTGATCTTCGGGTCCGCCCGGCGGCCGGTCTGAATGACACGGAGGCAGCCCTCGACGTCCACTCCCATGGGCTTCTCACAATAGACATGCTTGCCGGCGTTGACAGCGGCCTCGAGCATGCGCGGATGCTCGAACGGCGGGGTACCGATGATGACAGCGTCGATCGATGGATCGGCGAGCAGCTTTTCAAAGTCTTTGTAGACCTTTGGATTGGGCGCCTTGATCCTTTCCTTGGCCTTCTCGATCTGGTCGTCGAAGAGATCGCAAAGGGCGGTGATCCGCGCCCGCGGATCGGCGTGAACGATGGACGCGTCGTAGCTACCCCGGTTGCCGGAGCCGATCAGGCCGACGGAGACCCTGGAGTTGGCCTGCGATCCGCTGACAGCGCCGGGGGAAACGATGGAGAACGCGGCCAGTGCGCCGCCCGATTTGAAGACGTCACGGCGGCTTACCTTGTTGTTTTTCATTCAGTACCTCCTCAGGAGATTATATATGCCGGGGTGGCTCAGGGGATTGCCGGAGGACCGGCCGGGTTGTGCGAACGGCCGCTAAAAGGCTAGCTGGTGCGGCTATTTTCCATGTGATGGTGGGCCCGGCGGTGGATCTCGGCGATGCGCATGCGGGTGGCGAGCAGGGCGATGAAGCCGCCGAGCCAGAGCGGGACGGTGATGACGACGAAGAGGAGGGTCGCGAAACCGGTCGCTTGGGCGCGGTCAATTCCGAAGAGGGCGAGCCCCAGAATCGTGAAGAACTGGAATCCGCCAACGTTGCTCGGCGCCTGGGGCGGGATGCTGCCAAGCCGGAGCACCACCAGGACCACGGTGGACTGCGCCAAGGTAATGTCGAGACCGTACCCCCGGGCCAAGGCATAGATCGGCACGACCTGAAGAACAAGGTAGACGAGACTTACCGCGGCGGCGGCAAGAAACGACCGCGACCGGCCCATGTCGTGCGCGGCATCCACCACGCGCCTCAGCGTCTCCGCCCAGCGGCTCCCCTTCACGGCGGCATGCGCGTGCTTTTTCTGGATAACGGCGATCACCAGCAATGTCCCGACGACGGCGAGGAGGACCGCCAAAATCCGCGCTCCGGCGACGAGGTAGCCGGGAACCTCGACGAAGAGTGTCATGATCCAGAAACCGAGCGCCAACCAAGCTCCGTCAAGCAACCGCTCGATGAGCACGCTGGATAACACGACGGCAAATGGCATCGCGTTCCAGCGGGCCTGAAGATAAGAGCGAATTACCTCGCCGCTGCGGAGCGGGAGGACCTCGTTAGCGAAGAGGCCAATGTAGATCGCTTGAATGGAGCGAAGAATTGAGACCTGCTCAACCGGTCTCAAGACCAGTTGCCAGCGCCAGCCCTGAATCGCGTACACACAAACGTCGGCGACGACCGCGAGGGTGACCCAGCGGAGATCGGTTTCGAGAATCTTCGGGAGTTGCTCGCCCCAGTCAAACTCGTGATAGACCCAAACGAGGCACGCGATGGAGACGGCGTAGCCAATTACGGGGACGAGCCAAGGGAAGCGGCGCATTCTCCCGGAGCCAGGAGGGGACTCCATGTCAACCAATGTCCATGATAGCTTGAACGGCCGCCGCTCCGCCCGCGAGCTGCGAGTGCCAGGGGCGATGGAGAAGAGGAAAAGAGAAAGCGAACACGGGCGAAGAAAAGACGAATAACAACTCCTTCCAGTCTATTGATAACAATAGTGTTAGGTCGGATTTGGCTTTGTTTGTGAACTTTCTGTTTTGCAGCCATGCCGCTCTCTCCGAAGAAGCGGCGTTCGAGTGCTGATCCGCATGATTCAATTGCTGCCATTCAGCAAATCGTGACCGGACTGCTGGCAGCCAACGAAAGCCCACCGGAACCCGAGCTCACTCAAGCACGCTCTCCAACGCTCCCACAACCGGCTGCATCTTCGCAGCCGACTGCCTCCCAGCACCGGCCCAAGTTCAAGCGGGGCGTGCTGGGGTTTCGTCTCTACATTTAGAGATCCGCCGCGGGAGAATATTCGAATATCAAACAACCAGCGGAGGACAGTTCATCACCGTCGCCCAAAACTGCAATACCCCGAAATGCCAGCCAGCCGGCGCTATTTTTGAGGTAAACAGCAGCGGCCGCCGGTCCGCGAAGTAGCGGACCGCCCGCAGTTCTATTCTTGGGGCTGATGGGTTGAGGCGCTCGCTCGTAAGGGCGCGAGTGGTTGATTCGATTTGGGGTGGACAAGAGTTTTGGGATCGAACTCGCGGTTTTGACTGGATTGGGTGAATGCACCCAATCCACGATGCGGAGACGCCGGCCGGAGAGGCGGATGCCGCGGCGCCGGTGTTCCGGAATTGCTGATTTTGGGGGAGAATGGCGTTACCGATGAAATGGATCGTCTTGCTCACCATGGGCGTGGCGTTTTTCGCCGCCCCGGCGCCGGAGACCGGGCGCTTCGACTCCTACGGCGGACTTCGCACGTTGAAGACAGAGGCTACCGGATGGTTCCGTGTGATGCGGTTCGGGGAGCGGGATTTGTTCGTGACGCCGGAGGGCCATGGGTACGTGGCGCTGGGGGTGAATCACATTGGGGTGATGGCGCTGGGCGCCGGGCGGGACCGGTACTTTTTGGACACGCTGAAGCCACGGCTCGAGGAGTGGAACATGAACAATCTTGGTTACGGGGCGCCGCGGGAACTGGAGGCGCGGATGCCGTATTTCGCGGCGGTGGCGGTGGCGCCGGTGGAGAAGCACCGGTCGCATCCCGCGCCGGGCGCGTCGAATTCGTTCGAGTTCCCGGACGTCTTCGATCCAGAGTGGCAACGGGATGTGGAGGAACGGATTCGGAGGGTCTGCGAGCGGCACCGCGAGAACCGTTTTCTGGTCGGCTATTTCTGGACGGATACGCCGACGTGGGATATCGAAAGAACCCGGGCGCTGCGGGGGACAGACTGGGTGAGCGCGATCCGGAAGTTGGAGGCGGCGGCGCCGGGGAAGAGGCGGTATGCGGAGTTTCTCGCCGGGCGCTACCGCGGCCGGTTGGAGGAGTTGAATTCGATCTACGGTATCGAGTTGGGGAGTCTGGATGAAATTGCCGGTCACGGTTTCGAGCGTTTCGCCATGGGCCGCCATCGAGTGCGGGAGGATGACGAGGCGTTTCTCGAGGAGATCGCCAAGCGGTACTACGAGGCGGCGGGGCAGGCGCAGCGGCGGCACGATCCGAATCACCTTGTGCTTGGGGACCGGTACTTGGCTGGTGACGCGCCCGACAGCGTGTTACGGGCGGCCTCGCCGTGGATCGACGTGGTGTCCGTGCAGCCGGGGGACCGCTACACAAATCTGCAGCCGCCGAGCACGCGGTTTCCGGAGCGTTTTTTCGAGAGGCTGCACCGGGTGACGGGGAAGCCGGTATTGATTTGCGATCACGCCATCAGCTATCCCACGGCCGAGCAGCCGCTGACGATCTTCGAACAGAGGCCCTCCGAAGCCGAGGCCGCAAGGGCGACGGACGAGTTTCTGCGGCGGGCATTCAGCAAGAGTTACGTAACCGGCTACCTGCGCTGCCAGTACATTGACCGCCCGGCGGGGTTCGGGCGCGGGCTGCGGCAGGGGCTTGTCAACGCCAAGGGCGAGCCGAGGGAGATGATGGTGAACACCTATCGGCATGTCTTCTCGCTGGTGCTGCGGGAAATCGAGGAAGGCCGGCTGGAGCCGCTCGACAGGAAAGCGCGGGCGCGCGAGCCCAAGATCGAGTTCTGGTATGGAGACGAACAGAAGTTCGGGCGTCTGGGCCATCCGCAGCGGTGGGTGAACGTGCTCGGCCACGTCTCGCCGGGTCGAAAGATTCGCTCGCTCTCCTATTCGCTGAACGGCGGCGAACCGAAGTGGCTCTCCTTTCAGGAAGACTTCAAACGATTGGCGCTGACGGGCGACTTCAACGTCGAGATCGACCGGGCGGCGCTGCGCGAGGGCGAGAACACGGTGACGGTGCGGGCGGTTACGCGGACGGGGCACGCCGCGGAGCGGAGCATGAAGCTGCAGTATGTGGACGACGGGAGGCGTTGGCCGCTACCGTATGAGATCGACTGGAGCCGGGTGGAGCGGATTGAGGATGCCGCTCAGGTGGTGGACGGGAGATGGGAGTTGACTGCCGGTGGCGTGCGTTCGGTGGAGCGCTACTACGACCGCGTGATCGGGTTCGGGGACGGATCATGGCGGGATTACGAGGTGGCCACGACCGTGACGTTCCACGCGTTCACGCCGCCGAAGACGAGTCCGAACACGACGGGGGTGACGCACGCGGCGATCGCGTTGCGCTGGCCGGGGCACGACGAGGACGGGGAGCAGCCGACGGTGAAGTGGTATCCGCTCGGGGCGACAGCCGAGTTCCGGTTGACGTGGGGACTCGACGAATGCCGGTGGCGGATCTTCGACGGGAAGCGGGAGTTCTACGTGGAGTCAGAGCGTCGGCGGACGATCGAACTGGGGAGGACGTACCACATGAAGCACCGGGTAGAGACGCTCGGGGACGGACGCTCCCGCTACCGGGTGAAGCTCTGGCCGTCCGGGCAGTCCGAGCCGGCGGAGTGGGACCTGGAGCGGTTTGAGACGGGCGACCTGGAGAGCGGCTCGGCGCTGCTGCTAACGCATCACGCGGACGCGACGTTCGGGAATGTGCGAGTGCAGGCGGTTGGCGGGCGGGAGCGGTGAGGTCCCGTTGCAGGGCGCAGTGCGGCTTGGGCGCTGGCAATGGGGCGCATGGAACAGGCCCGCTGCCAGGGAGCTCGATTCCGCCTTTTCGGAGCGTCAAGAAGCCAAATGCACAAGGCCGCGACCGGCCATCAGCACCTCTTCGTGGAAGCGGTCGCAGCCAACGCACAGGTTGCGGTACTCCTTGCCGGATGCCAGTTTGACAACTGATTTCTCCAGGAACTTGTCCACGCTCCAGCCGTGGGCGATTCCCATGCGTTCCGGATGTCCCATGGAGATTGCTTCATAGACCGGATTTCCGGTGTGACGTTCGAGGATTGTCTCGAGTGGTTCTTCCAAGAGGTTGCCGACCGGGAGCTTGGTTTTGATGCAACAGGGGTAGACGCTGCCGTTCGGTTCAATGGAGACCTCGGAGCCGGTATGCCGGTGGGCGAGGAAGTTCAGGCGTATGCGTCAGAGCAACTCCATCTTCCCCGGATCTGGGGCGGGTGATTGATTTGAGAGAAGGACGAACAACAACGGGCAGTAGTGATGTGGCGCCGCAGGAACTGGACGGAGGGCGAGCAGTTGGTGGCTGAGTAAGAGACCAGCGGTCTGAATTAGCGACGGTTTTGCGCGAGCCGGAGTTTGAGCTCGGCGACGCTGTGACCCTCCAGGAAGCGATTGCGAGAAACCGGCCGCGAGGCGGGCGGAAACAGGTGTGTCGCCGTCGAGGCGCCGAACTCGAATGCTGTCTCCGGAGGGCGGCAACGGCTTATCGTTGGTCATCGGTCGAGGCAGGAAGATCGAGGTTGGGCGCCGGTTCGACGCACCGACGCTGGTCGGGTTGATGAAGGTTCTGGAGCGGATCAAGAAGTACGGCCCGGCGAGTGACAAGCTGAGCGACGCGCAACTGAAGTTGCTCCACCAGGAGTCGGGAGTCAGCCGCGAGTAGGTGGATGCCGAGAGCGCGAGCCTGTCCCCGAACCGGGAGAGCGGCGTTACCAGCGTCCGCATCCCGGCCGTCGGGAACTGCCGCCAGAGATGCCGCGCGTTGAGCGGGTGATCCCCTGCACCGCCGAGCAGTGCCAGCGCAAGGCCTGCGGTTAGGCGATGGAAGTGATCGGCTACGACGAGAGCGAGGTGCTCGACGGAGGCTACGTCCAGGCCGACGAGACGACGGTGGATGTACAGATGCACGACCGGCGGGGGCACAACCACGAGGCCTATCTCTGGCAGTACGACTGGCCGGGCGGCGGTGTAATGTTCGATTTCCGGCTGGCGGGGCGGGACGGGCCGAAGGAATTTACCGACGATTACGAGGGAATTTTGCGAACGGACGGACACATCGCCTGCGAATAAGCCGGCGGCCCGAGGCTGGTGCACGCCGCCTGCTGGACGCACTCCAGACGCGGTTTCGTCGACGCGCTCGATCTGAATCCGCGCGATGCCGCGGCCAAGGGCATCGACGAGTTGTTCGCGGTCGACGCCGAAGCGCGCAAGCTCCGCCTTGGTGTGGCCGGTCGCGACGCATCGCGGCAACAACGCTCGCGGCCGCTGTTGGGCCAGATCTAGGCGGCGGTCGAGGCGTCCGCCATCGGTACGCTGCCTTCGAGCAAGCTTGGCGAGCCGATCAAATAAACGCTCGGGCTGTGCCCCAGGCTCGGCCGCTTCCTGGACCACCCGGTGCTGGAACCGAGCAATAACGTCGCTTAGAACTCGATGTAGCCGGTGGCGGTTGGACGAACTGGATCCATGTGGGCAGTCCACAGGCCGGACCGAAGGTTGCCGCCATCCAAGGCCGTTGTGGGCAACCAAACTGCCGTTGCCATCAACCCAATCAGCCCGGTCTTGGCCGGAACTTCCGTTTGACCCGCGAGGTGAAGGGACGGCCCCTCAGCGAGAGCTTCTCGTGCGCCGCGGGTGAAGGGAGCAGTTCCATGCTAAGAAAGCAAGAAAGTGGAAAGTATTTCCGCTTTTTAATTGACCCCGTTGTTTTTTTTGCTCTACACTATGGTCGCAGTTAGGTATGGGGAATAATCCTTAGCTGAAACGGAGAATCACGAATGCGAAACTATAGCGAGCCGCTGCGAAAACGTCTGCCGGACATTCTTCCCACGTTGGGTCTCGTTATCCTTGTTGCTGTCGTAATGTCCAGCGGGAATATCACGATCGCGGAGCCCGCGACAGCGTTGATTCAAGAGATCAACTTGCTCGAAGCATTGGAACAGCACAGCGACCATAGCTACACCCGAGCAGACCTGAGAGTAGTGGATATGGTTGTGGGTGAGAGCGGAATTCACCAGATGCTTCTCCAGGTTCCGAAAGCCGGTATCCCCCCCACCGTTGTCCAAACAGACCATTCAGGGAGGCTAGTGAGGCTCGTCCCGCTACCGAGCCCCGGTGGAGAGAACTGCTTGGATTTGGACGATAGCGGTTCTGTTTATATCGGGGCGCAATGCTTTGGCACCATATTGAAGCTACGATCCGACGGCACGCCGGAGCAGTCGGCTCCAACTGATATTCTTCTTGAAAGCATCTGTGCAGATGGGAATAGGGGGCTTAGCCTATGCGCGGAATGGAGGTTCCGACAAGCGGGAGAAGAGAGCCTGAGTGTACCGTTCGGGCACTTCCTGGCAGTCGGGCGAGACAATGCTGCCCTGGTGGATGGTGTGCAAGCGACGGTACGTTTCTTAGGCGAGTCTTCCGTTACCCGGCTCGAGGCGCCTGAGCTTGCTGAGGCTCGTCGGAAGAATGAGAAGATGTTTGCGCAAGACGAGACAGGCAGCCCCGTGCTCGTCCTTGATTCAGTCGCGCGCGACAAATCTATTTACCTCCTCCTCGGAAGCGGAACTCCGGGGGATCGGTCGGTAGTTTTGGAGTATGAAGGTGCGCAGTTTGTTCGAAGCTTTGATTTCGCCCTTCCCAGAACCGAAGGAGGGCGCCAGTTGATGAGTCCCCATTTTGTCGGAGTTTACGCAGGACGGTTTTACCTCGGTGATGTTTCGGGCAACATCCTCATCTACCCTGTTCCACGATAAATGAGAAACAACGCGAGTGACTGGTGCGAGGGTTCGGCTGGCGGCATGGGAAAGGAGTTGGGTGATGAAGATGAATTGGTACAGAAAACTGATCGGTTGTCTTTATGTGACTGTGGCTATAGTTGCACTGGTTTCCACGGGTGTGTCGGCGGACGGCCCGAGTTGTGATTGTTCTACTTGCATTGACTGCGATGGCGATGAGGATGTCGCGTGTTCCATTTACGCCGATTGTCCGTCCTGTACGAACGATAAGTTCTGCAGCATGTTCGACAACCACCCGGCCTTTAGCTTCGGCTGTACGAAGGCTGGCGACTGTGGCCCCGGCGCGCAAGTGGATTGCTGTGGGTCCTCTACTTGCGAAAGAATCCAATACTGGATGCAGGACTTCTGTACGGGGTACCGGAAAGTTGCTACCAGTCCCGGATGCTGCGATGCCTGCGGTGAGCTTTGACCCTCGCAGTCATGGATACTCCACGGGGAACGTAAGCGTCAAACGCGTGGGTGGCAACTGACGCCGTCAGGCGGGACCAGCACATCGATGGCCGGGAGAGACGCCTCACGCGCAGCTCCGAGCACATCGGCCAGTGCCCCGCGCCAATCAAGGCCAACACAGTCTGGTAGCGTTCGTTGTTATCACAGTAACCAGATTGGTAACCGGATTGTCACGGCGCGAAACTCACCTCCGATCGGCTCTTGGCTATTGTGTTTGAAGTGAACATTTTGATGTGAGATTGTTTTGTGAGTACTCAATCTGCGCCAGGCCCACAAGAGCAGCGATTTACGGCATACATGGATGGTCTGACGAAAGCCGCGGGGCATGCGGACCGGAGGCGCCGCTGAAGGGATACTGCACGGGGCTGTTGCTGCCGGGCGAGCGCAAGAGCGTGGAGCCAATGGCGGAGCGTGTGGGGCCCGACAACGTCCGGCGCCCGTACCAATCGCTGCACCATGTCGTGGGGGATGCTCCGTGGAATGACGAAGCGATGTTGGAAATGGTGTGTGGTTGGGTCCTGCCGCGGATTTAGGAGAAGTGGCCAGTGGCGTCATGGATTGTCGACGACACCGGCTTCGTCAAGAAGGGCAAGCACTCCGTTGGGGTGGCGCGGCAGTACCGCGGACAAATGGGCAAGCAGGAAAACTGGCGAGTAGCGGTGAAGCTGTCGGTGACGACGGAGCAGACTGGTCTTCCCATCGCGTGGCATTGGTACCTGCCGGAGAGTTGGGCCGGTGACGGGAAGCGGCGGAAGGCAACCGGTGTACGTGAGGAGCCCCATTTTCAAACGAAGCGGGAGATCGCGCTGGCGCAGATTCGCCGGGCGGTGGAGCAAGAGCTTCCGACTGCGCCGGTATTGGCGGATTCCGCCTGGGACAACGATACGGGCTTTCGGGAAGGGATCACCAAGCTGGGTTTGCAGTATGTGGTGGGGATTCACGAGAACACGACCGTGTGGCGGCCCGGCGAAGTTCCGGGCCCAAAACCGCGGCAGAAGGGCCGGGGGCGTCCGCCCAGCCGGTTGCACTGGGATGCAGAACAGCTGACGGTCTCGGAAAAAGCAATTGGTTCTGTCCCTGCCTCAGCAGGTGTGGCAATCGGCCACCTGGCGGGTGGGAACCCGACACGAACTGCAATCGCGTTTTGCGACCGTTCGGGTGCGCCCGGCTCACCGGGATCAGAAGCGGAGTGAGCCGTACTCGGAAGAATGGCTGTTGATCGAATGGCCAGCGGAGGAAGCCGAACCCGCGAAGTACTGGCTTTCGACGCTGCCGGCTCGGACCCGACGGAAGGCGCTCGTGAGCTTGGCCAAGCACCGTTGGATCATTGAGCGGGACTACCAGGAGCTGAAGCAGGGACTGGGATTAGGGCATTATGAAGGCCGCGGCTGGCGGGGCTTCCATCATCACGCGACACTTTGCATTGCGGCCTACGGCTTCCTGGTGGCAGAGCGGAGCCGGCTTTCCCCCTCTGCCCGCACCGGCCGACTACAGCTACGCGCGGCGCGGCTTCCGCCCGACCACCAACCCCGCGGCTCGCCCCACATGAGCCGAACGGCATAACGCCAATTCGATCGCCACCCTCCGCATCAAGATCGCCCGTTTTCTGATCAGCAAGCTCCCCTGTTGTCCATGCTGCTGCGCTCGTCGTTTATAACACAGTAGTACGAGTCCGATTGCGAGGACAGTTTTACCGATTTTCCCATGATGACGGCAAGTTCCGAGTTCCTGTACGCAACGCCATGCGAGATGCAAATTGAGGTTGAAGCCGTGGAGACCGTTGTTGTGAGGATCAGCACCTCTATCAGCCGCGACAGACGTAGGACGAAGTTGCCTACGTGCGGCGTCGCGACCGGTGCAGGGATTGTGAACTCCATGGTTAGGTGAGGTTGGAGGGATGGGCGCCGGGTGTATGGCGAGCCACGGCGACTTCACACGCTCAAGAAGCCAATTGCACAAGGCCGCGACCGGCCATCAGCACCTCTTCATGGAAGCGGTCGCAGCCAACGCACAGGTTGCGGTACTCCTTGCCGGATGCCAGTTTGACAACTGATTTCTCCAGGAACTTGTCCACGCTCCAGCCGTGGGCGATTCCCATGCGTTCCGGATGTCCCATGGAGATTGCTTCATAGACCGGATTTCCGGTGTGACGTTCGAGGATTGTCTCGAGTGGTTCTTCCAAGAGGTTGCCGACCGGGAGCTTGGTTTTGATGCAACAGGGGTAGACGCTGCCGTTCGGTTCAATGGAGACCTCGGAGCCGGCATGCCGGTAGGCGAGGAAGTTCAGGCCGCCGGACCATCCGTTGCAGAAGTTGTCCGTCACGGTAGCGGTGGAGAGTTCATTTTCGAAGGCGCGGCCGCGTGGCCAGAGGGGAGCGATCCACGATTCCGGTGTCGCGCCGAAGAAGTGGTAGTACGCGCCGGCATCCCCGGGCAGGCCGGCATTTTCGGCGACCGAGTCGAAGAACTCCATACCTTGGGATTCAAAGATCGCGCGGAGTTTGTTTTTGAGCCGCTGCCGCGCCTCCCCGGTCTCGAGCCCTTTGTGATAGGCGTCCAATCCGGAAACGGAGATAGTCCAGACATGGCGTTCGAGCAACTCCGCGACGATCTTTTCAGTGACTAAGTCGCCGGTCGTCTGCACGAGCAGTTTAATCCCGCCCCGGCGGTTGTACTTGGCATGCAGAGCTTCGAGAGCGGGGTAGAGCACCGGTTCGCGGACAGGATCGAGCAGTATTTCCCCACCGGCGAGGATGATCCGTCCGGGCCGCTCTTCGAAGCCGCCGTCCGGAAGCGGCCGGTTGTGGTCGAAGTAGGTCATCCTCTCGGGCAGGCTGTCGATGACGGCCGGGAAATTCCGGCGCGATTCGGCGACGACCTGCTCGAGGTCGCGGCCATAGTACGGGTGAAAGCGGTCTTCGTAGCAGTGCTTACAGCGCCGGTGGCAGAGCCATGTCATTACCCAGTAGATCGATTCCATTCGATTCGCTCCTCGTTTGGTTGTCCTTTGGTTTGATTCGGAATCCGGTCACGAATCAGAAGTTCAGTTTGGCTCCAATCTGCACGATGCGGGGCTGCGCCGCGGCACGAAAGGCGCCGGGGCTCGAGGTGAGGTTGACGTCGGGTCCCTGGAAGTTCACGTTGTTGAAGGCATTAACGAATTCCCCGCGCAACTCGAGCGTCACGCGCTCATGGATCGCCGTACGCTTGAAGATGGAGAGGTCAACGCTGTGGAAAGCGTCTCCGCGAATGATGTTGCGTCCGGCATTGCCGAATGCGCCCGGAGCCGGGGCGGTGAAGGCCGCGGGATTGAAGGCAAGCTCAGCGGGCACGCCGCGATGGGGATCCCCGATAACGTCGGGACGATTGAAGCTCTCGTTGCGGAAGGGATCGAAAACGGTAAGGAAGGGCGTGAATGGCTGCGCCGACTGGAGGGTAACGACCCCGTTGACTTGCCAGCCTTCCACTAACCGCCGTGGTCCCGACTGCCAGAGGCGGGCGAGCGGCAGATTGTAGGTGAACGCGCCGCTGAAGCGGTGCGTTATGTCGAAGCTGGAGGGGGCTCGCTGCACGGCGAGATTGCGTGCATCGAGCACCTGCTCGGATGGATCACCCGAGCCGAAGTCGCTTGCGTTGTCAATTGACTTCGCGAAGGTGTAGGACGCCATCAGGCTAGTTCCGGCGCCGAATCGCTTTTCGAGCCGGGCTTGCGCGCTGTGATAGGTGGATTGGGCGGTGTTCTCGCTGAAGGTGATGGCGTCAAATTGGGGGAAAGGACGCAGACCGGCGATAGCCGCCGTCGTGTCGCGTCCGGCAGCAATTTCGGTCTCGATTGCGTCCCGCTGGGGCGCGGTCAGCGACGTAAGCGGGACCTGGTTGATGTTGCGAAAGACCGGGAGAGCGAGTCCACGGCTGCCCGCGTAAGAGACCTCTGTGAGCCAGTTGCGGCCCATCTGCCGCTGGATGGAGAAGGTGTACTGCATCGTGTAGGGGTTGTTGAATCCGTTGACGCCGACGGCGGCAATTGACTTTGCGGGCTCCGCGGCTCCGCGCAAGTCCAGCAGTGTCGTGGCGCCGGATCCATCGCCGGGGAAGGGCGTGGGTTGGCGAGTAACGGCCGCGGCGGAGAATGGCGGGTTATTCTCGACTTGCTCGATCGAGTTCGCCTGCAATAGCGTTTCGTAGAGAACTCCGAAGCCGGCGCGGATGACGGTTCGTCCTTTCCCGTCCACATTGAAGGCGAGGCCGACGCGAGGGCCAAAGTTATTGCGGTCCGGCCGATAGAGGCGATCGAGGCCGGGTTCGCCGACAACGGCCAGCACGCCGCCGGGGGTGAGGTTTGATAGCTTGGCGTTCACCTCGCTCCAGGGCGCCGAGTATTCGTATCGCAAACCGAGATTGAGTGTGAGCCGCGGCGTGGCTCTCCACGTGTCCTGGAAGTATCCCGAGTAGGCCCATTGGCGATAGCCGCGCCCGAACTGGCCGGTCACAATCGTGCTCTCAAACGGTAGCCCGAGCAGGAAGTCCGCGAGGGCGCCGGCTCGTTCGTTGCCTGGGAGGCGGGGGATCATGCCGTTCCGTGAGCCGTCGAAGGAGATTGTGCCGCGCTGATTGAATGCGCCGCGCGTGTTGTAGTGCAGCCGCCGAATTTCGCCGCCGAACTTGATGTTGTGGTTGCCGCTCAGCAGGCTTACCGAGTCGGAGACCATGGCCGTGAGCTCATTCTGTTCGCGATTGAGCCATGGCTGCCCGCCGAGGCTCTCCAGGGTTCCGCCCAGGAAGGTCACGAAAGGGATTCCGTTGGCGGTTTCGTTTCCGTTCGGCAGTCCCACGCTGCTGGGAAGAGTCGGGTCGCCGTTGCCCAGATCGTTGGTGTAGCGGTTGAATCCGATCCGCAGTTCGTTGACGAGTGTGGGGCTGACGGTGTGCAGATGGGCGACGGAGGCGTTCCAGGTTTCTTCCGGATTGAGTAGATTGAAGCCAGGAATGAACGGGCCGCCGAAGCGGTTGATGAGGTAGTTCTGGTCGTTCAGGTTCCAAGAGAGACGCACGGTCACCATGTCACGGCTGGTCAAGTGGTGGTCTGTTCTACCGTGAACCTGGTAGTCGTTGAGCGCGATGAGAAGCGAAGAGTTGCGGTTGAGGCCATTCGGACCGCTGGCATTGGGTTCCGGATAGAATCCGAGCAGGTTCCGCGAGATAGGGTTAATCCGGTCCGAGAGATCGAGGTTCCTGGCTGCTCCCTGCTGGTCGACGAACTCGACCAATCCCTGGCGTTCGCTTGGGGTCGGCACGCTGACCACTCGAGTTTCGACGCCTTCGATGATCCGCAGGAATTCGGCGTTGGCGAAGAAGAAGTGCTTGTTCTGGACGAGGGGGCCTCCGATAGATCCGCCGAATTGGTTCTGGCGGAGCTTGCCGCGGGGTAGTCCGGCGCGATTGTTGAATGTG
Organism: uncultured Solibacteraceae bacterium; assembly: GCA_964468205.1. GTDB lineage: Bacteria > Acidobacteriota > Terriglobia > Bryobacterales > Bryobacteraceae > CAWELS01. The sequence goes on along the minus strand of CAYXVG010000005.1, from coordinate 79,671 downwards.
TCGTTGGCGTCGAGTTTGTCGTTGCGGAAGAACTCGTAGACCGATCCGTGGAACCGATTCCCGCCGGAACGAGTGACGATATTGACGGTGGATCCCATGGTCCGTCCGAACTCGGCGGTGGGCAGGCTGGTCTTGACCTCGAATTCCTGGACCGCCTCGTTGGAGGGCTCGAAATTGATTACTCCATACTGGCGGACGTTCATCGGCATGCCGTCAAGCACGAAGTCGTTCGAGCGCCCGCGCGCTCCGTTCACGACAAAGGCCCCTTCGAGATTCTCGCGGGCCTTTCCGTAACGGTTGGCCGCCGTGGACCAGTTCCATCCGGCCGCGACCCCCGGGACGAGAAGCGCGAGATTTTGGAGCTGGCGTCCGTTGAGCGGAAGCGTGGCGATGCTTTCCTGGTCAACGACGACGGAGGCGGTAGCGTTTTCGGTGGCCGTGGCGAGGGCACTTGCCTCGACTGTCACACTTTCGGTGACGGGTCCAGGTTCGAGTGTGAGGTCGACGCGCCGTTCCTGGCCGACGCGAAGGGGAAACACTGAGCTGACGGAGCTTTTGAAATCGGGGAAGGAAGCCTGGATGTGGTATCTCGCGGCCGGCAAGCCGGGCAGTTGATACGAGCCCGTCTCATTCGTCGCGGTCATGCGCTCGGCCCCGTTATCGACGTTGGTGAGAACTACCTGTGCATTCGGCAGGACCGCGCCGCTCCGGTCGGTGATGACGCCGACGATCGCGGCATCACCCTGAGCGCGCGCCTCGTGACTCAGGATGAGGGCCGCGCCCAGCAAGAAACATACCTCCAGTTTTCGCAACATAGAAAGGGACTCCTTTTCGACTACACCTCGTACACCTGAACTTTCGTCCACGTTTTTGCATCATGCATAGACTCCGCCCTGGGACGTACGGAAGGCGTCCAGCCAGGCGGAGGGCGCAATTGGAGGACTCGCGTGAAAACGAGTCAGGCGAACAGCGGAGGAGGGCCTCGTTCGAAGAAGGCCTGGAGAAACCAGGCGGGCCGAACGGCGGGGAAGCTTGTTTCCGGGTAGGCCGCACGGAGCAAGAGGCTCGCGAGCAACTCCCGGAAGGGGCGCCACGCCGGGTCGGCGAGGCTGCGGAGATAGATCGCCCGCACGTCAGCGATGTGGTCGACATCGGCAGAAGAGCCGGCCTCGAGCAACGGCAAACCAAAACATGCGGCCTGGCCGCGAAGGGCCACGCAGACTCCGGGGCCGAACCAGCAGACGCCGGGAAGATCGCGCCGGGCGGACGGGGAGAATCCCAACAGGTTCACGCCGCCGTCCTCCGATGGCATCATGGCCATCGCGCGGCCATCACTTTCGAGGTGACGGAAGGCGCGTTCGAGCGATTCCACGGCGAGCGGGGGGCAATCGCCGGGCACGGTGACAACGGCTTTCGCGGCGGAAGCGAAAGCTGCCTGGAAGGCGGATTCGAGTTGCTCGCCGAAAGAGGCTTCGCTTTGCAACAGGATGCGAGTATCCGGGAGCAGAGCACGAAGCGAGGAGGCCGAGGCAGCCGGAGTGACCGCTATCAGCTCCGCCCCCGCCTCAGATGCCCGCTCGCGCCAGCGGCCGATGAACGCCGCGAACAGCCGGGATCCGGATCCGGAGGGCAGACCCTTAGCCTTGGCTTCCTCACTCGGCGCACGCGTGAACAGAAGGATGACACGATCCGAACTGATTGCGCGCCGGCCCAAACCCTTCGCGTTGGATGCCGATAGCTGCATACTGGTTTGCCGCCTGGCCAGCCTGGAGCAAGCTCTGTTCCGGCCAGGAACCACTACTGGACGAGTTCGGGAGAAACAGATGGCGGGTTATCACGGCGCTTATTCCGTCACATGTGTAAACGCGGCTGTGCCCATCGGTCCGGGTACAGTGCACGAGCCTCACGCGACGCCGGCTTTGCGATCCCCGGCCGGGCGTCCCAGTCTAATCCAGCCGGCGGACCCAGATGTTGCGGAAGCGGACGGGGTTGTGGTGCCCGCCGAGGAGGAGCGGAGCTTTAGTGCGGCCGACTTCTATCGGCCGGGGCAGCCGCCTGTGGGCGACGCCGCCGTAGATTTCCTGGTTGTGGTGGACGAGGACGCCGTTATGGAACATGGTGAGGCGCGGCGGCTCGACCATCTGGCCGGCGTTAAATTTCGGGGCGAAGAAGATGATGTCGTAGGTTTGCCAGATGCCGGGTTCCCGGACGGCGCTCACGAGGGGAGGAGTCTGGGCGTAGACGGCGGCGGCCTGGCCGTCGGGGTAGACCTTGACGGTATGGGAATCGAAGACCTGGACTTCGAAGACGCTCATCAGGTTGACGCCGCTGTTGCCGCGGTTCATGGTTTCGCCTTCGGGGGGATCGGGGGTCCGCCATTCGACGTGAAGCTGCACGTCGCCGAATACCTCACGTGTGATGAGCGGTCCTTCGGTCACCTCGACATATCCGTCCCGCACTTGCCATTTGGTGGGCTGCCATTGGGAGAGATCCGTTCCATCGAAAAGCACGATTGCGTCCGATGGAGGTTCGCCCGGCGCGCCGGTGCGCACGCGCGGCGGGGCCGGGCGGTCGGGGTCATGAACGTGATAGCCCGACCAAGGCTGGATGGGCGTGTCCTTGTAGCCAAAGATGCCGGAGCCATCCGCGGCGAATACTTGCCCCGGTTTGGGCTGGGCAAGGAGCGGGAGTGCGCAGAGCGCGGCGGCGATGACGAACGCGATTGCTGATTTCATATTGGTTCCTCACTTACTTCTCAGCCTCGACTCATGTATGGCAGTTTCCAGGGTTTGCGGTACTTCACTCCGACCAGCTTGTCGGCGGTCTTGTTCCCGACCACCCGTTCGCGTTTGGCATCCCACTCGACCGGTCCGGTGGATCGGAAGGCGAGATTGCCGAGGTGGGCCACCGATGAGACGTGGTGGCCGATGTCAACATTCTCGACCGGGTCTTCCCGGCTGCGGACACAGTCCAAGAAGTTGCGGGCATGCACGGCGCGGTCCTGGTCGCCGGGAGTCGATTTGTGGATCTCTTCCGGCACGCTTTTTCTGCTCGGTTCGGGAATCACTTCCCAGGCGTCGCGGTAGAGGATTAACGAGGCATCGGTTCCGTTGAACCACACGCCATGTTCGCGGCGGTCGGGCCCGAGCCGATTTTCGATCTGGTGCTCGAAGATGAGGCGGTAGGAGGGGAAGTCATAGACCGCGATTTGGGAGTCCGGCGTTTCGGTGTTGTCGGTGAGGACGTAGCGGCCGCCGGAGCTGAAGACGCGCTTGGGCCACTCGGGGCCGGTTCCCCAGAGGGCGAGGTTGATGAGATGGACGCCCCAGTCCGTCATAAGACCGCCGGCGTAGTCCCAGAACCAGCGGAAGTTGAAATGGAAGCGGTTCTTGTTGAAGGGCCGTTTGGGAGCGGGCCCCAGCCACATGTCGTAGTCGACGCCGGCGGGGACCGGCGCGTCGAGAGGGTTGCCGGCGCCCTTGACCCAGTCGAGGTAGGCCCAGACGCGCACCTGGCGGATTTTGCCGAGCTTGCCGGAGTGGACGTACTCGATGGCCCGGCGGTAGTGCTCGCCGCTGCGCCATTGTGTGCCCATCTGGACGACGCGCTGGTGGCGGCGGGCGGCTGCGACCATGGCGCGGCCCTCGGCGATGGTGGTGGCCAGCGGCTTTTCGACGTAGACGTCCTTGCCGGCCTGGCAGGCGTGGACCATTGGCAGGGCGTGCCAGTGGTCCGGGGTGCAGATGAGCACGACGTCGATATCCTGTTGGTCGAGGATGCGGCGGTAGTCCTTGACGGCGGCGGGCGTGCGGCCGCGCGCTTCCTCGACGTGCTTTAGCCGGCCGGCGATGCGCGCGTCGTCGACATCGCAGATGGTGACGCAGTCGACTTCGGGGGAGGCGAAGAATGCGTTGAGATCGGCCTTGGAGATGCCGCCGCAGCCGATGAGGCCGAGCCGGATGCGATCATTCGCGCCCATGACGCGGACGGCGGAAGCGGCGGCGAAACCGGAGAGCAGGGCGCGCCGGGTTGGTTCTGCTTTCGTTCGGGACATGGTTTGCCGAATAGCGTATCACGCGGGTGGGGAGAATGAGTCGCCGGGGGCGCATGATCCCCAACTTTGCCAAGACCGAGTCCGGTTCTCGTTATTGAATCCGGCTGATCGTGGCGCAGGTACCTATTTGCGTTGTTCAAGCGAGCGGATGCCAACCTTCCGCGATTGTCTTTCGGATTTCTATTCCGGGTGGCATTTCCGCTAAACTCCGAGACTGGGAGGGCCGCGCTCTCCCGCGAGGCCTCATGTTGAATATCCGACGCGTTGCCGTACTTGGGGCCGGCACGATGGGTGCGCGAATTGCGGCGCACTTTGCGAATGCCGGCGTTCCTTCCGTTTTACTTGATATTGTCCCGCCTGGAGAAGCGGACCGGGATGCGGCGGCCCGGCGCGGGCTGGAGGCGGCGGTTCAGCAGAAGCCGCCGGCGTTCTTCACGAAGGCGGGCCCGGGAATGATCACGCTCGGGAATTTCGAGGACGATTTAAAGCTGGCCGCCGATTGCGACTGGATTCTCGAAGCGGTGGTGGAAGATCGAGCCGTGAAACGGGAACTGTGGGAGAAGGTGGCGGCCCATGCGCGTCCGGACGCGGCGCTGTCGACCAATACGAGCGGCATTTCGCCCGCGGAGATCTGCGAAGGATTCTCCACCGAGTTCCGCCGGCGCTTTCTGGGGACGCACTTCTTCAATCCTCCACGCTATCTGCATCTGGTGGAACTGGTGGCGGGGCCGGAGACCGACGCCGCGCTGATGGCCCGCCTGGCGTCGTTCTGCGACCGGCGGCTCGGGAAGGGCGTCGTGCCGTGCAAGGACACGCCGAACTTCATTGGTAACCGGATCGGGGTTTTCTTTGGGGCGACGGTACACGGGATCGTCACCGAAGACGGCTATTCGGTGGAGGAAGCAGATGCGCTGACGGGCCCGCTGATCGGGCTGCCGAAGAGCGCGAGCTTCCGGCTGCTTGACATTATCGGCCTGGACGTCTGGCGTGCCGTGCTCGAGAACCAGCGCCGCGTGGACGAGGGCGAGAGGTGGCGGGGGCGGTACGAGCCGCCGCAATTTCTTGCGGCGATGATCGAGAAGGGCTGGCTGGGAGAAAAGTCCGGGCAGGGCTTCTACCGGCGCGTCCAGAGCGGTGGCGAGCGGGTGATTGAAGCGCTCGATCTGGAGAGTTTGGAGTACCGGCCGGCGAGGACGCCGGAGTTTCCCCCGGCGCAGATGGCGCTCGAGATGGCGGATCTTGGCGCGCGGCTGCGGCACATGGTGAACAGCGATGACCGGGCGGGCCGGTTTCTTTGGAAGCTGCTTGCCGATTTGTTTCAGTACAGCGCGGAGCGGATTCCGGAGATCTCCGACCGGGTGGTGGAAGTGGACCGGGCGCTGCGCTGGGGCTTTGGATTCCAGTTCGGGCCGTTCGAGATGTGGGACGCGGTTGGCTTCGAGCCGGCGGCGAGGCGGATGGAGAGCGAGGGCCGGACGCTGCCGGAGAACGTGCGGAGGATGCTCGAGAGCGGTGCGACGTCGTTTTACCGTCCGGCCGATGCGAGCGGAGAACCGCGGACGGAGTATTTCGACCTCGCGGCGGGCGCGTGGGAGGAGTTGGAGCAGACGCCGGGGGTGCTTCGGTTGGGAGACGTGAAGCGCGCGCGGGGGGTGATCCGGGAGAACGCGGGAGCGTCGCTGGTGGACATGGGCGACGGGGTGCTGTGCGTGGAGTTCCACAGCAAGATGAACGCTCTGCACGAGGATGCATTCTCGATCCTGCGGGGCGGGTTGGAGGAAACCGAACGGAACTTCGAGGCGATGATTATCGCCAATCAGGGCGCGCACTTCAGCGCGGGGGCCAACCTGACGCTGCTGCTGCTGCCGGCGCAGGAAGGCGACTTCGCGCAGATCGAGCGGTTCCTGAAGAGTTTTCAGAACATCAATATGGCGATCCGTTGCGCGAGCAAACCCGTGGTGGCGGCGCCATTCGGCTATACCCTGGGCGGCGGGTGCGAAGTGGTTTTACACGCGGCGCGGGCCCAGGCGGCGGCAGAGTTGCAGATGGGACTGGTGGAGACCGGGGTCGGCTTGATACCGGCAGCGGGCGGGTGCAAGCAGATGCTACTGCGGCTGGGCAGCGTGGACGCGTCCTACAAGCTGATCAGCGCCGGCCGCCCGTCCGGGAGCGCGGTGGAGGCGGCGGAGATGGGATTGCTGACGGCGAACGATGGGATCACGATGAACCCGGAGCGGCTCATCGACGATGCGAAACAGGCAGCGCTGACGCTGGCGAGGAACTACGTGCCGGTCCTGCCGCGCGAGGACATAGCAGTGGGAGGCGAGGCGGCATACGCGAAGCTGAGGATGGGGGCGTGGCTGGCTCATGAGTCCGGCAAGATTACCGATCACGATCTGGTGATCGCCGAGAAACTCGCCTTAGTGCTGAGCGGTGGGCCGCTGACCGGCGCGCAGACTGTCTCGGAGCAGTATTTGCTGGACCTGGAGCGCGAGGCTTTCCTGAGCCTTTGCGGGTGTAAGAAGACGCAAGACCGCATCGCGCATATGTTGGGGACGGGGAAGCCGTTGAGGAACTAGGAGATGTCATGCAGGAAGCTGTGATTGTCGAGTGCTTGAGAACCCCGGTGGGGCGCGCTCCGCGCGGACGTCTGAAAACGGTGCGCCCGGACGATCTGGCCGCGACGGTGATCGAGGCGCTGCGGGAGCGCTTTCCAGAAGTGGCCGCGGACGAGATCGACGATGTGATTCTCGGCTGCTCGATGCCGGAGGCCGAGGCCGGGATGAACGTGGCGCGGATCGCGGCGCTGCGGGCGGGGATTCCGGACATTGTTCCGGGGCTCACGATCAACCGCTTCTGCGCTTCCGGGCTGCAGGCGATTGCGCTGGCAGCGGACCGGATACGGGCGGGCGGCGCGGCGGCGATTCTGGCGGGCGGGACGGAGTCAATGAGCATCCTGCCGATGTTCGGCTACAACTTTGCTCCGAATCCGGTGCTGGTGGAGGAGCATCCGGAGGCGTACATCAGCATGGGCCTTACGGCGGAGAACTTGCAGCGGCGATTTTCCATCTCCCGCGAGGAGCAGGACGCATTCGCGCTGCGGAGCCATCAGAACGCGCTGCGCGCGCAGGCGGAAGGCCGGTTCGACAGCGAGATTGTTCCGGTTACGGTAGGCATCACGACGCCGGTAAACGGCTCGCCGCGAACGCAATACAGCGTCGTGATGAAGGACGAAGGCCCCCGGGCGGACACGTCGCTCGAGAAGCTAGGTGCGCTGCGCCCGGTGTTCCACGCCGAAGGTTCCGTTACCGCCGGCAACACGTCGCAGATGAGCGACGGCGCCGCGGTGGCGCTGGTGATGTCCGAGAGCCGGGCAGCCGATTTGGGGCTGCGGCCGCTGGCGCGATACGTGAGCTTCGCGGTGGGCGGAGTGCCCCCGGAGATCATGGGGATCGGTCCGGTGGTGGCGATTCCGAAGGCGCTCGCGCTGGCCGGGCTGAAGCTGGACGACATCGGCCTCATCGAGTTGAACGAGGCGTTCGCGGTGCAGTCGTTGGCGGTGATCCGGAAGGTGGGGTTCGACATCGATCGCCTGAACGTGAACGGCGGCGCGATCGCTCTCGGCCACCCGCTGGGATGTACGGGGGCCAAGCTGACCGCGACGCTGCTCCATGAGATGCGGCGGCGGCGGGTGCGCTATGGAATGGTGACGATGTGTGTCGGCGGCGGCCAGGGAGCGGCGGGGATCTTCGAACTGCTGGGAGCGCCGGATGGGTGAAACGCTGGCGGATACCGGCGGGGGATTCCTGCTGTCGGAGACGCCGGCGGATGCCGTTTTCACGCCTGAATCGCTTACCGAAGAGCACGAAGCCATCGTTCAGACTACCGAAGAGTTTCTCCGTAACGAGTTCGCTACAGACACACGGGACCTTCCTGGCACGCTGCGCCGGGCGGCCGATCTGGGGTTGACGGCGGTGCTGATTGCCGAACGCCACGGCGGAATGGAACTGGACCTGCTTTCCGCGGCGCTGGTGGCCGAGCGGTTGGGGGCTTTCGCGGGTTTGGCACGTAGGTATTGCGCGCATTCGGGTGCGGCTACGCTGCCGCTCGTTTGGCACGGGACGGAGGAACAGAAGGAAAGACTTCTGACGCGCATCGCCTCCGGAGAGTTGCTCGCCGCGGCCTACTATCCGGAAAGTCTTGGGCCCGTGCGTGCAGTGAGGGCCGTGCCCGCCGGGGATGGGCTTCTGCTAATGACGGCCGGGGTTCCAATGCTGAACGCGGAGTCAGCGGGAGTCTTCGTGACACTCGCCACGCTCGAGGAGGGTGAGACGCTTTTCGCCGTGGAGAGAACGCTGGCGGGGGTGCGGGTGAACCGGGCTGGGGAGGTAGTATTTGAATCGGTGAAGGTGACCGCCGGCGATAGGATCGGGGAGGCGGGTATGGGGCGGAAGGTAGCCGGCCAGGCGGCGGGAGCGGAGAGTCTCCTGCTGTCCCTGGCAGCCGTAGGCGCGATCAGCGAGTGCCGCAACCGGGCGGCGATGCCTGGTCTTCCGAAGGGTAGCGCGCAGCAAGAGCTGGCGCAACTCGTAACGCAGGCTTATGTGGCCGAATCGGTGGTATTCCGCGCCGCGGGCCGATTGAATGCCGCCGGCAGCCTGCCTGAAAGGTTCGAGGAGTTTGCGGCCGAGTGCAGGTTGGCGCGGGCGTTATCAACAAGCGCTCTGGGCGATTGCCTCGACGTAGCCGCACGGCTGCGTTTCTGGGTAGGTGAGCCAGTGGCGCCGCGTTCCATTTCGGAGTGGCGTCACGCGGTATTTCCGGCGGACTGGATTGGCGCGGCCCGAATCTTGATTGACCGCGCCCGGGAAGGGCGGCTGCCGCTGCCGGCAGCCGCGAAAAAGCTGGCGGGAGAGATTATGGCGTTGCCGCCGTCGATGAAGGAATGCGATCCGGTACAAGAGGCGCTAGCCGCCGCCGCAGGCGTCAAGCGGGCAACGCTGCTCTGCCTGGGGAGCTGTTTTCGCAAGTACGGGGGCGCCCTGGACGAGGAGCAGGAGGTGATGGAGCGCATCGGGCGGCTGGCGGGCCTGGCTTATGGAGTGGAGTCGGCCGCCTTGCGGGGCGAACGGACCGGCGGCACGGGCGCGGCGTTTTCAATCTGCCGCATCCATGCCCGGACGGTCCTTCGGGAAACGGAGGACATTGCGCGAGGCGTACTCGCCGCGTGCGCGTCCGGCGATACGCTGCGGACAGATCTGGCGTTGCTGGGTCGGGTGACCGCAATGGAGCCGGCGGATTTGATCGGCCTGCGCCGGGACGTGGCCGAGTTCGCCATTGCGGAGAAATGATGGACCAACGTCCCCGCATTGTGGTCTGCGTTGGCCTGCCCGGCTCGGGGAAGTCGACATATTTGCGCCGTTTCGGCAGCCGGGTTCTTTCCTCGGACGCGATGCGCCTGCTACTGGCCGACGACGAGGATGACCAGACGATCCACGCGGAGGTGTTCGAGACGCTCCGTTACCTGCTCGCACGACGAATCCAGATTGGCCGGCCGGTGACCTACATCGATGCGACTCATCTCTCGGCGGTGGAGCGCCGCCCGTATCTGGAGATGGCGAAGGCGTACAACTGCACGGCCGAGGCGATTTTCTTCGATGTTCCCTTGGCCGTGTGCAAGCAGCGCAACCGCCGGCGCCAGCGCTTTGTGCCGGAGGCGGTGATTGACGCGATGGCGGCGCGGATGGAGCCACCGAGCAGGGGAGAAGGTTTCTCAGTGGTCCGAATGATCCGGCCGGGGCTGCTGCAGTCGCCAAAGCGGGAGAGCCAAGAGAGCCCATAGCATGGCCGGCAGGAAGGCGAGCAATCCGGTGACGAGGGAGATGGTTCGCACGGAGACGCCGAAGTCCACCGCCGTTCCCGATGCGTAAGAGACCAGGGCCGTGGTGACGACGAGAAAGGCGAAGTCGGCGGAGAAGACCCGGCCGCGGAATCGGTCCTCCGCTTGATAATGCAGCAAAGTGGTGGAGAAGACCCAAACGATGGAGCCGCCGGCGTGCGCGAGCGCCACGGTCAGGATGGCTAGTCCGATGGTGGGCGCTGCGCCGAGGGAGATATAGCCGGCCGCCAGCAGGACAAAGCCTCCGACGATGCCGACGCGCAGCCGGCTTTGGCGGCTGCCTGCCCAGCGGCCTCCGATGAGGGGTCCGAGCAGGGCGCCGATGCCGCGCGACCCCATCAGGAGGGCCATGCCGAGCATGCCCGCGCGTCCGGGGTCCAGGTGGCCGAGATCGACCGGGAAGATGCGTTCGCCGAAGATCGGCAGGATGACCCAGTGGGCTCCAAGCAAGCCGAGTCCCATTTTGACGAGGAGCGTCGCGAGGAGGCGCGCGTCGCTGGCGACGTAGCGGATTCCCTCGAAAATCGGGGAGAAATCAGCGAGGTCTTTCGGCTGGAGGGGTTTCGCGCCGGCCATGTGCGGCTCGGAGAGGCGCATTCCACGCAGAAAGAGCGCGGAGACGAGAAAGGTGCAGGAGTTGACAACGAAGACGGTATCGCGGCCAAAGACCACGGCCAGCAGACCGCCGATCAGGGAGCCGATAGCAAGCGTGAAGCTCCAGGTGGTGGAAGCGAGGGAGTTTGCCACCAGGGTCTCCTGGCGGTTGGCCGTGATGTTGGGAAGGACGGCGCTGCGGCCGGGCTCGAAGAATCCCCACAGGCAACTCTCGCAGGTGAGGAGCAGATAGATGGGCCAAACGAGCCCCATCGCGCTGATGGGCAGCATGGCAAGCACTACGAGCGCGCGCCCGATGTCGGCGAAGATCATGACCTTGCGCCGGCTGAGGCGGTCATTGATAACACCGGCGAGCGGGGCAATGAAGAACTGGGGCAAGACCTGCAGGACGATGGCGGTGGCCACGGCCTTGGCGCTGCCGGTTAGCTCGAGCAGCAGGCTGTAGATGGCCACGGAGTAGAGCCAATCGCCGATTTCGCTGACGAGTTGGGCGGCCCACAGCATGCGGAAGTTCCGATTCCGGCGGAGGAGGAGAAGGTAGGCGGAGAGGGAGACGGGTCCGGCCTGGGAGGCGACTCTTCCCGGTATTCGCGGTTGCTCCGAGGAGTCCATTTTCATAGTTAGCCTGTCAGTTCCACCCACGGGACGGCTGCCGGGGGCATGGAGCTAAACGTACAGCCCCATCCTTTTCTTCACGAGCTCGACGGTGGAGTTGGCAACCGGCGCGACCCGCGCGGCTGCCTCGCGCAGCACTTGGTCGATATAGCCGCTGTCGGCGGTGATTTCGTGGTACTTGCGCTGGATAGGCTCGAGACCGGCGATGACAGCGCCGGCGACCTCCTTCTTGATGTCGCCGTAGCGCATTCCCTCGAAGTGCGATTGGATCTGATCGTCAGTCCAGTCGGTAAACGCCTGGAATATATTGAGGAGATTCCGGATGCCGGGCCCGATGGTCTTGAACTCGACCGCCGGTTGGGTGTCGGTTTTGGCCCGCATGATCTTTTTCCGGGTGGCGTCGGGTGGATCGAGCAGGAAGATAGCATGGTTAGCGCCGGTGGCGGACTTCGCCATCTTCGTTTCCGGGTCGTCGAGACCCATCACTCTCGCGCCCACGGCCGGGAGTTTCGTTTCTGGCATTTTAAACGTCTCGCCGTAGCGGGAGTTAAAGCTCTGGGCGATGTCGCGCGTGAGTTCGAGGTGTTGCGTCTGGTCTTCACCCACGGGGACCACTTGGGCTTGATAGAGCAGGATATCGGCGGCCATCAGGACGGGGTACTGCAGCAGCCCATCGCCGATGGTTTTCTGCTTGACGGACTTGTCCTTATATTGGGTCATGCGCTCGAGCCAACCGACGGGCGTGACGCAGGTGAGCATCCAGGCGAGCTCGGCGTGCGCCGGGATCGAGGACTGGACGATCACGGCGGACTTCGCGGGGTCGATGCCCGCGGCGAGGAATTGTCCGGCCAGCCGGCGAATGTTCTCCTGCAGCTTTTCGGGCTCTTGATAGACGGTGATTGCGTGCAGATCGACGATGCAATAAATGCACTCGTAGTCGTCCTGGATGCGTGTCCAATTCTTGAGAGCGCCGAGGTAGTTACCGATGTGTAGGTCGCCGGAGGGTTGGACTCCGGAGAAGACTCGTGGTTTCATTCTTTTTAGAGGGCAAAGTCTTATCCTAAACGAAATCACTGTCGAGAAACTGGTTTACGGGGGCGAGGGGTTGGCGCGCCTGGACGGCCAAGTGGTGCTTACACCGTTCGTGCTGCCGGGTGAAACCGTGCGTGTGGAGACGGCGCGGGAGTCAAAGAACCTGATCCGGGCGCGCGCGGTGGAGATCATCGAACCGTCTTCGGAGCGGGTGGAGCCGCCGTGCGAATATTTCGCCCGCTGTGGCGGATGCCACTACCAGCAGGCGCCCTATGAGCAGCAGCTCGAGTGGAAGCGGGAGATCCTGAAGGAGACGCTGCGCCGGGTGGGGAAGCTGGAGGTGGAGGAGATCGACCTTGTCGCTTCCGAGCCGCTGGGCTACCGGAACCGGGTGCAGTTGCACGTTGCCGATGCGCGGCTGGGATTTCACCAGGCTGGATCCCGCGAACTGCAGCCGGTACTCGAGTGCGTCGTGGCCGCGCCGAAGATCAACGAGGCGCTGGCAGCGCTGCGGCGGATGGCGCACCAGCCCCGTTTCCCCGCATTCGTGCGAACCATTGAACTCTTCACCAACGGCGAGGAGACACAGGTGAACGTGGGGACAATTCGCGGCAAACGCCTGGCGCGGGGCTTCTTCGAGTGGTGCGCGAAGCTCATTCCAGGTGCCGACAAGCCGGCGTTGGATTACCGGGCGGCCGGAGAGACGTTTCGCGTGGGTCACCGGTCATTCTTTCAGGTCAATCGGTTTCTGGTGGACCGGCTGGCGAAGTTGGCGCTGGCGGAAGCGAGCGGCGAGTCAGCGCTCGACCTTTACGCCGGCGTGGGGCTATTCAGTCTCCCACTCGCACGGAGGTTTGGAGCGGTAACCGCAGTGGAGACCGGCCGCGCGGCGGCTGAGGATTTGCGGCACAACGCGGAGCGGGCCGGAGTGGCTGTTTCCGTGCGGCAGCAACAGGTGGAGGAGTGCCTCATGGGGCTCGCCACCGCCCCCGACTTCATCCTGGCCGATCCTCCCCGCGCCGGGCTCGGCAAGGAGGTGACGGGCAATCTGCTGCGCCTACGAGCGCCCCGGCTGACGCTGGTATCCTGCGATCCGACGACGCTGGCGAGGGACCTGGCGCATCTCACCGCCAGCGGGTACCGGCTGCGGAGCATGACGATGGTGGACCTGTTTCCGCAGACGTTTCATATTGAGACGGTGGCGGCGCTGTCGTTTGCAGGTGGTTGATCCCGAGCGGCGTCAGGAGCCGATCTTCGCGAGGAGGTCATTGATTTCCTTGGTTTGTGACGGAGTGGGGCGGCTGGCAAGCGCTTGCTGCAACTCGACCCGGGCTTGCGGGTTGTCGCCCTTCTGATAGAGGGCCAGGGCGTAACGATAGCGCCACTTGGCGTTATCCGGGTAGCGCGAGCAGATGTCGCGATAGATGTCGATGGAGCTGTCGCTGAGGCCCTTTTTGTAGTAGATCCAGGCCAGGGTTTCGGCGATATGGGCATTGCCCGGGGCCCGGCTGACCGCTTTTTGCGCCAGGCTCAGGGCCGTGTCGAGCATATTGGGCGACTCCGACAGCATGTAGGCGACATTATTGAGGGCGATAGGGTTGTTCGGTTGGGCTTGCAGGATTTCCTGCAGGATTTGCCGCGACTCCTCGAGACGGCCAACTTCGGAGACGAGGAGGGCGAGGCGCAGTTTCGGTGTCACGCTATTAGGCTGTAGCTCGCTCGCGCGCCGGAAATGCTTCTCGGCCTGGGCCATGTCTTTCGAGTAGTAGTAAGCGCGGCCGGCCTCGACGTGGAGGCCGCCCGAATTCGGATCCATTTCGAGGAGCCGCTCGTAGTGGCCGATCGCCCGTTGGTAGTCACGGCCGGCCATGGCGACTTCGGCGGAAATGAGCCGAAGTTGTCTGGCGTTGGGATTCTTGTCGAGCTCTTCGTCGAGGAGGCTCTGCGCCCGGTCTGTCTGGCCCTTTGCGACGTAGACACCAATCAGGCCCCGGATTCCTCGTCCGTCTTGCGGGGAGCTTTCGTAGAGTTCGCGGAGGATGCGCTCCGCTGCATCATAGTTGCGCTCGGCGACATACAGCCCGGCGAGGAGGAATCTGGCGTCGGCGTTGGCGGGCTCCGCCTGAAGAACCGCATCGATGTTGGCGCGGGCCTGGTTATACTCCTGGAGTCTGATCGACGCATTCGCCCGCAGAAGCCGGCCGCGGATGCTATTCGGATTGAGCGCAAGGATGTCGTCGGCAAGCTGGGCGGCCATTGCCGGCTGCTGCCTAGCGAGGTAAATCCGTCCGAGTTGGTACTTCGGGGCGGCATAGTCCGGGAGCATGGCGATGGCCTCCTGGAACTGCACCATCGCTTTATCTAGATCCTGAACCGATAGGTAGGCGAGGCCGAGATTGTAGCGGAGGACCGGATTCTTCGGCATGTCGGAGATCACGGCTTCGAGGTCGAGGATGGCGCCGGAGAGCAGCTCGGGATCGCCACCGTAGAGCCGGAGAGTGGCCCGGAGGGCGATGGCCAGCTCGTTTTCGGGCTCGGCGGCGATCACCTCGTCGACGAGTTGCAGTGCGTCGGCTCCTCTTCCGGTGAGGGCGAGGGTTTCGGCGGCCCGGAGCTGGTAGTAGGACTTGGCATCCGGGTAGGCCTCGCCGGCTTTGCGGTACTCCCGCACGGCCGCATCGTAGTTCCCGATTCGTTCGTAAAGTTCGGCGAAGCGGGTCCTCTGGCGCATCGACTTGTTGGGGCGGGAGGCGATCTGATCGAGGACTTCGTCGCGCTCGGAAGGCTGTCCCAAACGATGATAGTGGGCCGCAAGCTGCAGTTTGTATTCAATGGCTTCGGGGTTGTTTTCAACCTTCCGCCGGATGATCTTCCCGGCGGCCTCTTCGTCGCCACGGGCGAGGTAGGCGACGTAGAGTTGATCGTACATCTCACCGATCGCGGGATCTTTGTCCAGGATGGCGAGCGCGATCTTTTCGGCTTCGGCGAGGTTTCCGGCGGCGTTCAAGGTGCGAACGAGCGAGCGAGCAACGGACGGATCGCCATGGCGCAAGTCATAGGCCTGCCGGAAGAAGCCGGCAGCGGCCTCGTAGTCTTCTTCGGCAAACTCCATGGCGCCGCGCACCTTGAGCACCTCGAAGGGCTCCGTTCCAACTTCGTCCGCGCGAGTGACAAGATCTTTGAGTTCCAATAGATACTTGCCACGATTGGGGCGGTCAGCGACGATGGCGGAGAGGTAGATGTTGGCCAGCCGGATGAAGACGTCGTCGTTTTCCGGCTGCAGTTCGGCGGCGCGGTGCAGCGCCCTTGCGGCTTCGGCGAACCGGCCGAGTCTCGTTTGGGCGAGTGCGAGGCGATAGTAGGCCTCGCCGAAGAGGCGGTCCTGCTGGATCGCCCGGGAATACATAATTGCGGCTTCGCGGAACTTCTGCCGCTCAAAGTATTCGTTTCCGCTCTGGAGGAGCTTCGCCTTGGTGGCTTCCCGGTTGGTCCCGCAGGCGGTAATCAGAGCTGCGATCAGGATGAGTAAACCGAGCGAGTGCAACTGCTTGCGTGGCATTGAAGTAAGCGGGGTCCTCTCCTCGATAGTCTCAAAGGCGCTTTGATCGTCCTACATAATGCTACCAGGGGTTGCAACACCATAGCCGTGGACAAGTCGCCGGAGTGCCGGTGTGGCGGGAAGAGGGGGGGCGCAGCGTGAGAGAACCGGTACCCGCGGAGGGAGGAAGCCGCGCACTCTAAAGACTTTCGGGCGTAGTTCCGATACCCTGGTAAACCCGGAATAGTACTAGAACCGGTTGCCAAGACCCTCGATATAGGTGATAATCGCCATGAGACGCTCAAGCGGTGTCGAGCAAGTGCACGGAGGAGGAGAGATCATGCGGAAGTTGTTAGTGGCGGCGATTGTGACGATGCTGGCGGGAGCTGGCGCGAACGCGGAACTCCTCACGAATGGTGATCTCGACGACCAGTCCCAGGTTGGCGCCTATATCGGGTTGGCTCACGGCCACGACCTGGGCGCCCTGGATCGGACGACGCTCACGGACCACGATGCGTATGCAAGCATCATGGGGTGGACCGGGTTGGGGACGGGAATTGAGATGCAGGCGTTTCCCGAAGACCATCCCGCGGGAGCAGCGAACTCTGGAAGCTTGCACGCCGAACTTGACGTAGGGAATTACAACGATCAAGATACCGATCCGTCCCTTTGGGGCACCAATCAGCATGGCGGAATGAGCCAGACTTTCACCGTGTCGCAAGCTGGAGACCATCGTTTGACCTTTTACTACCGGGCGCGGCCGGACTACCCGAGTTTCACGGCCGAACAGCAGGGTTTCATCGGAGACCCGAATCCCGCCGATGACCTGTCGACCTTTGCAATTGGGGTGTACCTCAACGGCAGCCGTGTCGGCGCGGTGGATATTGGGTCCAGCGGGTCGGCGGACGGTGATCTGGTGAAGAAGTCCCTGGGCGATTTCGCGTGGGAAATGTTCGCTTTCGATTTCAACCTTGGGGTGGGCCAGCACACGCTCGCGTTCATGGCACTTGGCCTGGCGGACTCTTACGGCGGGCTGCTCGATACGATTGGCCTGCAGTTGATTCCCGAACCCGGAACCTACGTTCTGTTAGGAGCCGGTTTGATTGGAATCTATTTCCTTCGGCGGCGCCAGCGCAGGATCTAACAGAAGCTTAAACTGGATGCCGCTTGCGCGAATACTCATGAGAAGGTTTTCGGGGTGACTTGGGGCGTCAAGCAGGTCCTTCATAGCGCTCACGCCTGCCTGGGCTCGGTTTCTTGGCTGGCGCCTGCTTCGCCTTTTCGCCTCCGCTTCGCCGCACGAATCGACAATGGTAGTTCCACACGTAGCTCGTGCTGGACGCGACACTAGCGCAACTGGTCACGACTACACCCGCTCCCCCGGTGGCAAACGAGAAGCTGGGTCGGTTACATTCGGTGGTATGGAAAGGCCCATTTTCCGGCTTCAACGTTCCCAGATCGTTCCGCTAATTCCAGGCCCGGCGGTCTTTCGCCGATAAGAGATTCCGGATAATGCGCCTCTGCCACGCCGTCAGCGAGGTGTTCAGCGGGCCTGCACAACTTCGCGCATGAAGAAACGCCCACGTACGAAGAGTGTCCCGAGGATTCGCGAGGCGAGGCTGGAGCGTCCCGCCGCCTATCCGCCAACCTGGGCCGTGCTGCTCGGGATCGCCGTGGTTGTATGGGTTTTCCGATACTGGCGGTTCATGGAGTTTGGCCTGTACGAGGACGATATCGTGCGGATACCGGCGGCGATGGAGGCGGAGTTCGGCGGTATCGTGGACCACATCCGCGGGCAGTTCATGATGAACGGACAGGGACGCCCGCTCCACGACGGGACCATTCTTCTTTGCAGTTGGATTGCGGCGCGACTAGGCGGGCTGGCGACGTTGTACATTTTCGGATACGCCGTGGTCGCGCTCAATGGTTGGTTGTCGTATCTGCTGCTGCGCCGGGTCGACCTGAATCCGCAGTTTGCAGTGCTGGGCACGCTCATCTGGGTTTTGTATCCGGTGGACACAGTCTCCCAACTCTATCTGACACTGTCGCTGAGCGCCCAGGTTTCGCTGACGTTGTTTCTTCTGGCGTCGCTAGCGTATTTGAGTGGGAGGCGAAAGCTCGCCTATGCGCTGATCGGGCTGACGTTGTTTTGCTACGAGACCATTTACCCGGTCTTTCTCGTGGTTCCGATGCTTGTTTCGTCATGGGACCGGCGTCTCTTGAAGACGTTGGGCGTGCATGCGGGGGTATTGATGACGATGATGGCCGGGGCTGTGATGTTGCGCACGGTTACCAACGCTACGGTGACGGAGATGCCTTCACTTGCGGAGTTGGTGACCTGGCCCTGGCGGCAGATGGCGGTGGGTGTATACACGGCGCTCACGACGTTGGCCGTCCGCTCAATCAGCCAGCTTTCTGGAGGATCAGCCGGACAGTGGGTAATTCTTGCCCCGTTTAGTGTCGCACTGCTCTTCGCTATCAGCGAGGTGCAGTCCGGTTCTGCCGCGTTGAGGGAAGGGCTCCGCAGGCACGGCAAGGTGGCGCTGGCCGGTTTTTTGATGCTCGCGTTTTCCTATGGCCTCGCATTCACGGTGGACGCTGCGGCACATCATGGAAGAGCGACCCGGGTCCATACGCCGGGAGTCGCAGGAGCGGCGCTGATCGGCGGCAGCGCTCTGTCGCTTCTGATTAGCTACGCACGCCGCCGCCGGGGGCGCTTGGCGGCTGAAGCCGCGATTGCGATTCTGTTTACCGGCATGGCCGGCTACGCGCGCGAGATCCAAGACGACTACGCCGTGAACTGGGCACGGCAGCGGGCCTTCTGGTCTGATGTGATCCACCTTTGTCCCGATGCCGCTAATGGAGATGTGATCCTGCTGGACCGCGAAAAGATCCGGGAGACGCGGGAGATTGAGCTGATGGGCTGGGCCGTGACGGAATATGTGCCGCTGATGTTTGAGATGCCTCGTGAGTGGCAGTTGCCGCCGGTAGCGGCATATTTGAAGTGGGGGTGGCGGCAGGGCGTCGCGAATGGCAGACCTGTATCGGCGTATGTGGACTGGGGGTGGCGCGAGGAACGTTACCGGGGCTACGAAGAGGAGGGATTCATCATCCTCGCCATAGTGGACGGCGAACTCGACCGGTATACTGAGCCGTTCGAGGTGGGAGGTGAAATCGTGGTTCCGAAACCCGTCGGTGAACCGCAGCTAACACGCCTGCCGCGGCGGATGCTCTATTCGCTGTTGGCGCTTCGCCCTGGAGAGAGCGCGGCGGAATACACGGAATAACCAGGGGCGGGCCGCGATGTGATTCGGCAGAGTCGTGAGGGCCGGGAAGTGGTGATGATAAGTCCACCATTATTCTGGCCGTGGAGGGCGCCGTCCACGGCCAGGAGCAGAATTGCGCTGAAGATACGAACTGTTTTGGCGTTGGAGCTGATTCAGCGTCAAAGCTCCACGCGTAACTTTTCCTGGCGGTCGATGAGTTGTAGCGGATGGCACGCGGCTACTCGCCGGCAATCTTGTCGTACGCTGATTGCGCGCTGTTTTGCGTGGCCGGTGATTCCTTCAACCGGCGGTAGTAGGAATGGCTTGTATAGAGGGCCGCGACGGGGTTGTGGGCCAGCACGCGGTCCTTGACCACCAGGACCGTTGCGGGAGCGCGCGAATGCATGAAGAAGAGGCTGTCGTGACCTACGCATAGCCCGATCACCACGTTCAGTTGCGTGCCGGCTGTGGCCAGCAGTTCGGCTTGGGCGACTGGATTGCAGAGAGGCTCAAACCGGCCCGGGCGCACCTTCTCTTTTTCCTCCAAACCAAGCTTCTCCTTACTGATCGATCCCACTTTGCAACACACCGCGCTCACCTCGAAGCCGCTATTCGCGAAGATTTCGCACGCGGTCTTGGCTTCTTGCATGAGGCCGATGCAGTGAGCGACGCCAAGTTTCGACGCCCCAATGCGGCGGGCGAAATCCATAATCTCCTGGATGCGGGTGCTGCGGCAGTAGCCGGCGGCTTCGGTGCGAGCGGATTCGCGCGCTATCCTCCGCACCTCTCCTTCCTCAAGATAGGTTTGTTCGATTTCGACCAGTTGCTCGGATTCAGCCGCCATCGGACAGAATGCGGGCAGCGTTTTCGTGCCCGGTTCGAGGGCGCAGGCCTTGACGCCGCAGATCGGGCAGCGGAGTTGAGGCGCTGTTTCCAGGGGTGGGTCTGTCTGTTTTGTCACACCAGAATTCTACATCGCCGGTGCGTGCCGCCGGGCGTTCGGTACGGGATAATAAGGACTGATGAGTGCGATGGCCTCGCTTGGAAGAAGGTGCGGCGTGATTCGATGCGGACTTCTGCTAACTGCCCGCGCGGCGGTTGTCGCCATGTGGTTTGCCAGTGCCGGACAGGCGGCAGACGACAGCGAGTTCGTTGGCAGTTGGGCTTTCGAGCTGCCGGACGGCAACCCGGCCTGGCTGCGCATTGATGAGACCGGCGGAGAACTGCGGGGCTCGCTGCTCTGGAGCGTCGGGAGCGCGAGGCCGGTAGAGGACTTGACGCTCAGCGAGGGTGTTCTTTCGTTTCGCCGCCAGATTCGCTGGAAGCTCCATGGCGAGGATAACGCCGAGCGGATCATCACGAAACCGATGTTGGCGCGGATTTCCGGTGACAAGATGGCGCTTACGGTCACCCAGGCGCGACCGGATCAGGGAGCGGAAGAAACGATTGTCTTGAGCGGCCAGCGAATGCCGCCGATGCCGCCGCGCCCCGATCCGGGAATCGTGACGTTCGGCGATCCGATTGTGCTGTTCAACGGGCGGAATCTGGAAGGTTGGCGGCTCTCGAATCCCAAGAAGAAGAACGGCTGGAGAGTTGCGGACGGAGTGTTGAAGAACGAGACGCCGAAGACGGACTTCGGCGCTTACGGCGAGTTCGGAAACCTGCGGACAGAGCGCGAGTTCGAGGATTTCCGCCTGATTCTCGAGTACAACGTCGAAGCCGGCGGGAACAGCGGCGTCTACCTGCGCGGTCTGTATGAAGCCCAGGTAGTGGACCGCGATAGCAAGATGCAGGGTATCAACGGCCCGGGCGCGATCTTCGGCCGAATTGCTCCGACGGAGAACGCCGGGAAGCCCGGCGGCGAGTGGAACCGCTACGAGCTCACGCTCGTTGACAGGCATATTACTGTCGTGTTGAACGGGAAGAAGGTCATCGACAACCAGCCGGTGACCGGCTGCACCGGTGGGGGCCTCTCGGCGGACGACACGAAACCCGGCCCAGTCTTTCTGCAGGGGGACCACACCTCGGTCCAGTACCGCAACATTGTGTTGTACCCGGTGCAGTAGCGCAGGCTCGCCGGATGGCGGCTTCCAGTACTCAGGCTTTCGAGCCGGCCAGCGGCATATCTTCCTTGACCTGGTCGAGGTTCACCATATTCGCGATTATCGCGCTGAGGTTCGGATTTCGCAGCGTCCAAAGGTAAGCTTTTTGCGGGACTTTCAGCGGACCTGGAACGGCTTTCTCGATGAGCGGGGTGCGGTCCGGGAAGGTCTTGCCATCGTCATACACGGGCCGGGCCGCTTTCATCGCGATAACACCCAGGTCGGCCTTTTTCGCCTTTTTGATCGCCGCATCGACGAACCGGTGATTCACGATGTTGTACGCCACCATCGCCATCGAATAGACCTTCGCCTCGATGGCTCCCTCAAGGATCCCGGCCGGGTCGTTATGTGCGGAAACGCTTAAGTGCCGGACTTTGCCAGCCTTTTTGAGTTTTTCAAACGCCCCGAAGATCTCGGGGTGGGCGAGCACTTCGTGCGGCGTGCTGGCTCCGTGGGGGCAGGTCATCACATCCAGGTATTCGACGCCGAGGCGCTGAAGGCTGGCATCGATTGAGTCGAGGATGAGCTGGTAGTAGTTCTTCCGCCGGTCGATCCTGTCTCCGTACCGCTTTGCCATCTGGTTGGCGAGCTCGGCGGCGCGCACCTGTCCCGGTTGGCCATCGTGGTACATGCCGATGTTGTCCCGTTCAAGCACTCCCCGGCGCGCCAGTTCGTCTTCCACCTGATGGTTGAACTTCTTCTGTTCGCTGGCGGGCAGGCTGTCGAAAATCTTCTTGTACAGAGCAGCGCGGTTGCCGTCCCAGAGGCTGACCTTGGTGTTGAGGAAGAAGCTGTCGCGCGGGCGAGCCTGGGCGACCTTTCGATAGCCGAGTTCGCCCTCTCCACGGCCGTATTGGGCGGCCGTGTCCAGATAGTTGAGCCCCATATCAAGAGCGGCGAGCACGTGCTCGTAGTTATCGCGGCGAATCTGGTTGCCGCCCATCACCACCTCCGACACCATGAAGCCGGTGCGGCCGAGGCGGCGGTAAGCCATGCCCGGTTGTTTGTTGCGCCATTCACCTGGGCCTTGGGCCGCGGCGGCCTTCTGGCGAAGAGCGAGGTTCAAGGCTGCGGGAGCAGCCAGAAATTTGCGCCTGTTGAGCATCCCCATGATTTCATTCTAAGCCTTCGGGTAAGCGGGTCCGTGGCTGCGCGGCGACAGCGGAAACCAGACCCGGCGTGGCGGGCGCTGTATCCGCTCTAGAATCCTCTGACGTAGGCGAGCAGCGCCTCCAATTCGCGGCCGGTGAAGCGGGAGTTGCGGATGTTATAGCTGTCCATCGCGACCTTGGTGGGGGAGAGGAGCGAGCGAACTTGCTCTTCCGTCATGCGGTTTCCGACTCTGGCGAGGGACTTGACCCCGAAGCTGGTATCGCGTCCATCGTTTCCGTGACAGCGGGCACAGCCGTATTCAAACGCGGCCTTGCCCATTTCCCATTCGTCGAGGAAGGCGAGCAGTCCTTCGGCCGAAGCTGGGAGCGGATCGATGCGGCGCACGACTCCGCGCTCGTCGATAAGACAGCTCTTTCCAGCGTTCGCAGCCCGGCCTGACGTGAGAGCCACTACCACTTCCCGCCGCTCGAATTCGGCGCTGGCCGCCTGCAATCCAGATAGAGGTTTTTCGGCTGGCAGGAGGAGAACCTTTTTCCCACGCAGGTCATGCAGCGAGCGGCCTGCCGGACTGCTCAACGCCATGTTGGGAACCGGCAGACCAAGCTGCGGAGTCTCCGCTAAGAGAGAGCCAGCGCAGAGAGCGCACGCCCCAATTCGTTCTAGCCACCGCACTCCGTCCCGATTATACCCGCCCTACCGGCGTTACGCCGCGCGGGGCCGATTCCTCTATCCCTTGTACGGCTGGCGTTTGACGAGTTCGGCGAAGTCGACAGTGATGCCAAGTCCAGGCGTCTCGGGCAACTCGACTACTCCCCCCTTCTGCACGGGGAAGGTCCCCCTGCTGACGTCCGCGAAAAGAGCCTCGTCGTCGGCCTCCCATTCGTGGATGAGGAAGTTGCGGATCGTGCTCATGGCGTGAATTGACGCGACGTGCGCAATGGGTCCGTAGGGTTGATGGGGGGCGACCTCAATATTGTAGGTCTCGGCGAGATCGGCGATCTTGCGAATCTCGGTGATACCGCCTACCTTGACGACGTCGGGCTGGATGATCTGGGCGCCGCGGACATCGAGGAGCTGTTTGAACTGGTAGCGCGAGAGCAGACCCTCGCCCGTGGCGATTGGCACCGGGCTCTTTTCGGCGAGCTCTCCGAAGGCCCAAGGCGCTTCCCTTTTCAAAGGCTCCTCGATGAACAAGACGTCGTAGGGTTCGATGGCTTTCGCGAGCCGGATGGCGGAGCGGAGGCTGAACCGTTCGGCGAGTTCGAGGCCGATGTCGAAATCGGGTCCACCGGCTTCGCGAACGGCTTCGACCTCGGCGACGGTGTTGCGGATCTGTTCGGTTTCGGTGGCGCCGCCGGGGACTCCCCACTTCACGGCGGTCCAACCATTGGCCTTGGTTTTAGCGGTATACCGGGCGAAGTTTGCAGGGGTGCGTTCGCCCATCTCGGAGTTCCAGTGGGAGTAATAGACGCGCAGTTTTCTGTGAAGCGGACCGCCCAGCAGACGATGCACGGGGACGCCGAGGCGTTTCCCCTCGATATCCCAGAGAGCGATGTCGACGGCGGAAAGAGCGGTCATCAGCATCGGCCCCCGGCGCCAGCGCGTGAGATCCCAGTAGTTGCGGCGCCAATGGTATTCGGGACCCGCGGGGTCGTGTCCTTTCATCCGTCTTTCGAGCCAGCGCAGCGCCTCCTCGACGATATCGACGCGGCCATGGCAGGTACCTTCCCCGAGGCCGGTGATTCCGGCGTCAGTGTGGATCTCAACGAACAGCAGGTCGCGCCAGCGGCGAGAGGCCTTGTGGAAAACAAACTCGGTGATCTTGAGTTGGCCGGCAGGACGGGGCCTGGCCGCCACTGGCTTGGGCGACACTGCAGCCAGTGGCACGCCGGCGAGAAAAGCACGTCTCGTGAAGCGTTGCATGGCGATCATTTTACACTGGCAATCCTTGATTCCCGCACCGGAAAACACCGGTAAGCTGGCCCGCGGACCCACGAGGCAGAGGCGGGTGAGGCACAGACTCCCCGGTAACTCAACGTGCGCATGGGCAGGCCGGAGGAAGCCGGTTTTGATGGGCGGGCTCACCGACAGGAGCCGGAGGAGTGGAACTCCCGTGGCGCCAGCAAGGCTGGCGCCAACAACGGCGTCCCGCCCATATTTGATTTACCAAACTATCGCTTTTCCCAGCGTTTCGTTTGCAGTACTGCTATTACAGGCAGTTTACACCGACTGGCTTTCAACTGCTATCACGTTTTTGTGTGGACAGGGCGGAATCCGGCAATCCCGGGTTCACGTGTCTCGCCGTGTGGCTGTGTCCGAGGTGCGGAACGCAGCGCATGAACCTGACGTCCTATAAACAGGACCAAAGATTCCGGCGCGACGGGCCGTTGCTTGAAGCAAGCTGAATGCGAATTGACGATGCCGAGGCTCAATACATGGCGCGGGTGGCTGATTCTACTCGTTGCATTCATAGGCTGCTTAGTCGCCACGGCCACACTGTACGCGGCCGACGGACAGCAGTTTCCCGAAGAGCCGCTTCATCTTCATCCGCCGGCTCGCGCGCCTGAACCGGCCGAGTTCCGTGCCGTTTACCTCACCTTCTGGTCAGCGGCAACATCCTCGCGAGTGGAGACGATATTAGAACTTGCGGGGGAAGGTCTGGTCAACGCCGTCGTGATCGATGTAAAGGACGTGACCGGGACGGTCGCCTTCGACACGGACGTCGCGATGGCTCGTGAGATCGGCGCGAAACAAGTAATCGTGAAGGATCTCGAAGGGTTGCTGGCCCGCTTGCATGCAAAAGGCCTGTACGTAATCGCCCGCCTGGCGGTCTTCTCTGATCCCAAGCTGGCGGCGGCAAGACCGGACTGGGCGGTCCACAGCGTCAGGAGCCTCGATGCGGCCGGCGGGGTGGGTAGTATTCATACACTCTGGCGGGACCGGCGAAATCTCGCTTGGATCGATCCAGCCTCCGTTGGTGCCTGGGACTACAACATCGCTGTTGCGAGGGACGCTTTAGCTCGCGGATTCGACGAGATCAATTTCGATTACATCCGCTTCCCGTCGGACGGTGTCCTGGCGGACATGAGTTTTCCGATCTGGGACCGAAGCAGCGAGCGGCAGACTGTAATTCGGGCGTTCTTCGACCACCTTCGCCGTGAGATGGGACGGGCAGTGATATCCGCCGATTTATTTGGATTGACCACGGTGAATCGAGACGACCTTGGGATTGGCCAGATACTCGAAGACGCAACTGAATATTTCGATTATGTTTGCCCAATGGTCTATCCCTCGCACTATGCTCCAGGTTTCATCGGCAAACCGAGTCCCGCGGAGTTTCCCTATGAAGTTGTTCATTACTCGCTGGCGACAGCAAAGAACAGGCTCTCACTTCATTACGGAACGAATGACCATGGGAGCGCCGCACTGGTCCGCGCGGCAAAACTGCGTCCCTGGTTGCAGGATTTTAATCTGGGCGCGGCATACACTCCGGAAATGGTGGCGGCCCAGGTTCAGGCGGCGCGAGACTCACTTGGTGAAGCTTACTGTGGTTTCATATTGTGGAATCCCCGAAACGTCTACCAGCGGGCCGCGCTGGAGATGGTCAGGCAGTAGGAAGACCGCCTGTCTGCCGGCTGGGGCGCTGGCGCGCAGCGGGCGCGTCTGTACGGGGCCAGCGAGGCTATTTGCACGGCAGAAAGCGAACCGTTGTTTCCATCTCGTTGAGGACCTGTTCAAGCGCGGCGACTGTGTAATCAATATCGGCTTCGCTCGTCTCGGCCGAGAGCGAGAAGCGCACCGCGCAATGGGCCTGTTCGGCCTTGCGGCCCATGGCCAGCAGAACGTGGGTGGGATCCGGCGAACCGGATTTGCATGCGGAGCCTGACGCGAGCGAGATCCCGTGCCGGTCCAAGGCGACGACGACGGACTCCCCGCGAAGTTCCGGCAGCGTCAGGTTCAGGGTGTTTGGCAGCCTGCTGTCGCGGCAGCCGTTGAACTCGGCTTCCGGCAGAATTCGCCGAATCCCCCATTCCAACCGATCACGCAGCCTGGCGATCTCGCCCGATGCGCCCACCGCTTCCCGTGCGAGTTCGGCCGCCTTGCCCATGCCAACGATGCCGGGAACGTTTTCGGTACCGCCCCGAACGCCAAGTTCCTGTTTGCCCCCGTGCACGAGCGGTTCAATTTCGATTCCCTGCCGCACGAAGAGCGCTCCGACGCCCTTGGGCCCATGGAACTTGTGAGCGGATATGGTGAGCAGATCGACACCCAACCGCTCCACGTCAATGCCGATCCTGCCAGCCGCCTGGACTGCGTCGCTGTGGAACGGTATGCCACGCTGGTGTGCGATGTGACATAACTCCTCGATGGGCTGCACGGCGCCAACCTCATTGTTGGCCATCATGATGGAGACAAGGATCGTGTCATCGCGGATCGCCTCCGCGAGGTGTTCCGGACGAATGACGCCGTCAGAGTCAGGATTGAGGTAGGTGACGCGGAAGCCGTTGCGTTCGAGGAAGCGACAGGTCTCGAGTACGGCCGGATGTTCAATGGCGCTGGTGACAATGTGGCCGCCGCCGCCGTTAGTCGCGAACGCCACGCCCTTGATGGCCAAATTATCCGACTCGCTGCCGCACCCGGTGAAGACGATAGAGCGCGGCCGGGCGTTGAGCAGGCGGGCGACTTGGCGCCGCGCCAAGTTCACCGCCGACTGGGCGTTCCGGCCGGCGCCATGAATCGCGGACGGATTGCCGTAAGCGTCGTCAAGAAATGGCAACATCGCTTCGCGGACCGGCGCGGCGATCCTGCTGGTCGCGTTATTGTCGAGGTAGACGCAGCGTTGGGGATCCGGGGGCGCCGGTAGTGCGGCGATATCACCTTGGCACATCTGCGCGGGACGCGCGGCCGCACGCTTCTTCTCATCGCTACCCGGCTCCAGCCGCACAACCTCACAGAGGAGAGACTTGTAGACGGGGAAGCCGGAGATCTCGTCGTAGTTTGACGCGTCGGTGAGCTCGTTCACGTTCCACTCGCGCCAGGCGGGCGGGCCGACTGGTCCGCCGCCGCCCATATTGCACTCGATGGCGCCCTCCACGATGTCCGCACTCACCCTGGCGCGGAAGGGCACGGCGCCGCGCGGGCTGCGGACTTCGACGAGGTCACCGGTTTCGATCCCGCGAGGCCCGGCATCAACAGGATGGATGTCGACGGCCGGTTCCGGATTGTCCTTTAGCAGTCCGGTAATGCCGTGGTGCTGGGAGCGAAAGTCGGTGTGCGGCCGGGCGCCGGAGTTGAAGATTAGCGGGAAACGCTTCGCCAGCCCGGGATTGGCGAGCGGCCCTTCGACTGGCTCCGTGTATTTGGGAAGTGGCTCATAACCGTAATCCGCGAGGGTGGTGGAGAGGATCTCGAACTTGCCAGTAGGCGTATCGAAGCCCGGCCGGCCGTCGCGGCGAAGACCGCCTTTCTCCCATTTCTTGTACTCCATCATCGGCACAGGCAGCTTGATCCAGCCGCCGGCTTCGCGCACGTCTTCGAGCGTGGAGCCGGAGCCCTTGAGCGCGAAGCGGATGAGTTCGTCCTCGGATTGTGGATACAGGTGACCGTAGCCGAGCCGGCGGGCGAGTTCGGCCATGATGAGATAGTCATTGCGCGCTTCACCGACCGGTTCGATCACCTTCTCGCGCAGCCGGAAAATGGGGCCGTAGACGATGTAGGAGTCGATCTCGAACATGGTGGTGGCCGGAAGGACGATGTCGGCGTATGCGGCATCGGCGGTGAGCTGGCGGTCGATGCAGACAACGAAATCTAACTTCGACAAAGCCTCCCGCCAGAGTGGTGTCTGCGGCCAGGAGGTGAGCAGCGATGCGCCGTGAATCAGCAGGGCGCGCAGGCGGTAAGGTTCTCCCTCGAGAACCGACTGAAGCAGCCCGGTGGCGTGCGATTCGCCGCGGTACTCGCTATAGATCGGGAATTTGTCCCGAGCGAGTGCTCGGTCAAGGTTCGGGTTGGGCTGATTGCAGGAGCGGTTGACCGGGAACTCGGAGCCGAGCATCGCGAGACCGATCCCGCCCGGGACGTCGAGTTGACCGGCCAGCGCGAACAGAGTGAGAACGGCTCGGATTGCCTGGATGCCGCTGTTCGAGTACTCGAGTCCGGTGTACATCACGGGACAGGCTCCAGTGGCGTTCGCGATATCCGCCGCCAATTGGCGAATTACCGGCGCCGGGACGCCGGTGATCGATTCCGCCACCTCGGGCGTGAAGTGCTGAACGTAGTTCGCCAATTCGTCAAAGCCATGGCACCAGTGGCGCGCGAATTGCTCATCGTGGAGGTCTTCCGCCAGCAGGGCCTCGATCAAACTCAACGCCAACGCACCATCCGCGCCGGGCCGGATGGGAATCCACTGGGCGCCGGTGCGCGTGACCGTCTCGGTGCGCCGTGGATCGATGACGACAATCTTGGCTCCGCGGCGGGCGGCCGCTTCGAGACGATGCATGTCAAGCGGCGGCGAATCGGTGGCGGGGTTGGCGCCCCAAACCACTAGCAATTCGGCGTTCTCGATGTCGGTGAACATGTTCACCAGCATCCGGCCCATTGTCACGTGCGGCGCGATCATGGCGAAGGAGACGTAGCACAGGGCGCCGACTCCCATGGTGTTGGGGGAACCGAACGGAAACAGAATGTTCGATGCGGAGGAGACTGCCACTCCTTTCGGTTGGTACATGTCACAGAGCGACAGCTCGAACGCTCCGCGGCCGGTGTAGATGGAGACGGCTTCGGGTCCGGATTGCGACTTAATCGTCTGAAGCCGGGCGGCGATTTCGGAGTAGGCTTCATCCCAGGTGATGCGCTCGAACTCGTGTGCGCCTTTCGGGCCGGTGCGCCGCATTGGATAGCGCAAACGGTGCTCCGAGTAAACGATTTCCGGAGCGTGTTCCCCCCGCCGGCAGATCATGCCGAGGGGATGGCCGATATCGGCGCGAATATCAACGAGATTACCGTTTTGCAGTCCGGCTTCCACCCAGCAGCCCGCCGGGCAGATGCCGCAGATGGACTTCTTCCACTGAAGGCGGTGTTTCCCCTCGCTTGCTTGATCGGACATATTCCCCTCGGGTACCATTCATACCAGGGTTTCGGGTCTTGATGCCGGGAACAACCGCTGGTTCCGCTATTGACGGCGGGGAAAGGCCGAGTGACGTGGATCCCTTTCCTGGCTACGAATACAAGGAATTGGCGATCTCGAACAGTTGATCAACGGACATTGTGTCGCTCGCCACCAATAGAAACAGGCCGCCGTCGTGCCAGGTGAAGACGGCGGGGCTGCGCCCGTCGATGTCGCCGGGCGGCGGTGCTGGGCCGAGTTCGTACATGCGAGCGGAACAGCCGGCGATCCGCGCGTCTCTCCCTGATGCACCGTAGGAAACATCGAGCGCCAGACGCCGGGCCTCGGCTGGGCTTTTCCACGCCTGACTCAGTACGAAGCCGCCATAGTGCGCTTCGAGTGTCCGGTCTTCCACGGGAAGTTCGCGCAATCTGTGATCGCGTACGTGAATTCGGATTGCCCGCGGCCGGAATCCGCCTGTGTGCCGCGGCACGAGGGGCCGGAACGACAGCCTGGATCGGGCCGCTTTCCAGGTGGCTGCGGACTCAAAGTGAGCGTTGCTCATCTTCTTGTGTTGGCGATGCCGGCGGCATACAGGCGCTCCAGTTCGTCGATGGAACCGTGGCGGGCGGCAGCCTCCCATTCGCGCGCCATCGAGATCATCGTATGGCAATTTGACACGCGGGATTGAGAGTGAGAGTGAGAGCGCGAGCCGGGGAGTCCGCCTGGGTTTTCAAACGGACGCTATCTCTTGATGCTGTAGAATTGGTCCGGCGAAACGTACCGCAAGTAACATTTCCCGAGAGGTGAAGCGTGGCAGCTGGAACTGGACGGAATCGACAACTTCGAGTATGCATACTGGCGTGTGCGTTGTTGACGGTGGTGTCTGGGAGCGCGCAGGTCTCGATCGAGGTGGACGCCTCAGTCCGCGCGAAACCAGTTTCCCGGAACCTGTTCGGCAAGTTCACCGAGCACCTGGGAAGAAACGTCTACCAAGGCGCCTGGGCGCAATTGGTTGTGAACCCGGAATTTGCTCCGGCGAGCCTCTGGCCAAATGGCGAGGTGCTGATGCGGCGGCTCCAAACTGCTTCCGCGGAGTTCGGCCAGGAGACCCTGGTGGAGGACTCGAGGTTCGGCATGGCTGCTTTTTGGAGCGCTTCGGAAGGAATCCGCGCCCGCTGGATCGAAGACGGAGAGCGGCACGTGCAAGAGGTTCGGACGCCCGAGACCGGCGGTCGTATCGAGACTGGAGTATATGCGCCGCTGCATCGGGCGGGAGGTTTTGAGCTGACGGTGGCAGGGCGGGCGAGACCGCCGCTTCTCGTGCAAGCGCGGCTGAAGACGGCTGACGGGCAGGCGGTGGGTGAAGTCTCCTTCCCGCTCGGCACAGAGCGGTCCATCGTCAAGCGGCGCATCGAAGCAACGCCGGAAGGGCCCACGAAGGGAGACCCGTATTTGCTGAGCCTCGAATTCGAGGAGAACGTGACGGCCGAATTGGATCGCGTGCTGCTTTTCCCATCGGATCATGTCGAAGGTTGGGAGCCGGAGGTGGTCGAATACATGCGGAAGGCCCGGCTGCCGATGTTGCGGTTTCCCGGCGGGAATTTCGTCAGCGCATATCACTGGCCGGATGGCGCCGGAGCCCTGGACGAAAGGCCAGTGCGCCGAAATCCGGCTTGGCCGGAACTCGAGTGGAACCACGTGGGCACGGACGAGTGGCTGCGGCTGTGCGAACTCACCGGAGCGGAGCCGTTGATTTGCATTAACGGCGGCAACGGCACGGTGGAAGAAGCACGGGAATGGGTGGAGTACTGCAACGGGCCGGCGGAATCTCCGATGGGGAGGGTGCGCGCGACGAACGGACATCCCGCGCCGTATGGAGTGCGGTACTGGGAAATCGGTAACGAGCTGTATGGGGCGTGGCAGACCGGTTACACGGACGGAACGGGATATGCGCCCCGGTACGGCGAGTTCGTGAAGGCGATGCGCGAGGCCGATCCGAATCTGCTGTTCATTGCGAACGGACTGGGGCAACTGCGGCAAACCGAAGGAGGCTACGAGCCACCATACTGGAACCACGAACTGGTGCGGCAAAACGGGAGCCTCGTGCGGTCGATCTCCGTGCACCCGCTGGTGGCGCGGAACGCCCCGGAGGACGCGGATCCAACCGAAGTCTGGCGAGAGCTAGTGGCGTTCGCCGACGGGTACGTAGAGTATCTCGACAAGCTGGTGGGCGAGCCGATGCGGCAGGGTGGCCTCGAACCGAAGCTGGCGATTACGGAAATGCAGATTTTCACGCGGTACCGGAGGCTGCCGACGAACAAGAGCATTGCCGAGGCGCTTTGGCTCGGGAGCATGATTCACTCCTGCATCCGGAGCGGCGGTTTGGTGGAGTTGCTGACGCACTCAGCGCTGCTCAACCACGGTGGAGGATTGGGGAAGGACCGGGGGATCGTGTACGCGGAACCGGTGTGGTGGACGACTCATTTGTACGGGTCACAGACGGGGACGATTCCGGTCAGCGTGAAGACGGAATCGCAGCGCTTCGCAGTGGAAGGGACGTATCTAGAGAAGAGGGGAAACGTCCCATACGTGGATTCAACTGCGCTTCTCGACGAAGACGGCGGAACGCTCACGGTGTTCGTAATTAACAGACACCCGACGCAGGCCGCTGAAGGGACAATCGAGCTGAAAGGTTTCCTGCCCCGGCGGACGGCGGGGACGATGGTGCTGGCGGCCGGTTCGCTGAGCGAGCGGAACACGTGGGACGAGCCGGGCAGGGTGGCTCCGCGGGAGAGCCGCACACCGGTTAAAAACGGGCGTTTGAAGGTTCTGTTTCCCGCGCTGTCACTGACGCGGATGACCTTCCCGGCAGCGGAATAGCCTGCGGAGGGCGCCGGACGTGGGTAAAAAGCTGCAACCGGATTGACAGACGAATCATCCAAAGAATAGTATTGAGATAGACATTCCTTATGCCCGTTCGCGCCACATCGTTGTTCGCGCTCCTGGCCACGCTGGTGGTCCTGGGGCCGTACTGCGGTGCGTTCGCCGCGGTGGTTTGCAGCGGTGAGTGTTGTTGCGGGCATAGCCGCCTCGCGAGTTCTTGCGAGGAGGGCGCTTGTCTGTTGAGCCAGCCGGGATCACTGCTGCACGCGGTGGTGAAGGCTCCCGAAGTTCAGGTGGCGGCGGTGGACCTGCAGTGTGACTGCAGGGAAGCCGTCGAAACGGCCGGGGCGGAAGAGTCGCGTCGGCTGGCGCCTGCCCAATATTCTCCTCCTGAGATTTTCCTCTCCATTCAGCAATTTCTCCTCTGATTTCTTGTCTTCGAGCGGCCTTTAATGGCAGACGCGTGTCTGTTGGGGCCGGATCTATGCGGTGATGCGGCCGGCGGCCCGGTCAAACTATCAGGCTGTCAGAAGATCCGAACCACAGGCCTAGTTGCGAAGTTACGGAGGCGAGATGTGTCGAGTTTTTGCCATGGTGTGCTGCGCGGCTGTAACGGCGTGGGGGCAACCTTACGCGGCGTACGGTGATGCACAGTTGGCGGCGTACATAGAAGAGGCGGTTGAGAAGAATCCGGCGGTGGAGGCGAGCTTCGCTCGGTACCGTGCGGCGCTGCAGAAGATTCCGCAGGTGACGGCTCTACCGGACCCGATGTTGAACGTGACGCCATTTGTGCGGAGTCCGGAGACGCGGGTGGGGCCGCAGAATTTCGGAGTCAGCCTCTCGCAGAAGTTCCCGTGGTTCGGGAAGCTGAGTGATAAGGGCAAGGTGGCTCTCAAGGAGGCGGACTACCAGGCGCGGCTGCACGAGGCGGCGAAGGCGGATGTCGTGCGGCAGGTGAAGCTGGCCTACTACGACCTGGCCTACGTGGATGAGGCGATCGCGATCACCCGGGAAGAGATTGAGCTGCTCGGCCAGTTCGAGCGGCTGGCCACAGCGCGCTATTCGCAAGGAGTGGGCCTCCAGCAGGGAGTCGTCAAGCTGCAAGCCGAGATCTCCAGGCTCCGGAACCGGATGGAACAGCTTCGCGTACGTCGGGTGGACGCCGAGGTGGCGCTCAATACCGTGATGGACCGGCCGCCGGACAGGCGGCTGCCCCGCGCGATGGCGGCGGAGCGCCCGAAGGTGGCGCTCGACAACGAACTGCTCACCGGGAAGGCGCGCGAGGCCAGTCCGGAGATGCGCGCGGCCTTCGAGCAGATTGAGAAGCAGGAAAAGCGCATCCACGCGGCGAAGAGGGAGTATTGGCCGGACTTCACGCTTGGCGCCGGATATGTGAACGTAACCGGGCGGAACGATCCGCAGGGGCAGCAGATTCCTCCTTTAGATAGCGGGAAGGACGTGTGGAGCGTTTCCATCGGCGTGAACCTGCCCATCGGCCGGCGGCAGCGCGATGCTGGAGTGCTCGAGGCGACCGAGATGATGATCGCCTCGAAGCAGGACTACCGCCGCCAGCGCAATTCGATCGAGGCCGCCATTCGTTCGCTCGCCTTCCGCCTGCAAACCATCGAGGACCAAACGCGGCTCTTCGAAGGGACGCTGCTGCCACAGGCGGAACAGGCTCTGCGCGCCTCGGAGGCGGCTTACTCGACGGGCGCGGTGAGCGTGCTCGATCTGCTCGACAGCGAACGGATGCTGCTGGATGTGAAACTCGGTCTGGCTGGATTCCAGACAGACTACATGAAAACGCTGGCGGAACTGGAGCGGGCGATTGGCGGCCCGGTCCCGGAGGTGGGGTCATGAAAGTGAAGATTCTCTTTGTTGCGTTGCTGGCTTTCACGCTCGGAGCAAGCGCGGCTTACCTATATTTGACGCGCACCGCCAGCGGAGTTGGCGATACGGCGAAGCAAGGCGGGCTGTGGACTTGCGGCATGCACCCGCAGGTCATCCAGGACGAGCCGGGACTCTGTCCGATCTGCAACATGAAGCTGACGCCGCTCGATACCGGCGAAGAGCCGGCGGCGGAGCACCAGCACGGCACGCCGGAGCAGCTCTATACCTGTCCCATGCACCCGCAGGTGCTCGAGAAGGAGCCTGGACAGTGCCCGATCTGCAATATGGATCTCGTACCGGTGGAGTCCGGCGAAGAGCCGGCGGATGGCGAACACGCCGGGGATGGTGGCAAACCGAGGGTACGCGTTTCACCGGCCTTTCTGCAGAACTTCGCTGTGCGCACAGTGAAGGCCGAGCGGGGCTCGATTCCCGTGGAGATCCGGACGGTCGGTTCATTGCGCTTCAACGAAAAGGGCATCGTCACGGTGAACACGAAGTACGCGGGTTGGCTTGAGAAGGCGCATATCAACTATGTGGGCGAGACGGTTGAGAAAGGGCGGCCGCTGTTCGAGGTCTACAGTCCGGAGTTGGTAACGGCGCAGAAGGAGTATCTGGCCGCCGCGGACTACGTAGAGCGCATCTCCGGGGGCGGACGGCCCGACGCCGTCGAACGGGCGCGCGATCTCCTCGCGGCGGCGGAGGAGCGGCTGCGGTGGTGGGACGTTTCCGCGGGAGAGGTTGCGGAGTTGCGCCGCAGCGGCTCGGTGACTCGTACGCTGAAAGTGCTCGCGCCGGCGTCTGGCGTCGTGATTGAGAAGATGGGCGACTCGCTCGAAGGAATGCGGCTGACGCCCGGAATGACCGTCTTCAAAATCGCCGACCTCGCGACCATCTGGGCAGACGTGGAGATCTTTGAAGACCAGATGCGTTACGTCCACCTTGGCCAAACGGCCCAGATCACGGCGGACGCCTATCCGGGCAGCCGTTGGTCCGGGAAACTCATTTATCTGGATCCGGTGGTGGATCAGAAGACGCGGACGCTCCGGGCTTCGGTGGAGATCGCGAACCGCGACGGGCGGTTGCGGCCGGAGATGTTCGTGAACGTCGATATCCGGCCCGTCGCGGCTGCCGGCGTGGTCACGGTTCCAGCAGAGGTGGTGCTGCACACGGGTAGGCGCAGTCTGGTGGTGGTGCAGCCGGAGCCTGGCTTATTCGAGCCGCGCGAAGTTGAACTCGGAGCGGCGGGGGAGGGCCGCCAGGAGATCCGTTCGGGGCTCGAAGCCGGCGAGACGGTGGTCGCCTCCTCGCAATTCCTGATCGATTCGGAGAGCAGTTTGCGGGAGGCAGTCAACAAGATGACCGCGGGGCATCAGCACTAGGAGACCACCATGTTTGCACGCATTATCGAGTGGTCAATCGAGAACCGGTTTCTGGTCGTACTGAGTGCGATCTTCCTGGCGGTGGCCGGAGTCTATTCGCTGAGCCAGACGCCATTGGACGCGATTCCCGATCTCTCCGACGTCCAGGTGATCGTCTACACGGAGTATCCGGGCCAAGCCCCGCGCATTGTGGAAGACCAGGTCACGTACCCGCTTACGACACAGATGCTGGCCGTGCCGTACGCGAAGGCAGTCCGGGGCTATTCGTTTTTCGGCTTCTCATTCGTGTACGTGATATTCGAGGACGGCACGGACATGTACTGGGCGCGGAGCCGGGTGCTCGAATCGTTGAATTTTGTCTCCGGACGGCTGCCGCGTGGGGTGACGCCGGCGCTCGGACCGGATGCCACCGGCGTCGGCTGGGCCTTCATTTACGGGCTGAAGTCGGACCGGCACGATCTGGCCGAGCTGCGCTCGCTGCAGGACTGGTATCTGAAGTACGAGTTGACGAGTGTTGCCGGCGTGGCCGAGGTGGCGAGCGTCGGCGGCTTCGTCAAGCAGTACCAAATTACGGTGGACCCGAACAAGCTGCGGGCTTACAACATACCGATCTCGAAGATCGGTGATGCCGTGAGGCGATCGAACAATGACGTGGGCGGCCGGCTGCTCGAGGTGGCCGAGAAAGAGTTCATGATTCGCGCACCCGGTTATATCGGCTCGCTGGACGATGTTCGACAGATCGCTCTTGGCGTGGATACGCGCGGGACGCCGGTGCTGCTCGAAGATGTGGCGCGCGTGCAGTACGGTCCCGAGATTCGCCGCGGTATTGCGGAATGGAACGGCGCAGGCGAGATTGTGGGTGGCATCGTCGTGGTTCGCTACGGGGCGAACGCGCGGCAGGTGATTCAGGACGTGAAAGCGAAGCTCGCCGCCCTGGAGGCGGGCTTGCCGGAGGGAGTGGAGATCGAGGTCGCCTATGACCGCTCCGAGCTGATCGACCGCGCCGTGGATACGCTGACCGAGAAGCTGCTTGAAGAGAGCCTGGTGGTGGCGCTGGTCTGCATTCTCTTCCTGCTGCACTTCCGCAGCGCGCTGGTGGCGATCGTGACGCTGCCGCTGGCGGTGCTGATGTCGTTCATCGTGATGCACCAGCAGGGAATCAACGCCAACATCATGTCGCTCGGAGGCATCGCGATCGCCATTGGGGCGATGGTGGACGCGGCGATCATCATGATCGAGAACGCGCACAAACACATCGAGCGCGACGGCGGCAAGAAACCGCACTGGGAGATCATCCGCGATGCGGCCATGGAGGTGGGGCCGGCTCTCTTTTATTCGCTCCTGGTGATCACGGTTTCGTTCATTCCCGTCTTTACACTACAGGAGCAGGAGGGCCGGCTTTTCAAACCGCTTGCCTTCACCAAGACCTGGGCGATGGCGGCCGCGTCGCTGCTCTCGATCACCCTGGTGCCGGTGCTGATGGGCTATTTCATCCGGGGGCGTATCCTTCCGGAAGAGAAGAACCCAGTCAATCGTTTTCTGGTGTGGCTGTATCATCCGCTGCTCGAATTCGTGATGCGGTTCCGGTGGCCGGTGCTGCTGGTGACAGTGCTGGTTTTGGCCGTCACGGTGATTCCGTACCAGCGCCTCGGCTCGGAGTTCATGCCGCCACTGTGGGAGGGGGATCTGCTCTACATGCCGACGACTCTGCCCGGTATGTCGGTCACCAAGGCCCGGGAACTGCTGCAGCAGACAGACCGCATTATCGCGACCTTCCCGGAGGTGGAGGCGGTGTTCGGCAAGATCGGGCGGGCCGAGACTGCGACCGACCCGGCGCCGCTGACCATGATCGAGACGACCATACGGCTCAAACCCGAGGACGAGTGGCGGCCGGGCATGACGGTGGAAAAACTCACCGATGAGCTGAACGCCGCGGTTAACGTGCCGGGTTTGACGAACGCCTGGACGATGCCCATCAAAACCCGCATCGACATGCTCTCCACCGGTATCAAAACGCCGGTCGGCATCAAACTCGGCGGCCCTGACCTTCAGGTGCTTGAGGAACTGGGCCGGGAGGTGGAGGAGTTGCTGCGGGAGCACCCGGGCACGCTCAGCGTCTACGCCGAGCGGGTGATGGGCGGCAACTATCTGGATTTCGAGATCGACCGGGCGGCCATTGCCCGGCACGGGCTCACCACCGGCGACGTGCAACAAGTGATACAGACGGCCATCGGCGGAATGAACCTTACCACCACCGTTGAGGGGCTGGAACGCTACCCGGTAAACCTTCGCTATAGCCGCGAGTTCCGCGACAGTCTTCCGGCGCTTCGGCAGGTGCTGGTGCCGACGCCGACGGGTGCGCAGATTCCGCTGGGGCAACTGGCCAGCCTCCGCTTTGCCGTAGGCCCGCCGGGGATCAAGAGCGAGAACTCGCGGCCCAACGCGTGGGTCTACGTCGACATCCGGGGCGTCGATGTTGGAACGTATGTCGAAGGCGCGAAGAAGCTGATCGAGAGCCACCTCGAGTTGCCCGCAGGCTACACGATCGCCTGGAGCGGGCAGTACGAGTATATGCAGCGGGCGCAGGAGCGACTGATGTTCGCGATCCCGCTCACGGTGATCATTATCTTCGTGATCATCTACCTGAACACGAAGTCGGTGATCAAGACGGGTATTGTCTTGCTGGCCGTGCCGTTCTCTCTGGTCGGCGCCATCTGGCTGCTCTACCTGCTCGACTACAACATGTCAATCGCGGTGTGGGTAGGCATTATCGCCCTTGCCGGACTGGACGCCGAGACCGGCGTGGTGATGCTGCTCTACCTCGACCACGCGTTTGAAGATTTCAAAAAGAGAGGCCTGCTGAAGAACCGCAACGACCTGATGGACGCCGTCTACCACGGCGCCGTGAAGCGCGTACGGCCGAAGGTGATGACGATCGCCGTAATTGTCGCTGGCCTCCTGCCGATACTCTGGAGCCACGGGGCCGGGGCGGATGTGATGAAACGCATTGCCACACCCATGGTGGGCGGCGTAATCACTTCCGGCTTCATGGAGTTGGCCATCTACCCGGTGATCTTCTATCTGTGGCGGGCCCGCCGCTTGCCGGAAGGCGGGAAGTTCACTGGCTTTCATCATCTGAAGGAGAACTCATGAGACTACTGATACTCGCGTTGACAGCGGCCACTCTACTGGCGGCGGAGTCCTTCGACGCAGTGCACGTACGCGATGGCTGGTTCAACGGCGACGGCACTCTGCACATCACAGCCGAGGGCATTCGCTATGAAGCCGCGAAGCCGAAGCACAGCCGCCAATGGCCGTGGCTCGATATTCAGCACGTTGACCGCCTCACCGAGTCCGAGATCGACATTCTCACCTATGAGGACCAGACGAAGTACCTCGGGCGCGACAAATCCTACCGGTTCCGGTTGACCGGCGGCGCGCTGGCAGACGAGTTCATGGCCCGGATCGAGAAATGGTTCGGCCGGCCTGTGACGGACCGAGTGGCGCGCGACGCCGGCGCCGCGGCCTACGAGCTACCGGTGAAACACCTGCATTCCCTCGGCGGTTGCGAAGGGGAACTCCGGTTCGTGAACGGGGCTGTTTTCTATGCCACCGAACACACGAAAGACGCCCGGAGGTGGCGGTTGGACCGCGACGTGGATTCGGTCTGGTCGGCCCATCCCTATCACTTCGAGATTCACGTTTACGAGAAGAACCGCCGGGAGTTTTCCCACACGCGGATTTACCAGTTCGACCTTAAGGAGAAGCTCGATCCGAAGTTCTACCGGGAGCTGAAATTGCGGCTCTATCAACTGCAAACCGACTGACAAAGGAGTAAGAAGAGACCATGCTGACTAAGCTTTCCACCGATCACTCGAACCCAAACACGAAGCTGATGGACTACGTCGAGTCGAAGGTGCAGGTCACCGGCAGGCTAATTGAGAAGAGTGGGGTGAAGGGGCTGGTGATTGAGAAAATCGAACGCGCCGGGTAGCCGGCGCGCCCGGACCTTCACATGACCGTCGGGAGGTGGCGTCAGCGTATGCGTGGGCCAGCGTCAATCGCCGTTGCCGCGCCGAATCTTCTCGATCAACTCCGCCATCTCCCGTAGCTTTTCCGGATGCCGGGGGGCTAGATTCTTGGTCTCTCCAATATCCTCAGCCAGATTGTACAACTGCGGTTCCGGATCGTTGCCGAGCTCGGTATCCGTATTCTCGTTGATCTTCGGCCCGTTATTCGGTTCTATGTACTTCCAGTTCCCCTGCCGGAGTGAAAGCGCGCGGCCGTGCTCGATCAGCGCCTCGCGGCCCTTCGCGGAGCGGCCCCGCAGGACGTCCATCGTGTCCATGCTGTCCGGGCCAGATCCCGGAGCTAGTTTGTGTCCCGTGAGCGTCGCGAACGAAGCGAGGAAATCCAATTGGCTCACCAGCGCGTCCGAGACGCCCTTTTTCACATGCCCGGGCCAGCGCACAATCAGAGGCGTCCGCGTGCCTCCTTCGAAGTTGCTGTATTTGCCGCCGCGAAACGGGCCGGCGGCCTTGTGGTCACCGAGCTTCGTGACGGCGTCGTCGTGGTAGCCGTCGTCGATTACCGGGCCGTTATCGCTCGCGAAGATCACCAGAGTATTTTCGTCCAAGCCGTGCCGGTCCAGCGCCGCAACGATCTCGCCCACGCACCAGTCCATCTGCACGATGGCGTCGCCGCGCGGCCCCATCGGGGTCTTGCCCACGAACCGTTGATGCGGCACGCGGGGAACGTGAATGTCGTGGAATGAGAAGTAAAGGAAGAATGGCTCCCGTCCCCGCTCCTTCACGCTGCGGTCGATGAAAGCGACTGCCTTTTCCGTGATCACATCAGCCATGTCCTCGTCCACCCAGCGCGCCGCTTTTCCGCCGCTCATGTATCCGATGCGGCTGATGCCGTTGATAATGGTGCGATCGTGGCCGTGGCTGGGGTGCATTTTCAACAGATCGGGCCGGTCATAACCGGTTGGCTCGTCGCCTACCGGAGCGCGGAAGCTGACCTGGATGGGGTCGTTCTGGTCGAGGCCTGCCACGCGATGATTTTCGAGGTAGACGCACGGGACGCGGTCGCCGGTGGCAGGGATCAGAAAAGAGTAGTCGAAGCCGATTTCGAGCGGCCCCGGCTTGACCTCGCTGTTCCAGTCGACGTTCCCAGTGCCGAGACCGAGGTGCCACTTGCCGACCACGCCGGTGCGGTATCCCTGCTCTTGGAGCATGGAAGCGATCGTAACCCGCCCGGGAAGAATCAGCGCCGGGGCGTCGCCCGCCAATATCCTGGCGCGCTCCTGCCGGAAAGCGTACTCGCCCGTTAGCATGGAGTAGCGGGAGGGTGTGCAGGTGGCCGACGAGCAATGGGCGTCGGTGAATCGCAGCCCGGCCGCGGCGAGCCGGTCGAGATGCGGCGTATTTACGCGCTTAGCTCCATAGCAGCTCAGGTCCCCATAGCCGACGTCATCGGCATAGATAAGGACAATATTCGGCCTCTCCGCCGCAAAGCTTGACGAGAGGAAGCAGAGGCCGATTAAGGACAGGATAATCTGAAAGCGGATCATTTTGGTTTCCAGTATACCGGAGACCGTTTATCCTGAAGCGTTATTTCGCCGCACTCATTGCCGACATTCTGCGCGCGATCAGCATCGCCATCTCGAGCGCCTGTTCGTAGTTGAGGCGCGGGTCAACCTCGGACCTGTAGGCGCGGCCGAGGTCCTCCTCGGAGAGGCCTCGCGCGCCGCCGATGCACTCGGTGACATTCTCGCCGGTCATTTCGAAATGGACGCCGCCAAGGACGCTGCCAGTGGCGCCGTGAATGTCGAAGGCCTGCTCGAGCTCGCTGAGGATATCGGCGAAGCGTCGGGTCTTCAAACCGCCGGAGGTGAGCCGGGTGTTGCCGTGCATCGGGTCAGAGCACCACACCACGGTCTTCCCGCTCTCCCGAGCGGTCTCGATCATCGGCGGCAGGAAATCGGCGATCTTGCGGCAGCCGAAGCGGTGGATGAGCGTCAGCCGTCCGGGCTCGTTGTCAGGGTGGAGTATGTCGAGCAGGCGGAGCAGCGTCTCGCGCGTCATCGTAGGGCCTGCCTTGACGGCCACGGGATTGGCGATGCCGCGGAAGTACTCGACATGAGCGCCTTCGGGATCGGCGGTGCGCATCCCAATCCACGGGAGGTGTGTGGTGAGGTTGCACCAGTTTCCGGTCCGCGGCGAGCGGCGGGTCTGGGCGGCTTCGTAGGGCAAATGAAGAGCCTCGTGGCTGGTGAAAAAGTCGACCCGCTCGATCTCGGCCGCATGTAGGCCGAGCACATTCTCGATGAACTTGAGCGAGTCCGCAATGCTCTCCACAATGCGCCGGTACTCGGCGGCCCGGGGCGCATGGCGGACCCAGTCGAGATCCCAGTACTCGGTGTGATGCAGATTGGCGAAGCCGCCCTTCATGAGGCTTCGCGCGTAATTCAGAGTCAGGGCAGAGCGCTCGTATGCCCGCAGCAGAAGTTGCGGGTCGGGCTCGCGTTCCGCCGCGGTGAAGCCAGGGTGATTGACCAGCGCCCCGCGGTAGGCAGGCAACGTGATGCCGTCACGGGTCTCGGTGTCCTGCGACCGGGGCTTGGCATACTGGCCCGCGATCCGGCCGACGCGAATCACCGGACACTTGCTTCCCTGCACCAGGACAAGGCTCATCTGGAGCAGGATCTTCAACTTGTTAGTGATGGTTTCCGCGTTGCAGCCGGCGAACCGCTCGGCGCAGTCGCCTCCCTGCAGGAGGAACCGCTTCCCTACCGCCGCTCCGGCCAGTTGCGTCTTGAGCGCGGCGATTTCCCAGGGGGAAACCAGTGGCGGCAGCGTCGCCAACTCCGATAGAGCCCGCTCCAGATTTTCGGCTGAGGGGTAGTGGGGTTGTTGTAGAGCCGGCTTCGAACGCCACGACTCCGGCGACCAATCGCTCATGGAATAAGCTTCATTCTCGCAGATGCGTTGTCTTTACGGCCTCGCGCCCGCAGGTTAAACGTTACCGGCCGCCCTCGGCCAGCAACTCCTCCCGGCTGACCTGGGACAGCGGCACAAACTTTCGCAGGCCCGGACGGTATATCAAGAACTCCCCGCTTTCAATCTCGTAGACGGCCCCCACTATGAGAAGTGCGCCAGTGGCGAGAGCCTCCGCGACGGCCGGGTGGCTCTTCAGGTTTTCGATCTGCGTGAGCACGTTCTCTTCTATCACTGCCCGCAGC
This sequence comes from uncultured Solibacteraceae bacterium, assembly GCA_964468205.1. Classification (GTDB taxonomy): domain Bacteria; phylum Acidobacteriota; class Terriglobia; order Bryobacterales; family Bryobacteraceae; genus CAWELS01. The sequence continues at coordinate 36,931 of CAYXVG010000005.1, read as the reverse complement.
GGATCCCCGGCCGGATCCTGCTCCAGCGCGCGGCGCGCTGTGCGGGCCGGCTCCAGCCACTTCTTGAGGGCAGGGAGGTTCGTCAACTGCTCCGGCGCGAGTAGAGCTTTCATCGCCCCGCAATCCGTATGCCCACAGATCACTATGTTACGGACCCCAAGCACTTTCACCGCATACTCGATGGTGGCCGCCTCGCCACCTCCCGCACTGCCGGGAGGAACAATATTCCCCGCGTTTCGGATTAAGAACAGCTCGCCCGGCTTCGTCTGCGTCACCAGGCTCGGATCTATGCGGGAGTCTGAGCAGGTGATCATCAACACCTCGGGATTCTGTCCCATCGCCAGGCGCTCGAACAGCTCCCGGTGCTCCGGGTATACGGACCGCTGGAAAATCTCAATCCCCTTGATCAACGATTCCATGAGTCTACTCGCACCAATCCTATTCTATAAGCGGCTGGCGCCTGCCACTCTGCGGCGGCGCCCGGCGAAGCTAAGCGATAATGGTTCGTCGCGGCTCTCAGCGCTTCGCCGGGCTGATCATGATGTGGGCGCCGGCCGTTCCCGGGTACATCAGCCACGGTTTGTCCGGAGCGGCTTCCGCTGATAGTCCGGTGGACTCAGGCGTCGCGAACGGGGTATAGACGACCCATCGCAGGTAGCCGGCGGCCACCTCGCCCGTGGCGGCGTCGAAGCTGCTGCCCCGCAGGACATAGAGCGTACGCGGCTCGCGCGGCATTGCCAGCTCGCCGTCCTCGATCTCTTTCCAGCGGATCTTGTGGCGTTCCATGCCCGTTACGCCTTGGGCCGCGAGTTCCCGGCCGCGCGCCATGAATGGCTCCAACTCCTTGTGGTAGCAGGCGACGTTGAACCCGTCCTGCGACGGGTCGTCTGCGAGACAGTGGAGATGGTTGGCCGGTTCCCGCAGCAAAGTCAGCTTTCCGTCCGCACCATAGCCGAGCACGCCGGCTCCGGTCCGCCATTCCTCCGGTGCGGCCTGCACCGCCCCGGCGATCTGCTCCTCCAGCGGCGGAACTTCGCCGGCCGTCAATCCGAGCGGCGCCAGCAGCGCCCCGTACAGCAACATTGTCGTCTTCATTGCGCATCCCTTTCGAGGTTAGTCGGAGGCTCCGTCGTGCCAGGTGATCTTCGACGGCGGCGTGTTGGAACACGCGATCGATTCCGTCATTCCGTTCGAAATCAGCGCGCAAGCGTTGTCGGTTGCGGTCCGCCGCGCCGCTTCCCGGGTGGCTCCCGACGCCGTCCGGCAAGCCTGCCTGCCCTGGAACTCGATGCAGACTTCCACTCGATACTGGCGCAATCCCAGCGAGGAGTAGACCAGCACGCCCAACACCACGGCCGCCAAGGCAATTCCCAACAACACTGCAGGTTTCTTCAACGGATAGCCCCTCTTCTTCTTATCCAACAGGATAGCGAAATGTCGGGGTGGACGCCCGCGTTCCAATCGGCAGTACCGGTCGAGCCCGCTGTTGGAGCGGCTACGCCTGGCGGGCGACTTCCTCCTGTGTTGAGGGTCGCTGGAATGGATCAGGGTGCGTAGGACACAGGGAGCCCTCCGAAGACGCTGTGAGTGTGCGCCGCCGCCGTACCCCCGGATGTTCCTGTCCGCCACATTCGAGTACAGCAGCGGCGGCGTAAGCGTTAGCTTCCCGGTAATGGCAGTGGGAGGCAGTGGGAAGCGCCACGCTACGGAAGAAATCGACCAAGCCGCTCCTGTCGACCGCGAAGTAGGAACGATTGTGGTTCTGGGACCCCCGGCCCAGTCCGGCCGCGGATCTTCGTCCGAGGCGATTGCCGGAGCGGCGGTGGGCAAACAAAATATCGCCGCCACATGAAGAGAAGATTGACTGCGGGGAAATGTCGCTTGTGTCAGCGAGTAACTCCTGCGGAAAGCGTTCACCGGCCTCGGTCCGTCCGATCGATTTCTCTAAGTATTCCGATTGTTTCCCGAGCGGCAGATGCGCACCCTTGCGCGGGGTTCCTCGGCTCGTCGGCGACCACGGCAAATCCTACGCCTGTTTCGCCTTCGCCGGCCGCCTCTACCGTGGCATTGATCGCCAGTAAGTTGGTCTGAAGGCGATGCCGTCGATGATCTTGATGTGGTCCTAAAGATTTCACCGCTGGACTGGATGATCCCCTGGATGGATCGAATCGAAGCGGCTCTGGAATCAAATCCTGCTCGGCGAGTTAACGAATGTGGAATTCGCCAAGGGTAGCGGCGCCAGTGGAGCCGGCGTCCACTTCTCGCTGACCAGATAGGAGCCGCCGCCGGCTTTCTCAGACCACGATCTTCCAGGGGGCGCGGGCCTCGCGGCGGAGTAGGCTCCGCGCGGCGGCCTGTTTGGTAGTCCAGTTCCCGTTGTCCCAGTCAAGACGCAGTTCGCTGCGCAGCGAGACGTTACCGAGCAGGCAGGCAGTGGTCGTGTGGTTGCACTTCTCGATGTCGCTGATGGGGCGCTCGCGCGTCTCCATGCACTCGTAGAAATTCTGCCAGTGAGCGATGTTCATGTTGTTGAACTGCTTCACCTCGACTTCGGAGATGTTGCTGGTCTCCGGATGCTCGGGTATCAGGTGGTAACCACGGCGGGAGACGTAGAGCGTGCCCTCGGTCCCGTGAAATGAGATGTTGTGCCCGCGGGCGAAGGTGTGGCCGTTTAGAATCCGGTTCTCGTAGGTGGCCACGAAGCCGCTCGGGTACTGATAGGTCACCTGCAGGGTGTCGGGCGTCTCGCGATTGTCCGGGATGCCGAATTTTCCGCCAAGAGCGACGATGGAGCCCGGCATCTCTTCGTCGAAAGCCCACTGCACGATGTCGAGTAGGTGGACGCCCCAATCCGTCATCATGCCGCCCGCGTAGTCCCAGAACCAGCGGAAATGGGAGAAAGTATCGGGCGTGACGCCGAAGCGGTTCGCATTAAACGGACGCTCGGGCGCGGGGCCGAGCCACATGTCCCAATCAAGGTTCGGCGGCGGGTCCGTATCCGGCGGATTGCCCATGCCGCTCTGGTTGCCGTAGTTCCAGGTGCGGCAGAAACTGACCTTACCGATCATGCCGGACCGCACGATCTCGACGGCCTGCTGGAAATGTTTGCCGGAGCGCTGCATGGTACCGGCCTGCACGACGCGGTTGTACTTCCGGGCCGCCTCCACCATCTGTGCCCCCTCCTCCACGGTGACGCAGATCGGCTTCTCGACATAGACGTCCTTGCCTGCCTTGCACGCTTCCACGGTCTGGTAGGCATGCCAATGATCCGGTGTGGAGATGCAAATGAAATCCACCTCGTTGTCGGCGAGGATTTCGCGAAAGTCGCGGATCGGCTTCGCCTCGCCTCCGGTCTGGTCGACAGCCTTCTGCAGGTTCGGCTCGTAGACGTCGCAGACATACTTCCGCACGATATCGCCGGCGGCGGCCGAATAGCGGATGTTGCCGAGGCCCATGCGGCCGGTGCCGATGTAGGCGCCGACCTTGCGGTCGTTGGCTCCCTTTACCCGGCCTGTGAAAAGTGAAGTTGTGAAGGCGGCGGCTCCGGCGCTCTTCATGAAGCCGCGGCGGTTAGTGGCGGTGTCTTTCATACTGTTGGGTATTTTATCCGACCAGGGCCAGGATCTGTTGGGCGACGCTCTCCGCGGCGGTGTTCGGAATTGCCCCCAGGCGTTCGATCAGCGCATCGCGCCGGGCACGCATCAGCCGGTATTGCGCTAGGATTACTCCCAGCGGATCCCCCCGGAATCCCTCGATGTCCACCGGCCAGGTGAGTTCCCGGCGGGAACACTCCGCGAGAATCGCCTCAATCTGCAATTGACCTGGCTCGCGAACGCAGACGAATGGCTTGCGGTGCGCGATCGCGTCGTTGACCGAGCCACCGCCCGCGCGGAGGATCAGGTAGTCGATCGCCGGCAGGATTTTCTGGATCGTGCCCCCGTCCGGCAGCGTCAGGCGGCGCACGCGCTGCAGGCGGTTGAATGCCACCGCCTCCTCCATGGATAGCGCCCCGCGCGGAAACCATACGACCAGGTTGATCCGCTCCTTGCTCAGGCGTTCGCGTCCAGCCGGGTCGAGCAACTGCCGGGCGAGGCGGCGCAGTGGTGGATTCCACACGGACGTCCCGCCGCCCTGCACCAACATCACCGGTCCAGGATGCCGCAGCCCAAGCAGCTTTCGGGCCTCCTCACGCGCCGGTGTGCCGGGTTCACACAGCACTCCTTCGAACGCTGATACGCGTCCCGTCCCGATCAACGACTCCCAATGGCTCCGGAAAACTGGCGGGGCGATGAACTCAGGGAAGAGCAACACGCGTTCCGCCTGCCGCTCATCGCTTGCCACCGCTGCCACAAGCCGCCGCCACTCCTCCGGGGCGTGTGTGCCGCCGATCATCGCGAGGCTCTTGCTCCAGCTATGATCGAACACCGTGACCGACGGAATTCCTGCTCGCCGCGCCCAGGCAGCCGCGGCGGGAACGCCAAAGTCCAACACGAGGTCAAATGTCCCTTTACCGTACATCTCGCTCGCTCGCGCATATTCTCCCATTCGTTCAAGCGATTTGGTAAGGGATATGGCCCCGTTCTCGCGCCCCAGTTGAATCAGGTTCCAGACGCGCTCCACTCGTACGCGGCCCTCCGGGAACTCGCGCCGGTAAAGATAGCGATTGAAGTCGAAAGCGAAGTCATTCCAGATCGTCAAGCGGGCGCGCGGCTCCGCCTGGAGCAACGCCTTCACGAGATAAGACAGAAGAGCCGCAGGGCCGAAGCCGTCATCGTTTGGAACAGCGAGAATGTGCATCCTTATTCCGCGCCCCGGGCAAGTTCAGCAGCCTTCGATCTTGATGGGTCCCAGTTTCATGGCGGCTAGCCCGTAGGCTACGTAGCCACAATATTAACCAACTTGTTCGGCACGACGATGATCTTCCGGACCGCTTTTCCGGCAATCAGCTTCCGAATGCGCTCATCGGCGAGGGCGAGGCGCTCGAGCTCGTTCTTCGGAGTGTCCACGGGGACCGTCAAGCGGCTGCGGACTTTGCCGAGGATCTGCAAAACGACCTCGATCTCGTCTTCCTTGGCAAGCTCGGGATCGAACTTTGGCCAGCATTGCCCAAAGACCGGCCCTTCGCGGCCTAACTCCTCCCACAACTCCTCCGCGACGAAAGGGGCGAACGGGGCGAGCAGCAGCACCAACTTCTCGAGGATCTCGCGCATGGCGTTGCCCGAGATCTCATCCTCGGTGGCCGTGAGCAGATTCATGAGTTCCATCAAAGCGGCGATAGAGGTGTTGAAATGCCAGCGCGTGTCGAAATCCTCGGTGATCTTGCGGACGGTCTGATGGAGCTTCCGCAGGGCCTTCCGGTCCGCATCCGCCGGCTTGCCGCCGCCCGTCCTGGCTTTGTCCGCGCACCGGGTGGCAAAGCGGTACACGCGCGAGAGGAAACGGTACATGCCGTCGGCGCCGGCGTCCTGCCAGTCCAGCTCCTTCTCCGGCGGCGCGGCGAAGAGGGCGAACAGCCGGGCCGTATCCGTGCCATGGGATTCGGCGAAGTCGTCGGCGCTCACCACGTTGCCGAGAGACTTTGACATCTTCGCTCCGTCTTTGATCACCATCCCCTGCGTGAACAGCCGGGTGGCGGGCTCGTCGTTTGTGATCAGGCCTAGGTCGCGCATCATTTTCGTCCAGAAACGCGAATAGATGAGGTGTAGGATCGCGTGCTCGATCCCGCCGATGTACTGGTCGATTGGAAACCAGTAGGCGATCTTTTGCCTGTCGAATGGCGCTTTGTCGTTTTGGGCGTCGCAATAGCGGTAGAAGTACCACGAGGAATCGATGAAGGTGTCCATTGTGTCGGTCTCCCGCTTCGCACCGCCGCCGCAGTGATGGCACTTCACATTGACGAAATCGGGCACCCTCGAAAGCGGTGAGCCGCCCGTCCCGCTGATCTCGACGTCCAGGGGAAGCTTGACCGGCAGGTCTTCCTCGCGCACCGGAACGATGCCGCACGCCGGGCAATGGATTACGGGGATCGGCGTCCCCCAATAGCGCTGGCGCGAGATACCCCAATCCTTCAAGCGATAGGTGACCGCTGCCTGGCCGAATCCTTCCGCTATCGCCCGGGCGTTCATTTTTTCCTGCGCTTCGTTGCTAGGCAGTCCGGAGAACTCGCCGGAGTTCTCGACGATGCCGTAATCGGAATAAGCCTCGGCCATGGTCTCGCCGTCGGCCAACTCACCGTCCACCGGACGGATTACTGGGCGCACCGGGATGCCGTACTTCCGGCAAAACTCAAAATCGCGTTGGTCGTGCGCGGGCACGGCCATTATGGCGCCCGTGCCATAGGTCATGAGTACGAAGTTCCCGATCCAGATGGGCAGCTTTTCGCCGTTGAAGGGGTTCACCGCGACAGCGCCGAGCGGCAATCCCTCCTTTTCCTCTTCGCCCGGCTTCTGCTTGGCGCGCGTGTCAACCATCGCCTTCGCCCTGGCCCTGGTTTCCGCCCCGCCCAGCTTCTCTACAAGCCGATGCTCGGGGGCGAGGATGACGCAGGTCGCGCCGTAGATGGTGTCCACGCGGGTGGTGAAGATGCGAATCTTCTCCCCCGTCGATTCCTCGACGAAATCGGCTTCCGTGCCCGTGGAGCGGCCGATCCAGTTTTCCTGCATCGTCAGGACGCGCTCCGGCCAGCCGCCCTCCAGATTCTTGAGGTTATCGAGCAGCTCGTCAGCGTAGCTGGTGATCTTCAGGAACCACTGCTGCATGGCCCGCTGTTCCACGTAGACGTCTTCATGGCGCCAGCAGCAGCCGGACGCAAGCACCTGCTCATTGGCAAGCACCGTGTTGCACTCCGGGCACCAGTTCAGCATCGCTTCCTTCCGGTAGGCGAGCCCCTTTTCGAGCATCTTCAGAAAGAACCACTGGTTCCAGCGGTAGTAGTCCGGTTCGCAGGTGGAGATCTCGCGGTCCCAGTCATAGCTGAAACCATAGCGGCGGTGCTGCTGCTTCATGTACTCGATGTTGGCGAGCGTCCACTCGCGGGGGTGCCGCTTGTTCTTGATGGCGGCGTTTTCGGCCGGAAGTCCGAACGCGTCCCAACCCATCGGGTGCAGCACGTTGAAGCCGCGCATCCGCTTGTAGCGGGCGAGGGCGTCGCCGATGGTGTAGTTGCGAATGTGGCCCACATGGAGTGTGCCGCTCGGGTAAGGAAGCATCTCAAGCAGATAGTACTTGGGCTTTGATGGATCCTCTTCTACTTTGAAGTAGTCGCTATCCTCCCACCTCTGCTGCCACTTGGGCTCGATCGTTCTGTGGTCGTACTGCTTTTCCGGCATAGTTCCTTCAGCTTTTCCAAGTTGCGCCGGTCGTCGCCTTCCCGGTCCACCGGCGTTTCGAGAATGAACGGCTTGCGGCGCAGCTTCGGATGGCGCAGAATGCGCCGGAAGCCTTCTTCTCCTATATATCCACGGCCTATGTGCTCGTGCCGGTCCACCCGGGAGCCGAGCGGCGCCTTCGAATCATTCGCATGCATCACCCTGACGTTGTCCATTCCGAGAATATTCCCGGCGGCTCGCACCGTCTCTCGCAGCCCGCCTGCCGTCGCGATATCATAACCCGCTGCCAGGCAATGGGCGGTATCCAGACAATAACCGATCTCGAGCCCGGTCTTCCCGGCGGCGAGTTCCCGGATCGCCGACAACTCCTCGAACCGGCTGCCGATGGACGCCCCCGAACCGGCCGTATTCTCCAGTAGCAGCATCAACACCTCAAGCTCGAGGTCCCGCGCGGATTCCACCAGCGACTTTGCCACGCGGCCAATCCCCTCCTCGAGCGTCTGGCCCCTGTAGCTGCCTGGATGCGCCACCAGGTAATCCGCGCCCAGTGCCGCCGCGCGCTCGAGTTCAGCCCGGAAGGCCGCGACGGACTTCCGCCGCAGCGCCTCGTCAGCGGCGGCGAGGTTAATTAGATAACTGTCGTGGACAACCAGCGGCGAAAGATCGAATTGCGCTCTCGCCTTCCGCATCCGCACCGCTTCTCCGGCCACGGGAGAGCGCAACTTCCACATCCTCGGGCTGGCCGAGAATATTTGAAAGGTGTTCGCTCCGAGTTCCGCCGCTCTGTGCGCCGCTAGGTCCACGGAACCGGCGATTGACGTGTGTATCCCGATCCGCAAGGATAAGACTCATCGTAGCAAACAGGGGGCGCCCAACTCCCTTGGTCACTGCAACTCTAAGATCTTGTAGCGGGTGGTACCAGCCGCCTCGATCATCGGCCGGTCCGCCTTCTCCAGTTTCGTTTCCCAGCCGGCGTCTCTCGGCAGAATCACGAATCGAAAACGCCGGTCCGCGACGTGGTCAAGAACGTGAGCCACCTGCGCCGGGTTGTCCGGCGACGGGTCCAGGCAGTAAAAGAGATCGGGATCCGGGGCGTATGCCACGGAGCAGTTGTTGATCCCCAGAACCCGATCGCCTGGGGTGACGAGGGCCCGCAAAACCTCCAGCGGCCGGTAGGTGGCGAGGGCCTGCCGGAGATACCCGGTTCGGTCAATCCGGCCGCCGAGATAGTCAAACTGAGGCGCATTGATCTCGAGAATCGCAATGACGCAGAGTGAGAACATCGCGCTGTATGCCGCCGCCGCTAGGGCAGGAATGCGCACCGCCGGCCCCTGCTCCTCGGCGAATGAAATCAGCCGATGCATCGATAACATCACGAGGAGGGCCACCGGCGCCGTCACGAAACGGAGCAGCGGGACATAGAAAGCCCATGGGATCAGGGCGCCAACAGTAAAGGTGAGCGCGGCCAGGGCGTTCGGATCCGCTCGGTTCGGACGGAGCAGAATCCAGAGCGGTGCAAGCAGCACCAGCAGAACGCCGAGCGGCGCCGGACTCACCGATCGGTAGAATGAAGTTCCCTCGAAGTGGGCCAGGTAAGGCCACGTCAGCAATGTCCGCACCCGCCGGAGCGGAGTGCCGACCTGCTCCAGATGCTCCTCTGGAAGTGGTTGGCTAAATTGGTAGTAGACAAACGGGTCACCGGTCAGTGCATACGACCGCGCCTGCCAAAACAGCCCGATCGAGACGCCGATCAGTGCCGAGATTCCGATAACCTTCCACCGCTTCGGTGAATTCCAAGCCGCCGGAATGAACAACAGCGCCAGGCCGATGACGCCAAAGGCCGCCGGATGCTTGAATCCAAGGCCGGTGGCGGCGAGGAAGACCCCCAGGAAAATCCATCGGACATCGCGGTGCTCGCGCCAAGTCAAGTAGCAGAGCAGGGAAGCCAGTTGCAGGAAGCCGACGATCAGATCGTGCTTCACGTTGGCGCCAGTCATGTGAATGTACGGGACCGCCAGCGCGAAAACGGCGCCCGTCACCGCGGCGGCGCGGCTAAACCCAATCCGCCGGCCGGCCGCCAATAGCGCAATGGTGAAGATCGCCGTGAACGCCGGGGCGATTAGTTCGGCAGCTTCCTGCCCGGCGAACCGGTAGCCAATCGTCAACAGCAGTTCGAAGTTCTGCGGATTGTAGCCGTAGTTGTCGGATTGGAGCGGGACCAGTGCGCTCGTTTCGGCGTAGTGGCGGGCCAGCGGCAGATGAAACTTCAGTGCATCGTAGTTAATCGACGGCGGAAGAGCCGTGAACAACCCGCACACAAGCAACACGGCCGCAAAGCAAATAGCCAAGCCAATCCACGGAGAGCGCAACTCGTCGGATTCTGTCCATTTGTGGTACAACTCTCCCGCTAACGCCGGCAGTGTTTGGATGGATCCAGCGCCGGCGACGGTCGCGGCGGCCAGCAAGCCGAGAAGCGGTCCCGGCGCGAGCAGGCCGAAGTGCCCGAGGAGCGTCAGCGGCCAGACGAGGATTCCCAGTCCGGTAGCGGCGCCCAGAACCAATCGTTCGAGCGGCGGCCCGGCGGGAAACCGCAGCTTCTCGATCGCCGTCGCACCAACGCCGAAGCAGCCGAGGAGCAGCCACACCGTAATGAGAGTGCCCAGAGGTTCGTACACTGCCGGAACCAATATGGCTCCCGCCGCGAACGCAACCGGTTCCCACTTCCAGCACCCGCGCGTCCGGACAAATTGATACGCGGCTGGCAGTCCGAACGCGGCCGCGACGAGGAAACCGGCGAACGCCGGGAAAAGCTTCGGATGGCTTGCCGCTGCGAATTCCAGGTGCCACCGCAGCAGCGGAGCGGTGAGAATCAGGGTGGCCAGCAGCCACACAACTCCGGTGAGGACAGTCTGGCGGGGTGAGAGCCGCGGACTGTACCCTCCTGCAGTGCCGTTCATGGGCTGGCTCACAGCGCGTCCGCTAGCCCGGCAGAATCTCCTCGCGGTCCGGGTTGAAGTGGATCGTCCGGCCCTGCTTGTAAGAGATCACCGCCAAGTGCGCGGCCATCGCGCCGCGGTGGCCGAACCAAACGTCTCCATTCGGCCGCTTGCGGCTGCGCATGCAATCGAGGAAATTCACCACGTGGGCTCGGACGATGTTCTCTTCGGTGACGAACTCCACCGGCTCCCCCTCGGCGGGATAGTACACATACCGCTTCCGGTCGATGAACAGCCGTCCCTCGGTACCGCAGTAGTGGATGCCGTAAGGCTCGAGGCGGGCGCCGGTCGCCGACTCGAAAGTCACCGTGTAACCGCCCCGGTATTTCCAAAGGCAGTGGATTGTATCCGGCGCGTCGCGCCCGTCCTGGTAGACGTATACGCCGCCTTCGGTTGTGCAGGCAACAGGATCGTCGCGTTCGGTCATCATGTGAACGGCGTCTCCCCAGTGCGCGAAAAAGTCCGTGATCTTACCGCCGCCGAAATCCAAATAAGCGCGGAATTGGAAGTATTGGTGAGGGTTCCACTCCCGCCACTTCACCGGCCCGAGGTAGCGGGCCCAGTCCAGATTCGAAGGCAAGGGCATGTTGCGCCTTGCCTCAAGCAGAGCCTGCCGCTCGCCGCCGGGAGCCCGGTAGCCGGAGTGCCAGCAGGTCTTGATCATCGTGATCGTGCCCAGCTTTCCCGTGTCGAGGTATTCCGCCTTCGCCTTCATGTAGTGCATGCCGGAGCGTTGCTGCATGCCGACCTGGCAAACGCGGTTGTTCACCCGAACGGCGCGGGTGATTGCCGGACCTTCTTCGATGGTCCGCGTCAGCGGCTTCTCCACGTAAATGTCCAAGCCGGCGTTGGCCGCATCGATGGTAGTGCCTGCGTGCCAGTGGTCCGGCGTGGCGATCAGCACGGCGTCGAGATCCTTGATCTCATCGATCATCTTCCGGTGATCACTGTAACTCTTCGTATCCGGCGCGACGGCCTTCGCCTCGTCGATCCGCGCGGCATACACGTCGCAGATGGCAACGCACTGCGTCCCGCCGGCCTCGATGAAGTGGCGATTCATATGCTGGCCGCGACCGCCGGCTCCAATTAGGCCGTAGCGGATACGGTCGTTGGCGCCGAGCACGCGGGAATAGGACGCCGCGGAAAACGCGGCGGTGCGGAAAAGATCTCTACGGTGGAGCTCTGGCATGTATGTTTTATCTCACGCGAAGACCGGGAAACGCAAAGCGGACAGGCCACTCGCGGGGATCCAGCCGGTTGACCTGCGGCCCGGACGCCGCTAAACGTTGTCGTAGCTGAGCCCCTCACGCAGACGCAAGGCGTTCGGCTGCACGGCGAACCGCTTCTCCCGCGAACGGTGTCGTGGTCCGGCCAACCCATTCCGGATCACCTTATTGATCGTCTGCCGAAACGGGATGCCCCGTCTGCGATTCTCCTCTTCTAGCCGATCGTGAGCGGCTTCCTCGCGCGTCATCGAAGTCCTCACGCTCATGATGCTTCCCGAGTGGCATCACGGGCATCAAACCGACCTCGCCAGGAGTTACATCCCTTTATGGCCGCCCGATGGTCGGCCCATCGGTATTCACCATCCGCGGCGCCCGCTCCTCCACCGGCGGCAGCGGCTTGCGCAGCTTGTGCTCGCCCTGCTGATACCAGTAGGCAACGGTATAGAAATTGTCCGAGCGGTGATTGCCATGCCCGTGCTCGATCGTCATCTTGAAATACTTCTCAAACGGGATGGGCGATTCTGTGTGGAAGCGGTAAACCATCCAGCGCGCCCCACGATTGTCGCGGCCGTTTTGCGGATTGCCATACCGGGGATAAGAGAAGGTCGGCTGCGTGGAGCCGAACGGATTGATGCCGCAATTGCCATAGCACCAGGCGCCCAGGTAGTAGTCCTCCGATCCGGTCCCGATGATCTTCGGCTTCTCCCGGTCGTCGATGTAGATCATCTCGTCGCCCTCGCCCCACCAGTCGCCTTGGTTCTGGAGGATCGAGTGTGTAACACCGACGAAGTGGCCGCGGCCCTCGGTCTCGAAGAAGACGTAGTTGCCCTCTCCATCCGGGTTCTCGTGTTTGTTCACCTTGTCCTCGCCATTGCGGTTCCAGTCGCTGGTCCAGCCGTCGTTGGGGACGGCCTGCCGGTACTCCGCGTGGAAGTAGGCGGCGTCCTCCGGCAAGCTTGCGTGCTTCTCCCAGTCGAAATTGAAGTAGAATCCGCGGATATCCTGTTCCCCTTCATTCGAGACCGTGACGCGGGCGCTTTTGCGAAAGGGCATCGGGAAGAAGCAATTCAACGCCTTCTGCGAGCCGACTGAGAGCGGCCCCGACTGCCACAGAAAGTACTCGCCGAGACCCAGGCCGAAGAAGTCTCCGATCGGCGCTTCCACCGCGGGCCGGGAGCTTCCGTCCCAGTAGATGCGCAGCACGATTCGCTTCAGGTGGTACGCTTCATTGGTCGCCATCGTGAACCACATGTGCTTCATGATCCCGGGTCCGGCCAGTTCCGCCAATGTCCGTGTCTCACCGCTTTTGACGGGGTTCTGCCAGTTGCCGTCGTCGTTTGCCCCGGAGCGGTCATAAGAACCGGCCCGTTCGAAAGAGTAATCACGCAGCAGATGTAATTGAGAGAGATCATCGCCCTTGCAGATAGGGAGGAATGCCAGCAGCGCCGTTGATGTAATGAGAAACTGCTTCATCGGTTTTTCAATCTCCATGGAAAGTGCAAGAATGGTATCGACAAGCGCAACAAGGAGTCAAGCGAATGGCACTGACCGAATCGACGATGCAGGAACTGGGGCGGCCCGCGCCGGACTTCGCTCTGCCGGACGTCGTCTCCGGCAAGACGGTCACCTTGGCCGATCTTGCCGGCAAAGATGCTCTGCTCGTGATGTTCATCTGCGTCCACTGCCCCTATGTGATCCATGTCAAGGAAGAACTGGCCCGGATCGGCAAGGACTATGCCGGCTCGAATCTCGGCATCGTCGCCATTTCGGCCAACAGCGTCGCGACTCACCCCCAAGACACTCCGGAAAACCTCCGGAGGATGGCCCGGGAACTCGGTTTCACGTTCCCCTACTGCTATGACGAATCGCAGGAGACCGCCAAGGCCTTTCGCGCCGCTTGCACCCCGGACTTCTTCCTCTTCGACAAGGAACGCACCCTGGTCTACCGCGGTCAACTTGATGACAGCAGGCCCGGCAACGGACTGCCAGTGAATGGCCGCGATCTGCGCACGGCCATCAACGCCGTTCTCGCCGGCGACACGGTGAACCCCATACAGAAACCTTCCATCGGCTGCAACATCAAGTGGCATCCCGGTAACGATCCAGCCTATTAGAGAAAAGACCGTACGGACAATCGTGGTTTCGTTCGCCACCATCGGCCGGGATACACCTAACCCCGCGCGCCGTCAATCGGGATTTTTTTGCGGGACCGGCGGTTTCGGCTTCCGTTCTATCCGCCGCCGTCAGGCGGTCATCTTCCGGGCCGTTGCGGCCGCGGCACGGAGCATTCTGGATCCGGTCACCGGCAGACAGGCCAGTTGCAGGCGATTTGCAAGTTGTTGCAACGGGGGGAGATACCCCGTTTCTTGCAACTAAGTTACACTTTCTGTGGCGATGGAACCGCCTGCCTGCGCAGAGTTGGGGGAATGCCCCCACCCTCGATGTGGCAAAGCACACCTTTTCACTCTGTGATTCGGTTGTAACACATTGATAAATAAAGGAAGCGATATCTGGAAACCGTCGTGCATAGAGGAATGGTGAGAAACTCCACAAAACCGGCCTTGGTGACATTGCCGAACAGGTTTTCATGGTACTTGTGGCCGGAGATGGTGTTCTCCGGATCTGTTGGATCAACCGGCAATCCGCCCTCGCCCGGAAACGCAGGGAGTGGACTTATGGCGATGACTGCAGCTTATTCCTCAAAATCGTCGAACCAGGGAAGTCTCCCGGGGAGTTCATTCGCTCGGATCTCTGAGAACGATCCCGCCGCGGTAGCGGGGATGACTCCGGCCTGTGTTACTATGCACAATGATCGGACAATAGGATCTGTTTATATAAACGATAAATCTGACGTCGGAGAGGGCGTCCGGGTCCCCGGATCGTCCACCAAGAAAGTAGGAAGGTAATCGATGCCAAGCTACGTCAATACTGAAAAGTGCGATGGGTGCAAGGCGCTGGACAAGACCGCTTGCCAGTATATTTGCCCCAACGATCTCATGGTCCTGGACAAGGAAAAGATGAAGGCCTACAACCGGGACGTGTCGATGTGCTGGGAGTGCTACAACTGCGTCAAGATCTGCCCAACCCAGGCGATCGAGGTTCGCGGTTACGCGGACTTTGTTCCCATGGGTGCGCAGGTTACGCCAATGCGCTCCACCGACTCCATTATGTGGACTGTCAAGTTCCGCAATGGTAACGTGAAACGCTTCAAGTTCCCAATCCGCACCACGGCCGAAGGCGCGGCGGTGCCGGATGGCGGATTTGAGACAGGCGCCGACCTGAACGATCCGGCCGTGCTCTACACCGAGCCCGGTTCGACCGGAATGGACGCGGTGTACAAGCTGAAGTAAGGAGAAGTCACATGGCGCAATTTGAAGATGTTGTAGTCGAAACTGATTTATTGCTCCTTGGTGGCGGAATGGCCGCCTGCGGCGCCGCGGTGGAAGCCGCTTACTGGGCGAAGCAGCAGGGCCTCAAAGTCACCATGGTCGACAAGGCCGCCGTGGACCGCTCCGGCGCGGTCGCGATGGGCCTGTCCGCAATCAACCAATATGTGGGCCTGAAAGACGGCAAGAACTCCGTGAAGGACTATGTGGACTACGTCCGCAATGACCTGATGGGCATCACCCGCGAGGATCTCGTGGCCTCCATCGCCCGCCACGTCGACTCCTCGGTCCACCTCTTCGAGAAGTGGGGCCTGCCAATTTGGAAGGACGAGAACGACGCGTACGTGCACGAAGGCCGCTGGCAGCTCATGATCAACGGCGAGTCCTACAAAGTCGTCATCGCCGAGGCCGCCAAGAACGCTCTGCTCGAAAGCGGCGTGGGCGAAATCTATGAGCGCGTATTCATCGTCGGTCCGTTGATGGACGGTTCGCGCGTTGCCGGCGCGGTCGGCTTCTCGACCCGCGAGAACAAGTTCTACGTGTTCAAGGCGAAGGCCGTGCTAGTCGCCCTTGGCGGCGCGGTGCACGTCTTCAAGCCGCGGTCCTCTGGCGAAGGTATGGGCCGCGCCTGGTATCCACCCTGGAACTCCGGCTCCTCGGCCTACTTCACCCTCCAGGCGGGCGCCGAGATGACCTGCCAGGAAGTCCGCTTCATCCCGGTCCGCTTCAAGGACGCCTACGGCCCGGTCGGCGCATGGTTCCTGCTCTTCAAGAGCCGGGCGACCAACTCCGAAGGCGGCGCCTACATGGTCGAGCGCAAGAGCGAGCTCGAGAAGTGGGGCCCCTACGGTCGCGTGAAGCCGATCCCGGCCAACCTCCGGAACTGGCTCGGCATGCTCGACATCTTCGAGGGCAAGGGTCCGATCTACATGCGCACGGAAGAGGCCATTGCGAACCTCGCCGAGCAATACAAGGACGACCCCAAGGCCTACAAGAAGAAGATGAAGGAGCTCGAGAGCGAGGCGTGGGAAGACTTCCTCGACATGACGATCTCCCAGGCTCTCCTCTGGGCGGCATCCAACGTGCAGCCCGAAGAGAGAAGCTCTGAGATCGCCGCCGCCGAGCCCTACTTCATCGGTTCGCACTCCGGCGCTTCCGGCGCCTGGGTCTCCGGTCCCGAGGACCTGCAATCGGACGAGACGCGCGACGAGTACTTCTGGGGATACTGCAACATGTCCACCGTGAAGGGCCTGTTCTGCGCGGGCGACGCCTCCGGCGCCAGCTCTCACAAGTTCTCCTCCGGTTCGCACGCCGAGGGCCGCATCGCCGCCAAGGCTGCCATTAAGTACATCGTCGAGAACAACGAGATGCCCAAGGTCTCCGACTCCGACGTGTCCGCCCTGAAGGCGAAGATCCTGAAGCCGATGGAGCTCTTCGAGCGCCACTCCGCCGAGACCACTGACCCCGACGTCAACCCGAACTACATTAAGCCCCGGATGTTCATGTTCCGTCTGCAGAAGATCATGGACGAGTACGCTGGGGGCATCAGTGCGCAGTTCTCCACCAACGAGAGCCAGCTTAACCGGGCCCTCGAGCTGCTTCAGCTTCTCCGCGAAGATGCGGAGAACCTGGCCGCGGCCGATCTGCACGAGCTGACCCGCGTTTGGGAGAATGTCCACCGCATGTGGCAGGCCGAAGCGCACGTCCGCACCGTGCTGTTCCGCGAAGAAACCCGCTGGCCGGGATACTATTTCCGCGCCGACAAGCCCGCTATCAGCGAAGACGAGTGGGTTTGTTTCGCCAACTGCAAGTACGATCCGAAGACGAACTCGTGGGAGATGATCAAGCGTCCCGTGAAACACATCTTCCCGCAAGCGAAGGAACACGAGCTGCTGGGCGGCTGATCCCTTCGTGGTTTTTTGCTCCGGGAGGTCCCCTGACCGGGGGGCCTCCCGCTTCATAAGGAAACTCAGAGAGGAACTGCAATGGAGACCCTAAACAACAAGATTTGTCCACATTGCGGAGGAGAGCTGGTTCGCTGGGAGAACCCTGACAGTTGGGACAGCCCGTTCCAACTTGTCTGCTTTAACGATGAATGCACTTACTTTGTCCGTGGCTGGCTGTGGATGAGTGAACGCTTTAACGTCAACGCTTCCTACCGATACCGGCTCGATCCCATGACTGGCGAGGAGGGGCCGCTGCCCGTGTGGTCCAAGAATGCGCTGCGCTCCAATATCCTCCCCGACGAGAACAGGCAGGAGACAGCCCATGCCGGATGAAGCCCCGAACCAGGAAAAGATTCTCCAGGAATATAAGCGGCTCGGCCCCGACGATCAGATCGACTTCCGGTGCGGGCGGGAAATGGACTGCTTCACCTGCTGCTGCCAGGACGTCTCCATCGTCCTCACGCCCTATGACGTGCTGCGCATGAAGCGTGCCCTCGGTGTTGAGTCCGGCGACTTCCTCGATAAGTATACGATTCTGCCGTTCAGCAAAGAGCAGAAGATCCCGGTGGTTTTGCTCAAGATGGACAAAGAGACAAAGCGCTGCGTCTTCGTCAACGAGAACGGCTGCTCAATCTACACCGACAGGCCTTGGGCCTGCCGGATGTATCCCCTCGGTGTCGCGGATCCGGAGAATCCCAATCCCGGCGAAGGCCGCTTTCACTTCCTGATGAAAGAAGACTTATGCCACGGGCACGGCGCCGGAAGGCTCGTCACGGTTCGCGAATGGATCGATGACCAGGGAATCGAAGAATACGACATGATGGGCCAAGGCTTCAAGACGTTGATGGTCCATCCCGGTTGGGAGGAAATCGAGTCGCTCACGCCGCAGCAGATGGATATGTTCTATATGGCGTGCTTCGATCTTGACCGCTTCCGCCGGTTCGTTTTCGAAACGAAGTTCCTTCACATGTTTGAGGTGGACGAGGCGCGCGTCGAGTCCATGCAGAAAAGCGATGTCGAATTGCTCGAGTTCGCCATGCACTGGCTTCGTTTCGTACTGTTCAAGGAAAAGACCATGAAGATCAAGCGCCCGGTGGTGGAGGCCTGGCAGGCGGCGGCGAAAGAGCAGGGCGTCTCGGAGGCCGGTCCACACACCATGCACGAAAGGTTGGCAAATTCGAATGGCTGAAAACGGCAAGGGGATCCTGGTTATCGGCGGTGGCATGGCCGGCATGACCACGGCGCTCGAGGCGGCCGAAGCCGGCGTCGATGTGGTGCTGGTCGAGAAGGAAACCTACCTCGGTGGCCGCGTTGCCCGCACAAACCAGTATTTCCCGAAACTCTGTCCGCCGACATGCGGGCTGGAGATCAATTTCCGCCGCATTAAGAACAATCCGCGCATCACGGTGCTCACGCGGGCGGAAGTGGAAAAGCTCTCCGGGCAGCCGGGCAACTACGAAGTCACCGTGAAGGTGAATCCCCGGTACGTCAACGATGCCTGCACGCTGTGCGACGACTGCGCCAAGGCCTGCCCGGCCGAGCGTGACGACGAGTTCAATTACGGGCTTTCCAAGACGAAAGCCGCCTATCTACCGCACGCGATGGCCTACCCGCAGTGGTACGTGATCGACCGCGAAGCGTGCGGCGAGGGCTGCACCGCCTGCCAGGACGCCTGCAAATATGGTGCGGTCGTCCTCAATCAGCAGCCCGAGACCAAGACCTTCGAAGTCGCCGCCGTGGTGGCTGCCACCGGTTGGTCGCCCTACGACGCCTCCAAGCTCGAGTTGCTCGGCTACGGTAAGTATCCCGACGTCATCACCAACGTGGTCATGGAGCGCCTCGCCGCCAACAGCGGGCCCACCGGCGGTAAGATTCTCCGGCCGTCAGATAGCGCCGAGCCGAAAACGGTCGCTTTTGTACAGTGCGCGGGATCCCGCGACGAGAATCATCTCCCCTACTGCTCGGCCGTGTGTTGCGCCGCCTCGCTCAAGCAGGCCACTTACGTCCGTGAACGCTACCCGGACGCCCGGATCGTTATCTTCTACATCGACATACGCACCCCCGGCCGGCTCGAGGACTTCTACACGAAAGTGAAGGAGCAGAACATCGAGCTGATCAAGGGCAAGGCGGCCAAGGTGGAGCAGGACGGCGGCCAGCTTGCCATCACCGCCGAGGACGTGATGAGCGGCAAGCGGATCACCGAAAAGGTGGATCTGCTCGTGCTCGCTACCGGCATCGTCCCGAACACTCAGGGGCTGCCGGCGGACTTCGCCCGCGACGAATTCCAGTTCCTCGATAATCCGCCCGGCAAGACTGGCGTCTACGGAGCCGGTTGTGTCCGCCGTCCCGAAGAAGTTTCGGCCACGGTGCAGGACGGCACCGGCGCGGCATTGAAGGCCTTCCAGTGCGCGATGAGGAGTGCGAATCATGGCTGACAAAGTAGGTGTGTACATTTGCGGAGGCTGCAATATCAGCGACGTGGTCGACGTCGAGAAACTGGTGGGATCCGCCAGCGGCGCGGTGAGTAAACACTCTCACGACCACCTCTGCGGTCCTGAAGGCGTGGCGCTGATCGCACAAGAACTGGAAGAAGGCAAAGTCAACACTGTGGTTGTCGCCGCCTGCTCGCAGCGGGTGAAGATGGACGCGTTCAACTTTGGCCCGGCGGCCATCCTCGAAAGGGTCAACATCCGCGAGCACGTCGCGTGGTCAAGAGACGCGGCCTCCGATGACAAGGAAGAAGTCCAGGCGATGGCCGAGGACTATGTCAACATGGGCATTGCCCGGGCTAAGGAGTGCAAGGTACCCAAGCCGCTCGACGAGGAGATCTCGCGGAAGGTCCTGGTCGTCGGCGGTGGCGTTACCGGTGTCACCGCCGCGCTCGAAGCGGCGGATGCGGGCCACGAAGTCCTGCTGGTCGAAAAGGAAGACCGCCTCGGAGGATTCCTGGCCACCGTGCGCAAGCAGTTCCCGACCAAGCCGCCCTACGTTGAGCTCGATGATGGCTCGGAACTGAAGAAGAAAATCGACGCCGTTACCTACCATCCGAAGATCAAGGTCTCCACCGGCACGAAGATCGTCAAAACCGACGGCCAGCCCGGCCAGTTCGATCTTACCCTCGCGACCCCGGACGGAGAGGTCACCGACCGGGTCGGCTCGATCGTCATGGCGACCGGATGGAAGCCTTACGACGCCAGCAAGCTTGGACACCTCGGCTACGGCGTCTCCGAGAACGTCATCACCAACGTCGATCTCGAGAAGATGGCCGCCGCCGGGGAAATCAAGCGCCCCTCGGACGGCAAGCCGGTCGAAGATATTCTGTTTGTCCAGTGCGCCGGCTCGCGCGACCCTGAGCACCTGCCGTACTGCTCGTCAGTGTGTTGCATGGCGACGCTCAAGCACACTGTGTACGTCCGCGAGCAGAACCCCAAGGCAAAAGTCTACATCGTTTACAAGGACATGCGGACGCCGGGGCAGTACGAGAAGTTCTACCGGAAGGCCCAGGACGAGACGCTGAACTTCCTCACCAAAGGCGAGGTGACAGCCGTCGAAAAGCGTCCCGACGGCAAGCTTGCCGTGTCTCTCACCGACACGCTGATCGGCGAGAAGGTCGTGCTCAATGTCGACATGGTCGTGCTCGCGACCGGCATGGCGCCGAATTCCGCTGACGGGCCGGCCATCCGGGAACTCCAGGACAGCAAACTGAAAGTTCTCAACAGCGAGAGTACGCAGCAGAAGGCTGACGCGGCCAGGCGGGTTGAAGAGTTGCGGATGCACGAAGATACGCAGATCCTCAATCTGAACTACCGCCAGGGGCCGGATCTTCCGGTTCTGCGCCACGGCTTTCCGGATTCGCACTTCGTCTGCTTCCCCTACGAGAGCCGCCGCACGGCCATCTACCCGGCCGGCCCGTTGCGCGCCCCGATGGATTCGGCGCGCTGCGAGGAGGACGCGGCCGGCGCCGTCATGAAGGCGATCCAGGCGATCCGGATGGCCACCGAGGGCGAAGCGGTACACCCGCGTTCCGGCGATATCTCGATTCCCGATTTCTCCCTCCAGCGCTGCACGCAATGCAAGCGGTGCACCGAGGAATGCCCGTTTGGCGCCATCAACGAGGACGCCAAGGGCACGCCGCAGTACTATCCGCTGCGGTGCCGCCGTTGCGGTATCTGCATGGGATCCTGCCCCGAACGGATCATCAACTTCTCGAACTACTCGGTGGGCATGATCGCTTCGATGATCAAGGCGATCGAAGTCCCCGACGAGTTCGAAGATGAAAAATTCCGTGTTCTCGTCTTCATGTGCGAGAACGACGCCTACCCGGCCCTGGATATCGCGGGCATGAAGCGCTCGACCTACAGTCCCTTCGTACGGGTGATCCCGGTCCGCTGCCTCGGCTCGGTCAACATGGTCTGGATTCGCGAGGCCATGAACGGCGGCATTGACGGCGTAATGCTCATCGGCTGCAAGTACGGAGACGACTACCAGTGCCACTTCGCCACCGGTAGCCAACTCGCTGAGATCCGCCTGGAGAACATGCGCGAAGCCGTCGAGAGAATGCAGATCGAGCCCGAGCGGCTCCACTTGACGCAGCTCGCCATCAACG
Organism: uncultured Solibacteraceae bacterium; assembly: GCA_964468205.1. Taxonomy (GTDB): domain Bacteria; phylum Acidobacteriota; class Terriglobia; order Bryobacterales; family Bryobacteraceae; genus CAWELS01. The sequence goes on along the minus strand of CAYXVG010000005.1, from coordinate 15,443 downwards.
AGTACGACAAGCTGCCGCAGATCATCGACGAATTCGTCGGGAAAATCGCCGAAATGGGCATGAACCCCATGAGGGAATTCGCATAAAGGAGACGCGTCTATGGCGGATTTGGTCATTCAACCGGATGTCAGGTTCATCGAAGAGGTCACCGCAGCCGGTGGCGGCGATCTGAAGAAGTGCTATCAGTGCGCCACCTGCTCCACTGTCTGCACGCTCTCCCAAGACGACCACCCTTTTCCGCGCAAGCAGATGATTGAGGCCCAGTGGGGCCTGAAGGATAAGGTGCTCGGCGATCCGGCCATCTGGCTGTGCCACAACTGCGGCGACTGCACCGAACATTGTCCCCGCGGGGCGCGCCCCGGCGACGTTTTCGGCGCCCTGCGTCAGAAGGCGATCGAGTACTATGCCTGGCCGAGCTCTCTCGGCCGGTGGGTCAACCGGCCACAGTTCCTGTTCTTGCTGGTGTTCATCCCAGCCCTGCTCTTCGGGCTGCAGTGGGCGATCGGCCCCGAAGCCGAATCTCATGGCGAGGGAATCGAGTTCGCCAACCAGTACCCCCTGCCGCTCATCGAAGTTTTCTTCTTCACGGTCGCCGGCCTCGTGGTGCTGTCGTTTGGCATCGGTATCTTACGCTTCATCCGGGCGCTGCGGGCGAGCGGGGCCGATGGACCCATCCTTTCCAACCTGCTGCCCGTAGTCACGGAAACCCTCTCGCACAAGAACTTCCAAGACTGTGGTCCGAACAAACCGCGGTACCTGGGGCACCTGCTTACCATGTGGGGATTCCTTGGGCTGGCCATCGTGGGCACCGTCATTGGAGTCGGGGTGATGACCCAAACGCTGGCGACGCCCCTGGCCTGGACCAACCCGCTCAAGATTTTCGCGAACGTCTGCTCGATCGTGATGATCACTGGAGCCGGGATGTTGTTATTCGAACGGTGGAACAACCCGGAGAAGCGGGCGAGGTCTACCTACTTTGACTGGTTCTTTATTCTGATCCTGTTCGGCATCGGGCTGACGGGATTCCTTAGTCAGATCAGCCGGGCCATCGAGGGCAGCGGCGAGCAGGCCACGCTCATGTTCCCCATTTACTACGTGCACCTCGTGCTGGTCTTCATGTTGTTCTTCTACGCGCCGTTTTCGAAACTGGCTCATCTCGTGTACCGCACGGTGGCCATGGCGGCGATGAGGAGAGCTTAATGAAAGCTGCTGCCGGGTCCAGAACTCCCCTGACGTGGCGAACGGGACGCGACAGTTATATACTGTACTTTTTTAGATTTAAAGGTTTTAAGATAGAGCTATAGGAGAAAACCACATGGCCGTTGATGAAAAACTAAACACCCCGCTGCTCGACGAGCTCGAGAAGGGGCCTTGGCCGAGCTTTGTGACGGAAATCAAGAAGGCTCGGGAAACCAGCTCCATGTGCGACGGTCTTCTCGGGCAGCTCGAGCTGTCTTACAAGGAGAGGATCGGGCACTGGAAGCATGGCGGCATCGTGGGCGTGCTCGGCTACGGCGGCGGCGTCATCGGCCGCTACAGCGACATTCCGGAGCAGTTTCCGGAAGTAGCGCACTTCCACACCATGCGCATTAATCAGCCCTCCGGCTGGTTCTACGACAGCAAGGCGATCCGTACGCTGTGCGACATCTGGGAGCGGCACGGTTCCGGTCTCACCAACATGCACGGTTCCACCGGCGACATCGTCTTTCTGGGTACCAAGACCGACGCTCTTGAGCCCTGCTTCAAGGAGCTTGCCGAAGCGGGATTCGACCTCGGCGGCTCCGGAAGCTGCATGCGCACGCCGTCGGCCTGTAATGGCATGGCGCGCTGCGAGTGGGCCCAGTACGACACCCTCAAGATGTGCCACAACATCACGATGGAGTACCAGGATGAGCTGCACCGGCCGCCGTTCCCGTACAAATTCAAGGTGAAGTTCGCCGGCTGCCCGAACGATTGCGTGGCCTCCATCGCCCGCGCGGACCTCTCGGTGATTGGCACCTGGAAAGACGACATCCGCCAGGACGACGAAGCCGTCAAACAGTACGCCGCCGATGGCGTGAACATCCAGAAAGACGTCGTTGCCCGCTGCCCCACCCAGTGCATGGACTGGGACGGCGAGAAGCTCACCATTAATAACCGCGAATGCGTCCGCTGCATGCACTGCATCAACGTCATGCCGAAGGCCCTGCGGCCCGGCGTGGAGCGGGGTGCGACGCTTCTGATCGGCGCGAAGGCTCCCATCGTGGCCGGCGCTCTGCTCTCCAGCGTCCTGGTCCCCTTCGTTCCCGAAGACGAACTTGAAGACAGCCTGAACGAGCTGATCGACGCCATTTGGGAATTCTGGGACGAGCATGGCAAAAACCGCGAGCGCGTCGGTGAGCTGATCCAGCGCGTTGGCATGTCGAACTTCCTGGACGCGATCGGGTTGGATCCGGCGCCCGAGATGGTTGCCGCTCCGCGCGACAACCCGTACATCTTTTTCCAGGAAGAAGATGTGGAAGAAGGAGTGGCCCAGTAAGGCCAAGCAAGGAAACAGGAGATTCAAGATGGCAGAGAAACCGAAAAGAATTACCGATATCGGGCCGCCGCACTATGAGCAGTTCCTTCCCCCGGTTATCAAGGACAACTACGGGCAGTGGAAGTACCACGAAAGCATGGGCCCTGGCCTCCTGGCGCATGTGGCGGAAAGCGGCGCCAAAGTGTACACGGTTCGCTGTGGATCGCCCCGCTTGCTCAGCATTCAGAGCCTCCGCTTCTTCGCCGACATGGCTGATAAGCACTGCGACGGATACCTCCGCTTCACCTCGCGGAACAACGTCGAGTTTCTGACCGACAAGGAAGAAAACATTGCCCCGCTCAAGCAGGAGCTTGAGGCGGGCGGCTTCCCCGTCGGCGGAACCAACAACGCCATCAGCAACGTCGTTCACACGCAGGGCTGGGTGCATTGCCACTCCTCGGCGACCGACGCGAGCGGCATCGTCAAGTGCGTTATGGACTCGCTCTATGACCGCTTCACCAATGAGAACCTCCCCGCGAAGCTTCGCGTGGCGCTGGCTTGCTGCCTGAATATGTGCGGCGCCGTGCACTGCTCCGACATTGCGATCCTCGGCGTCCACCGGAAAGCGCCGGTAGTCAGGCGCGACGATCTCCGGAAGATGTGCGAGGTGCCGACGCTCATCGCTTCCTGCCCGACAGGCGCGATTCGCCCGGCGACGGTCGACGGGAAGCAGTCTGTCGAAGTCGTCGAAGAACAGTGCATGTACTGCGGCAACTGTTACACGGTCTGCCCGGCCATGCCGCTCAACGACCCCGATACCGACGGCATTTCCATTTGGGTCGGCGGCAAAGTGTCCAACGCCCGCTCCGCCCCCAAGTTCTCGAAGCTGGCGATTCCGTTCCTCCCGAACAATCCGCCGCGCTGGCCTGAGGTGGTCGAGGCCGTCGTCAACATCGTTGACATCTACGCCCAGAATGCCCGCAAGTTCGAGCGCGTGGGAGAGTGGATTGACCGGATCGGCTGGCCGAAGTTTTTCGAGCTGACCGGCATCGAGTTTACCCGCTACCATATCGACGACTTCAAGCACGCGGGTACCACCTTCGCCCGGTCGGCTCACATCCGCATGTAGGAGTCGAGCCATGGCAGTTTCAACCGAACAACTCGCAAATGACATGCTTGAGATGGTCAAGCAGTACGAGGGGAAGAAGAACCTCAAGGCTGGCGACCTGACCAAGGCGATGATTGCCAAGTACGGCGAAGACGAAGTCAGCAAAAAGGACTGCAAGGCTGCAATCCGCGAACTGATGGACTCCGGCCGTACGGTGTATAGCTACTTCGGAGGAAGCTACATCACGCTGCCGAAGAAGGAAGGCGCCGCACCGGAAGAGTAGGCGTGGGGCAGGGGACGGGACCTGCTCCCGCCCCGCCTCCCCACCAGTGGTGTCCGTAGTCGAAGGAGAGTTCCGAAAATGGGTTTTAAAGACAAGAAAGAAACGAAGGGTGAACAGCTCGAAGCTTTGAAGGTCACCCTCCGCAAGTGGCAGAAAATCGAGGATGGCAGCGTCGAGCATACCACGGCGATCCTCGAAAAGACGCAGAACCCGCTGATCCGCCTGGTGATGGAGATCATCCGGCAGGATTCGGTCATGCACAAGAGGGTACAGCAGACTATTCTCGACTCGCTCGAGAAAGAATCCTTCCAACTCCAGCCGGAGGAATTGGCTGAGATCTGGGACATGATCGAGGTCCACGACGAGCAGGAAGAGGAAGCGATCCGGATGGCCGAGCAGGCCCGCCGTAACTGCCCGCTGGTGATCCAGCGCCAATTGCTCGAGTACCTCATCGACGATGAACGCAAGCACGAGCGTCTGATGGGGCATCTCGAGGACTTCAAGCGCAGCCTGTATCCGTACGCCTAAGTTTTCGGCGCCAGGGCCGCCCCAACATGTGCGGCGGCCCCGGCCAACCCGCCGGCGGGCCGGAGCTTTGGGACACGAATCGGGGTAATGACAGGAATAACTAAAATAGAGGAAGAGGGGTTAATATGGGACTCCTGAAAGCGAAGAAAAAGAAGCCACAGCTCAGGATGGCGTCGATGGGCGGATCTGAGATCAGCCCCGAACGCCCGCGCTACGTCGAGAAGACGGCTCCTTGCATCGGCAATTGTCCGGCTGGGACGGACGTTCGCGGTTGGCTCGTCGCCATCGCCCAGCACGAGGCCTACGGCCGTACTCGGGAGCAGGCATATCAGGTGGCTTGGGAAACGATCACCGAGAATAATCCCTTCCCGGCGGTCTGCGGCCGCGTCTGCCCCCACCCCTGCGAGGACAACTGCAACCGGCGCGAAAAGGACGGCGCCGTGAATGTCAATGCGCTCGAGCGTTTCGTCGGCGACTTTGGCATAGAAAAAGAACTAAAGCTCACTAAGCTGACCGAGGAAGAGCAGCCCGAAAAGATCGCTGTCATCGGCGCCGGGCCGGCCGGCCTTTCCGCTGCCTATCATCTCGCCCGCCGCGGCTACAAAGTCACTGTTTTCGAGGCGTTCGACAAGCCCGGAGGAATGCTGCGCTACGGCATCCCGAAGTACCGGCTGCCGCGCAAAATTCTGGATGCCGAGATCCAGAAGATCCTCGACCTCGGCGTGGAGTTGAAGACCAACTTCGCCATCGGCAAGGACAAGAGTTTCGACGAGATCCGGAACGAGTACGCGGCTGTCTTCGTCGGCATTGGCGCTCACAAGGGTTACAAACTGGGCGTCTCCGGCGAGGATGCCAGCAATGTGCTCACCGGCACCGACTTTCTCAATCGGGTGAACTCCGGCGAGAAGGTCGACGTGGGCGACAACGTCATCGTCATCGGCGGCGGCGACACGGCCATCGACGCGGCCCGCATGTGCAAACGGCTAGGCGCCAACGTCACCATCCTCTACCGGCGCACCCGTAAGGAGATGCCCGCCATCGATCCGGAAATCGTCGGCGCTGAGGAGGAAGGCGTCAAAATCGAGTACCTCGCCGCGCCGGTCGAGATCCTGCGAAATAACGGAACCGCCGCCGGAATCAAGGCCATCCGCATGGAACTCGGAGAGCCGGACGCCTCCGGCCGCCGCCGGCCCGTGCCCGTCGAAGGCTCGGAATTCGAGATCCCCGCCAGCAGCATCATCGCGGCCATCAGCCAGGAACCCAACTTCAATGGCTTCGTCGGACTCGGCAACGAAAAGGACTGGATCAAGGCCAACGAGTGGGGCGAAACCGAAATGGAAGGCGTATATACCGGCGGCGACGACATCTCACTCGGTCTGGTTTCCATTGCCATTGGCCAGGGCCGGTTTGCCGCCGAAGCCATCGACGGCCGGTTGCGCGGCAAGGAGTTGCGCAAGCCCGACCGGCCGCCCATCATCGATGCCGACAAGATCCAATTGAGCTGGTACAAGGAAGCGGAGCGCCATGAGCGCAAGCACATCCCGCCGGAGCAGCGCGGGATCGACAGCGAGATTGAGCAGGGCCTCGCCGAAGAAGAGGTCCTGGAGGAATCGCAACGTTGCATGTCGTGCGGCATGTGCATGGACTGCGAAACCTGCTGGATGTACTGCACCAACAACGCTTTTGAAAGATTGCCGAAGGGCGAACACTACAGGGTGAAACTTGAGTTGTGCAACGGTTGTAAGAAGTGCGCCGAAGCGTGCCCCTGCGGCTTTATTGAAATGCAATAAACCCGGACCAGCCCGGCTTCCCCCGGCCGGGACGGTCACAAGTGATGGACTAGGAGACGGAATACTATGCCTACTTTTGAAGTCAACGGAAGGTCATACCAAGTCGACGAAGACGGATTCCTCGAAGATCCCAGCATCTGGAATGAAGACGTGGCCACGGATTTTGCCACCTCCGAAGGTGTCGAGGAATTGACCGAAGAACATTGGAAGGTAATCAACTACCTCCGGAACTACTATCTGCAGTTCGGCATCGCCCCCATGATCCGGAAACTCTGCAAAGAGACCGGTTTTAAACTCAACAAGATCTACGAACTGTTCCCGTCCGGACCGGCCAAGGGCGCCTGCAAGCTCGCCGGCTTGCCGAAACCGACCGGATGCGTTTGAGGAGCTCCCAGTGAACGATTCGAGTCAACCACTCCTGGATATTCCAGCCGCGCAGCGCGAGGCCGTTGTCCAGAAGTGGCTGGCTCATGCTCTGAGCACGTATCCCGGCCAGACATCCCGGTTCCTGCTCGATACCCGGGATCCGTTTCGGAACCCGGTTGGGCGGGCTCTCAAGGAGGGTTTGCCCGCGCTGTTTGACCAGCTTGCCGGAGAGTTCGATCACGAACAAATACAACCGGCGCTGGACGGCATCGTCCGCATCCGGGCCGTACAGGACTTCTCCGCATCCCAGGCAGTCGGCTTTATCTTTCATCTGAAGGAGATCACCCGCGAAGAGCTTGGTCCTGACGCGCCCGGTTTCGGCGCCCTCCTCGGCCGCATTGACCAACTGGCCCTGCTGGCCTTCGACAATTACATGAAGTGCCGGGAGAAGACCTGGGATATTCAGGTCAGGGAAGCGAAACGGAGCGTTTACGTGCTGGAACAGGTTGCGTCTCGCAAGGCGCGTGGCTCGTCCTCGGCTTCGGATCAGTCGTCGGAAAACACCGCGTCCTGAACCGGAGCCGCGTTTGCTGGCCGTGCCGGCGGTGGCCGGTATCCGGCATGAACGAGGTTTCTCACTATGAATGTGCTTACTGCCTTTGCCGCTGTCTGCGTACTTGTCGCGCTTGGTTATGCCGGCGGGCAGGTTGACTGGCTCCGGTTTATGTTCGGCACGGTGTTGCCGTACATCGCGATCGTCATCTTCCTGGCCGGTATCGTATACCGGGTGCTGCGCTGGTCTGCGGTTCCAGTGCCCTTCCGCATTACAACCACGGCCGGTCAGCAGAAATCCCTGCCGTGGATCAAGCATTCCAGTCTTGACAGCCCGTTCACCGGACTGCAGGCCTTCTTTCGGATGCTGCTGGAGGTTCTCCTGTTCCGCTCGCTTTTCCGGAACACCAAGGCAGAACTGCGCGGCGGACCCCGGCTGATCTACGGAGAAGAAAAGTGGCTCTGGCTCGGGGCCATCGTTTTCCACTACAGCTTCCTGGTCGTTTTTCTGCGTCACCTCCGCTTCTTTATGGAGCCCGTGCCGGCATTCGTCGGCCTAATCGAGCAGTTGGACGGTTTCTTCCAGGTCGGTGCTCCGGTCATCTTCCTGAGCGGCTTCACTCTATTGGCTGCGCTGCTCTACCTGCTGGCCCGCCGCCTCTTCGATCCCCAGGTCCGCTATATCTCCCTGATGACGGACTATTTCGCCCTCTTCGTCCTCATTGGACTCGCTCTTACCGGGATCCTCATGCGGTACTCCACCAAGGTGGATATCGTGGCCATCAAGCAGCTCGGCATCGGACTTGTGACGCTCTCGCCCGTCGTACCCGCCTCCGTCGGCTCCCTGTTCTTCGCGCACCTGTTCCTGCTGAGCGTGTTGATCGCTTACTTCCCCTTCAGCAAACTGATGCACATGCCGGGAGTTTTCCTCAGCCCCACCCGCAACCTGCCCAATAACAACCGGGCGAAGCGGCACGTAAATCCGTGGAATCCGGAGGTTAAGGTCCATACGTATGAGGAGTGGGAAGAGGAGTTCCACGACAAGCTCGTGGCCGCCGGACTGCCGCTCGACAAGAAGGAGTAGACGATGGCTGAAGCGAAGATTTCCCCCGAAGAACTCGTCCAGATAGACTACCAGCCGCCGAAAACGGACTGGATGGAGACTCCCACCGAGATACGCAAGGGAGCGTTCTGCTACAGCACCGTCCCCAAAAACCTCGCCTATCTCGATCTGCCATTCCCCCGCGAATGGCACCCGGACGAGGAAGACTGGCGCCTCCCGGAAAACTGGAAGGAGATCATCCTCAAGGGCATGCAGGAGCGGCTTGATAAGTACCGTTCTTTCCGCCTCTTCATGGACATCTGCGTGCGTTGCGGAGCCTGCGCCGACAAGTGCCACTTCTACGTCGGCGGCGGGGATCCCAAGAATATGCCCGTTCTCCGGGCGGAGCTGATGCGCTCCATCTACCGCCGCTACTTCACCCAGTCCGGCAAGCTGCTCGGCCGCCTCGCCGGCGCCCGCGATCTCACCGTCGACGTCATCAAGGAGTGGTTTTTCTACTTCTATCAGTGCACCGAGTGCCGCCGCTGCTCCGTTTACTGCCCGTACGGCATCGACCAGGCTGAAATCACGATGATCGGCCGCGAGTTGCTCACCGAAATCGGACTGAATATCAACTGGGCGCTCGAGCCCGTGGCGAACTGCTTCCGCACCGGCAACCACCTCGGCATCCAGCCGCATGGCTTCGCCGACTCGATCGAATTCGCCGTCGATGAACTCGAGGAAATCACCGGCGTCAAGGTGGACGTGCCGATCATGAAAAAGGGCGCCGAAGTCCTCTTCATCATGCCCTCAGCCGACTACTTCGCTTCCCCGCACTACTACACCCTGCTCGGCTACATGCTGCTCTTCCACCACATCGGGCTCGACTACACTGTCAGCGCCTACGCCTCCGAAGGCGGCAACTTCGGCCTCTTCACCTCGCACGACATGATTAAGCGCCTCAACGACAAGATGTACCGTGAGGCGCGGCGGCTCGGTGTGAAGTGGATCCTCGGCGGCGAGTGCGGCCACATGTGGCGGGTGATCCATCAGTACATGGACACCATGAACGGACCGGCGGACTTCCTCGAAGTGCCGGCCTCCCCCATCACCGGTACCCGGTTCGAAAACGCCGCATCCACCAAGATGGTGCACATCGCCGAGTTCACGGCGGACCTTATCAAGAACAACAAGCTTAAGCTCGACCCGAGCCGAAATGATAACTGGAACGTCACGTTCCACGATTCCTGCAACCCGTCCCGGGCCATGGGCTTGCTCGACGAGCCGCGGTATGTCATCCGGAACGTCTGCAATAACTTCCACGAGATGCCCGAGAGTACAATCCGCGAACATACCTTCTGCTGCGGCAGCGGAGCCGGTCTCGGGACCGACGAAAACATGGAGATGAGGCTGCGCGGCGGCTTCCCCCGGGCCAACGCCGTGAAGTACGTCCGCGACAAGCACGGCGTCAATGTGCTGTCCTGCATCTGCGCCATTGACAAGGCAACCCTGCCGCCGCTGCTCGAATATTGGGTCCCGGGAGTCGAAGTCGCCGGCATCCACGAGTTTGTCGGCAACGCCCTCGTTCTCGATGGCGAGACACGAACCACCGACCTCCGGGGCGAACCGCTGCCAAACCTCCCGCAGGACGGCAAACAGGCACAGGAAGGAGAGTCCAATGCGTGATCGCGGCCTGATCATCATCGGCCTGGTCGTGTTTCTCGGGCTGATCACATTCCCCATCTGGTACAACTCGGCCGCCGGCACTGACTCCACCGCGCCCGAACTGGCGAAGGCCGAAGGCGAAGCCTGCATCTATCCGGCCGAGTACATGCGTAACAATCACATGGACGTCCTCATGGATTGGCGGGACGAGGTGGTTCGCAATGGCAACCGCGTCCTCAAAGTGGGGAGCAAAGAGTACGAAATGAGCCTGTCGCACACCTGCCTTGGCTGCCACACCGACAAGGCTGAATTCTGCGATAAGTGCCACGACTACGCCTCCGTTACACCCTACTGCTGGGATTGCCATGTCGACCCTGGCGCCCAAGGGGTGATGGCGGCGGGCCTCCGTACCCATAGCCGCCCCGCTGCGGCGGAAGGAGGAACGGACGAATGAATATGGATCGCAAAACCTTCCTCAGGATATCCGGCTGCGCCCTCGCCGGCGCATTCGCCGGCAATGAACTCCTCGATATTGTCGAGGCGCAGGACGGATCCACGCACCCCCTCCCAGAGGCCCTCACTGGCAAGCGTTGGGGCATGGTCGTCGACACCACCAAGTGCCTTAAGAAGGATGGCTGCCGGGATTGTATCGATGCCTGCCACCAAGTCCATAATGTCCCCGATATCCCTGACCAGGCTCGCGAGGTGAAGTGGATCTGGAAAGAGCAATTCCCCCACGCCTTCCCCTCCCAGGAATCCGAATACCCGAACGAGGAACTCGAGCATCGCGACGTGCTCGTCTTCTGCAACCACTGCGACGAGCCGCCTTGCACCCGCGTTTGTCCCACCCAGGCGACCTGGAAGCGCGAATCAGACGGCATCGTCATGATGGACTGGCACCGCTGTATCGGTTGCCGGTACTGCGTGGCGGCGTGTCCCTATGGCTCGCGCAGCTTCAACTGGTCCGACCCGCGCCCCCATGTCAAGGGCGAGATCAACTCTGAATACCCGACCCGCTCCAAGGGCGTGGTCGAGAAATGCACCTTCTGCGACGCCCGCCTGGCGAAGGGCCTGATGCCGGCCTGCGTCGAGGCCTGTCCTGAAAAGGCGCTCGCCTTCGGCGATCTGGCGGACCCGAACTCCGAAGTCCGGCAGATCCTCAAAGAGCAGTACACGCTGCGCCGGAAACCGGAACTGGGCACCAAGCCCGAAGTCTTCTACATTCTGTGAGGTCCTGGCCATGTTCATGTTTGAAAAAGCAGTTGAAGGAAGCCGGAACTACTGGTTGTGGATCGCCGGGCTGATGGCCGTGATGGCCGCCGGGCTGTTCTTCTATATCCAGCAGTTCCAGGAAGGCCTGATTATCACGGGACTGTCGCGCGACGTCACCTGGGGGCTCTACATCGCCCAGCTAACCTTCTTCGTCGGCGTCGCCGCTTCCGCCGTGATGGTCGTGCTGCCGTACTACCTGCACGACTATAAGCAGTTCGGCAAAATCACCATCCTCGGCGAATTCCTCGCCATCTCGGCCGTCACCATGTGCATGCTCTTCGTCTTCGTTGACATGGGCCAGCCGACCCGGGTGTTGAATATCGCCCTGTACCCGACGCCCAATTCCCCCATGTTCTGGGACTTCCTGGCGCTCTCGGGCTATCTCCTACTGAACGGAGTGATCGCCCTTGTCACCCTAAGCGCTGAACGGAATGGCGTCGCGCCCCCGAAGTGGATCAAGCCCGTGATCATTCTCTCCATCCCGTGGGCCATCAGTATCCACACGGTGACGGCTTTTCTCTATAACGGTTTGCCGGGACGCTCCTTCTGGATGACGGCGATTCTTGCGCCGCGCTTCCTGGCTTCGGCTTTCGCGGCCGGCCCTGCGCTCCTGATCCTGCTCTGTCTCCTTTTGCGCAAGCTCACGTGGTTCGACGTCGGCCGCGAACCCCTTAAGAAGCTCTCCATCATTGTGGCGTACGCGATGTGCGTGAACGTATTCTTCGTCCTGATGGAGATCTTCACCGTCTTCTACTCCCGGATCCCGGAGCACATGCACCACTTCGAGTACCTGTTCGTCGGGCTCGACGGCAAAAACTCCCTCGTGCCCTGGATGTGGACATCCTCGATTCTGGCGGTCATCTCGCTGGTCCTGCTGCTGAATCCAAGGTGGCGGGAAAACGAGAGGATTCTTCCCATCGTTTGTGTTATTGTGTTTGTCTCTCTGTGGATCGACAAGGGTATCGGCCTCATCGTCGGCGGCTTCGTCCCCTCGCCGCTCGGCGCAATCACCGAATACGCTCCCACGCTCCCGGAGATTGGCATCACTGCCGCCATCTGGGCTCTCGGGGCCTTAATGGTGACGGTGTTCTATAAGATCACTCTCTCCGTGCGGGAGGGTTTGACGTAAATAAAATGGAAGCGACCAAACCGAAAGTCAGTGAAGACTGGCTTGCCGTCTACATCGGCGTCCCCATAGTTCTCGCGGCCCTGGCATCTATGTCCGGGGTCGATTTGCTTGGATGGGCGGCCAAGTCCGAAGTCTGGATCGACATCACCGAGTCGATCACTACGGCATCAAAGGCCTTCGCGGGCCTCGCCGGAATTCCCGCGCTGATTCTGACCTTTGTCTTTCTGCTCGCGTTAATGAGCCTGGGTGCGCGCGCCCTCGGCGCCGACGTCAAGAAGTTCGCCGTCGGATTCTTCCTCATCTTCTTCATTTCCTACCTCTGCCGCATCGCCGGCGGTTTCGCCTATATCGCCGCTACCCCGGACAAGCGCGATCTCTATGGGATCGACTGGTCGCTCAGTCTCACCGCTGAAGCGGGCTATATCATCGCCCTCCTCGTCGGACTGGTGATCGGCAACTTCGTTCCGGGGCTGTCGGAGAAGATGAAGGAAGCCTGCCGGCCGGAGCTATACGTCAAAACCGCCATTGTCGTTCTCGGCGGCACGGTGGGCGTGAAAGCCGTCGAACAGTTGGGCCTGGCGACGTCGGTGATGTTTCGCGGCGCCTGCGCCATCGTCGAGGCCTACCTCATCTATTGGGCCGTCGTCTACTTCGTTTCCCGAAAGTACTTCAAGTTCAGCCGCGAGTGGAGCGTTCCGCTGGCTTCCGGCATCTCCATCTGCGGCGTTTCCGCGGCCATCGCCACCGGATCGGCCATCCGCGCCCGCCCCGTTGTGCCCGTCATGGTTTCCTCGCTGGTCGTAATCTTCGCCGTCGTTGAGTTGATCTTCCTGCCCTTCATCGCCCAGACCTTCCTCTATCAGGAGCCGATGGTGGCCGGCGCCTGGATGGGGCTGGCCGTGAAGACTGACGGCGCCGCCGTCGCCGCCGGCGCCATCGCCGACTCGCTCATCCTCGCTAAGGCGCAGGCCGAGCAAGGCATCCAGTACGAACCCGGATGGATCATGGGCACGGCGACCACCGTGAAAGTCTTCATCGACATCTTCATCGGTATCTGGGCTTTCGTCCTGGCCTGGATCTGGGCGAGCAAGATCGAGCGCCGCGACGGCGACAAGGTGCGCTTAGGCGAAATCTGGCAACGCTTCCCCAAGTTCGTCCTCGGCTACGTGGGCACGTTCGCGCTCATCCTCGCGATCGGCCTTTCGGCGCACCACCTGCTGCCGGGCATCAAAACGGCGATGGGGGAGGCGAACATCTTCCGGGGTCTCTTCTTCTCGATGACGTTCCTTACCATTGGCGTCGTCTCGAACTTCAAGAAGCTCTGGGAAGAAGGTATCGCCCGGCTTGCCGCCGTTTACGTGATCTGTCTGTTCGGCTTTATCATCTGGGTCGGACTCCTCATCTCGTGGCTGTTTTTCCACGGCGTGAAACCGCCGACAATCTAAGGAGATTCCGTGGCTGAAGAGAACCCAAATCTGGTCGAAGAACTCGAACAGATGGCCGAGGAGTACGAACCCCTCCTCCCCATCGAGAAGAAACTGATTTCCTGGAGCATTATCATCGGCGTCGTCTCTCTCGGCATCCTGGTCTGGCTTAGCCACACCTACTTCGAAACCTGATGCCGCAGCGTGGAGCGGGCAGACTCACCCGCTCCACCTCCCTTGGTAGCCGGGACCGGGCGACTCTGCCGCAAAGCGTCGGTGGCGCGAAGCCCCTGCGGCGCCCAGCCGAGATAATCGCCAGAATTTCCTTCGTTTGAATAGGCCATTTCCATCGATTCGCTTCGGGCCCCCGGGCGCCCTTCGATGTAAGCTGTAATGTGCACTTCCCAATCTCCGGCGTCGAATGCCACCCGCTGCTGCCCCCGCTGGTGGCGTTCGCCATCTCCTCAATCGTCACCTCGGCCGGGGTGTCGGGCGCCTTCCTGCTGCTGCCGTTTCAAATGAGCGTGCTCGGCTTCACCAGTCCCGCGGTCAGCGCCACCAACCTCCTCTACAACATCGTCGCCATCCCCGGCGGCGTCTCCCAGTACATCCGGGAAGGCCGCATGGCCTGGCCCATCGCATTCACCACCCTCGCCGGCACCCTCCCGGGCATCTTCATCGGAGCGATCGTCCGCGTGAAGTACATGCCCGGCGAACGCCCCGCGAAGTTCTTCGTCGGGCTGGTGCTGCTCTGGCTCGGCTGGCGCATCCTCGGCGAGTGGTTCCGCCGCGTCACCGGCCGCAGCCAGCCACAAAACAGGATTCACGACCGATTCACCGGGAAACTTCCCTCCGACGCCGTAGTCAGCACCCGGTCTGTCTCCTTCAACCGCATCGAATACGACTTCTGGGGTGAAACGTTCTCCTTCTCCACACCCGCCATGTTCGGCCTCGCCTTCGCCGTCGGCATCGCCGGCGGTATCTATGGCATCGGCGGGGGAGCTATTATCGCCCCGTTCATCGTCTCCGTAATGCACTTGCCGGTCTACACCATTGCCGGCGCCTCGCTGTTCGGTACCTTCGTCACCTCGATCGTAGGGGTCGGCTTCTTCGAGTACCTGTCCCGCCTCCCCATGTCGGAAGGCATGGCGGTCCGCCCGGACTGGATGCTCGGCTCGCTATTTGGCGTTGGCGGCCTCGCCGGCACATTCGTCGGCGCCCGCCTGCAAAAGTATCTGCCCGAACTCTGGATCCGCCTCGTGCTGGGCGTCTGCGTCACCGTCGTTGCCGCCCGCTACATCGCCCAGTTCCTCCTCGATTGATCTGTCCGCCAACATCGTGACAGCAAATTCATGAGGCTATGATGACGGTATGAGAAGCACCGTGACGCTCGATCCGGATGTCGAGGCCCTCCTTCGCCGCGTCATGCAGAAGAAAGGGATTCCCTTCAAGCAAGCCCTCAATGAGGCTGTGCGGGCTGGCTTGAGGCAGCCGGCGCCTTCGAAAAAAGCGTTCCAGCAACGGACGTATCGAATGGGTTTCCGCCCGGAGTTTCGCTGGGACAAAGCGCTGGCGCTCGCTGAGGCAATGGAAGACGAGGAACTGATCCGAAAGCTGGCGCTCCGAAAATGAAAGTGATTGACGCGAACCTCTTGCTCTATGCCGTAAACATGGATGCGCCACTCCACGATGCCGCGCGACGGTGGCTGGAGGCGAGCCTTGCCGGCGGCGAGCCGGTCGGTTTCAGTTGGGCCGTCCTTCTGGCGTTTCTTCGCATCAGCACTAAG
>CAYXVG010000004.1:6770-187961 GCA_964468205.1 uncultured Solibacteraceae bacterium | reverse complement strand
AACGCCACCGCAATCCCCCGGAGAGATATAGTAGTGAGGAACAAAGAGGTTGTTTGATGCCAAACGAAACCAGATTCCGCCCCAGCCGCCGCGACTTTATCAAAGCCGCCGCCGCCGTGCCGCTGATTCACGCCCGCGGGCAGCAGAACCGCCCGAACCTTATCTTTCTCCTCGCCGACGACCAACGCTGGGACACGCTCGGGTGCATGGGGAACCCCATCATCCGCACGCCCAACGTCGACGACATGGGCAACAACGGCGTCATCTTCAACAACAGTTTCGTCACGACGTCCATCTGCATGACTTCTCGAGCCACCTTCTTTAGCGGGCTCTACCTCCGTTCCCATGGCATCAACGACTTCCAGACTCCGTTCAGCGACGAGCAATTCTCGCGCATCTACCCGTCTGTCCTTCGCCAGAACGGCTACCGCACCGGCTTCGTCGGAAAGTGGGGCGTCGGGAACGAAATGCCGGCCGCCCAATTCGACTTCTTCAAAGGATTCCCCGGCCAGGGTCACTACTTCCCGAACCGTCCCAGCAAGGACGTCCATTTAACCGAGGTGATGGGCGATCAGTCCGAAGAGTTCCTGCGTGGCTCCGGACCGGACCAGCCGTTCTGCCTCTCGGTCAGCTTCAAGGCGCCGCACGTTCAGGACGAGGACCCGGAGCAGTTCTTGCACTCACCGGAAACGAAGCGCCTGTACGCCGATGTCGACATCCCCGTTCCGAAGACCGCCGGCCCGCGCTACATCCGCATGCTGCCGGTCGAAGTGCAGCGCTCCGAGGCCCGCCGCCGCTGGGCCGTGCGCTTCGGTACTCCCGAGCTCTATCAGGAGTCGGTCAAGTCCTACTACCGGCTGATCACCGAGGTCGACACAGTCGTTGGCCGTATCCGCGAGCAACTCCGCAAGATGAAGGCCGACGACAACACCGTCATCGTCTACACCGGCGACAACGGCTTCTACCTCACCGAACACGGCTTGGCCGGAAAGTGGTTCATGCACGAGGAGTCCATTCGCACGCCACTGGTCATTTACGACCCGCGGCTGCCAACGGATCGCCGTGGCCGCCGGCGCGGCGAGATGGCCCTGAACATTGACGTCGCACCGACACTCCTCAGCTTCGCCGGCGTCCAATCTCCGCACATGCAAGGCCGCGACCTCACACCGCTGGTGCGAGGCGAGAGCCTCCCCTGGCGCGGCGAGTGGTTCTACGAGCACCTCTTCGAACACAACTGGATCCCTCGCACCGAGGGCATCCGCACGGAAACCTCAAAGTACACACGCTACCTCGATACCCAGCCGATGTTCGAAGAACTGTTCGACCTCGAAAAAGACCCGCTCGAGGAGGTCAACCTCGCCCGCGACAGCCGCCACCGCGACCGCCTCGACGGCATGGTCGAACGTTGGAACGTCTGGCGCCAGTCGCTGGAACGCTGGAAACCCGGCGCGGCCTGGAACGATCCGGCCTAGCGATTTACAACGCCGGTAGACAATAGTCCCCCGCGCTCACGGCCACTCCGGAAGCCGGCCCTGCAGTTCGTACTTTCCGGGATACGGATTGGATTCCCAACCCGGACGGGCTGCGCCCCGGAAGCGCCATTCGCAGAAGTCGAACAGAGCCGCCCAGTCCTCGCGGTCCTGGTTATGGCCGCCGTCCCGCCAGTGGAGGCCAATGCGGTCTTCCACCCCCAGCCAGGCGTAGACCCGGCGGGCGGCCTCGTGCGTCAGATACGTGCCGTGGGGGTTCGCCCAGAAGTCGTGCCGGGCATGAGCGTTACACATCGCCCGGGGCGCCACCATGGCCTTGGCGGTGTGGGCGTCAAACGGCATCCGGTCCTCAAGGCCGTGAAAGGAGTAATAGCGCGGATGGAACCAATACGGAAAGCTCTTGCGCGTCGCGGCCAGCGTCTGCGGCCGCTGTTCCGGGTCGAAATACCGGGCGCTGCCGGTACCCCCGGTCCCGGAGGAATTGGGAGCGGTAACGGCGATTCGTTCGTCGTGGATTCCGGCGCAAAGCGCGGTCTTCCCGCCGCGCGAGTGACCGGTCGCGGCGTTCCGCGAGGTGTCGATGCCTGCTTCCCGCTCGAGCGCGGTCAGGACCACCGAGTGCATCCACGCCCAGGCCGCGATCGTCTTCCAATCGTACTCGGGATACAGGGCAAGCACGCCCGTCTCCGCGCTGTCCCGGTGGTCAGCCGCGGCATCGGTCCGGATGAATTTGCAGATCGCGTAGCCGCGGCGAATCGCCTCTTCGTGGACGAACGTTTCGATCTCGTCCCGGCGGCCCTCCCGATACTGTTCGCGGGTCCGCTCGCTGGCGATCTCGTCGAGATCAAACCGGAAGGTGTCGTTCTTCACGATCACCGGCAACCTGCCGTTCCTCAACGGGCGAATGATGCCCACACGCACTTTCACCGTCCGCCCGTTCCGGCGAATGGGAATCACGCCGAGGACCCGGACCGCCGCCCCTTCGTATACGGCCGCCTCCTCGCGCTCCTCGATGCGAACGTTCTCCGGGACCGGCGGGATGTGGCCGTACTGATAATGGGCGAGCATGGACTTCAGATATTCCCGGTGTTCGGGCCAGCCCGAAGGATCCCGCAACTCAGACCCGTCCGCGTGAACGAGTATGCCGGGAAGCCGGTTGTGGACGGGCAGCCGGTCCGGGGCAGGGAACTCGGCGCCGGCGGCGAGAGAGGCGATCACCGGCAGTACAAGAAGCACACTACGGAAGCGGTGGTTCATGTTGTGTCCGATTATACCGGGTGGTCTACAATTATCTGCATGACCAACCGGCGCACGTTCCTCAAAACCACCGCCAGCGCGCTCGCCGCCGCTCCGCTGGCTTCGCAGACCGGCAATATCAAGCTCGGCCTGATCGGCTGCGGCTGGTACGGAATGGTGGATCTCAAGGCGGCCTTCAAGGCCGGCGGCGTGGAGTGCCTTGCTCTGTGCGACGTCGACAGCGAGCACCTCGCGGCTGCGGCCGGCGAAGTCGAACAGTTGCAAGGAGCCAAGCCCAGGACCTTCAAAAACTACAAGGACCTGTTGAGCGTCCCGGGGCTCGACGCCGTGATCATTGGCGCCCCGCCGCACTGGCACGCCCTGCAATTCATCGACGCCTGCAAACAGGGACTCGACGTCTATTGCGAGAAGCCCCTCTCATACGACGTGCGGGAAGGCCGGGCGATGGTCGATGCCTGGCGGACGGCGGGCAACATCGTCCAGGTCGGTTTTCAACGCCGCAAGACGCCAAGCTTCCAGGCCGCCCGGGAATACATCCAGGCGGGCAAAGCCGGCCGCATCGTGCAGGTGGACGTCAACATTCACTACACGGCCCCGTTGAAAGACGCGACTCCGCAGCCGCCGCCGCCCAGCCTCGACTGGGACGCTTGGTGCGGCCCGGGGCCGAAGATCCCCTACAGTCCGAACGTGGGACACAGGAACTGGCGCCTCGAAGCGACGTCCGGCAACGGGCACCTCGTCGATTGGGGTATCCATCTGATCGACACGATCCGGCTGACCCTCGGCGAAGGGATGCCCAAAAGCGTCACGGCCATGGGCGGCATCTACGAACTCCGGGGGAAGATCACGACCCCTGACACCCTCACCGCGCATTTCGAGTTCGATCACCGCCCGGTCGTATGGCGGCACCGTCTGTGGGGCGCCGCGGAGTACGACCGCTCCGTCTCGAACGGCATCTTCTTCTTCGGCGAGAAGGAAACCGTCTTCGCAACCGACCGGCAGTGGGAGGTCATCCCCCAGGGCAAGGACGCCGAAAAAAGGGTGATGAAAGAGACGGGTGATCAGCCGGGCTTGGCCATGGTTGCCGAGTTCCTCGACTGTGTGCGGAGCCGCCGTCAGCCAAGCTGCTCGCCCGAGGACGCCTGGCGCTCCACCGCGACGGTTCAGCTTGCGATGATCTCCTACAACACCCGGGCCCGCGTGGACTGGGACGCTGAACGGGAGCGGATCCCCAACAACGCCGCCGCTCACCGGATGCTCAAACGCCCGTACCGCGCCCCCTACCAACACCCCTACACCGGCTGACGGGAGGGCCGGCTTTGACAAGAGCCGGCCCGCGCGGCGACGTACTTCTGCCTCTCTGAAGGTTGGAATGAGCGGATTGCCGGGGCTACTACGGGCGGGACTGTCCGTCATGCTTCTGGCGGTAGATGCGGCCGCTCAGACGGTCCTGCTGCCGGTCGATCTTGAGGCGCTCGCGGCCGGTGAGTCCTCCGCCATCGCGCCGGTCCCGGGCTATGGAGCGGTTCAACTGCCGCCAGTCCTGTCCCAGCCGGAATGTTTCGGGCCGGGTAAGGGAGCCATCATTAACGCCGTGCGCGATGCGGGCGCCCTGACGCTTCTGCCGGTGCTTTGGCGCCGCGTCCGCGGCCGGAACCAAAAGTGCTCCGGCAAGTAGCGAGACCACAAAGAATTGCTTCATTTGAGTGTTCCTCCTACTCATCAAAACCCAAAGGCATCGAGAAAGTTGTGGTCTACTCGCTCAAACAGCGACGGGACCGGCGCGCATGACAAATCCCCCGGACCGTGGTCCGGGGGATTTGGGAAACCGAGAGTGAGAAACTTATTGCCCGAGGTCGGTTTCCCGGAGTTTCATGGTCCACTCCTCGGTCCAGTCAACGGTGTCGAACGCCCCAAGGTGACGTGCCGTCTGGTCGAGACCGGTATCGGCGGGGGGCAGTTCCCAAACCGCGCTCTGAATGGGCGATCCTGGAGCTGGACGCAAGTCCCAGTCACTCTGCTCGAGCGATCTGAACATGGGATCGGCGACGACAAAGTTCTCGCCCTGGCCGACGGCTCCAGTGGCAAACTGCCGGGCAAGTTCCTGCGGGAACTGGCCTTCGATTGTGTTGGCCCCGTTGTTGTTCCTGTTGTTGTTCCAGGCCAGGACGCCATTCATGGTGAATTCGCCGTTCTGGATGTTGGTGGTGGTGACGGAGTCGCGGAAGTCGATGGTATCACTACTGAATCCGACGAAAATGACGTTGTTGTAGGTGCCCTTCAGGCCGCGCCTGGCACGGAAGCCGTCGCAGCCGCCAGAGACGCATTCGGTCTGAGCAGTCACGAAGGTCGCGTTATACAGGGTGGCGTTAGTGAAGGGTGTCGCCGAGTTATCGCTTTCATTGCTGTCGGCTTCAATGCCGTGGTCGCCGGGGCTATCATCGTAGAAGAAGTTGACGAAGAACTGCACCTTGCCCGTGTAGCCGAGCTGGATGTCAAAGCCGTCGTCCTGACCACCAGTCGATACAAGATGGCTGGCGTCCATGGTGCCGCCGAACCACTCAAAAGCGTCGTCACTGCCGTAATGGGCCTGAATGTAGTCAGCCCTTGTGGCGGATCCGCACGAGGCCCAGCCGATGGCGTTGATCTCGCGGTCTTGAGACAGTTCGGCGCCGGCGAACTCGATGCGGACGTACTTCATGCTTCCGCAGTCCCACTCCGGATCGTCACCGCCAAAACGGCTGCGTTCACCGGCGGGAAGTCCTTCGACAGTGCCTTCGCCACCGGCCTCATTGGTCGGAGCAAAACCGGAGATCGCCATCCCGCCCCAATCGCCGGGGCGGCGCTGTCCGAAGGGAAGCGAACTTGTGAAAATGATCGGACGGCTCTTCGTCCCTTCGGCCATCAGCTTTGAACCGCGAGTTGTGATCAGCGCCGAGGGCGGCTGGCTACCGGGTTCGCCAATAATGATTGTGCCCGGTTCGATGGTAAGGACGGCGGAATTCTCAACGAAGATCGTTCCGGCAAGGCGGTAGTGTTTCGTATTGATCCAGGTTGTGTCCGACGTGATCGGCTCGCTGACAGTGATGACTTCGTCGACCACGCTGATCTTGAAATAGGAACGCTTCAGCACGGTATTTCCCGTGTAGTCCCGGAACTCAACCACGATGGTGTGCATGCCGAGTTCGTTCGGGATTGTGACGGCTCCGCCGAGTAGACCTCCCGCGCCAAGCAGCACCCCCTTCTCGGCGGCCGGAATCTGAATGATGTCGAAGCCTTCACTCATGCTCCTGCCAAAAATGTCAGTCACGGATTCGCCGCCGCCTGGAACGTAGAACTTCGCTGCACTCTGGTTGTTCTGGCGGTAGGCGACGATCGTGACGGGGAACAGGTCAGCGTTCGGCTTCGAGGTCCACCTGAGGGTCAATTGCTCTCCGGGCTGGTAGACATACTTGTCGGCCCAAATCCACATACTTGCGACGGATTGGGTGGCGAGCGCCCCGGCAGTTCGCTCCATCAATTGAGCGTCCTGGGCGCTGATCCTGCGGATGGCGGTCTTGCCAGTACTGGCAGCCTGCAAGGTGGTTATCGCTAGCATTCCGGCGGCAAGCACCAGAATTCGGAATGGAATGCGCATGGAACTTCTTCTCCCTTCGATGTTCTTAAATGTTGTTGCGAAACTCATAAAACCCTAGAAAACCGAAAAGCTCAGCCCGATTTTGTAAGTTCTTCCAAGTAGGTACCGGCGCTGAAGATCACGGTCTTGAGTCCATAGGAACTCGTTGTCGGTCAGATTCTCCGCCGCAAAGCGCAACTTCCAGGCGCCCTTCTCGCGGAGAAGAAAGTCGTAGACGAAATCGACGATCGTATTGCTCTCCTGGTAGATGTCTTGTAAACCGAATGTCCCGACATCGGTGATGCGGCGGGATACGTGATTCACCAGCCCGCGGGCGCTGCTTCGCCAGGCTGGCTTGGTCCAGTCGAGGGTGCCATTGAAGATGTACCGGGACTGTCCCATCAGAGGGCGCTCCAGATTGGTTACGGTGGTGGCGATCTCATCGGGAATCTTGATGTTGGAGTCGACGAGCGTGAAATTGGTGTTGACACTGAAGTCGCTCAGGGTCCCTCGGGTAAGTGTGCCGAGATTGCGTCGGAACTCCAGTTCGATTCCTTGGTTGATAGCGCTGTCGGCGTTGGCGAAAGTGCGCCGCGAAGTGATGCCCGGCTCAAAGATCAATTCGATCGGATCGTCAAATCGCTTGTAGAAATAGCCCACCGCGACCAACTGATCCCCCCCGGGAAACCATTCCCATCGGACATCGACATTGTCGATCGTGGTGCGGCGAATATCGGGGTTGCCGACCGTTACCCAGCCGCCAACGACATCGGTGAATTCAAACGGGGAAAGTTCGCGAAAATCCGGTCTGGACAGGGTGCGTCCGTAGGCAAAGCGAAGATTCATCCGGGGGCGGAGCATGTAGACGGCATTGGCGGCGGGCAGTACATCGCGATTGACCAGACTGGATATGGCCGGCTGAGACCCCGGGACGAAAGGATCGACGGTGACGGTCTGCATGTCGGCGTCCTCAATGCGGGCGCCAGCGATGACACGCCACTTCTGCGAGAAAGCGACATCCACCATCGCGAATCCGGCGTAGACGTCGAGATCCGCTGTGTAGGAATCGGTGCCGCGGGTGATTTCGCGCAGTTCGAAACGCTCAGGGGTGATATTCTCCGGAGCGAGCAACTGGTTGGAAGGCGCCGTTAGATCGATACCGAACGGCCGCACTAGCTGGTAGCGGAAGCGGCGCCCGACGAAGTCGCGGTCGCGGAGCGTGGCACGGAATCCGAGCTTGAAGCTTCCGCTCACTGATCCTTTGTAAAAAGGCAAGCTCCAGGCAGCCGACGGTTCGTAGATCCGTTCATCCAGTTCAGAGAAGAAGCGCATCGCGGAGTTGGGGCTGTTGAAAAATACAAAGTCGTCACCCTGACGGAGCCGGAGGACTTCTCTGAGGTCAGGCTCCTCGCGATTGGCTTGTGAGATGCTGAACTGCCACATGAGGAGGCTGTTGGCGAAATTTGTGAGGTGCTCGCCCTCGATCTGCGTGGCGAAAACGGAACGCTCGATCCACCTGAGACGTTCGGAGGACATCGGCTCGTCCGTACCCCCGTTGAACCCGGAAAACACGCGCGCTTCTTTTTCCGAGTCGTGCGTTAAGGTGTTCCGAACCTGGACCTTGTGGCTCGGCGAGAAGCGGTAGGCGAGGTTCAGGACGGCTCCCAAACGGGTGGCTTCGGATCCAGCCGACCAGTCGTCGTACTGAGTCCATATCTGCTGCTGTCCGCCTCCGGCATTGGTGTACATCCGGAACATTTCGTCAAAGATCTGCGGTTGGTTGGCGAAGCTGATCGAGCCGATCACGCCGAGTTTGCCGAAGGTGTTGCCGGCGGTTACGCTATAGCTCTGCTCGGGCCGCATGTCCGCTATCGGCGTTGGCTCCCAGTTGGTATCGAAAGCGCGGCCGAACTCCTGAAATTCCTCCTGGGTAAAACTACCTCGGAAGAGCCGCTCGTCCGTGGGGATCGAAGACGGGAGAGATCGGGTACCGTCATCGAATCCGAAGAAATCCGTGCCGCCACCCGGATAGCTGGCGAAGTCTTTGAAGCTTGTGCGCGAATTGAGACTGGTACTCATCGACACTTCGAATAGCTTCGCGGAAGGAAACTCCACTGTGCTCATCTGGACCAGTCCGCCGGCGAACTCGCCGGGAAGGTCCGGAGTATAACTTTTCGTGACCTGTATTCTGTCGATCAGCTTGGACGAAAACATCTCCAAAGGGACGACGCGTTTCTCCGGCTCGGTGGTCGGCACCACTGCGTTGTTGAGCATGGTTGCGCTGTATCGCTCTCCAAGTCCGCGGACGAAAACAAAACCCTCATCAGAGACCTGCACGCCCGTCACCTTTTCGAGCGCGGATGCTGCATCGGACGCTGTGGTCTTGCCGATGTCGTCGCTGCTGATTCCATCGGTAACGGCCTGTGCCAGCCGCCGTTCAGCGATCATTGTCTCGGCGGTCGAGGTGACGGCATCCACCTTCTCCACCACCTCGATAGATGTGACATCGCTAGCGAGCGCCAGCACGGTACTGCCATCGATGATTTCGTTCTCGGCAATTACGATTCCCTCGAGATCAGACGTCAGGTAGCTTGGCGCCGTAATTCGGAGGGTGTAGGTTCCAATTGGCAGCTTCAATGCGTACTGTCCATCGATGTCAGTGGAAGTCTGAGCGTCCGGCAATTCCTGAACCTGAACGTTGGCCCGGCGGACCGGCTGACCCGTCTTGGCATCGTAAACAGTTCCAACTACCGTCCCAACGGCTCCGCTCTCCTGAGCGGACGCCGATGCGACAAGCATGAATAGCAGCAAAAGGATCATTTTCGTGTTCAGCAACCTAGTTATAGACATAGTTAATGATTCATTACCTTCTGAAGGCGGTTTGGGTCACTACTCGCATGACTCTTCGTCAACCGCCAGCATGGCAGGACACATCCAAGTTAGGGAGCAATCCAGATCGACACGAGGTTCGTCTTGAAGCCGCCGATCTCGGCGACCACCGGAACTTGGCCGGAGATGAATGGCTCGTCGGGAACAATGAGGTTTAACTGCCACGCGTTAACCAGCCCCGGAGCCAAGCCGCTAAACTGCACTTCCGCCTCGATGGTGGAAACGTAGGCCCGCGGCGTCCGCGTGGTAGGAATCAAACGGTCTGCAGGAGCGAGATCTCCGTCATCGGACGGCAACTCGGAGAAATCCGCGCCGACGCCGAATATCTGGACGATCTGTCCCCTCTGCGCTGGGTTCTGCGCGCTGTTCTCGGTGTTGTCTTGATTCAGGACACGGCCGGGACGTGTCGGGTCGGTCGGGACAAAGAGAAGACCTGGGCTGGCCGGCCACATATTGATCGTCCCTTCGTATGTTGTATTCCCTGCTACAGCGATCCGGAGCGTCGCCTTACCTTCTGTTGGGGCGCTCTTGGGAACCAAGAAGTTGATCTGCGTTCCACCAACGAAATTCATGGGAGCCGCGACGTCATTGACAAAGACCTGGACCCCGCCGAGAAGATCGGGGAAGGGAACCGAGTCAGCCACGGTATTCATGACTCCGACGGATGCAAAGTCGCCGAACGCGGTGGCCCAGCAACCCGGAGAAAGGGGAACAGTCTCGAAACTACCTCCATTCGTGACAGCAACCTCCTGCTGACCCTGGATGGGAAACGCAAAGGAGAGTGCGTAGAGAACACATGCGAGCGATGTCATTCGTTTCATAAGAACCTCAATTATAAGGGCCGCTTTATTACGAATCCATGAAAGTACAGTCAAAATTCGGCAACAGATGCAGAGCTCGTGCCGGAGGCTGAATAGCTGTCAAGGTCGTCTTGCCAGGGCGCGAAGGTACTGGCTCTTCCAGTGATTGTCCACGTGCGAACCTCCGATTCAAGTACCTGCAGGCGCCCGGACTCTTCACAAAAACAAAGGTAACAATATGACTGTTACAGTTGGATGATGTTATTGTTAACGAAGGACGAATATTGAAATAATCGCAGTCTGTCGTGCAATCTTCCGTCCAGCCGAGTATCTGAAACAGGTTGAGGAGGGTTGGGAGATGGTACTGTCAACGGGCAGATCTGGAAGGCGCACAGGTTGCCTCACCGCATTTCTGTTTTCGCCGAGCGGGTGGACGGCTAAGGCCGAATTTGGATGATCGCTGCTATTCCAGCGCACCGATCTTGCGTGTTGCGTCGGACTGGCTCAGTTCGCGGAAGCTGTAGCCGAAGCCGCGGACCGAGCGGATGAAACTGGGCCGGGAGGGATCCGGTTCGATCTTCTGGCGGAGCCGCAGGATATAGACGTCAACCGTTCTATCGGTGACAGCCCGGTCGTGGCCCCAGACCGCGTTGAGCAGTTGTTCGCGGCTGAAGACGACGCCGGGGCGTCCCATGAGGTATTCCAGCAGGCGGAATTCGGTCGCCGTAAGCTGTAGTTCGTTTCCGCTGAGACGGACGGTGCAGGCGCTGCGATCGAGCTCCAAGGGGCCGGATTTGAGCAGCTTCTGTGGCGCCTGTTGGGTGCGGAACTGAATCTTGATTCTGGCGATCAATTCCCGTACGAAGAAAGGCTTGACGATGTAGTCATTGGCGCCAAGCTCCAAGCCAACGATGCGGTCCGCCTCGGAGGCGCGCGCGGTGAGGAATATCACGGGAATGTGGGCCAACTCAGTATGATTGCGAATGCCCTTGCAGATATCCAGACCGTCGGAGTCCGGCAACATGATGTCCAGCAAAATCAGGTCTGGACGCTCACGGAGGCAGAGTTCTATCGCGCCTTTGCCCGTCTGAGAACCAACAAGGATGAATCCTTCTTTCTCCAGGTTGTATTTCAGAAGCGAGAATAGATCAGCATCGTCTTCGATTAGAGCGATCTTCTTTTTCATAAAGTGAAATCTACATTGACGTTAACGCACCTGGTGTTACGAATTGATTACGATGCAGTTAACTCTGGCTTAACTTCACGTTCTTCCGTCAGTCCAATGTCCTGTACGGGGACCGTAAACGCGAATCGGGCTCCTTCGCCCGGCTGGCTTTTGACGGTAACGGCGCCACCCATGGCTTTGGCCAAGTGCTTAACGATGGCTAAGCCTAGTCCGGTGCCGCCGAGTTCGCGGGAGCGCGCCTTGTCCACCCTATAGAAGCGTTCGAAGAGTCTCGGCAGATCGTTCTCGGGGATTCCCTGTCCGGAGTCTTTAACAGCGATCTCGACAAAGTCGGTCTGGGCTTCGCCGCCTCCGGGCAAGACCTCGGCCGATACCGTGATCTGTCCGCCTTCAGGAGTGTACTTGATGGCGTTGTCCAACAGGTTGCTGAGGGCCTGATGAACGGCTTCCGAGTCACAGAAGATCTCGGTACCGTCGGGCGCCGGCACTACTTCAACGTTGATATCTTTTCTGTCCGCGAGAGGAAGAAGGGACTCGACGCAGTCGCGGACAATCTGATTGACATGATAGGAGGCCAGCTGAAACCGCTGTAGCTTCAGCTCGATGCGGGAGAGCGTGAGCAGATCCTTGGTTAGGTTTCCGAGGCGCTCGGCGTTGGCGTTGATGATGTTCAGAAAACGGATGTTATGCGCCGGGTCGTTGACCGCCCCGTTGAGCAGGGTTTCGGTGTATCCCTGTATAGAGGCGAGCGGAGTACGGAGTTCGTGCGAGACATTGATGACAAAGTCCTTCCGGATCTGTTCCACGCGCTCGAGTTCGGAATGTTCACGGCGAAGTTGATCAAAGGTGTTCTCGAGTTTCGCGGCGGTTTCGTCGAGCTTCCGGGCCAGCAGCGCCATCTCGTCCTTTCCTTCCCAGCGGAGCCGTCGCCGGAAGCCGCCATCGGCAAGTTGCCCGGCGAATTCTATGATGGCTCCGAACTTCGAGGAAACGGTACGGGCCAGGAGCGCTGCCACTAGCATTGCCGGGAGGAACGCATAGATCATTGAGATCAGCGTTTCTTGCCGGATCGCCGTAGTCTGCGCTTCAATATCGGAGAGTGGCACTGCGACGCGGAGGGCGCCGGCCGCAATGGGAGCGGCCACATAGAACGACATGACCCCAACGGTTGGGCTGGTCCTACGGCTAACGCCGAGGCGGCCCTGAAGAGCATCAGCGATCTCCGGTCTTGCGGCATGGTTGTCCATGGTCTCCGGGAGGGCATCGGAGTCGGCCAGCACGAGGCCATCACGAGCGACCACGGTAAGGCGGACTCCGAGTTTGCCGGCCAGATCCACAAACTCGGCTCGGGGCAGCTCGGAAAAGCCGGAATCGGAAAGAGCCGCCAGCGCTTCCGCCTTCTGAGTGAGGTCACGCTGGCGCTCGGCCAGGAATGTCTCTTCCGCGAGTCTGGTGACCAGCACGTCAACGGCGGCCAGGGCGACGACCAGGACGCACAGGACCCCAACGAGCTGCTTGATGAAGATTCGCGCGGTCATCCTGCTTTCTCCTGGTGTCGGCTCTTCCGCACTCTTCATTCTAGGATAAGCGCTGCGGAGCCGCCGCGCTCCGAAGGCCGCCTGATGGTCGCCTGCTTGCTTGGCGGGGGCCGGCCGAACCGAGTTTGTCCGTGGATGCATGACTGGCGATTGAGTGGCCTGCCCCGGGTTTGGCCGGAGGAGAATCCACCGCACAAGTCTTCCATGATATTGATAACATCCAAACAATGAAACGTTTTTTACGATCTGCTGTCATTTTCGTTTTCCTGAGCGGAATGGCTCCGGGTGTATCCGCCGCCGGGCACTATCTGCTGGTCACCGAACAGCAGCTCGAACAGGCGCGGCGCAAGGCGGAGCGGCACGCGTGGGCCGCCGGGATCGAACGGCGGCTGTTCGAGCGCGCCGATGCGGCGCTGGGCAGGAAGCTTGAGATCCCGGACCGCGGCGGGCAGTGGCCTCACTGGTACAGTTGCCCGCGCGACGGGGTGAAGCTCGAAACCGTCTCGCCGTCCGAACACCGCTGCCCGAAGTGTGATGAAGTCTACTCGGGCGACCCGTATGACGCCGTTGTGCTGTATCACGTCCACCGTTCCTACAGTGGAGACGTGCGTGATCTCGGGCTGGCGTTCCGCCTGAGCGGAGATGAGAGGTACGCCGGGAAGGCCCGTGAGATCCTGCTTGCGTACGCCGAACGGTACGAATCCTACCGGCTGCACAACATCCACGGCGAAGAGAAGATAGGTGGCGGCCGTATCATGGCGCAGACCCTTGATGAGAGCGTCTGGCTGATTCCGGTGGCTTTCGCATACGCCCTGGTAAAGGAGACCCTCGCTCCGGAAGAGCGACAGCAGATCGAGCAGGGCCTGTTCCTTCCCGCGGCGGCGGTCATCCGCCAGCACGAGATGAAGATCCACAACATACAGTGCTGGAAGAATTCCGCAGTGGGACTGGCGGGATTCGTGACCGGCGACCAGGAATTGATCGATGAAGCTATCGGCCATCCGATTCGCGGATTCCGGGCCCAGGTCGAAAACGGCATTACGCCGGAGGGGCTCTGGTATGAGGGATCGCTCGGCTATCACTACTACACGATGGACGCCCTGTGGCCGCTCGCCGAGGCCGCCCGCAATCAAGGGATCGACCTGTACACGGATCGATACCGATCTCTTTATGAAGCGCCGATCACGCTTGCGCTGCCCGACGGGGCCGCACCGGGGTTCAACGACAACGCGGGCGGCAGCGTGTTCCGGGCGGCCCGCCATTATGAGCTTGCCTACGCCCGGTGGAGGCGTCCGGAGTTCGGCAGTCTGGTCGCAAGGGTGGAGCGGAACAGCATAGAGTCGCTTCTCTACGGCGTTGCGGAGTTGCCGTCCGGACCCGTGGTTCCAGAGTCCAGCGCGTATTTGCCGGGAGCCGGCTATGCGATGCTACGATCGCCGGCGATGACCGCCGCTTTTCGTTTCGGGATGCATGGCGGGGGACATGGGCATCCGGACAAGCTGAATGTTGTCACTTACGGGTCTGGCCGGCTGGGCGGACTCGATCCCGGTTCCATCAACTACGGCGTTCCTTTGCATCGGGAATGGTACAAGTCGACCATCGCGCACAACACGGTCTCGGTGGATCAAGAGATGCAAGAGCCGGTCGACGGCGAGGCGCGCGATTGGTCGGACGCTAACGGGATTACGAGAATCACCGGGTATACGGACAAGGCGTATCCGGGTGTGATGCTCACGCGCTCTCTGTCGCTCGACGGAAAGAAACTGGCGGACGTATTCGAGTGCCGCTCCGCCGGGGAGCACACCTACGACTGGGCTTTCCACGCGCCGGGAAGCATCGCGGTGAACGTTCCGCTGGCGGCGGCCTCGGGGCCGGCTGGCGGGAAGAACGGCTACCAGCATGTGTCGCTCTCGCGACGCGGTGTCACGGGTGAGGATTTCGCGGTTTCCTGGGATTTGGGCGGGAGGATTTTGACGATCGAGATGGAGGGCGAGCCTGGCACGGAGTTGCTGGTGGGGTCCGGGCCGGGACGGGATCCGGCCGATCCGGTGGACATGATCATCGTGCGCCGGCGGGCGAAGGAGACGTCCTTTCGCGCCACGCACCGGTTTTCGGAGTAGGAGGGCGATCCCGCTGGTGGAGGCGTGAGACGCGGCACGAGCCCGGACGCCGCAAGGGACGGGGGCGAGCCGGGAGGGGGCGGAACGGGCGCCGCAAGCGACGGGGGGCGAACCGGAAGGGGTGGAACGGGCGCCGCAACCGACGGGGGCGAGCCGAGAGGGGGCGGAATGGGCGCCGCAAGCGACGCCCCTACGGGTAATCCAAATGATGAGCAGGATGGGTGGGGTGTGGCATTCGGCGTTAGAGGTATTCGACGACGAGGACGGTGATGTCGTCGCCGGGCTCGGCGCCGGCGGAGAATTCACGAACAGCGCCGCGAAGGGCGTCGTGCAACTCCTGGCAGCCTTTTGCGGCGTGGGCGTGGGCGATTTCGCGGAGGCGGTCCTCACCGAATAGCTCGCCGGACGTATTTGTGGCGTCGGTCACTCCGTCGCTGTAGAGCAACAGCTTGTCGCCGGAAAGCAGCCGGAAGCTCTCCACCTCGTAGGAAGCGATGTCCAACATTCCGACCGCCATTCCGGTCGGCGGCAAGAACTCGAGAGCGCCGCCGGAGCGGACGACAACCGGCGCACAGTGCGCCGCATTTGACCACAATAATGTGCCGCCGCGGTCGATGACGCAGTAGAAAAGCGTGGCGTATTTTTCGCCGCCGGTTCTCTCGAGCAGAAACCGGTTCATGCTGGAGAGCATTTCCTTGATGGCTTCGGGACTGACGGGTGCGCGGAGAAACGCTCCCTGTATGAGGGAAGCGAGCAAGGCGGAGCTGACGCCCTTTCCGCAGACATCGGCGACGAGAGCGGCCCAGCGCTGGCCATCGATCCGGGTGATGTCGAAGTAGTCGCCGCCGACATCGCGCGAGGCGGTGCTCGATCCGGCGGCGCGGAACCACCCCGTTAGGGGCAGGCTTCGCGGGAGGAGGCTCTGCTGGATCTGCCGGGCCACGCGCAGCTCTTCCTCGATCTTTCTTTTGGCGCGCTCCTCGTCGAGAAGGCGCGCGTTCTCGATGACCGTTGACGCTTCAATCGCCAGTGTTTGCAGCAATTCGCGGTTGCCGCTTGAGAGGTCCGCCAGGTCGTCCCGGGAGTCGAGGTAGAGCAGTCCGAGCGTCTCGTTCAGCGAGGCGTGAACGGTCTCTTGAAAATCGCCAGTGCGGACGCGGACGAGAGGAACGCAGACAACGCTCCTGAGGTCGAGGTGGGCGACGGACTGGTCCGGTCGAATTCCCTGTTCGGCATGAGGGTCGAAGTTCATGGACAACAAATCCCGGCGGTCGTGCAGCGCTTTCTTTATAAGGCGCCGCGGAACATGGAGATCATCGGGAGACAGGGGGGTTCCCATGCGGTCTCTGGCGACGCGCACCCGTAGCTCGTCATCGTCCTGAAGAAGAAGGAAGCCGCGCTGCGTTTTGGTCACTGTCAAGGCGGCGTCGACCACGGCGTCGAGCACGGTGTCCGTGGAGAGGGAACTCTGGAGGGCGCGGGCCACTTCGAGCACGGAGCGCAGCTTGGAGAGTCCTTCGGGCGCTTTGGAGGATTTGCTGGGTCCAATTTTGCCGAGCAGTTCGTTCAGTTCCGCGTCAGCGGTGGTGAAGACGATCTCGTATGAGTCCTTGAATCCGAAGCTGATCTTGTCGCCGGAGAGCAGCGGTTCCTTCTCGACAGGCTGACCATTGCGGAGCGTCCCATGGGTGCTTCCGAGGTCTTCGAGGAAGTACTGGCCGTTTTCGGCGACGATGCGTGCGTGCCGGCGCGAAGCGCGGCTGTCGCGAATGACGAGTTGGTTGTCCGCCTGCCGGCCAAGATGAAAGGGTGTGCTGTCGATGGGAAATGTTGTTGTGTGTCCTGACGGATCGGTTACGGTCAGGCTGGCTCCGCCTTGCCGTCTTGGCGGTGGCGAAGCAGTCATGCCTTGTTCTTAGCTCCCGCCGGCCGGCGGGAGGCGTCTTCCACCTCTTGACGGCGCCGGACCTGGCAATTCTGACAGTAGCCGCCGATTTCGGTGCGTACGATGGCTATTTCGTAACCGAGGGAACCTTCCACTTGTTTCCGGATCTTTTGCAGGGGTTCTCCGAAGAACTCCTCAACCTTGCCGCATCCGAGACACACTACATGTGCGTGTTCCTGTTTGCGGCGCGTTTCGTAGTAGTGCTGGTCGCCGTCGTAGTGCATCAGGTCCAACTCGTCCACTAAGCCGCTTTCCTTGAGCAGTTTCAAGGTGCGATAGACGGTGACGCGGTTGATTTTCGGGTCCCTGCTCCGGGCCATCTGATACAAGTGCTCGGCATCGAGGTGTTGTCCTGAGCTGTCAATGAGATCCAAGAGGATCTGACGCTGCCGGGTGAGGCGAATTCCGCGCTTTTTGAGAGATTGCTTGATTGTGTCAGGAGCCATCGTCGCGTACCTGCTTCCGTGTGGCGGATGGGCCGCTCGCCCCGGAATTCAACGGAACCGCATCCACCTCCATTAAGACTTTATCACGGCGGGCATAGCTGTTGACCGCGGGCGGAGTGGCGTTTCACGCCGGTGCGGGCTAGTAAAGCATAATGGTGAGCGATGAGCGACGCAGCGTGCCCGCAGTGCGGTGGAACCGGTTGGAAAACCGTGGAGCGCGGCGGAATCACCGCGGTCGAGAGATGCGAGTGCACCCTGGAAGGCCGCGCCGAACGCCTGGAGGCGCGAGCGAACATACCGCCGTTGTACGAGGCGGCGTCCTTTGACAATTTCTCGATCGTCTCCGGTAACCCGTTCACATCACAGAAGCTTACCCGCGCCATCACGGCCGCGCGGTCCTATGTGCGCAACTATCCATTCAACACGAAGAAATCCGGCCTGCTGTTTGTCGGTGACGCGGGAACGGGCAAAACGCACCTGGCGGTGGCGGTGCTGCGGGAGTTGCTGCACCGGGGCCACGAAGGAGTGTTCTTCCTATATCAGAACCTGCTGGAGCGGATCCAGCGGAGCTACGATAAGACCGCCGGGGCCGCGGACAGGTCGGCTTACCAGACAGCGCTCGACTGCGAGATTCTACTGCTCGATGATCTCGGGGCCCACCGCATCACGGAATGGGTGGAGGACACGGTGACCTCGATCATCACGCACCGGTGCAATCACAACAAACCGCTAATCGCCACAACCAACTTGCGCGACCCGGCGGCGGGCGACGCGCCGGCGCCCTCAGGGACGGCAGGGGAGATTGTCAGCCGGTACTATCTCGAGGAGCGCATCGGTACCAGGGCGCGGTCCCGGCTCAGCGAGATGTGTCAGATGATTTCGACCCGCGGTGTCGCGGATTACCGTCGCGGCGAACACTGAGAGGAATATTGTTTCGCGGCCCGGCGCCGCGGCCTGCCGGCGGTGGGGCTACTCGGGCATCTGGAACGGTTCGTCGGCGCTGCCGCCGTAGACAGGAGGTACTTTGCCGCCCATCGGACGCAGGTAGGCCGTAAGCTGGCCCCGGTGATGAATGGTGTGGTAGAGCATGAAGCCAAGATAGACGACCAAGGGGTGGTGGAAGAGCCCGAAGAAGCTGACCGGTTTCGACAGGACCTCCAGCGGGAGGGCCCGGAGCTTTTCGATCAAATCCGGCGCAACCTTTTCGTACCGGCCAATCATATCGTCGATCCGCTCTTCGGACTGGGCTTTTTCCTCCATCGAGAATTCGGCCTTAATGATTCCTTCGAGGAACCAGATTTCGCTGCTGACGATATGCCAGGCGAGTTCGGTTGCGCTGCGGGCCTTTGGGTCAGGCCTGTAATCCCGATTATCACTGGGGATCGCTTGCAGAACCGTTTTTGTGGTTTTCCACTCCATCTCGATGGCGGAAAGGAAGCTGCTAAGCAGAAACTGGGCTTGGTCGGGTGTCATGTAGCTTATCCTGAGGATTCCTTCTCCGAGATTATGGTGTCTCCGCGGTCTGGTCAAGCGGGCCGGCGGACTGGCTGGAGGTTTCCGGCGGTTCCAGCGAGACCTGGAGCAATAGCCCCGCGGCCTGCTCGACGCGCACTCTGGCGCCGGGTTCGGCCACCGCGCCGGGGTCTTTCAGGCGCGCTTTCCATAGTTCACCGCGGAGGCGGACGTAGCCAGCCGGCCGCATCGGCTCGCAGACTTCGGCCCACTCCCCGATGAGGGATTGCGCGCCCGTAGCTGTCTCGTCTTCGTAGGCCCGTTTCAGGAAGGGGTACAAAGCGATATCCTTGACAATATCCGCCGCCAGAAGCAAGAACACTATCCACGAGGGAAGTCCGAACCAGCGGTGCAGTGCATAGAGAATCACGGCGGCCAGAATCCACCCTGGGATCTGCAGAATCACGTAGCGGCGCACGACACTCACGAATCCAATCTCGCACAGCCGGGGTGAAGGCGAGAATTCGGCGCCGGGGCGTCATCCGTTATAGTGTAGTCAGCCTGTCGACGGAGCATGATGAGATGACCGAAAAGAACCCTCTGTCCTATCTCGGCGAAGAGCTGCGGCAGTGGCGGGAAGCCGGAACGTACCAGCACCTGCGCCGGCTGGAGACGGCTTGCGAACCGGTATGCCGGTTCGATGGCCGGGAAGTGATCAACCTCGCGTCGAACAATTATCTTGGGCTGGCAAACCATCCACGGTTGGTGGAAGCGGCGGCGGGCGCTGTTCGGCGATACGGAGCCGGTTCGGGAGCCGTCCGCACGATCTCCGGCACGATGAGCGTGCACCTCGAGCTGGAGGAACGGATCGCCGCATTCAAGAACGTGGAGGCGTGTGTCGTGTTCCAATCGGGTTTCACCGCGAACTCCGGCACGGTATCGGCGATTCTCGGTCCGGCCGATCACATTGTTTCCGATGAGTTGAATCACGCCAGCATTATTGACGGTTGCCGGCTTTCGAAGGCGAAGATCCACGTCTTTCCGCACCGGGATGCCGGCGCCGCCGCCCGCATACTGGGCGAACTCGAACCCGGCGCGGGCCGGAAGCTGCTGATCACCGACGGCGTCTTCTCGATGGATGGAGACATTGCGCCTTTGCCCGACCTCGTTGCCGCCGCCGAGCAGCACGGCGCGATCATGATGGTTGACGACGCCCACGCCTCCGGGGTTCTCGGCCGCAGCGGGCGGGGGACGATCGACCACTATGATCTTCACGGCCGGGTGCATGTTCAGGTTGGCACACTCTCGAAGGCGATCGGCGTGCTCGGCGGCTACATCTGCGGCAGCCGGGATCTCATCGAGTATCTCTATCATCGTGGACGCCCGTTTTTGTTTTCCACCTCTCATCCGCCCGCCGTGGCTGCCGCTTGTATCGCCGCATTCGACCTCTTGGAATCCGAACCGGAGCGGGTGGAGCAGCTCTGGAGCAACACCAGGCACTTCAAACAAGGCTTGGCGGACGCGGGCCTCGATACCGGATCGAGCGAGACACCGATCACACCCATCATGGTGGGGGAAGCGAGCGCCGCACACGCGTTTTCGGACCAACTTTTCGAACGGGGCGTGTTTGCCACCGGCATCGGATTTCCGACGGTGCCCAAGGGAAAGGCGCGGGTGCGGACGATCGTCAGCGCGGCCCATACGATCGAGCAGTTGGACCGGGCCTTGGACATCATTGCGTCGACCGCCAGGGAATCCGGGATCGGGTCGTAGCATCGAATCCGACGCGGCCAGAGACTAAAGTGTTGCCGTCCGTCCGCCGATTTTAGACACAGGTGGCCGCGGCGGTATCCTCCGAAAAGCCGAAGCCAAAACCAGTCAGCAAGCACCTCGGCCACCCTCATTTCTGCCGGACAGGGAGAGAATCGCTGCCGGAGAGAGAGAAAGAGATGGCCGCGGGTAATGCGCTGTAAGGGGTGTTACCCGGCGGCCATTTTCTTAGAGAATCCTGTCTAGATTAGACGGATTAATAGTACTCATTGCTTCGTCGTACCGGTTTTTCGATGACTTCTGCATTGCTGAAAATAAAAAACTTAGAGGTGATCGGAAGCAGCTTGAGCGCCAAGTGTTTCGCTCTTGAATTTGAGGAGAATCTAAGCGTCAATTAGGTGTTCTTGCTGATTCCAAGAGACCGGAGCCCGATGTTACCTTTACACGAGCAACACCAAACACAAACCCCGAGTTGCAGGGAGAGGAGAGAAGAGAGAGAGATGAAGAACCTTCTTTTGAAACTGAAAATCTGGCACGACACCAAGGGCCAGGACATGATCGAATATGCTCTGATGGCTGGCTTCGTGGCCGTTGCAGCCGGCGCTATCATGCCGGGCGTGTCCGCAAGCATCAGCACCGTGTTCAGCAAGATCGACTCCGCCATGTCTGGCGCTGCCGCCACTGGCTGATATCGTACATTCCAACTTGCGATGGAGCGGGCGCGGGAAACCGCGCCCGCTGCATCGCGCCTGCGAACAGGATGCGGCGCGGGTCGAACGCTGGAAGAAAGAGGAGTTTCCCCAGATCCGGCAGATGGCCAAGGAGGCGGGCGCCGCGACCTGGTTCAGCGACGAATGCAGCGTGCGCAGCGATCACCATACCGCACCACCTGGGGCCGGAAGGGCAGCACTCCGGTTGTCAAGAGCACGGGAGCGCGGTTTCGCTTCAACTTGGTTTCCGCCATCAACAACCTCGGCCAAATGCGTTTCATGTTGACCGACCAGAACGTCAACAACGAGGTCTACGTCGAGTTTCTCCGCCGTCTGTTGACCGGGGCTACCCAGCCGGTCTTCCTGGTAGTGGACGGCCATCCCGTCCACCGGTCGCGAGCGGTAAAGCGTTTCGTGCTCTCCACCGAGGGACGGCTCCGCCTGTTCTTCCGCCGTATTCCCCCGAAGTAAACCCCGACGAGCAGGTGTGGAACGCGGTCAAGAACCAGCGGGCCGGGCGTGCGGCGCCCCGGTCGAAGGACGAACTCAAAAGGATACTCATGTCTGCCCTCTTCGCCCTCCAGAAGATCCCGCGGAAAATCAGGAGCTTCTTCGAACACCCCGACACACGCTATGCTCTTGGCGAAGCGCAATAGCACATACTTTCGGGAACCTTATAACAGTACTCATTGCTTGGTCGTACCGGTTTTTCGATGACTTCTGTATTGCTGAAAATAAAAAACTTAGAGGTGATCGGAAGCAGCTTGAGCGCCCAGTGTTTCGCTCTTGAATTTGAGCAGAATCTAAGCATTAATTAGGTGTTCTTGCTGATTCCAAGAGACCGGAACCGGATGTTACCTTTACATCAGCAACACCAAACACAAACCCCGAGTTGCAGGGAGAGGAGAAAAGAGAGAGAGATGAAGAACCTTCTGTTGAAACTGAAAATCTGGCACGACACCAAGGGCCAGGACCTCATCGAATATGCTTTGATGGCTGGCTTCGTGGCCGTTGCAGCCGGCGCTATCATGCCGGGCGTGTCCGCAAGCATCAGCACCGTGTTCAGCAAGATCGACTCCGCCATGTCTGGCGCTGCCGCCACTGGCTGATATCGTACATTCCAACTTGCGAAGGAGATCGGGCGCGGGAAACCGCGCCCGCTTCGCGTTTTGAGTGGCTGATTACCACACCTGATCGATAGCGAGTAGCTCCGGGAGGTTGCCCTGTTCGTCGAAGCCGATGTTCATGGCATCCCCCACCACCTCGAGCGCGGTATTCTTTTCGATCACCGGCAGCAGGTTCTCTGAGAGCACTGCGCGGTTGAGTTCCATCGTGTTGCGGATCCGGCAGTAAGTTACCTCTGCCATGTCAATCTTCCCGACAGTCGGCGCGAGCTTTTCCATGCACTCACGGTCGGTGGGAAAGTGCATCGGGACGCGCAGCGGTGGAAGAGTCGAAGCGGTGAGGCAATTCACGATGGTCGCATCCCACTTGATCTTTTCGAGCAGGCGGTCCGTAATCGCGTCGGCCATGCCGATTCCGATTCCGTTGCCATAGGATAGAGGGCTGAGGTCCCGTATGAAGATGCGCTCGATGACCGGGGTGTTGGGCCATGGATTGTAGAGCGCCAGGCCGCTGCGATTCACCACCTTGGTATCCATCCCGGCGCCGCTGATATTCTTGCCGATTTCATCGAGCGCCAGGATGTCCACGGCCGGCACGGGGATATGGCCCATCCAGGACTTCACGAGGGTGAGGAGCTCCTTTTCTCGTTTCTCTATGTGCTCCACGGGCAGGGCCTCGACGTGGGCCGTGTGGTGGTTTGGGTCTTCCAGCACGGCCAGGCCACCCACGATCTTGCCGGTTTTGAGCACTTGGCGGCCGACGGAGAGGATCATCTTTTCCAGGCCCATCCGGTAGGCATGAGTATGGTAACGTTGGGCCCCCGCAAATTTCCCGAGGCCGATGGCCATCATCTTGAAGAGTCCGCTTTCGATCTCGCCTTCGAAGTCGGTGTGCCATTTAACGCGGGCCACCATCATGACGCCGTCGCTTTCCATTGCGAGGCGATCGACATAGGTCTCGATACCCTCGGTGGTCCGGCCGGTGGGGACTACTTCCAACTGGCTGCGGACCGGGCATCCCATGGTTTCCCGGGTAATGCCGTAGTGCGCCAGCACTCCGGCCTGGCCCTCGGCGGTGGCGGCGCCGTGACTCCCCATGGCCGGGAACAGGAAAGGCTCTCTTCCGGCTTGTTTCCAGTAGTCGACCACCGCGCGGACGAGTACGGCGAGGTTCGAGATACCGCGGCTTCCGACGCCGATGGCCACGCTGCCACCGGGAGGAATCTTGGATGCGAGATCCGCCGAGGAGAGCTGTTGCTGGACTGCGGCCGGTATATCCGGGATACGGCGGTCCGGGAAGCGCTGCCGGACGCGCAGAAAGCGGGGGAATTCCATTCCGGAATTATATCAACGGCGCCGATATGGGGAAGTCACTGTCCGGGAGCGGCCACTAGCGTTCTTCCCACTGGCGCTCGAGCATCTGGGCATACTCACCGGAAGCGAAGAGGGAGAAATCGAACCGGCGAGGGTTGAGTTCGGTGAAGGCGGAGAGATTCTGCCGCGCGGCGAAAAGATGATCCGCATAGCGGTAGTAGCTGCGGAGAAACTCCTGGGACAGTTGCTCTTGGCCTGGGGGTTCCTCGAAGACGGAGTGAATGCCGATGGCCCGGGAAAAGATTCCCTTGTAGTCCGCCACGCCCCACTTGCGCAATTTTTCCTTCACCTTTTCGGGTGGATCATGTACGAGCAGATTCGCGAAGCTTTGGAAGCGGATTCCTTCTTCGGTAAGTTCCAAATTATGGCTAACGAAATCGAGGCATTGCTCGATCCAGCGGACGAGGTCCTTGCCCACGTAAAACAGCATGCGGAACTCGCAATACCGGCCGGAAAGAAGCCGCCGTTCAAGATCTTCATTGCTCAACTCGCCGGGCGGAAGCAGGCCCTGTAGCATCAGGCTTGCCCGGGAGCTTTCCACGAGCCGGCCGGGTCCTTCGGAGTCGGAAAACGGGTGAAGTATGAGCGGCGGAAGTGTCCACACCTTATTGCGACTCAGAATGCCTGTTGCCATGATCTCCTCATCTCATCGTCCAAGGTGGACGAGTTCGTTAGCCAACTGCATCATACCTCATAAGAGGGCCCGTAATCGATCCAACGATAGTACTAGTGAGTACCATGTACTGGGTTGGCGGAGCGCACAAAATCGACCCGGTCCGGAGTTGTGGAGAGGCGTTGCACGACATCGGCGATGTGGCGGAGGAGGCGTGCGGTTTCCACGGGTTTGATCTTTTCCCAGGTATCGCCCGGGCGATGGTAGTCGCCGTGGAGTCCGGAGAAGAAAAAGAGCGACGGGACCTCCCGGGCCATAAACGTAGCGTGATCGCTCGAGCCGTAGCCGACTGTCTCGGACAGGTCCAGATCGAGGCCGTGTTCGGCGCCGGATTCCTCCACGAGCCGGGAGAGTCCCGCGCCGGACGGAGCCCCGCCGACATATACCTTTTCATCGCGCATGCGCCCGATCATGTCGAGGTTGATCATGGCCATCGCGTTTTCGAGGGGTAGTCTTGGGTTCCGCACGTAATAGCCGGAACCGACGAGCCCAAGCTCCTCGGCGGCGAAGGCGAGAAACAGGACTCCCCGGCGCATCCGGGGGCGGCTCGCGAACCAACGCGCCAGCTCGATCATTCCCGCGACACCGGAGGCGTTGTCGTCGGCTCCCGGGTGGATCGTGCGGGAGGAAGACGGGGCCATGGAGTACTGTTCGCCTTCACCGATGTGGTCATAGTGCGCCCCGACGATCACGTATTCGCTGGTGTCGCCCGGCAGGTAGGCAATCACGTTTCGTACAGGCCGCAGGCGTCGCTGGACGTCTGTCCGGAGAGAGATTTCCAAAGTCTCGGGGAAGGCGAAGCTGGCCGGCTTGAGCTGTTCATTTAAGGCCCGCTGCGTGGCGATGAAATCACGCCCGGCGGCGGCAAACCATTTCTGGGCGACGCCGGCATTCAGATGCACAAACGGGATGCCGTCTCCGGCTGGGCCGGGAAATTCATCGAAGCTGGTGAGATCCCCTGCGCTCCCGCCGTGCTGCTCGGTATCATTTACCAGTATCACCGCCGCCGCGCCTTGCCGCCGGGCATTGGAAACCTTGGCGAAGAGTTGGGAATGCTCGGTGTAAATGCGGCCGGCGAAAACGGACTTGCGGTCATATTCCTGCGGCTCATGGCGGAGTATCAACACTGCCTTGCCCCGGGGATCGATGCCGGCATAGTCATCGTAGCCGTACTCGCCGGCGCTGATTCCATAGCCCGCAAAGACCACGGGCGCGGTGACGCGTTCCCGCCCGGAAAGCTTGAGCGGGATGAAGTCGCGTTTCAGTTCGAGGGCGGTTGTCTGCCCATCGAGCGAATAGGTCATGCGATTGTTCTTGCCCAGCCGCGCCCTGGTGGCCACGTCGAACTTCTGGAAGTAGTCGCCTCCAGGGGCGTCGAGCCCGGCGGCACGAAGATTGTCCCGAATGTATTCGGCCGCCCGGTCGAGTTGGGGCGTGGCGGCGCCCCGGCCTCGCATGTCATCCGAGGCGAGGTACTTGACGTGCGAGAGGAGCCGGTCTGGATTGACGGGCGGCTCTGAGGGTGCGGACTGCGGGGTAAGAGCGGGCGAAGCGAGGAGCCCCAGCAGCGCCAGCCATATCGGAATGCGAAACAACATCGCGATAATTACAGATTACTGCGCCAGGGGCGTGGGCAGGGTCACCGCGCAACAGTCCCGGTCTCCGGCGTTGTTAGCGGTCTTCTGGTACTCGAGTTCGAAGTTGATGACCTGTTTCAGATTTTCCCAGGGCAGGTGCTGGCCGATGCGGCGGCCATTAATGAACAAGGTCGGGGTGGCGTTCAGGCCGAGTGCGCGAGCCTCGGCGATAGAGGCGGCGACTTCGTTATCCTTCCCGCGATTCTCGATGCAGGATTTCAGGCGGAGGATATCGATTCCCGGCAGACCGGCCGCGTGTTCGAGGATCTTCTCCGTGAGATTCTCCGCGGTCAGCTCTTTCTGGTGGTCAAAGACCCAATCATGATAGCTCCAGAAAGCATCTTCGGACTGGTCGTAAATGCAACGCCCGGCGCCGGCGGCGGCGCGCGCCCATGGGTGGATTGATTCGAGCGGAAAGTCCTTGAAGTAGAGCCTAACCTGCTCGGGGTAAGCCTGAATGAGGTTCTGCCGGAGCATTTTCGCCTCTTGCTGGCAGTAGGGACACTGGAAGTCGGTGTAGAGCACCATTCGAACGGGCGCGCCTGGGGTGCCGAGACTCGGTTGGGAGGAGACGCTGATGCGTTCGAAATCCTTGTGGAAAGGGCTTTTCTCGATGTCATAGATGACAGCCTGGACGATCTGTGTGCCGTCATCGGAGACCTGGAAGACCCGCTGCTGGGAGGCTGTTCCAGCGGTACCTCTTACACGAACTTCGCGGAAGCCTCTCATTTCCGAGGGACCCAATTCGGAGATTTCGACATTGATCTGTGGGCCCCAAAGCAGGAGGTGCCGCACGAATTTCTCAAGCTTTTCCTTGTCGAGTTGGGTTGGCTTCGCGGCTTCCGCGGCCATGGAGGCGCCGGAAAGCAAAGACAAAACCAGTAACCCAGCGGTCAAGAGGTGCATACTCAATATGTTACCGTAGCGATTCTTTCTAATAGACGCGCCAGAGATGGTTATGGTTTGCGCACGCCGATGGTGAGCAGGATATTCGCATAGAGGTTCTGATCGGCGGTCTGTATCACGAGCGCGACCGATGGAGTATCCACCTCCTTATAGAAGTCCCACCGGCCGATTGGTTCGAGGGCGACCTCGACCCCGGCGGCCTTGATGGTTTCCCGGTAGTCGGACCACACCGGAGGATCACCGGCCATTGCGTAGGGGCCCTCTTTTTCCGGGGCCATTGTGTTCACCCTCTCCACGGGGACCGCCGAAAGCAGTGCGGCGAGAACCTGGTTGCAGGAGACTACGCCCGGCGAGAGGTTCAGGCTCACCAATTCGGCTTTTGGGCCGAGCGTGGTGGAAGCGGGATAGTTTCCGTCGGCAATCAGGATCTTCGACGTGTGCCCGGCCTTGGCGAGGGCTTCGCTGATTTTCGGATGGAGGAGTTCGTGTTTGAGCATCGCTCTTAACAGTATCAAAACCGCGCCGGATGTCAGCGTCCGGATTAGGCCATGCCGAACGACATCCGGGCTGTCTGACCGCCGTCGCACGGAATCACCTGCCCGGTGATGAAGCTCGATTCTTCCGAAGCGAGGAAACAGGCGAGCGACGCGACGTCGGCCGGCAGGCCAACGCGCCCAACGGGTATCTGGCGCGCGACTTCATCGCGATCGTAGTCTGCAAACGAGGTCATCGTCCGCGCGACTTCGATGAAGCCGGGTGCGATGGCGTTGACAGTGATGCCATGGGGCGCGAGATCGACCGCCAATTGGCGGGTCATGACGTTGAGACCGCCCTTGGTCAAGGAATACGGGGAGTAATTGGGCAGGCACTGCTGCCCGTGAATGGAGCTGATATTGATGATGCGCCCGGCATCGCCGCGGCGAATCATCATCCGGGCGGCGGCCTGGGCGCAGAAGAACGCGCCCTTGAGATTCACCCCGACCACCTGATCGAAGAGTTCGTCATCGACGGCGAAGAGGTCCGTGGCGCCGGGGTCAAAGGCTGCGTTGTTCACCAGGACGTCGAGCCCGCCGAACTGCCGCCCGGTGCGGTCGAACATTGCGTCGCGGGCGGCGGGGTCCGAGATGTCGGCTTTCAGCGCGATGGCCTCCCCGCCAAAGCTGGCGATTTCGCTGACCAATTCGGTGGCTTCGTGGATTTCAAACGGGTAATTGACGACAACCTTGGCCCCGTCGCGCGCGAGGGCGGCGGCGATGGTGCGGCCGATACCGTGGCCGGCTCCCGTGACGAGGGCGATCCTGTTTTTCAGTCTCATCGGCGGACCAAACAGACGATATCACAGTTGTTCCCAGCTTACGCTGCGTGTGCTATCGTGCTCGAAGGAGGCAGCGATGCAACTGGCTTTGCGTCTTGCGGTCCTGACAACCATCCTTGCCGGAATCTGCTTCGGCGCGGGGCTCGACGGGACGTGGATTCTTCGCTTCGGGGGCGAACTCGCGGAGCAGAAGGCCGAGATGACGCTGACCGTCACCGGGCAGGAAGTCACCGGGAAACTGACGAGCGGCGGTGCGGTGAAAGGCGCTTTCGCGAACGGGTTGGTGCAACTTTCCTTTCCGTTTCACGCGCGGGAGATGGATGTGAAGGCGGAGATGACGATCACCGGCCGTCTGGACGGTGACAGGATTGAGGGAGACTTCGAGTTTGATGCATACACGGGTAGCTTTACGGCCACAAGGGTGGAGTGACAGATGATGGACCGCGTGGCGGTATTTATTATGGCGGCGTTGTTGTCTTTCACGCCGCTCGCTGCCGGGTCGGATGTCCTGTCCGCGTTCGGCTATGAGTGGCGGGTTCCGATCGGCGAGGACTGGAAGGTGACCGAAGCGGGTGGCGCGGAGACACTGCAGTTGCTGGTTCCACGGCCTTCCACCAAACCACGGCGTCCGAGCCAGTATGCGCTGGCGCTCACGGAGGATTTCGTGAAGGTCACCGTCGAAGCCGAGGTGAAGAAAGAGCCGCTTTCCGCCCGTGACCGGCGCACGTCGTTAATCATCGTCTATGCCTGGCGGGATGAGAACCACTTCAATTACGCTCACTTTTCCGTGGATACCGGCGAGCAAGTGGCTGTCCACAACGGGATATTTCACGTCTATGGCGGCGACCGCGTCCGTATCAGTTCCACTGACGGACCGCCTGCTCTCACGAGCGAGGACTGGCACAAAGTGAAGCTGGTTCACGATGGAGTCACGGGACGCGTGGACGTGACGGTTGACGGCCGGGAGAATTCTTCTTTACAGGCCGCGGACTTGAGCCTCCGATCCGGCAAGGTTGGCCTCGGGAGTTTTTTCGACATGGGGCAGTTCCGGAACGTGCGAATTACGGGAGAGCCTTCGAAATAGGACCTCCGGTGCACTCTTGCAACAGTTTCGATTTCCTATTGACAGGTCGATCAATTCCATACACAA
This sequence comes from uncultured Solibacteraceae bacterium, assembly GCA_964468205.1. Classification (GTDB taxonomy): domain Bacteria; phylum Acidobacteriota; class Terriglobia; order Bryobacterales; family Bryobacteraceae; genus CAWELS01. The sequence continues at coordinate 158,563 of CAYXVG010000004.1, read as the reverse complement.
TATAGTTGGAACCGGATGAAGCGGTTCCATGGTTCGCAAATCACACCGCTGGCCGGAAGGCTGGCGAGGAGGTGAACATAGAGCCTTACATGATTGCAGGGCGGCGAGGAACCGGCCTGCCGGTGCGGTAGAGAAGTTAACGAACGACCGGATAGAAAGGCGCCTAAAATGCGCCGCGCCTAAAGCGCACAGTGAAGGCGTGAAGGTTAGCTTCGACCGAGCGGGCCGATTAATCCGCGCCGCCCTTCGCGCGTTTACCCTACCTTAACGTGTCAAATCCCTACATTAACTTTCAGGCGTAGTCAATTGTCTTGCATTCGCGTTAGCGGTGGGGAGTTCCTCTGCTCGGGCTCTCCCCACGGTGTGTACGTTTGCGCCAGTGATGTGCTGGCTGTTGTCTGAATGACGCGCGTGTCTAATCCGCCATCACGGTTGCGGCGTCCGGGTCCCAACTGATGCGGCGGCCTTTCCGATAGGCGATGTTGGCCAAATGACCGGCGCCGGCGGCGTAGTGGCCTTCAGCGGCGTCTTCTTCGACCGGCTTGTTCTCGCGTAGCGAGATGACGAATAGCTCGTAGTGCGAGGGCCGGCTCGGTACCTCGATTATCTCGGGTTCCTTTGGCGGCGGAAGCGGGGAAGCAGGGCGGCCTTCGGCGGTATAGCCTTTGCTGGTCCAGTATTCGGCCTTCATCTGCTTGGTCCACGCAGTAACGCCGTAGCCGGAGACCTCCGGCCGGTGGGTGTATGGATGGAGGATGAGCTTGTTTCCGTCCACCTCGAGCGTGCCGTCGTTACCGATGATGATCGTGTTGCGGGTGGGATAGGCAGCCGCGAGGTGCACGTACATGTCCGCCACGAAACCTTCTTCGTAGTCGTAGATGGTGTTCATGACGTCAGGCACGTTGCGTCCGTCGAGCCACTGGTAGAGACCGCCCTGGGAGACGGCCGATTTCGGCGCCTTGACATCCATCACGAAGTGCATCCAGGTGAGCAGGTGGACGAATAGGTCGGTGGCGACACCGCCGGAGTAGTCCCACCAGCAGCGCCAGCGGAAGAAGTGTTCCGGGGTCCAGGGGCGCTTTGGCGCGGGGCCGAGGAAACGCTCCCAATCGCAAGTCTGCGGCGAGGCGTCCTTGGGGATCGGCCAAACCCACGCTCCGTCGGCGTTGTTGCGGTGATTGGCCATGCGCACCATGGTGACTTTGCCCAACGCTCCGGACTTCACGATTTCGCGCGCCTTCTGCGCCAGGGCATCCGTGCGGTGCTGGCTGCCGACCTGCAGTTTCTTGCCGCTCCGCGCAACGGCGTCGACGATCTCCTTTCCTTCTTCGACGCTCCAGGTCATCGGCTTCTCAATGTAGACGTGCTTGCCGGCGTCGAGCGCGTCGAGGATCATCTTCCTGTGCCAGTGGTCCGGCGTTGCGATTACCACGGCGTCGACCTGCTTGTTGTCGAGCACCTCCTCGTATTTCTTCGTTGTGGCGATCTTCCCGCCGGTATCTTCTTTGGCGCGTTCGAGATATCCGTCGTAGAGGTCGGCCACGACCAGGGGATTCACGCCTGGCATATCTCGGAACTGCTGCAGGAGGTAGGCGCCGCGTACACCAGTGCCGATGAAGCCCATGTTGATCTGGTCGTTCGGTGCGGCGGCCTTTAGAGCAAAGCCGGAATCGACCACTTTATAAATAGCGGCGGCGCCGGCCGCGCTGAGAAATTGTCTTCTGCTTGGAGCCATAAAAGGAACCTCTTGCTAACCTTTCTTCAAAACTACTTTCTCGATCACCTGCTTGGTGAGCATCACCCCCCGTTTCTCCGCCTCCCAGATCTCCGCGTGCGGAAGCTGCCGATCTTTCTGGCGGTCGCCGGTCGGGCTCAGGCTCGACTCAATGCCCCAGTAGCCGCTGTAACCCGCGTCCATGCAGATCCGCAGCAGTTGCTCCAGATCCCAGCGGGTGTGCGTTTCATCCTTGTTCCACGCAGCCTTGACCGAGATGCCCTTGGCGTAGGGGACGATCTTCCGGATGACTTCCGCGTGGTCAGCGCCCGGATTCATGTTGCCAAAGTCAGGCAGTGTCCCGAAGCCGGGATCGTTCACCGCCTTCATAAGGTTCACCAGCACGCCGGGGTCGGAGGAAGCTCCGCCATGGTTTTCGATAATGACGTTCATACCGGCTGTTTTCGCGTACTCCAGCAAATCTTGGAAGCTCTCGGCGGCGGCGTTGACTATCTCGGATTCCTTCCCCGCGAAGGGCCGCGGACCGCCCAGATTGCAGCGGATGGCGTGGCAGCCGAGGAAGTGGCCTACGTCGATCCATTTGCGATGGGCACGGGCCGAGGCCATCCGCACCGCTTTGTCAGGCGACGCCATGTCACCCTCCTGGTCGCACATGATGAGGACGAAATCGACGCCGTAGTCGTTACCGTTCCGCTTCAGTTGTTGCAGATAGCCGAGCGTCGGATTGGGGAAGAACTGGTTGACAAATTCAATACCGGTGATGCCGAACTCCTCGCGGCAACGACGAGGAAGGTCGAGGTTCTTCCAGCGGCCGGCCACGAAGAAGCTTCTATTGATGGACCAGGCGGCGAGGGAGATATCATTCCGAACGGGGCGCTCGGCGCCGGAGGCGACGGCCGCGGCTGCGGCTGTACCCAGAAAGCCGCGGCGTGACGGATAGATTGTATGACTCATGTTACCGGCATTATATCGCCGGACGGGGCCCCATTAATTCTCCTGACGGTGGAACGGCCATTCGGCCTGCCCTTTCGCGACGAGCAGGTATACCCCGGCGCCGGCCAGCAGCGTGACGACTCCGAACACAATGAAACGCAGGCCGAGTGACGAGAAGACGTAGATGTATCCCAGCAGCGAGATCACCGCGGGCAGCGGATAGAACCACATCTGGAACGGCCGCTCGATGTCCGGTCTTCTGGCGCGAATCAGAAATAGCGCAATGGTGTGGAAGATGAATTGGATAATGATGCGCGCGGCCATAAGCGCGAGGATCACGTCCTGCAACTCGAAGAAGCTTGCCACGATTGCGGCCACGCCGATGAGCAGCAGCGAGCGGTGGGGGAATTCCTTCGTCGGATGGAGTTTCTTGAAATACCCGAGGAACACGCCGTCTTTCGCCGCCGCGTAGGGTACACGGGAATAGCCGAGCAGCAGTGCAAAGATGGAGGCGAAGGCCGTCACCACGATCATGCCGGCGAGCACCTGGCCCGCCCAGGGCCCGTAGACGCGGGTCATGAACTCCGAGCCGATCGACTGTGAGACCAGCGCCTCACGCCACGGCACCACCCCGATGAAGCTGAACGAAATAATGACGTCGATCACCGTCACGCCGAGAATCGAGTAGACGACGGCTCGCGGAATAGTACGTCCGGGCTCCCTCACCTCTGCGCCGAGATAGCAGACTTGGTAATAACCGAGGAACAGGTAGAGCACGTTCGCGGTTCCATTGCCGAGGCCGCGGAACCAGTCGAGGTCGAGCGAAAAGGCTCCGGCCGGGATGTCGAACGCGATCTTCGGATCGAAGTGAAGGAGGCCGGTCACGATCACCCAGCCGGTGGTCGCGATCATCACAATCCACAGCCCGAGCATGATTTTCGCGATGTCGGTGATCTTCCGGTAGAGGGCGATAATCAGGATCACCGCGATTCCGGCGGCGGTGAACTTCATCTGAAGGGATGTCATTTCTGGCCAGAAAACCTTCAGATATTGCACCAAGCCGATGTTGCCACTGGCGATTTCCAGCGGCCCCGCGAAGATGATCTGCCAGATGAACAAAAAGGCCAGGAGCCGTCCCCACGTGCGCGGCCCGAAACCCTCGCGGAGAAACACGTAGGTACCGCCGGCCGCCGGCAGGGCCGCGCCCAACTCGGCGACAACCAGTCCGTCAGAGAGAGCGATGATTACGCCGACCACCCAGGCGAGGTAGGAATGCGGCCCGCCGAGCGTCCCGAGGATCAGGGGGATGGCGATAAACGGCCCGATGCCCACCATATTCGACATGTTGATGGTGGTGGCGTTGAGGACCCCTAGACGGCGGTGCAAAGAGGGACCACTCGAGTCGGTCATGTCAGAGCAGGCTACCATATCAAGCGACTGCCGCGCCTCGTTCGTGAGATATTCGACTACCCGACGGGCCGGCTTGGAATCGATAGAATATGAGGGCCTCGTTGGGAGACTGCTCATGAAGACCGTACGCTGTCTTTTTCTGACCTTAGTTGCTTTGGGCGGTTGTTCGGCGCCGTCTGAGCAGGAAGTCCACGTTTGGGAGAATCACGAGATCACTCTCGATGCCCGGCAAACCTATGACAACCCGTACACCGAGGTCCGTTGTTGGGTGCAGCTTCATGGCCCCGGGGGCTTCGACAAACGGGTGTACGGCTTTTGGGACGGCGGTAGTGTGTTTCGCGTTCGCGTCGTTGCCACCACTCCCGGCGTGTGGCGTTGGACAAGCGGATCAAACACGGAAGACCGGGGTTTGAACAACCAGGCCGGCTCGTTCCGCGCCATCGATTGGACAGCCGGGGAAAAGGAAGCGAACCCCAATCGGCGCGGCTTCCTGCGCGCGGACGCGGCGGGTCATTCCTTCCAGTACGCCGATGGGACGCCGTTCTTCCTCATCGCCGATACGTGGTGGGCCGCCGGTTCGTGGCGTTATCCCCTGAAGGGCGAGGCTCCTTCTCCCAACTATGAGCCGGGGCCGGGTATCGGTTTTGAGGAGGCCATCGCATACCGCAAGCGCCAAGGGTACAACGGCGTTGCCATGATCGCCAGTTTCCCCAACTGGCACGATGATGGCGAGGGGCACGTGGTCCGGGATTCGAACCGAATCCCGCTGCGGCAAGGGTGGGAACGCTATGGCGAAAGCGGAGGCGTGAAACCCATGCATGATGACGAAGGCAATGTGCCGTTTCACCACCCCGGGCGTAGTCCCAGCCATCCGAATGTAATGCCGGATTACGAGCGGATCAATCCAGCATACTTTCAGAATCTCGACAAGAAGATCGAATACCTTGCGGGTCAGGGTTTCGTGGCGTTCTTCGAGTCTGTCCGGCGCGACCACGGCCCTTCCTGGAAACACTATTATGACTGGCCGGAATCTTTTTCGCGGTATGTGCAGTATTTGTACAGCCGCTATGGCTGCTATAACCTGATCTTCTCCGGTGTGCATTTCGATTGGCAATTCAAGGACTTCGGTCTCGACGGCCCCACCTGGAACGAAGCCCTGACTCATCACTGGCGCACTTACGGTTCGCCTCCCTTTGGCCAGCCGGTGACGTCGCTGGCGACCCCGGATACGCTTACCGCGTACGGACATGGCGATGGCGCTCCCTGGCTCACCATGCACGGCGCCGGCAACGCCTATCGCGACCACCGCGTCTACGCCCTACTTGAAGATCACTTCCGGCTGGACGGACCGTTTCCGGCGCTGAATCAGGAGGCCTGGTACCCGGGCTGGTACGCCAACAAGATTCTCGGCGAACGTCCTCCGTTCGGATCCGAACTCGATAACTATTACGCCCGGGCCATGGCCTATGGGAGTGTTCTCTCCGGGGGGCTTGCGGGCCATATCTATGGGACGGGCGGATACGACGGGTCAACGCTTCCGGAGCGCCCAGGCCAGCGGCCATACATTTGGGAAGCACTGCGGTATGTGGCCGGGGAGCAGATCGGGTACCTGCGTGACTTCATCCTCTCCGAAGGCCCGCGTTATCAGGAGTTGCGTCTGGCGGGTGGCGATCTGGATCCGCGGTTGTCGCCCGGCGCCGATGAGAAGGGACTCACGAAGCGGGCTTTTCTCATGCGGACCGGCGACCGCCGCCTTGCCATGGGCTATTTCGAGACCGGATGCCGGCGGGCCACGGTGTCCGGGCTTTCGCCTTCTGCCGGATACGGGATTGAGTGGTTCGACCCGCGGACGGGGCGCTGGGAGGCCACACAGGCATTGCAGGCAGACAGTCAGGGGCGTCTCAATCTTCCGCCCTTTCCCGGCGGGGGGCAGACGGCGGAGGAGGACTGGGCGGTGAAGCTTGTCCAACGGATATGAGGCGCGGTTACCGGCCTTGCCGGCGCGTGCGGGTGACGGTACGGGCGAGCGCTGGTGGCGCTGGCCACGGATTTCGTGGACAAAAGAGTGGCGCCTTTACGCAGGGTTAAGGCGGAACGGCAGGGAGGGAGATTGAGCACATTCGCGAGGATTCGCAAAGCCTTTCGCATGGTGGGAGGCGCTTACCGGTGGGGAAGAGAATCCTATCCAAAACAGAATGCCGCTGATGACGTCAGCCGTCTGCTGGCCACCCGGGAGCAACGGTTCCTTTCGCTCGCGCGCGAGACAATCTACGGCGTCCCGAAGAGCCCTTACCTCCAGTTGCTTGAGCATGCCGGTTGCTCTTACGGGGATCTGGCGGCGGCGGTCAACCGAAAAGGTCTCGAGGCCACGCTAGAAAGACTGGCGGAAGAGGGGGTCTATGTCACTCACGATGAAATGAAGGGCCGCGGCCCGCTCCGGCGCGGCTCGGCTGTGTTCGAATTCGCCGGCTCAGACTTCGACAATCCGCTGGTTACGCCACACCTGGTCCAGCGGACTAGCGGTAGCACAGGCGCCAGCACATCGGTGAATATCAGCTTTCTGCACTTTAAGGAGCAACTGCCGCACACCACCCTGTCGGCCGCATTCCATGAGCTCAACGGCGCCAGGGCGGCACTCTGGGTTCCGCCGTCTGAGTGGAGCGTCTCGCGAGTGATGCGGCTGAGTAAGACCTTGGGCGGCGTGGATCGCTGGTTTTCCCAGTTGCCGCTGGCGGTCCCGCAGCGCGTCTTGACTGGGGGCTTGGCGGCGCTGCTGCGGCCGCACGGGCTCCGGATTCCGGCTCCGATACATGTGCCGATCACTGAGCCGGAAACCGTGGTCCAGTGGATGGCTGCGGAATTGAGGGCGGGGCGGCGCGTCCTGTTAACCACTTACCCGGCCTCCGCGGCGCGGCTGTGTTCGTCCGCGATGCGGCTGGGCATCTCGTTGAAGGGCGCCGTGCTCCTTGCGGGCGGGGAACCGGTCACGCCGGCCAAGCGTCAGGTGATGGAGTCCGCCGGCGCCCGCTGCCTTCCGTTGTTTGGCTGCTCCGAGACCGGCGAATCCGCCGAGGCCTGCCTCTCTCCGTCTTCATCCGACGACATGCACCTTTACGAGCACAAGTTCGCGCTGATCGCCCGGCATCACCAACTGACTCCGGATTGCTCCGTGGACACTCCCGCATTCACCAGCCTGGGCCGGTACAGCCCGAAGATCTTCTTGAATGGCGACACGGGCGACGTGGGTGTCGTCGAGCGCCGGGACTGCGGTTGCCCATGGGGCCGGCTGGGATTTCGGACGCATCTACGCGACGTCTGGAGTTACTCCAAGCTTACGGCTGAAGGGATGACTCTGCCGGGCGAGTTGGTGTTCCAAGCGCTCGAAGAGGAGTTGCCGCGGCAATTTGGTGGGCGGCCGGGCGACTACCAGCTCATCGCCGAGCAGGACCAAGATGGCGTAACCCGCTATCTTCTGGCGATCAACCCTGAACTGGGGCACATCGACGAGGATGCCGCCCGCGAGGCACTGCAAACAACGCTTGCTTCCGGCTCGTACCGGTTGATGGCGGAGTTTCTCAAAAGGGCCGGACACTTGCAGGTAGTGCGCCGCACGCCGGTGGTCCAGCCGGGCGGCAAATCGCTGCCGGTGTTTCTGCGGCGGGACACGGCAAGCCGCCCGGGCTAAACGGCCTTCCGGCGCTTTGTTATTCCGGAGTCACCAGAGCAGCCATGCGGGTAGCTGGGGCGGCCAGCGCCGGCAGGTTACTCTCCGGACGGTCAAGGTAAAAGTAGGCGGTGGCGGATACGTCGTCCGAGCGGTAGTAGTTGGTCCAGCCTTCGGGTAGATCGGGGTCTCGTAAATCCGGTTTGTCCCGGTCAAGCAGACGAATGAAGACTTCGGGATTCTGGACGGTTACCGGCTGCAGCGGGACGCCCTTGTCGAGCAGAGCGATCACGTTCTCCTTTTGCGAGCCCCCCATCTGCTGGATAGTGACGCGGATGTCCTGCTCGAAATAAACCGGGTCGGGAACGTGGTAGCGGTAGAAGGCCCACTGGCGGTTCCCGGGGTCGGCGATGGAGCAACCTTGAAAGCGCTGAATGTACTGGCCCTGTCCCCAGCCGGTGCCGATGTAGTCCTCGGTACCGGTTCCGGCCAGGGTCGGGTAGTCGGTATCACCGTCGAGGTAGATCTTTACCTCGCCTTCGCCCCACCAGTGATCGCCGTATTGGGGGTTGGCAGTGATCCCGGCGTTGGTACCGAGAAAGCGGCCTATGCCCTCCACGCGGGGGAGAATCTCAAAGTCGCGGCCGACCTCGGTCGCGAGTTCGCGGCTCCAGTAGGCGTGGAAATAGAGATCTGCCGGATCAGGAGCGTCCGTGCTCACGATGTCGATGTCGTAGAACAGCATTTCCAGATCCTTGCCGGATTCGTTCGTCACCGTGACCCTGGCCCCCGTGCGGTAGGGCATGGGCACGTAGGAGACGAAGGAGCGTCCCTCGGGGTTGGCGAAGAGTTCTGTCTCATAGACAGCCGTGCGGCCCAGGCCCACGCCGAAGAAGTCGCCGAAGGGAACGGCGACGGCCGGCTTGGACGCGCCGTCCCAGAACATTTCGAGTTTCAGGCCCCGCAGCATCTCCGGCGAGCGGTCGCGAACCGTAATCCACATGCGCACGATGCGGCCGCTGCCTTGCTGATCGAGAAGCACCTTCGTCTCCCCAGCGGCCACCGGCTCATAAGGATGACCCTTCGCGCCTTTGTTCTCCATCGCGCCTTGGCCTTTCGCGCCGGTGGGGTTCTCGAAGCTGATCCAGCGCGGCCGCTCGCCTTCCTTGACCTGATAGAGGGCGGCGGGGGATGGCGGGGGTTCAGGGGCGGAGCAGGCGGATAACAATGCCGCCGCGGCAAGGAGGAAGTACGTCTTCTTCATGACTACTGCTTAGGGCGCGGCCGCAAACGATGAGCCGGCGTGTAACGCTTCACGCGAATGTTTCGGAACTCGACCGGAGCGCCCTCGGACTGCAAGCAGATGTACCCCGTGCTCGGGTCGGCGTTGGCTCCGAGTCCCACCACGGCGCCGTTGACTACCGTCGCGACGCGGCCCTCCTCCGACACCACCTGAATCTTGTTCCATTCGCCGAGCTTGGAAGCGTTGTAGTGAATGAGTTCGCCGCCGTCCATCTTGGTCCGGAGCGGGAAGACGCGGCCAAGCTGGGAATAGTAGAGCTGGCACTCGATGGCGTTTGGCAGCGCCATGTCCTGTACCACGTGAAACAGAACCCCGCTATTGCCGAGCTTCTCGAACTTCACGTCCACCTCGAAGACGAAGTTGTCATAGACGTCTTCGGTGCGGATGTAGCCGAGCGGCTCGCCGGTTGTTTTGAGAATACCGTTTTCGATGTAAAAGGTCTTCTGCTTACCAATCGTGTCGCCGAAGTATGTGTCGATGTCATCATTGCCGCCGCCAGGCTTCTGCGTGACCACGACCCAGCCGTCAAGATCGCGGCCGTTGAACAAGTTGACCCAGCCTTCGTCGTATTGCATGGCCGGGTCCTGGTAGTTACCCCTGCGCTGAGCCGTGACCGGCGCCAAGATAAAAGCGGCAAGAGCGAGTAGAGCTATTAGAGTACGCATCATGTCTGAAACTCCCTTAACTATTGGAACAGAGTTGACCGCGGAGCGAAACATGCCGCCTCAGCGCGAGGGGCGGTTCTTCTTCCACCAGACCTCGGGGCGCGCGTCCGGCCCGAGATGGGGGTTCGGTTCCACCAGCTTGCTGTAAAGGTCTGGCCGGCGGGCGCGAATGTAAGCCTGGCCGGAGGCAACTGTCAGCTTCTCCGGATCGAGCGTGGCCACAACCACTTCATCGCCGAGCCGCCGGCACTCTACCAACACTTCTCCGAATGGATCGAGAATCATCGAGCCGCCCGGTTTGATCGTTCCGCCCTCCTCGCCTATGGGGTTGGTGTAGATCGCGTAGACGCCGTTATCGTATGCCCGTGCGGGAAGCCAGCGCATGATCCAGCCTCGCCCCTTCGGCCCGTCGAACTCCTGGCGGCACCGGACGGGGTCCAACTCGCGGTTGTACCAGATGGGCGGATCCACCGTGCCGCGGCCCGGCATGGGGGAAGGGAGGCAGCCGGTGACATGAGGCATGAGAATGATTTCGGCTCCGTGCATTGCGGTGATGCGCACGTTTTCGACGAGATTGTTGTCGTAGCAGATGAGGATTCCCCAGCGGCAGTCGCGGTGGTCGAACACCGTGTACTCCGAGCCGCAAGTCACCGCGTCGTGGATGAATGCGTGCAGTTTGCGGTGGCGGGCGATGAGGCCCGAGCGGTCCACCACGGCGTAGGTGTTGTAGATCGTTTCGCCTTCACACTCGAGCAGGCCGGCTCCGATCGTGATGTCGAGCGACCGGGCCAGGGCCTCCAGTTGCAGCAGGGATTCGCCGCCCGGAACGGGTTCGGCAAGGGCGAATAGCTCCTCTTTCGGTTCCGATTCGAGAAACGTGTAGCCCGGGATCGAGCACTCGTGGAAGGACACCACCTCCGCTCCCTGCTCGGCGGCCTCCCGCGAGAGATCCTCAATGCGCGACAGGTTGTACAGCTTTTCCCCGTCTCTCGGTTCGAACTGCGCCGCGCCAACGCGAATTGTTTTCATGGCTCCGTGCCAGCTATATCACAACCTTGGCCGCGAAGCTATCCGCCCGGGTTGAGAAGAGGTCTGAATGGGAGTCCATCTGCGTGGACTGCGTACTGCATGTCGTGGTCGAAGCGTTGGCGCGACTGCCGCAAGACTCCGAACACTGGGCCGTGGGCTGGCAACGGGCCGTGGAGGGGCCGGCGGGGCCAGTCGCCGGCCTGACTGCCGGCGTGGCGAATTTTGCGATTCGCTCTACGTGAGGCACGGTTACAGGCTGTGGTTGGTTCAAGCAGATGGTTTCCCGATTTGGTCTATTCGCTATCGGGGACAACGCGGGCAACAAGAAGGGAACGCCGCGGGAGGAGGCTGGGGCTCATGACATACGACATGACCAGCGGATACACAATGCCGGCTCCCACGGCCCAGGCAATCTCCGCGGCGGGGATAGTCCCGATGACGAACCCGTCCGTGTACGCAACACTCCAATACTTGGAGAACTCCGGCCAGACCGCGAAAGAGGCGGCGAGAGTGACGGAGTAGAGCGTTCCGAACAAGGCTCCGCCGGCGATCGCCGGAAGCAACAGGTCGGCGGCGAACAGGCTCATCCCGAGACCCAGAATCAGCATCCCGCCCAGAGCGGACGCCATTGGAGCGCAGTCCGCCTGCCGGAGAAGGTAGTACACGGCGAGGAATGCGGGACCGCAGGTGAAGTAGCGCCGGAGGAAACCTCCGAGACAGCTTGGGGCTGCGTCAAGGTCGCGGCGCAGAAAAACGCTGAATGTCAGCCACATGAGCGCTCCGGTTGCAAAGGAGAACAAGACATCTTCCATGCCGATCCAGGCGCCGCCTATCCTAACCGGCTGCCAGTAGGCCGGCACGAAACTCACCGTGAGCAATGAGGTGGGAGCAGCCCCCAGGCCGCACACCAACATGGAACGGCGCGCGTTCGGAAACAGTAGTGCGCCGGCGGCTGCAAGCGCGGCGAGGACGAGGCTGAGAGTCAAGTAGGGATAGCTGGTGAGCGCAGCCACGCTTGCGAGTATTCCACAGCCGTTGGGGCAAGCAAAGGAGGCGGAACTCCAGAAACGTGCAGCCCCGCCTTCCACGATTCGGTCCCGGCGTGGCGCTACTTCTTTGCCTTGCCCTGGTTGGCGACTGCGTCCATGGCCTTCTTGACCTTTTCTGGATCGCCCAGGTAGTAGCTCTTGATCGGTTTCAGATCTTCGTCGAGCTCGTAAATAAGCGGCATTCCGGTGGGAATGTTTAGGCCGACGATCTCGTCGTCGGAGATGTTGTCGAGATATTTCACAAGCGCGCGCAGGCTGTTGCCGTGGGCGGCGAGAATCACGCGCTTGCCGCTCTTAATGGTTGGAGCGATCTCCTCGTGCCAGAGCGGCAGAAAGCGGTCCACCGTGTCTTTCAGGCACTCGGTGAGCGGCAGTTCGTCCTCGGTTAGATCGGCGTAGCGCGGGTCGTTGCCGGGGTAGCGCTCATCGGTCTTCTCGAGGGCGGGAGGTGCAATGGAATAGGCGCGGCGCCAGATCTTGACCTGCTCGTCGCCGTGCTTCTCCGCGGTCTCCGCCTTGTTCAGACCCTGCAAAGCGCCATAGTGACGTTCATTCAGACGCCACCTGCGGTAAACCGGGATCCACATCAGATCCATCTCGTCGAGCACAATCCACAGAGTGCGGATGGCCCGCTTCAACACCGAGGTAAAGGCGATGTCGAAGGTGAAGCCTTCGCGCTTGAGCACCTCGCCTGCCTCATTGGCCTCGGCGACGCCCTTTTCCGAAAGGTCGACATCGGTCCAGCCGGTGAAACGGTTCTCTTTGTTCCAGTCGCTTTCGCCGTGTCGAAGTAGAACGACTTTGTACATCAATTCCTCCTAAACGTTGAACGCCGAGCGGCCGGCGTACTTCGCCATTGAACCGAGCTCTTCCTCGATGCGGAGGAGCTGGTTGTATTTGCAGATGCGGTCCGTGCGGCTGGCCGAACCGGTCTTGATTTGACCAGCGCCGGTAGCCACGGCCAGGTCCGCAATGAAGGTATCCTCAGTCTCGCCGGAGCGATGCGACACCATGCAGGTGTAGCGCGCGCGGGCGGCCATGGCCATCGCATCCAGGGTTTCAGTCAGGGAACCGATCTGGTTGACCTTGATGAGAATCGAATTCGCGACGCCTTCGTTGATGCCGCGCTGGAGAATCTCGGTATTGGTGACGAAGAGGTCGTCGCCCACGAGTTGGATCTTGCCGCCGAGCTTGTCGGTCAGGATTTTCCAGCCGTCCCAATCGTTCTCGTCGAGTCCGTCCTCGATGGAGATGATCGGGTACTCGGAGGCCCACTTCACCCACATGTCCGCCATTGCCGCCGAGTCATACTCGCTGCCGTCGGATTTGCGGAAGACGTACTTCTTTTTTTCCTTGTCGTAGAACTCTGACGCCGCGCAATCAAGGGCCAGGCCGATTTGCTCGCCCAGTTTGTAGCCGGCCTTCTCGATTGCTTCAGCGATCACGTCCAACGCTTCCTGATTTGATTTGAGGTTCGGAGCGAAGCCGCCCTCGTCGCCCACCGACGTGGAGTAGCCCTTGGCCTTCAACACCTTCTTGAGGTTATGGAAAACCTCGCAGCCCATGCGGACGGCCTCCGCGAAGCTCTCCGCGCCGTAGGGAGCGATCATGAATTCTTGCGGGTCAACGGAGTTGTCGGCGTGCGAGCCGCCGTTGAGAATATTCATCATTGGAACCGGCAGAGTGCAGGCGTTGACTCCGCCCAGATACCGGTACAGAGGGGTCTGTTGGGACTCGGCGGCCGCACGCGCCACGGCCATGGAGACGCCGAGGATGGCGTTCGCCCCAAGGCGGCCCTTGTTCGAGGTGCCGTCGAGTTCGATCATCTTGCGGTCCACCGCGATCTGGTCTGTCGCGTCCATGCCCACCAGAGCCTCGGCGAGTTCGCCGTTAATATTCGCTACGGCCTGGGTGACGCCTTTGCCGAGATAGCGGCCGTTGTCGCCGTCGCGAAGCTCAACCGCTTCGTGCTCTCCAGTGGAGGCGCCCGAGGGGACTGCCGCGCGGCCAAAGCTTCCATCCGCCAAGAGCACGTCGGCTTCCACTGTGGGGTTGCCGCGCGAATCCAGAATTTCACGTCCTAAAATACTTACGATCTCAGTCATAGTGCAGTTCCTGTTGTGGAGAATTCCCATGCGTGGCCGACGGGCCCGTGGGTAGGTTTCAGAACCATTGTTACATAAGGGGCGTTACGATCGGATTACCCCAAACGGCCGTGCGCTCCTACATGATTCCGAATCTGTCGAATGCTTCGCGCGCGGACATGCCGTCCGCAATCGCTTTGCGAACGGTGTTCTCTCCCCGAACCTTCTCGAGAGCCGCGCGGATGATCTCAGCTTCCATCTCGCGCGGCGTGACGAGAACGCCCTCCCGGTCTCCGAAGATGAGGTCGCCGGGCCGGATGCGCACACCGTTGTCGAAGCCGATCTCGCACCGGAAGTCGATTACGCGGCCGCGCACACCCTGGTCCTGGGCATAGAGGCCCGTGGAGAAGGTTGGGAAGCCAAGTGCCAGGATTCCCGCGGTGTCACGGGATGGGCCGTTCACCACCGCTCCCGCCGCCCCCAACTTCCGGGCGCGGGTGCTCATTAGCTCTCCCCACAAAGCATAGTGCGGCGAGGAGCCGGTGCAGACGTAGACTTCACCCGGCCGGAGATTATCAAGGGCTTCGAGCATCAAGCCGAAGGGCCGCGGCTTTCCTTCCGCACGTATTATCTGCTCGTAGCAATCGGCCTCGAGCACAGGCATGGCCCGGCCGGCGACCACCATGCCCGGATCCAACGGCTGAATGCCAGGAGGCAGGAACTGCCGCACCTGGCCGGCCGCGTCCAGCACGTCTCCGACCACCGCCGTAAACAGCTCGCGGCGCATGAGCTCGAACAGTTCTTCATCGGACTTCCACATGGGACCGTGAGGATCAGCTTACCCTGTCTGGCAGCGCTCCGTGGGGCGAGCCCTCCAGCCTCTGGACCAGAAGGGCCGCCCCACGGCGGTTCGCGCAAGCGGGAAGGTCTACATCAGGCGGTGAGGCGTGATGCGGCGAACTCCCTTCAGCGCCGCGAATTCATTCAGCTTTGCCACTGGGATCCAACCCACCAGCACCTTGGCGACTTTGGGTTCCGCAATTGCCTCGAATCCGAGATTGTTCAACTCCAGCAGGACTCGCGGGGAAGCCGTCTCCAGCCAGATCTCCACTGCGACTTTGCCGTTCCGGACGGTGATTCCCGCTCCGGTGCGCCCCGCGGCCAAGGCGGCAAGCTCGCCGTGGATCTTGGCCGCAACGTCTTCGTCCCGCTCCTCTCCCGCGCCTCTGGCCGCGTCCTGCCTCTCTCCAGCCTTCACCGGCCGGGCCTCGGCCAGCGCATCCTCCGAAGGACGGCGATGGAACATCGTCGGGGCCATCGAACCGCCGCCGCTGCCGGCTATCGTGGCCATTTTCACCTCGTTTCCGCCGAATACTCCCTCGTAGCTCACGCCGTCCGGCATCTCCACCGGCACCTCGATGCGCCGCGCTTCTCCGCCGTCGGTGACGATCGTCTCCTCCACGGCGACAAATGAAGTGAACTGCGTGACCAGCCGGTGTTCGATCCCCAGGCGGGTGATCGCGTTGCGAATGTCGGGCCGGGGGTTGCCGCGTTGAATTCCGGTCCAATCTCCTGTCATCAGATCGTCCACTTTCCGGCGCGCCCAGAGCGTGGCGAGCACGTCGTGCCCGGGCTCATGGCCGGGCAGGTCCACGCTGATGGTTCGCTCGAACGGGCGGCCCGACATTTTCCCCTCGAGGCGGATCAGGCCGTGCGCGGGGCCGTCATAGCGTCCGGCCACGATCACGGGTTTGGCCGAGAACAGGTCCGGTATCCGTTTCGGGTAAACGTCAGAGACCGGCAGCCCGCCCCAATCGATGCTGACATCCGTCAGCAACGGGTTCCGGATGCGCTCATGGAAGCGGCGGGCGGCAGCCGAGCCGTCATCGTTCAGAGCGACGTACTCCACCTCGCCCCGGCTTACCTCGGCCATCTTGTCGAGCAGGAACCGGTTCACCGAGTTGCCGACGCCGAAGGAGAATACGCGGGCGTTGGTATACCGCTGGACCTCACCGAGAATCGCCATGTCATTGCCCACGTAGCCGTCCGTCAGGAAGCAGACGATGCGCACATGCTCCTGTTCATCGGAGGGCGCGAGGGCGGTGCGGATGGCCTTCATCATTTCGGTTCCTCCGCCGCCCTGCCGGGAGGCGAGGAACGCCTGCGCCTGCTGGATATTCGAGTTGGTCGCGGGAACCGGCTCGGGGAACAGAACACGCGTATCGCCGGCGAAGGTGATCAGGTTAAAGGTATCCCGCGGGTAGAGCCCGTCGAGAGCGAGTTGGATCACCTCCTTTGCCTTCTCGATGGGAAATCCTGACATCGAGCCGGAGGTGTCGAGAACGAAAACCAGTTCTTTCGGCGTCACGTCCTCCGTGGTCACGCGCCCCGGTGGCTGCAGTACCATCGTAAAGAAGCCGCCGCGGTTGTCCCGGTGCGTGAGCACGGCGTCCCGGATTTCCGGGCCGGCCACGCTGTAGCGGAGGACGAAATCCTTGTTGGGCAGCACGGCCCGCTGCTTCAGCCGGACCACGGTCCGCTCCCGGTCTTCGTGATCGACCATCACCTCGTGGGTCTTCGATGCGATCCGCTCAATCGCCATGCCGGCGTCCACCGAGACGGACAGCGAGATATCGTGCCCCGCCCGGTTTTCCGGCTTTGCGACAGGCGGCGAGATCTTTGACGCATCGGGAACCTGGTCCGTATCGGGAGACCACCCGCCGCCGGATTGACCGGCTGGGTTGCCTGGCATGTAGCGCGGGCCGACAACCATCGGGAATGAGAACTCATAGATCCCCTCCTCATAGTGGAGCGTCTCGACGTAGCTGATTTCGATTTCGACGTGAGCGCCCGGCGGGATATTCGCCACCGCCTGCGTGAAGATGTTCGGGCGCTCCTGATCGAGAAGCGAGGCGAGCTGGCCGCGCGACTTCGCGGTTTCGTAGATGCGCCGGGCTTCTTCCCGCTCCTTGATCTTGCCCTTCACCGTCCGGTCTCCGATGCGCATGGTCATGTCGTCGACGGCCGCGTTTTGGGGAAGCGGAAAGACATACACGGCTTCAATCGCATCCGGGTTGTTGTTTTCGAACTGTTGCACCACCGAGACCCTGGCGAGCGATCCGCTGATTTGCGCTTCGACGCTGGTATGGCGGAGCGGGCAGGATGCGCCGGGCTCGCCGTCGTTCCGCAGGCTGAGCAGCGCTCCCTGGGAAACGCTGCCGGGTTCCGCCGCTTCCAGCCGGCCGGCGGCTGCGATGCTGCTGCCGGTGTTCGTGCATTGACAGGCCAGCGCCAGCATGGTGAGCCCCATGAGCAGTCTCCAGTTGGATCGCTTTAGCCGTTGATCTTCGAATTCCATCTCGTGCCTCCTGTATGGCTTTGGTTTCCACTGGAGACATGCTGCGTACCGGAGAATCCTTTCATCCTTCTTGCGTCGGGGCGGACGCGCCAGTCTGGCTTGATACAATTTGGAGCGAAGATGTTTGAGCGGGCGCTCGTTTATCAACTCGCCGGAGGTCTCATCGTCTGCGCCGCGGTGTTCGTGTGGTGGCGATTCTTCCCCGAGCGCCTCGAGGCGTTCCGGGTATGGCTATCCCGGTTGAGCAGACGGAGGCTGGCGATTGTGCTGGTCGCTTCTTTCCTGGGGCCTGGGATTCGCCTCGCGATCCTCCCCTACTTCCCGGCTCCAGACCCAATAATCGCGGACGAGTTTGGACATTTGCTCGTTGCCGACACGCTGCTCGCCGGCCGCCTGGCGAATCCGCCTCATCCTTACTGGCGGCACTTCGACGTCCCGCACGTGCTCCAGCGGCCGGCCTACGCGGCGAAATATCCCCTCGGCATCGGCGCAAGCCTGGCTGTTGGAAAGATGCTGGCGGGCTCGCATTGGTTTGGCGTGTGGCTGGCAATGGTTTTCTGCTGCGGCGCCATGGCATTTCTTTTCTACCGTTATCTTCCCGCGCCTGCCGCCGCCGCCGGCTCGCTGCTCTTTAGCATCCGCTTCGGACTCGATTCATACTGGGTTAACAGCTATTGGGGAGGCGCAGTTGCTGCGGGGGCGGGCGCGCTTGCGCTGGCGGCGCTCCCGAGCCTGCTCGGCCGGGGGCGGAAGCGAGCGGCGGTGGTAGTGGTGGCTTCATGGTCCGTGGCGTGGATTGTGAGACCTTTCGAGGCCGCGCTTCTCGGCTTGGTCATCGCCGCCGCGATGCTGCTGCAACTGGCCCGGAAATGGAGAAGCGCGGAGCGGGGGAGTTTACTGCGGTGCATAGTTGTTCTCGCTGCCGGTGTCGCCGTCTGTCTGGGCATCGTGGCCATGCATAACCACAGTGTTACGGGATCCGCATTGAAATTTCCCTTTCAACTTCACGCCGAGCAGAAGATCTATCACCGGGGTTTCGTCTGGGAGGATAACAGAGAAAGGCCGGAGGGGGCGGAACGCATTCCGGTTGTGAGCATGCTCATCGACGATTATCCGGACGTCTGGATTTTTTATCTGGGTGTTCCCTTAACACTGCCGTCCCTTCTCGGACTCCGTTACCTGCTAGTCAGGAGCCGGACGAGGTGGCTCGTACTCATTCTTATGGGCGCGCTCTGCTGGTCATTTCTCTATCCGTGGTGCCTTCCACACTACATCGCGCCCTATGCCTGCCTCATTTTCCTGCCCGCGCCGGCCGGACTCTATCAGCTCTCGAAGTGGAGGCTGCGCGGCGCGCCGGCCGGGCTGGTCGTTGCCGCCGTGTGCGTGTTTGGGGCCATCTACCCGGCCTGCTCGCTCCGGGGAACGCGGTCACTGGTCGATTCGGGTATGCACAACACCCCGCGCAGCCAGTTCGAGGAAAGGCTGGTGGAGGCCGGCGGCAAGCACGTTGTGTTTGTTTACTACCCGGAGGGCTACCGGTCAAATTACCGCTGGCACTACAACACCGCTCGGATCGACTCCGCGCCGGTCGTCTGGGCCCGGGACCTTGAAGCGGAGCGTAATGCCGATCTGCTCGACTACTTTGGCGACCGCCATGCTTGGCAAGTGAGAGCGATCGACAGCCCGGTGCTCGAGCCCTACCGCCCAATGAACCAGGCTGACCCGGTGGCCAGCCCAGCCAACCTGCGCTAATCCCCGAGCAGCCGCCCGTAGGGCTGTAAGCTCGGCACGTTATCGCAGACCGCTTTTACTCCCGCGGCCACCGGAATCGCCAGTACGAAGCCCATACCGCCCCAGAGTATGCCGAAGAACATGAGTGCCACCGTGACCACCAAGGGATTCAAGTGCACGCGCGAGCCGACAATCTTCGGGTAGAGTAGGTTGAGTGCCAGCAGGTGGAGAAACGCGACGACCGCGCCGATGATCAGATACGGCGGCAGCCGCTCGTAGACGGCCAGCGCCATAAAGAACGGCGGCACCATGGATAGTGGCAGCCCGATGTAGGGAATCAGGCTCAGGAAGCCGCTCAGCGGGCCGACGAGCAGGAAATACGGCAGTTTCATCGCCCAGAAGAAAACCGTGCTGACGATGGAAAGAAAGATCCCAAGCACGAAGTTTCCCACCACGTAGGCGCGCGCCATGTCAGCGATGCCCTCCCAACTCCGCCCCGCGGCGTACCGGTCTTGGCCTTGGAATAGATGCAAATAGCTGCGGCGGAAGTGCTCCCGCCAACTCAGCATGAAATACACTAGGAACGGCACGAAGGAGGCCATCAGGCCGACATCGTAGAATGCCGCCGCGTAAGTGTATGCCTGGCTCAATAGGGACACTCTTTCCTGCCGGATGCGCACCTCGGGCACCTCGGGTTCCACCGGCAGCGGAGGTTCCACGGAACGGCGCTGGCGGACGGCGGGCGGCTGCGTCTCGGATGGCGGTTCTAACTCTGGAGCGCGTCGTGGGAACAGCACCTCGTACGTCGTTCGTTCCATGCCCTCCACGCGTTCGGTCACGCGCGCAACGAGCGCATTTATCCTCTCCGAGTAGGTCGGCAAGTCATTGACGAGCACTGAAATCTGAGTGTATGCCCCCAGGCCGGCCAAGTAGAGCAGCAGGAGAGCCACCACACAGACTAGGAAGCTCGCGAGCGAGCGCGGCAGCCGCAAACGCATCAGCAGGCTCACAAAAGGATCGAGAAGAAATCCTATAATGACGGCGATCACCAAGGTGATGAAGAAGAGCCGCCCATAGTAAAGCAGAGCCACGGAAACACCAAGGGCGATGACCATCAAACTGAGATTCCGGGGTTTGTTTCCCTCTGTGGACTGTGTCAGCAATGACACCGAAATCGACCACCTTCTGCTAATTGGCTACTCTACCACGCGGCAACCTATAATGGACATAGACTTGCACAGCCGGAACCCGGCGGACTTGCGGAGAACCGGCCTCCAGTGGGCGTAATGAACAGGAGTACTCCCGGCCGCATTCTCGCGCTTGACTATGGAAGGCGGCGTATCGGTCTCGCGGTAAGCGACGATCTCGGCATCACGGCCCAGGGGCTCGAGACCTTCACTCGTGGCCGCATCAGGCAGGATCTTGAGGGGCTCGCCAAGATCGCCGGCGAGACAGGCGCTGTCGAGATTGTGGTTGGAGACCCGAAACATCTCAGCGGCGACAGCAGCCGCTCCTCGGAGGAAGCGCGTGAATTTGCCGGCCGGCTGGGCGCCCGTACCGGGCTTCCAATCCGGTTCTGGGATGAGCGTCTCACCTCAGTGGAAGCGCAGCGTGTGCTCAAGGAGACCGGAATCAGCAGCCGCAAACGCGCCGGAGCGGTGGATCGGCTGGCGGCCATGCTAATTCTCGAAAGCTATCTCGAATGGAAACGTCTCCAGCAACAGGACGATCCGGCAGCGGAGTGAAGCGCTGGCTCCTTCTCTCCGGCGTGGCGCTGGCGCTCGCGCTGGCTAGCGCGGCGATCTGGCTCTATACGGAACTCCACCGCCCCTACGCCGGTTTTACGAATGAGGTGTTCGTGGAGATCCGCCGGGGCGAGACGTCCCGCGGCATCGCCGCCACGCTTGCCCGGCGCGGAGTCATCGCCGATGAGCGGTTGTTTCTCGCCGCCCGCCTTCTGAGGACTGGAGAGGTCCTGCAGGCGGGCGAATATCGATTCGCGCAGCCGGCCTCGGTCTGGAGCGTCTTCGACCGGTTTGTCCGGGGCGACGTTTACTACCACGCAATCACGATCCCGGAGGGAAGCAATCGCTTCGAGACCGCGCGGATCTTAGCTCGCCTCGATTGGATCGGGGAAGCAGCGGCGCTGGCCGCTACCGCCAGCACTGAGCAAATCTCGGACCTCGACCCCGAGGCGGAGACGCTTGAGGGCTACCTCTTTCCATCCACCTATCACGTCACCCGCGGGACCAGTCCGGCAGAAGTGTGCCGGATGATGACGCGGGAGTTTCGCCGGATTTGGGCCCGTGCCGGCGGCGAGACGGACGTCCGCGAGACCGTCATTCTCGCGTCTCTGGTGGAAAAAGAGACCGGCGTGCCGGACGAGCGCCGGCTGGTGGCGAGCGTATTCCACAATCGTCTGCGCCGCGACATGAGGCTCGAGTGTGACCCGACGGTGATCTACGCCGCCATCCTCGAAGAGCGCTACGACGGGGTGATCCGCCGGTCGGATCTCGATAACCCGCATCCTTACAACACTTACCGGCATGCGGGGCTTCCGCCAGGGCCCATCGCCAGCCCCGGCCGCGCTGCCATTGAGGCCACTCTCAACCCGGCGAGCACAGAGTACGTATTTTTCGTCGCCGCGCCGGACCGCTCCGGGCGGCATGTCTTTTCCGAATCACTCTCCGCGCACAATCGCGCCGTAGCGAGGTACCGCCGTGCACTCCGCGAAGCAGTCCGTCAAGGCGAAGGTCGCCGAGCATCTGAAGCGGCGAGCCCTGGAGAGAATAACTGAGGGCGTTTGGCACGAGTTCCGGGAGCAGTTCCCCGAGACCACCGAAGGCTATCTGCGCCGGCTTCTCCGGGATTCGGGCATACCTCTGGATCCGCTTGTCGAAGGAGTCCGCCAAGAAAGCCTCGAGGAACTGGAGCGCACCTTGCTTGCCCTCGGACGCGAATACTCGCTGGCAGCGGCCGCCGGAAGGAGTGCGCGGGCGCGCCGTTGCCGAGAACTCGTCCTCGAGGCTAAACACCGCGGGCGGTGGGCGGCGCGCAAGACGGCGGATTCCGCAAAGCGTTCGCAGAAAGAGGAGATGCTCCAGTGGATGCTTGTATGGCTCGAAGATCCCAGCGCTTTTCCACCGTGGGTGTCGCTCCGGAAACGGGCGCAACGGCCCCAAGGGGGTTGACATCCGGAGTACGTGCCTGTTACTATGACGGACTGGTTTCATGGCAAGCGGGGAAGATGTCCACTTTTGTTTATAGCTCCCCGTAAGTGATTGAATCTACTTGTCTTGGCTATCTGAGGCCAGGTGCCTTTCTATGAAGCAGCAATACTTCATACTCGTCGTTGCTCATTCGCTCCACGGTCGTTTGCGCCGGATTCATATCCCGCACAAACTCGTGTACTCGGTACTTGCACTGGCCCTGGTGGGCGCGATCACAATGATCGGTCTGGTGGGGAGCTATGCAAGGATGGCTTGGAAGGTTGCAGATTATAACTCTCTGCGCTCGGAAATCCAGTCCTTGCGGGATCGGTATCAGGCCCTGCAGCGGGAGTCGACGCAGAAGAATGAGCAGCTTGCCACTTTGCAGGTCTTCGCCAGCGAAGTCTCTCAGGCATACGGGATCAGGAAGCACATCGACGGGCCCGACGACATCTTGGCCGAGGGTTCCCTAGTCCCAACCTATAACGAAACGCTTGAACAATACGACTTTCTTAAAAGCGCCCGCTTCTCGATCTTCTCCCGGAAATTCCCGCGTTCCTGGCAGAAGAACTCGAAGCCGACCCTTTGGCCCGTGGACGGCCGGTTTAGCAGCTATTTTGGCAAGCGCAGCGATCCATTTCGCGGGATGAGCGCGTTCCACCCCGGAGTTGACCTGAGTGCGGCGCCGAACACGCCTGTTCGAGCGGCTGGGGACGGCATCGTCACTCGTACCGGTTGGGCAGGGGCCTACGGCAAGCTGATTGTCGTGGACCACGGCGGCGGCATCACCACCTATTACGGACACTTGAATCACATTGATGTCATCGCCGGTCAGGAAGTCCGCCGCGGGCAGGAGATCGGGAAGGTGGGCCGGAGCGGCCGCACCACGGGCTATCACCTGCACTTTGAAGTCCGGCACGGCGGCAGCCCGGTGAACCCGTACATGTACCTCAAGCAGTCCGCCCGCCCCGCGAATTACGCCAAGAGCGACTTGCCGTTCTAAACCGACTGGGAGGGTCGCTATGAGACCTCGCCGCATCCGGCTTGTCGCCGCTTCGGCTGGATTGCTCTCGCTCGCTCACGCCTACGGCACACTGGAAACCGCACCGGCCATGGCGAGAGCGGCGCGGCATTTCTTGACCTCGCTTTCCGCCGAGCAACGGGCGCAGACAGTGTTTCCGTTGGAAACAGAGCAACGGGCATTCTGGCATTTCATCCCCAGCCCCGATATCGCCAAGCGATTCGGGCATCCGCGCCCGGGCTTAACTCTAAGGGAAATGACCGCGGAGCAGCGCCATTTGGCCTCGGCGCTACTGAGCGCGGGCCTCAGCCGGGAGGGGTATCAAAACACCCGCACCATTATGAGCCTGGAGGAGGTCTTGCGAGTCCAGGAGGGCGACAGCGGCGAGAGAAGAGACCCGCTCAAATACCACTTCAGCATTTTCGGTGATCCGGCGGCTGGCGCCACATGGGGTTACCGGGTGGAAGGCCATCATGTCAGCCTCCACTACCTCGTTGCCGGCGGCAGGGTCGTGGCGGCGCCCTCGTTTTTCGGAGCGAATCCACGTGAGATTCGGGAAGGACCCAGGAAAGGTTGGCGAACGCTGGACAGGGAAGAGGATCTCGCCCGGGATCTGCTCCTATCGTTGAACGACAAACAGCGGAACGAAGCCATTGTGGCCGACAAGGCTTACCCGGACATCCTGACCGGAGCGGAGCGCAAGGCCGTGATCGAGAACCAACCGGCCGGGTTGCGTCTCGGTGAGATGAATGGCGAACAAAGGGCGAAGATTGCCGGTATCGTCGCCCTCTACGCCGCAAAGATGCCGGAAGAGGTGGAGCGCCACCGTTTGCAGCAGTTCGAGGACGCGGGCGAAAACGTGTGGTTCGCCTGGGCGGGTTCGGCCGAACGTGACGACCCGCATTACTACCGGATCCGGACGGAGCGGTTTCTCATCGAATATGACTGCACACAGAATGGCGCGAATCACATCCACTCGGTGTGGCGCGACTTCGAGGGCGATTTTGGGTTCGATTTGTTGGCCAGGTAGCGCCGGCCAGCCGGCGACGTTGCCGGTCTCGGCGGCCCGGCTGAAAGCGTCTCTCTGCTCGCCCGCGTGATACGATCAAATCTTATGCGCATGGGGCGGCCCTCCGGCAGGAGCTGGAGCCGGAGACTCTTCCTTTCCACTGCCTTACCGCTCCGCCTTCCTGCCACCGTCCGAAAAGGGGCGACCGTACCATCCGAGAAGCTGCGGTATGCCGATCCGGCGACTGAGTTTCCCGTCGAGCGTCTGACGAGCCCGGATTTCTCGTCGTTTCTTCCCGGTCCGCGGTCCCGCTATGCTGCGCGACGGCGGGATTTCTTCCTGTATGCTTCGGACCGCTCCGGGACGCTGCAGGCGTGGAGAATGGAAATCGAGTCCGGAGAAAGCCGGTTGCTTACCGAAGCGGGCAAGCTGGAGGCGGCCAGCCTGACGCTGCTGCCGGACGACCGGAGCTTCCTATTCCTGGACGGACGCCGGCTTGAGCAGTCCGGTGCGAACGGTTCGGGAAACCGGACGCTGTACGAGCTACCCGAGGGGGTCCGGTATGGCGGGTCCGTGCGGGTGAGTGATGATGGCCACCGGGCATACTTCGCGACGGCCGCCGGCGAATCGTGGCAAGTCCAGGAACTGGACCTCAAACGCCAGCGGGTGCGAATGATAATCGAGTCACCGCGAAAGATCATCGAACCGCTTCCGCGACCACGCAAACGGGAACTGGCGTTCCGCCAGGATGGCGAAGTCTGGCTAGTTACATCTTCCGGGAAGCGGCCAAGCCAAGTGCCGGCTCCGCCGGGTCTCGCGGGCCCGGCAGAGTGGAGCGCCGACGGGAGGGCTCTGTTGTATCTTCTGATTCCCGAGGAAAAGAGCAAGCTGCACGAGATTCGGGAGTACTTCGTCGACAACCGGCAAGACCGGCCAATTGCAAAGACGTCGCAGTTCGTCAGCTTTGGATCCAACTCGAACAGTTCCGTCTTCGTCGGCGCGAGCGGCGGCCGGGCCACCCCCTTCGTGCTTCTGCTGCTGCGCGTGAACGGGCGCGAGTTATCGATTTGCGAGCACCGGGCGTCGAACCCGGCCATGGTGCAGCCGGCGTTTTCTCCGGACAGCCGGAGGATCTTCTTCCAAAGCGACCGGGACGGGAAGCCTGCCATCTACTCCATGGTTGTCGATAAGCTGGTGGAAGCTACCGAACGGGAGCAGTGATCGATAGAGACCGGCGCGTCGCTACCTCTATCGCTTCAGCATCGCCGGCGAGGAATCGAATACGAAGCCCGGATGGCCAAACTGCCGGCTGCGTTTGTCCTCGTACATCTTGGCATCCGCGTTCGACAACAGAGACTCGGCGTCCGTTCCGTCGACCGGATATCGGGCGCACCCCGCGCTAAGTGTCACACCCCCTCCCGGAACCGCGCCCTCGGCTGCCTCGGCGACTACCCGCGAAAGATGCCGTAGTTTGATTTCGAGCGCACTATCCGGCAGGCCTGGAAGGAGAATGACAAACTCGTCTCCGCCCAATCTGGCCACGTAGTCGTACTCGCGGCAGTGCATCTGCAATGCGCCGCCGGTGGCTTGCAGAACGTGGTTCCCGGCGATGTGCCCGAAGCGGTCGTTGACGTGCTTAAAACCGTTGAGGTCGCAGACCACCACGGCGAAGCTGCCTTGGCTTCGTTTGCATCTGGCCACTTCGGTCTCCAGCCGCTGGAACAGGGATCGAGCGTTGGGAAGGCCGGTCAGGTTGTCGGTAGTGGCGGAGGCTTCGGCTTTTTCAAACCGGATAGCGTTTTCTACCGCGGCGGCAACGATGCCCTGGATGCCTTGTAGCATCTGAATGTCGTCCCCGGTAAACGCATTGGCTTCTTGCCGGTAGACGGTTAGCACCCCAATGACTCCGTCAGCGCCGTTAAGGGGCATTGCGAGGGCCGACTGGAGAGGGGTCTGTTGCCCGCCAAAGTCGTCTTCCGGTTTGCCATTCGGAATCGTTCGCCGCAACCGGGCCGCTGCGCCGGACGTGGCATTATCCGTGGTGATCCGGCTCGAAAAGATCGTCGGCTTCGCCGCACCGCTAGCGTACTCCGGGAGCAAGACTCCATCACGCAGGAGGTAAACCGCCAGGGCGTCAAAGCACAGGATGGAAGGCATGTGGCGGTCCACGGTTTCGAGTGTCTCCGATAGCTCCAGCGTTGTCCCAAGTTGCTGTGCAAGGGCGTAGATTTGCTGGGATTCCCGGCGCGCGTTGGAGATCGACGCCACGAAGCGCGGTTCCGCCTCCCTGGGGCCCACGGCGGCTTCGAAGGCCTGGTGGAATTCCCCGGCTCGCTCCTGCAGGGCCGCGACGACACGCGGGTCAAAGGCCGTTCCAGACTGGGAGGTCACAAAGGAGAGAGCGCGGTCGAAGCCGATCGCCTGGCGGTGATTCCGGTCTGTGGTCAGAGACACCAGGCAGTCCACGGCGGTGAGAATCCGGGCAGCCAGCGGGATTGCCTCGCCAAGCAGACCGTCCGGGTAGCCCTGGCCGTCCCACCGCTCGTGATGGTGCCGGACAATCTTTGCCACCGGATACGGGAAACCAGACTGCTCGATGATCTCGGCGCCGACCTCCGGATGAACTTTGATCCGCTCGAACTCCTCGGCGCTCAGCCGCCCGGCTTTGCCCACAATCTGCTCGGGAACCGCGAGCATTCCCACATCGTGCATGACGGACGCGATGCGCAGGGCCTCCCGTTCATCCTCTGGGAGTTCGAGGTCGCCGGCGAGCGTCATCGAATGCGCCTGGGTTCGCAAGAACTGATCATTGGCCGTCCGGAAGCGGGCTGCAATCGCTAGCGCCAACGTCTCCACTGTCCGGTGGTGATGATTCACGAGGCGTTCGGTCCCTGACCTCCTTGCGCGGATCGCTTCGATATGAGAGTAAGCCCTGTAATAGCTGAACAGCATTAAGGGAAGGGCCGCCAGGCCGTATGGCCATCCGATCTTGGCGCTTATCCAGCTCATGCCGGCCGCAATGGCGGCGCTCAGCAGATAGTAGGGAAGCGTCCAGAACCCACATTCATGCCAAATCTCGACGACGGCGTTTTCTCGGGTCCGGGCGTGTTCAACGGCGGCCGCGAAGGTATTGAGAAGCGCAAACGTCAAAACGGCCGGTACGAGAGGCCAAAGTGGCGCCGGTTCGACACCAGCCGCGCAGGTCACGTAGACATAGTATGCCGAGGTGATCGCCACGCCGATATTCGCTATCCGGAAGATGAGCCCTTTCCAGGAAGCGCGTTCGTGGAGTAGGAACTGGGTGAGAACGGACGAGGTCCCCATGACCATCGTCTCCGGAAGGGAGAATTCCGCAATGCCCACGAGGACAAAGAGTGTACCGACCGAAGTGGTGCCCGGGAACGCCGGAAGGCCGATTTTCCACCCGGCTGCGAGATTCGCCAGAACCAGCACTATTGTGTACTTCAGCGGTTCGGGTGAATGCCAAGACGCGATGGAACTGACCATGGCGATCACTCCAAGGGCGAGTACCACCGAAGAAAACGCTTGCGCGGCCTTGGTATGCGTGTGCAGCAGGGCTAATCCTTTCTTTCCGTGGTGTTACCAGCAATTTGAATTCCCTTTTCTCGGGTCGGGTATGAAGTTGAGTTTGCCGTGTGTTTGCAATGGTTACACCTCTGTTTCCGGGTGGACCGGGTGTAGCAGCATGGACAGAATGTCTCCTCTCCCAGGGTGAGAAGGGAGTCTTGGACGCCTATCGGCCGGCGGATCAGTCACTTGGCTGCGGCACGCCGGGCTGGGACACATTGTCTAAGGTTTCCGCCGCTTGCTGAGTGTAAACCTCCGGTGTTTCGCGCCTTTGGAACTAAGACAATCACCCGAGAGTACTCAGTGTAAGTTGTTCGGCAATCGAACCTTAATCAGGATTGGACCTCATCATCCATTGTCTGAAAATGGGAGAGAACCGTTATGAATGAATCGCTGGCAACCCACAACTTCCTCGGCATGCCGGCGGTAATCCGCAGCGAGGTAATGGAACAGACCCTGGCCATGGTGCGCCGGGTCGCCAAAGTGAACGCGGCGGTGCTGATCACCGGAGAGAGCGGGGTGGGGAAGGAGATTATCGCCCGGGCGGTTCACCACTATTCGCCGCACTCCCGGAACGCCTGGGTGGACGTGAGCTGTGCAGCTCTGCCGGAACATCTGGTGGAGAGCGAACTGTTCGGGTTTGAACGGGGCGCGTTCAGCAGCGCCGACGTCTCAAAGCCCGGGCTTTTCGAACTGGCCGACGGGGGCACCCTTTTTCTCGATGAAGTGGGCGAGTTGGAGCCGCGAATGCAGGTGAAGCTCCTGCGGGTGCTTGATGGCGTGCCGTACTACCGTCTGGGTGGTACGTCGAAAATCAAAGTGACCGTTCGTGTCATCGCTGCAACGAATCAGGATCTAAGCGAACTGGTGCGAGGGGGCCGGTTCCGGGCGGACCTTTACCATCGCTTGAGCCAGATTAAGTTGGAGGTTCCGGCTCTCCGCCGCCGCCGGGCCGACATCCTTCCCTTGGCGGAACACTTCCTTGCCGAAGGCGGAACGGGAACAGTTCTGAGCCAGGATGCCCAGGATGCCCTCTTCGCTTACCACTGGCCCGGGAACGTCAGGGAGTTGCGCAACGCCTTATTGCGAGCCGGCGTGCTCGCTGCGGGAAGCGAGATCACAGTCGACGATCTCCCGGAAACGGTTCGGGGTACTTCCGGCGACGATCTGGCTTTCCTGGCCGATGCGGTTGCCGATCCGGCCAATGCCAACGGACATGGAGGCACGGATTGGTCACTGGATACGATGGAAAAGCGCATGATCCGCCAGGTTCTCGCCCGCACCGGCGGCCATCAGCAGAAGGCCGCCGATTTGTTGGGGATCTCCCGCCGGACACTAAGCCGGAAACTCAAGTCTTATGCCGCGGAGGGGCTGTTCTGATGATAGGCGTCGACGCGGAACGGCGAAAGGAGCGCCGCCGCCCCGCATCGGGCGAAGTGGCGCTGACGATCGAAGACATTGCTCCAGCGGAGTTTTGGGGAGAGCTGATTGATCTGAGCAACGGCGGCTTCCGGGTCCGCCACCAGCGAATGCGCCTCTCAACCGGGCAGCAGGTCCGATTCACTCACCCGTCCGGAAAGGGTACCGCCAGGGTCATATGGACGAGGATCCTTGGCGAGAATGCAGAATCCGGCTTCCTTATCCTGTAGGCTGGCCGCAGAATCGCGTAGTGAAGAATAATGGAACGATGGTAACTTCCGTAGTGCGCGCCGGCATCGGTCAGATCCTGGTGGAGCAGGGCGCCATTGCAGCCAATCTCGAACGAGCGACCCACGCAGTTGCGGTCTTGGCGGGCAAAGGATGCGAGGTTGTCGTGCTGCCGGAGTGCCTGAACTGCGGTTGGACCTTTCCCGGTACCCGCGACTTGGCGGTTTCCATCCCCGGGCCGCATGCGGATACGCTCTGCCGGGCCGCCGCGGACGCCCGGGTACACGTGGTGGCGGGATTGGCCGAGAGGGCGGGGGAGCGAATCTACAACTCGGCCGTGCTCATCTCGCCGGACGGCGCTATCCTCACCCTCCATCGCAAGATCAACGAACTCGACATCGCGCACGATCTCTACTCTGT
Organism: uncultured Solibacteraceae bacterium; assembly: GCA_964468205.1. Lineage (GTDB taxonomy): Bacteria > Acidobacteriota > Terriglobia > Bryobacterales > Bryobacteraceae > CAWELS01. The sequence goes on along the minus strand of CAYXVG010000004.1, from coordinate 128,708 downwards.
CGGCGACCGCCTCCAGGTCATCGAAACGGCGCTTGGCGTGGTGGGCATCAACATCTGCGCCGACAACTTTCCTTCGTCCCTCGCCCTCGGGCACTCGCTGTGCCGGATGGGCTGCCAGTTGTTACTTTCGCCGTGCGCCTGGGCCGTGGACGCGAATCACGACAACACGAAGGAACCATATGGCGGTCTCTGGCGGGAGGCTTACGGCGAACTGGCCCGGCTCTACGGCGTGGCCGTGGCCGGGGTCAGTAATGTCGGCCCGCTGATTGCGGGTCCGTGGGCGGGACGAAAGTGCATCGGCTGTTCGCTCGTGATCGGTTCGAGCGGAGAGGAACTCCTACAAGGGCCTTACGGTGACGATGCAGCCGCGCTCCTCAGGGTGGACATCCCGCTTCGGCCTCCGGCGGGCCGGGGCGCCGATTTCATTGGCATCCTCCGTTCAAAGGGCTACACCGGGCCGTAGGCGAGTCAGTTTATCCTGCGGCGGCGAACGGATCCGGCAGCTTCCACACTAGTTTGCGTCCTCGGTCACCACCGCGGTGCCGTAAGCTAGGATCTCCGCCGCATTCTGCGCCACCTCACTGGTGGCAAACCGCATGCCGATTATGGCGTTTGCGCCGATCGATTCCGCCTCCTCGATCATCCGGTCGAGCGCGCTTTCCCGGCTTTCGGCCAGCAACTTGGTGTACTCATGCACCTCACCGCCCACCATGTTGCGAAAGGCGGCAAGAATGTCGCGGCCAAGATGCCGCGAACGCACCGTGTTGCCCCTGACAATGCCAAGTGTCCGCACAATGCGCTTACCGGCGATCTCGCAGGTGGTGGTGGTGATCATCTCTTAACATTCCTATAGCGGTCGTGTGGGCGTTCCAGGATTCTCTGCCGCAGTACAGAAAGAAACACAAGAACCAAGCCGGCCAGCACTCCTCCGGCGAGGAGTTCGGCCACGGAGGGCCAGCGGAAATCCCTACTGTACAGCACCAAAGCATACACCATCCAGCCGGCTAGCGCCAGGGCCAGCAATCCCCAGCCGAACCTTCGCGGCGCCTGCACGGATAATGTCGATTCGAGGGCGTCCATCACCGCGTCGGGTGGTTGGCGGAATTGCAAGTCCGCCGTCATGTTCTGAATCGCTCTCAGCTCTTCCAGTTCACGGCGCCATTCCTCGGAATTTTCGAGCCGCAGCCGCACTCGCTGCCGGTCCGATTGTGTGAGCTCGCCGTCGAGGTACGCCGAAAGGAGTCGAGTCATTTCTTCATGGTTTTCGGGCCGGTTCACAGGTACCTCCTGAGTCGTTCCCTGAGTCGGGTTCTCGCGTCGTGGATGCGCGAGTTAATAGTGGTCACGTTAGCGCCGGTGGTTTCGGCGATCTCGGCATAGGACAGGCCATGCCAGTCGCGCAGCAGCAGAGCTTCTCTTTGCACGTCGGGTAAACGCTCGATCTCACGCCACAGGCGCTCGCTCATCTCGCCGTGACGGGTCTGGATCTCGGGAGTTGGCAGAGGAGAAGGCTTGGGAGACGCGGCCTCCATGTCGCACTCCTTCCGGACGGATCGCTTGCGAATGACGTCAATGGCCAGATTTCGAATAATCGAGTACAGCCACGGGGCGAGCGGGCGGGACGGATCCCGCCGGCGCCAGTGGCGATGCAGTCGCAAAAACGCCTCCTGGGTCACGTCCATCGCGTCCTCGGTATTGCCAACTGTCTGTAGAGCGTAGTGATAAGCCTTAAGCCTGTACTGGCGGAAGAGATCGGCAAATTCGGCTTCGCTGTCGGCCACGTTCACCTCTGCTACTGTATCCACCGCCGCCATCATCTTTCTCTTTGGTGTACGGAGCGGCGGCGAAATCCTTTCTCATTTTCCACGAATGCGCGGGATGGCAGTGTTACCGATTGTTGGTGAGCGCATCCACGAGGCCGGGCTCGTTCGAGCCGTGTAACCTGACTCGGATTATCCAGACTTGGATTGGTTCACGGCAGCGGCGGCGCGGACCAACTCGGCGGGTTTGCGGGGTGAATGCCGCTCGCAATAGGCGAACAGTTCCAAGACGCCTCGCTGATAAGTCTCAACGAGAACCACGGCCGTTTCTTCACAGCTCGGTGCATCGCATCGAACGGAAGCCTCGGTGAGCCGCTTGACCCGCAAATGACCAGGCAGCATGCTCGATATCCTCCCAGTGGCTCTCCGCGCGGAGCGGAGGACTGCCGTTCCTACCTTAGCAGTACTCAGCGCGGGATGCCACATACCCGTCCAGGGCTTGGTTACGAAAACTGGCGCGGTAATTGCCGCATCATTTGTAAAAGGGCTGTCCGTCGAGCCAGCGGGGTCCATAGACCGGCTCGGGCCGGCCCACCTCCAGAGCGCCCAAATCGGGCGCCTCCCCGGCGAACCCGTCGTTGACGGTCGGAATCGGATCGCCCGCATCCACAGCCTTGCCATCCGGGTTCAGCCTGAAGTTGAGATCCATTGCATGATAGACCGCATGCCGCTTGGCGTGATCGGGCGGCGTCATCTCCTCGAAGATATCGAAATCGACTTCGATGCCGTGCTCCTCCTGGCCCGTTGCGGCCCGGAATTCTTCGAGAGTCGCAAAAACCTGCCAATCGGTGCGTTCCGGTTGGTACATCTGGCCGCCGGCGCGCGGGGCGAGCCACTGGTACTGGGCGGCGACTCCCTCATTCGGGCGGTAGCCGTTGTAGTCCGAGCTGTAGGCTTCCGTCGAGTTGGCCCAACGCATCACTCCCCGGTTCGGCGTGCCTCGCCCGAGGAACAGGTTGTTGCGGTAATGCATATTGGCCGCCGGATCGCCCGCGGTCTGTTCGCCGATGATCGTGTTGTGCCACACGAACAGGCCGGCGGGCTTGGCGGAAAACTTGAAGGCGACGCCGCTCGGCACATGATAGAGAAGGTTCCGGATGAAATAGGCCGGGCCGCCGAAGACCGGCTGCGAGCTATAGCCTCCGTGCGCGGCGTTCACGCCCCGGTTGTTGTAGACACGGATGTTGTGCACCCCGCCGTCGGTCTCGATGAAATCGTCGCCTGACATGTGGATGTCGTTGTTGTGGATGTCGATGGAGGACGCTCTCCGGTGGGGGTCCTGCTCAGGTGTACCGTAGGTCGAAATCCCGATGCCATCGTGGAAGTAGGCGATCGCGTTGTGGGCGATGACGTGGCCGGGACCGTATACCTTTACCGCATAGTAACTCCGGACTTCGTGGGAGCCGTATGGCCCGGCGCTCCTCCACATTGGTCCTGTCCAGCCGACGAGAAGGTTGCGCTGCTCGGGGCGGCCCAGGAAGATGTTGTCCGAGATATAGAAGTCGCTCGACCCGGCGTACTCGGTCCAAACCCCGAAGCCGATGTCTTCGAAGCGGCAGTTCTTGACGGTCAGACCCACTGCGCCCAGCATCTCTTTCTGGCCGGCGAAGATGGCGACGTCGGTGTTGCGGAAGGTGAGCCCGTCGAAGATGTGATGGGCCGACGCCGTCACGTCAAACATGCGGTGGTTGCCGGCCCCGTCGAAGACCACCTCGCCGTCCCCGGCGGCCTTGATTGTGATCGGTTTCTCCGGTGTGCCCTTAAGCGTCAGCCACATGGTCCCATCGAAGGGGGTCATCATCGGGTCGACGTAGTTGAGGCGGTCATTCTTGTAGAGACCGGCGTGAACGAGGATGGTATCGCCCGGTTGCGCGCGCCGCTCCCACACCACGCTCCAGTCGCCAAGGCCGGCTCCGTAGTAGGCCTGGAGCAGGCTCGTGAAGTGCGGCTCCAGCTTTTCCCCCTCGTGATACGGCGGGTAGACATGGAGGGTCCGGCCCCCGGAGTAGGGCTGTGGTTCGGCCCGAGTTCTGACGCGCACGGTTTTCGCTGTCTCGCCGGCGGCGCCATCGGGGTCGGTCAGCTCGAAGCGGCACTCGTATTCGGTGTCCGCTTCGAGGTTGAAGATACTGCCCGCGAAGCCGTCCGGCACCGTATAGTCGAGGTGCTCGCGAGTGCGAAAGACCCGCTCGCCGCCGATACGCACCAACGGCAGCGCCTCACGCCACTCCGCTTCACCGGTGCGGCGAAATTCGACCGACACCGCGGCGTTTCGATTGGCGTCGCCTGTAATTGCCCACTCGAAACCGAGGTTGTGCAGGGTGGGATGCTCGACTGTGAAGCGCCCGGCTTGCGTGCTGTCCTGGGCCGGCGCTACCGTGGCGGCAAGAAGTACCAGAAGCGGCGATAGGAATCTCATGAATCCTAGACTATACAAGTCTTCCGGGCGGTTCGCCATGTGCGCCGGCGCCGGGCGGGCATGAATGCGACCAATTGAGGGGCGTAAGTTGATTGGCTGGATTCGGGCGGCGGAAACGTGATATCAGGGAGAAGGGCTATTGATCCGTCTTTCCCGGCTGAAGAAGATGCATTTACAGAAGCTCGTACCGATTCGCCAGAAGTTCGAAAATCACGGACTGGCTGACGTTGCGGCCGCCGTGCGCGGCACGATGGAGTCCGCCCCCTGGACATCCTCGGTCGCGCCGGGGAGCCGCATCGCGGTCGGCGTGGGCAGCCGCGGCATTGCCAACATCGCGCTGATTACCAAAGCCGTCGTGGACTTCTGGCGCTCTCGCCGCATGAAGCCCTTTCTGGTTCCCGTGATGGGCTCGCACGGCTCCGCGTCGGCTGCGGGACAGGCGGCGGTGTTGGCGCACCTTGGCATCACTGCGGAGACGATGGGCGTTCCCGTGGTCAGTTCGCTCGATGTAGTGAAGGTCGGGACCACTCCCGAAGGCATCGACGTTTCCATGGACCGCAATGCCTACGAGGCAGACGGAGTGATGCTCGTGAGCCGTGTGAAGTGGCACACCAACTTTGAGGGCAAGCTCGAGTCGGGCGTCCATAAGATGATGGCGATTGGCCTGGGCAAGTGGGAAGGCGCCAAGCGGTACCACGTTTTCGGGCAGCGTATCGGTCTCGAACAGGTGATCCGCTCGGTTGGCCGGGTGATGATCGAGACCCGGCGAATCCTGGGCGGACTGGCGATTCTCGAAGACGCGTACCACCAAACTGCCGAGGTCCATGCGATCGGCGCCGGGGAGATGGCCGTGCGCGAGGAGCAACTACTGGAACGGGTGAAGCAATGGAAGGCTGCGATTCCGCTTCGGGAACTGGATCTGCTGATTGTCGATGAGATCGGCAAAAACATCTCGGGCGCGGGCATGGATACCAAGGTTGTTAACCGCGGCGGCATCGACAGAAACACCCTGCCGGATGTCGTCAAGATCGTTCGCATCTACGCCCGGGACCTGACTGAAGAAAGCGGCGGAAACGCGATTGGCATCGGGCGCTGCGATGTTATCTCGGACCGGCTGTTCCACAAGATCGATTTCGAGTCAACCTGGCTGAATGCGTTTACGGCTTCGCACCCAGTTGTCGCCTCCTGCCCGCCACATTTCCCGAACGACCGCATGGCGATTGAGAAGCTCATCATGACCTGTGGCAAACTCGATCCCCATGAGTGCTCGATCGCCCAGATACGCAACACAATGAAGCTAGACGAGATCTTGGTCAGCGAAAATCTGCTGGACGAGCTTCGCGGCAATTCACCAATCGAGATTGTGGGGCCCGCGGCCGAGCTTCAGTACGATGCCGTGGGCGACCTGGCTCCCCTCGGAGCCAGCTTTCGATAGTCCCCTTCCAGATCGCCTTGACACTCCTGCCTTTCGGCAATAGCATCATGAGGGCATGCTCCTTCTAGTATTCGCGCTTGCGTTGGCCGGATCTCTCGTGGCGGCGGACATGATCCCCGGCTCCGTTTACCGGGAGTACCGCGTCATCATGCAGGGAGACGCCTGGCGGGTGACCGATCCCGACGCCCGGCACGAGGGCGCGAAGAAGTTCCTGCCCAATTCACAGCTTACACTGGAGGTCGACGACCTCGAAGGCGCGGCGCGCGCCGAATTGCTCCTCGACCGCTGGGGCGGGCACCCCGGAACGATCGGCCAGCAGGTGCGCTTCAACGGAAACGCGTGGCTCGACGTGCCGCTGCTTTCCACGACGCCCACAGGCAGCGGCCCCGAGTGTTACATGACGCAGAACAATCCGGTGATGTCCGTCCCGCTCGAGCATCTCCGCGAAGGCCGGAATGTGATGGAAGGGACGAGCGGCGGGCAAACCTGCTACGACTTCGGCTGGGGGCAATGGGGCCAGAACGCGGCGATTTTGCGGATCTACTACGGAAGTGGCAAACCGCACCAGAAGGCGCGCATCACCGCGCCGCCCGCAGGGGCCACGCTCGGCGAGAATCCGGTTATTCGGGTTGAAGCCGGCGATCCGGCACAGGTGGACCGGGTCGACGTTCTTGCCTTCTACGATGGCTACGATGAGGACGGCGACGGTGTTTTCCTTGACTGGCACCATGGCTATTTTCACAACCGCCGGCTTGATCCGGACCCGGCATATCCTGAGATCTCAGGCCACGTTGGTTCCGCGGAGGCGCCGCCGTACGCGGTAAGGTGGGACACCCGCTGGGTACCTGATCAGCCGGACGGGCGTCTGAAGCTAGCGGCGCGGGTACGCGGGAAAAACGGAATCTGGTTTGTCACCGAGATAGTGGACGGGCTGAGTTTGCGGCGCAAGGGAGAAAGAGTGCGGATCTACAAACCCCTGGAGGTCGGCCCGCGCCATTGGGTCCGGGCCGGACGCAGCGCGGTGAGCAAGGTCTCGATTCCCGAGACGGACGACGTGCGCCGGGCCGTCGAGGCGGCGGTACACATCCGCACCTGGAACGGCTTTCGCGAGTATTTCACGTTCAACGGCTGGACGGGAGCGATCAACGGGGAGAACCACGTCTACGCCCTTACAACGAGGTTGGTTCCGGTGAACGAGCTGCGGCCGGGCGAGCAGGTGATCACTTTTCACAGCGAGACGAAACACCATGGAGTCGAGATTCTTTGGCCCGGCCCGGCGCTGGTTGTCCGGTACCAGGAAAGAGAGGCGCACTAGATGAGAGCTGTCGTGAAGACGGAACCCGGCGAAGGGTTCCTGGAGTTTTCGGCGGACTGGCCGGAGCCGACACCCCTGCCCGACGAGGTGAAGCTGCGCGTGAACGCGGCGGGCATCTGCGGCACCGATATACACATCATCAGGGGAACGTGGCGCTGCGACGCCCCGGTGGTTCTCGGGCACGAGTTCTGCGGCACTGTTGTCGAAGCGGGTGAACTTGTCCGTGACTTCGTTCCCGGAGACCGGGTGGTGGCGGCGAACCCGGCGCGCACCTGCGGCAACTGCTACTACTGCCGGGCCGGCAATCCCTTTATGTGCGCCGAGCGCGAATCGAAAGGCTACATGACCGATGGCGCTTTCGCCGACTACATCACGATTCGCGCGTCCCAGTGCCATCATCTGCCGCATAACGTTTCCTGGCGGCAGGCGGCTCTTGGGGAGCCGGCCTCGGTGGCCGTCCACGCGGCCATCGAGCGCCACCAAGTGCATGCCGGAGACTTGGTATTGGTGAGCGGTATCGGCTGTGTGGGACTGCTGACCATGCAGGTGGCCAAGCTCGAGGGCGCAAAAGTGGTGATCAGTGGACTCGACAAAGACCGCAACCGAATGGAGTGTGCCCGCAAACTCGGCGCCGATCATGTGATCAACGCGAGTGAGCAGGACGTGGTCGAGGCCGTGCTGGAATTAACGGGCGGCCGTGGGGCCGACACCGTCTTCGAGTGTGCCGGCGCCGCCGCATCGCTGGCCGTCTGCTGGAAGGCCGTCAAGAAGCAGGGCACTCTGGTTCCGCTGGGTATGTACCCGGGGCCGATTGAAACGGACTTCAACTCGATCTCGATGAAAGAACTGGACGTCATCGGCTCGTATGGCTATGTTTGGACGTCGTGGCAGCGGTCCATTCAACTGATGAGCGAGAGGAAGATCGACGCCGACCTGCTGGTCTCCCACGAGTTCGCGCTGAAGGATTATGCTAAAGCTTTCGAGGTAACCCAGGACGGCGCCGCGACAAAGGTCATTCTGCGGCCCGATAAGGACTGACCATGAAACGGATCATTCTCCTCTCTCTCTTGCTTCCACTTTTGTGCGCGGCCCAGTTGCGCTGGACACATCTTTCAAGCGATAACTTCGATCTTCCCGTGCCCCATGCAGCGCCCGAGCCGACGGCCTCGCTCGTGGTGGACATCGACAAGGACGGTGACGACGACCTGATTGTCGGATCACGCAAGGCCGGTCCCTCCGTGGTCTGGTACCGTCTCGAGGGAAAGCGCTGGAATCGCCATATCATCGACGACACGTTGAATCGGATAGAGGCGGGCGGCGCGTACCACGACATCGACGGAGACGGCGATCTTGATCTCGTCTTCGGAGCCGACGCCGGTGACAACAAGATCTGGTGGTGGGAGAATCCGTATCCGGATTTTGATCCCGCGAAGCCCTGGAACCGGCGGCTCATCAAGAATGATGGCGGCAACAAGCATCACGACCAGATATTCGGCGACTTCGACGGCGATGGCAAGGTGGAGTTGGTCTCGTGGAACCAGCGCTCCAAATCGCTTCTCTTGTTCAGGATTCCAGAAAATCCCCAAGCCACCGAACCATGGCCCTACGATGTCATCTACACCTGGAGTGACGGCCAGGAGCATGAGGGGCTCGCCGCGGCCGATATCAACCTCGACGGGAAGCTCGACATCGTCGGAGGCGGACGCTGGTTCGAGCACATCAAGGGAATGAAGTTCGAGGCGCACGTGGTGGACGACGCATACCGCTTCTCGCGGCCGCTGGCGGGACAGTTCAAGAAGGGCGGCCGGCCGGAGATCGTTTTCGGTCCTGGCGACAACATCCTCCGCCTGCGAATCTACGAGTGGAATGGAGAAGCCTGGACGAACCGCGAGATCCTGCCGTATGACGTGAACCACGGTCACTCGCTTCGGATGGGGGATATTGACGGCGACGGCAATCTCGATATCTTCGCCGCTGAGATGGGCCAGTGGTCCGGAGTCGTGGACAATCCGAACGCGCGGATGTACGTGTTCCATGGCGACGGGAAGGGCGATTTCGAGACTCAGCTTGTCCAGCAAGGGCAGGGAAGTCACGAGGCCCGCCTCGGCGACGTTGACGGCGACGGCGACCTCGATATCTTCGGCAAAGCCTTCCGGCACAACTGCCCGCGGCTTGACATCTGGCGCAACGACGGACGGTCGACGGGACCACTCACGCTTAACAAATGGAAGCGTCACGTCGTGGATGCCGAGCGGCCGCACCGTGCCATCTGGATTCAGGCGGCCGACATGGATGGAGACGGCGCGAAGGACATCCTCACCGGAGCCTGGTGGTACAAGAACCCAGGCAAGGCGGCAGGCAAGTGGGTGCGGAGCGTCATCGGAGAGCCCATCATGAACATGTCGGCGGTATACGACTCTGACCTCGATGGCGATTACGACGTGCTTGGCCGCCCCGCCAAGGCCTCCGACGCCAGCGCGGACTATTATCTGGCCGTTAATGACGGAAGCGGGAAGTTCGTCGTGAGGGAGGCCGTGCAGGCGCGGGGCGACTTCGAGCAGGGTATCGCGGTGGCCCGTTTCGAAACCGGCAGCGAATACCAGGTGGCCCTTTCGTGGCACAAGGCCGGCAATGGCGTCCAACTACTAATCCCTCCGGAGAACCCGGCCGCCGGAAAGTGGACCATGCGGAGGATCAGTGAATTCTCGCAGGACGAGGCTCTGAGCGCCGGCGACATCGATCGCGACGGCGACCGCGATCTGCTTATGGGCACGCGGTGGTTGCGGAATGACGGCGGGGGGAAGTGGTCCGTGCAAATGGTGAACCCCGCGGAGGGAGACCCGGACCGCAACCAAGTGGCCGACATCAACGGTGACGGCCGGCTGGACGCGGTGGCCGGATTCGAGGCCATCAACATACCAGGAAAGCTCGCCTGGTATGAGCAGCCGGACTCGCTCGACTCGGTCTGGGCAGAGCATGAGATCGGGATGCCTGTTGGCCCGATGGCGATGAGCGCCGCTGACATGGACGGGGATGGGGACATTGATGTGGTGGTCGGCGAGCACAATTACAAAACGCCGGAGACTGCCAGGCTGATCATTTTTGAGAACATAGACGGGAAGGGCGCGCAGTGGCGACAGCACGTGGTTCACACGGGCGACGAGCATCACGACGGCGCGCTCGCGATTGATATCGACGGCGATGGGGACATGGATATCGTCTCCATCGGCTGGAGTCATCCGAACGTGGTGGTCTATGAGAACCTGGCTATTCGTTAGTTGGACGCTCGCCGCGCTTCTGCTCGCGGGCTGCGGCAGGAAGGAAACGTGGGCCGACCCTGAGCGAAACTCCAGAATGGCGGTTCTGGTGCGGGCCAACGGATTTGCCCGGGTGGACCGCCCGGTGACGATTACCGGCGAGTTTCCCAACTCTCTGCGAGTGGTTGAAGTGAATGAGAGAGGAGAGGTGTTGGACGACAGCGTCCCGTTCCAACTCGATTACCAGCAAGAGCTGACGTTCCTTATGAAAGGAGAGACGCCCGCCGATGGTGCACGCGTCTACCAGTTGTATCTTGGCGAGGGTGAAAGGCCCGAGGTAAGAGGTGTGGTCACAGCCAAGGACAACGTTCAGCACCAGGGCCAGGACACCATCGTTGTCACCAGCCCATCAGGTGTCTACTACTACCACAAGCTAGGCGGCGGTTTCGCTTCTTTGATTGACGGCGAGAGCAAGGACTGGATCAGCTACCGGCCCGGTGGCGGGTCCGCCGGCGAATACCGCGGGATTCCGAACATCATCCATCCCGAGGGCGGCCTACACCCTGGAGCCGAGACGTGCGAGAGCCGGATGGTGGCCGATGGTCCGCTGATGGTCAGGATTCGGACGCGTTGCCATGACGGCGCCTGGGCGGCTGAGTGGTCGATTTACCCAGGCTATGCCACCCTGACGGTGCAAAAGGCTGCGCACCCTTACTGGGTGCTCTACGAAGGAACTCCCGGAGGACAGCTTGCCGTGGAGACCGACTACTGGGTTCGCTCAGATGGCACGCGCGAACCGGTGAGCAATGACTGGCAGGGCAGACTCGAATCGCCGCGGTGGGTCTACTTCGGCGATGCGAACTCCGAGCGGGTCCTCTTCCTCGCTCAGCACTCTGACGATGGCGACTACGATCAGTTCTGGCAGATGGAAGGCAATATGACGGTCTTCGGTTTCGGCCGGGAGTACAAGTGCTGCGAGAAGTCACTGACTAAGACGCCGGCCGAGTTCACCATCGGCTTTGTTAAATCCAGCGAACACGATGCGGTCGCGGCGGCGATTGAAGGCGCCTACCGCAACCTGGTTGTCAGCAAGGGACCCGTCGAGCAGCGCGGCCAACAGTAGAGCAAGTCTCCCGTTCCGGCGCCCCGGGAGACGCTCCGAACAACCGCCCTAAAACGGCTTCCGCGCCCTCACGAAGGCGCTCATGAACTTCCCCTCAACCTGCTCTGCCACGGCGCTATAGTCGATGTTTTTCTCTTTCAGAAACTCCCTCGCGTCGTCCGCGCGGTAGATTCGGGTTGGTTCCACGCCCGCCTCCTCGAAGCCGGCGGCCTCGAGCTTCCGGATATACTCCTTCTCTTCCAACGCCCCGGCGATGCAGCCGGTCCAAAGCTCCATGTTGCGCCGCAGCTCGCTGGGAACCTCGCCGCGCACCACCACATCGGAAACGGCGAAGCGGCCGCCGGGCTTGAGCACCCGGAACGCCTCGCGCAGCACCTGGTCCTTATCGGCGGAGAGATTGATGACACAGTTCGATATCAGCACGTCCACGGAGCTGTCCGGCAGTGGTATGTCCTCGATTTCGCCCTTGAGAAACTCCACGTTCGCGACGCCGGCCTTGTCCTTATTCTTGTTGGCCAGGGCGAGCATTTCGTCGGTCATGTCGAGACCGTAAGCCTTGCCCTCCGGCCCAACCCGTTTGGCCGAAAGCAGAACGTCGATGCCACCCCCTGATCCAAGGTCGAGCACTGTCTCGCCGGGTTCCAGTTGCGCCAGAGCCGTCGGGTTGCCGCAGCCGAGCGATGCGAGCAGCGCTTCACTCGGTACGCCTTGCACTTGGTCGAGTTCGTATAGGTTTGAGGTGATGGGATCCTTGCCGTCGCCGCCGGAAATAGGATCGCAGCAGCCCACCGGACCGCAACAGGAATTGCCGTCAAGCACGCTGAGGGCGGCGCTGGCGTAGCGGGCCTTCACACTGTCTCTGACATTCTGGCCGGACATTACGATCTTGCTCCCTGTATCTTCTCTTGGTAGAACTTCTGGAAACGGTCACGGATCTCGTCGCGGACGCGGCGAAACACCGGCATGACCTCTTCTTGCGGTCCGCGGGCCTCAGCCGGGTCGTCGAAGCCGATGTGAAGCCGTTCCTTGACGTTGCCGCCAAAGGTTGGACAGGTCTCTTCGGCGTTGCCGCACACGGTGACAACGTAATCGAAGGATTGATCCAGAAACTGGCCGACAGACTTCGGCGTTCCACCGCTGATATCAATGCCGATCTCCTCCATCGCGGCAATCGCCAGTGGATGGGTGACCGGCGCCGGTTGTGTGCCGGCTGAATGCACCTCCAATTCCGGATCAAGTGACTTCAAGATTCCCTCGGCCATCTGACTGCGGCACGAGTTTCCAGTGCAGAGAACAAGAACACGGGCTATCGGCATATCGCGACAAACTCCTCGGCTTCTATTACGTGGTTTCGAGAACAGCACTCGGCGAAGAGGAACCCGAGCAGGCTCCGTAAGGCTTCGACATTGGCGGTGTACCAGAGGAACTGGCGGTCACGGCGCACCAGAACCAGCCCGTGCGCCTTCAGCTTGTCGAGGTGGTGTGACAGGGTCGAGTTGGGTACCTTTAACTCGGATTGGATATCTCCGACCACCAGACCCGCGGGGTGGGCCGACAAAAGCAGGCGGATGATCTTCACCCGCGGTTCACTCCCGAGCGCCGCGAACAACTCGGCAGCCCTGCTCACCTCCGCCTTGGTGACTCGTTTCGTCAATGAAAGCCTCTCTTCGTGGTTCTGTATTTCTATGATAATAGAAATATCGAAAATGTCAATAGTTTTCTGATTTGACACGCCCCGCCGCGGAGAGCGATACTCGCAGTGAATCTTGGGATCAAGAAGGAGTGTGGCATGAAGAACACAAGCAGACGGGGATTTCTCGGCGTGGCTGGACTAGCGGGAGCCGCTCCGGTGATGGGTGCGGCTGCAAACCGGGTGCGCGGGGCGAATGACCGCGTCAATCTTGGTCATATCGGTGTTGGCGGTAACGGTACCGGCATGCTCCGGCGGATGGTGCAGCGCTCCGAAGGGCACGGTGACGTGAAGTCTCTGGCGGTCTGCGATGTTTACTCGCGTTACCGCGACCGAGCAAGGACGCTGTCTGGGGTGGATGAGAAGAGCGTCTACGTGGATTACCGGGAACTCCTGGCGCGGGACGATATTGATGCGGTTATGATCTCAACTCCGGATCACTGGCACGCCGGGATCGCCATTGACGCGATGAAGGCGGGCAAGGACGTCTATCTCCAGAAGCCGATGACATTGACCGTCGAAGAGGCTGAGAACGTCGCGGCCGCGGCGAAAAAGCACGAGCGCGTCCTGCAGGTCGGCAGCCAGCATCTCTCTGACATGCGTTACCATCAGGCGCGCCAGATGATCGAGTCCGGCGAGATCGGCCAGGTCCTGTGGGCTCAGAGTACTTACTCGCGCAATTCGAAGGTGGGCGAGTGGAACTACTACGTCGACGAGGAAGCGAGCCCGCAGACCATCGATTGGAAGCGCTGGCTTGGTCCGGCGCCGGACCGCCCGTTCAGCGCCGAACGCTTTTTCCGTTGGAGAAAGTACTGGGACTACTCCGGCGGCATCGCGACGGATCTCTTCTACCACCGTCTCGGTCCGCTACTTTATGCGATGGGGGGCGGTTTCCCGACCCGTGTCACCGGCTCGGGCGGCATCTACATTCAGAAGGACCGCGAGGTGCCGGATACCTATTCGACGACAATCGAATACCCGGATTTCTTCATTACGATGTCGGCGTCGATGGCCAACTCCGCCGCGGTTCGTTTTGTCCCGGTGGCGATCTACGGGCATAAAGGCACGATCATTCTCGATGGCCCGAAAGTAAAGCTGCTCCGGGAGCCGATCCACACCCCGGAGGGTGAGGCTGCCGCCGACGAGGTGATGCTGGGCCGGCGGGACATGAACGACGACCATATGTCGGACTGGCTGCAATGCATCCGCGACCGCAAAACGCCGCGTCTGGGGCCGGACCTTGGCTACCAGGTCATGACGGCGATCAAACTCGGCGTGGACTCCTACCGTCAGGGCGAGTTGATGATCTGGGATGCGGGAGCCGGAAAGCTCGTTGACAACGCGCCGCCGCGGCCGTCCTATGAGGGCGACGGGAGTAACCCGCCGGATTCCCGCTACAAAAAGCGGACCTAAACCCGCACCGCGGTTTCGTATAAATGAGAATCAAATTAACGGGAGTGGATTAGCCGTAGTGACCGATCGGAAGAAGTTGACGGCACACGTAAAAGCAGCCGGTTGAGCGTCCAAGTTGAGTCCAAAGGTTTTGGACCAGGTGCTTTGCGGCGTGCCGCGGGTGACAAACGAGAACGTGCTGGTCGGCTATGAGAAGGCCGACGACGCCGGAGTGTACAGACTGACGCCGGATTGCGCCCTCGTACAGACTGTCGACTTCTTCACGCCAATTGTCGATGATCCGGCCACCTTCGGCGCGATTGCGGCCGCTAACTCCCTGAGCGACGTTTATGCCATGGGGGGCCGGCCGATCTCCGCGCTCACCATCGTCGCCTACCCCCAGAAAGACGGCGCCGAAACCCTGCAAGAGATTCTGACTGGCGGCGCCGGAAAGATGGCGGAGGCGGACTGCGCCATCGTCGGCGGCCATTCCATCAACGATAGCGAGATCAAGTTTGGTTATGCCGTCACGGGGGTGATTTCGCCGGACCGGGTTCTCACAAACTCTGGGGCGCTGCCGGGCGACGCCCTGGTGCTGACGAAGCGCATCGGAACCGGAGTGATCTCCACGGCGCTGAAGAAGGGAATCGCAGCGGAGGAGCATGTCAAAGCCTCGATCGCCTCCATGCTGGAGCTCAACCGCGCCGCCTGTGAGACGATGCTCGATTTCGACGTCCACGGCTGCACGGACGTCACCGGCTTCGGGCTGATCGGGCATGGGCGGGAAATGGCGCGGGGCAGCGGCGTGACGCTCGAAATCGAAGCCGCAGCGGTCGGATTCCTCGATGGCGCCAAGCAGTATGCGCGGGAAGGCGCTATTCCCGGCGGCCTGAAGAACAACCGCGCGTTCGCCGCGCCGGACGTGGAGTTTGCGGATGGGTTGGCCGAAGAGCTGATCAACTTGCTGCACGATCCGCAGACTTCCGGCGGCTTGCTGATCGCCCTGCCGGGCCACGATGCCGAGAAGCTGGAGTCGACGTTTCCCGGCGCTCACCGGGTGGGGCGGGTCACCGGGAAGAGCGGCAAAGCGGTTCGCGTGCGATGAAGAATCCTATCATCGTCGCTTTGGATGTTCCCTCGGCCGAAGACGCCCGAACTATCGTGAAGGCTCTCGGCGAAAGCGTTTCCATCTACAAAGTAGGGATGGAGCTCTATGCCGCCGCCGGAATGGAATTTGTCCGGGAATTGATCGGGGAAGAGAAGGATGTCTTTCTCGACATGAAGTTCTACGACATTGGCGAGACGGTAAAGCGCGCGGTCCGGCAGGTGGCCGGAGCGGGAGTACGGTTTCTTACCATCCACGGCAGCGGGACCGTGATGCGCGCGGCAGTGGAAGGAGCCGAGGGCTCGGCTCTCGAGTTGCTCGCGGTGACCGTCCTGACCAGCTTCGACCGGGATGACCTCGAGGAACTTGGCTATCCCTGCGAGGTGGAGGACCTTGTCCGGTTGCGAGTCCGCAAGGCCCGGGAGGCCGGGGTGCACGGTGTCGTCTGTTCCCCGCTCGAGGTGGCGGCCGTTCGGGAGATTGCGGGAGCCGAGGCGGTGCTAGTGACTCCCGGCGTTCGCTCCGTCGGCGCGGGGAAGGGTGATCAGAAGCGCGTGGCGACCCCGGCGGAAGCAGTGCGGAACGGGGCGGACTACCTGGTGATCGGCCGGCAGATTACCCGCGCCTCCGACCCCGCCGCGGAGGCGCGGCGCGTGCTGGTAGAAATCGCCCGAATTCGGTGACAGTCACCTCTTTTTCCAATTTCACGCCGCAGCTCAGTTCCCCTCCAACAGCCCCATTCGTTTCATCCACGCCGCCAGCAAGTCAGTCCAGGCATCGCACGACTTGCCTTTCTTGTTCATGCCAAATCCGTGGCCGCCATCGGCGAAAACGTGCAGTTCAGCGGGGAGGTTCGCCTTCTTCCAATTGTTCAGCAGCCCGGTGGCCGTCCCCGTCATCCTCTCGCGATCATCATGGGCAACGGCGATGAACAGTGGCGGAGCGTCTGCCGGAACCCGGTATCCCTCCGGGGCGACGGCATAGATCGGAATCGCGAAATCCGGCCGGCTTTCCGCCGTATACTGCGTCGCGACACCAACCGTCAGGTAACCGCCTGCCGAGAAGCCCATCACTCCGATCCGCCGGGGGTCGAGCTTCCACTCGGCAGCCCGCTTGCGGACCGTCGCCACGGCCAGCAGCCCGTCTTCAATCGCCGCCTCCTGGCTGGCCTCGCGGCTTCCCAGACCAACGCGGTAGCGCAGCACGAAGGCCGTCACGCCGCGATCGTTCAGCCACTTCGCCACGTCGCGCCCTTCGTGCTCGATGGCGAGTATGCTGAAGCCGCCCCCCGGCGCCACCACAACTGCGGCGCCGTTAGGTTGCTTTGCCGGGTAGACCTCCATTACCGGGCTTCGCACGTTCCGCACCCATTTCTCGTCCGCGCTTTTCCGGTGAGGATTGTCAGCGGGCGGCGTGTACCATTCCTCTCCCGCCGGGAGATCAGGGCGCAGCGGGATCTCCTGCTGCCCGGATGCCCCAGAGGCTAGCAGTACCATTGTGAAAATCAATGTCGGCTTCTTCATTCCGTCTCCTTCACCACCCGCCCTGTCGCCAGGCCATCCGGCTCAGTATACACTCAGAACGGCCGGCGGACCTCCTCGCGATTGCCGCCTATGCGCGACCCGGGACGATGGCAAGCGCTTGCGGCGCGCCCGGCCCCCTTCGGTAACTCTGCAGCCGTCTATTTGAGCAACCGGCCGGCGAAGTCGAGAAACCAATTCCAGCCCGTGTCTCCCAAGCCATGCCCGCCCGTGCGGATATGGTAGCCCGTCTGACCCGCGGCTCGCGGCTGGTTCAATGCCGGCATCTCGCTCTCTGTAATCGCCTCTTTGCCGAAGAGTTGGAAGACCGGCGCCGCGGCGATAAGGGAGGCATACTCGCCCTTCGGATCCGCCCACAAATCCTCATCGGCGCTGGCGATATACACGCCACGCGGAGCCATCAGACTGACCAGCTCGTGTTGGTCGATCGGAAGCTCGTCCTCGCGGCCGGCGTACTCGGAGAAAGGTTTGCAGAACCAATGCGGAAAGTTGGCCGTGATGATCTTGACGGTTTCGCCGTACGCCCGTCGCGACAGGGCCGCTCCCCCGCAGCCGGAGTTATTGCTATAGGCAATCGCGAACCGCGTATCCTCGCTCGCCGCCCAGAGTGATGCCTTCCCTCCGCGGGAATGCCCGCTCACGGCCACCCGCCGGGCGTCGATTGCCTCTACGGTCTCCAGGTAGTCAAGCACCCGGCTCGCGCCCCACCCCCATGCCGAAAGAGCCCGCCAGGCATTGTCCTCCGGCGGATCTCCGTCCGCGAAAAACGCCCGAATCCCGCCGGCATATCCGTCCTTCTTATCCGGATCCACGTCCGAGGTGTGGAATGAAGCCGTCGCATATCCCCGTTGAATCATGGTTCGCGCCGCCCAAAACGGATCATGCTTCTGGATCGCCCCCTCCAACGGAATGAAGTAGCGATTATTGATGTGGATCACTGCGGGAACCTTGCCCGGAGCTTGGTTCGGGAAGAACAACACGAAGGGAAAACGGAAGCTCCGCGCCCCGATCGTGACCTCCGCCACCATGCCGCGCCCCGTCGCCGCCCCGTCGAACGCATCCGTCACCTCGGCTTCCTGCCGGAACGACACCGAGTATTTCGTCTCCGGGCGCCGCCCGTAAACGTTATCCCGAAATAGTTCCAACAGCTCCCCGCGCCGTTTCGCTTTCCACATCGCGGCCGACGTCACTGGCTCCCCGCCACGCGTCTGCAGCGGATCCGGCAACTCGTACCGCGGGACCTTCGACTCGTGGTAATTAACTTCCGGCCTCTTCTGGCTGAGCTTCTCCACGATCTCCGGGTTGGCCGACCAAGGCCGCGAGTCCTGCGCAATCGCGAGGATGCCCACGCCGGCCGCAACAAATTTGGTGACAGTCACCACTTTTCCCAATTTCGCGCCGACACTCATCCGATGATCGCCCTCCCACTTTCGCCAAGCCTCGCGTCGCAACGTCAGGCCCGCTGACTTGAATCGGAGCTACAATACGGCGAACCCTCAGAACAAGAGGCGATCTATGACCGCTCCCATCTCTCAATCAACCAAGTTACTCGGATTCTGGTCCGCCGCGCTCGCCACGATCTTCAGCCTAGTGTACATAATAGGTCAACTCGCCGAGTGGCTCGGGCTGCTGGGATCCCAGGGCGGGCCGGAGTATCCAATTCGGTGACAGTCACCACTTTCACTAATTTCCAAGGCGTCGCGCCCCCGTTGGCGTGTCTGTCCCTCGCTGAAAAGACCGGGAACCCCTCGCTAATCGCGGAGCGAGTCACACGTGTTTCAATAACCAGCATCTACAACATAAGAAACGACTTCTCCTCCCATCCCACCCCAAGAATTTGGTCCTCCCACGCTACAATGGTCGCCAAGGGAGCCGTGGCGCCTCCCCTGACATGATGTGTACCTTTCCTTTCGTCCGGGCCGGGATTCCCGGGCGTCAGTCGTTTCTCCGGTTGGAAGCGGGGAAGCCCTCTCGCGGAGGAGCTTCCCCGCCATTCTTTGCGCTCCCGATGATCGCTTTCACGAAGGACCCAAAATGGCGTCGCAAGCACAGCTCGAAGCAAACCAGCGCAACGCCCAATTCTCCACCGGACCCGCCTCCGAGGAGGCCAAGGCCCGCTCCTCGCAAAAAGCCTGTAAGCACGGCTTCAATTCCGCCGAACTCTTCTTGCCGGACGAACTCCGCGAAGAGTTCGAGGATATGCGCGACTCCCTGCGCACTGCCCTCAACCCGCGCGAGGTCTTCTCCTCCGGCGACCCCTTCGGACCCGGCGCCGGCCACCAGCTTCAGCAACTGCTGCTCCGCTACCACGCCCACTTCCACCGCATCTATCACCGCACCCTGAAGGCGCTCAAAGAGCTGCAGTCTTCCCTCCGCGCCCTCATTTACGCCTGTCCGAAACACCGCTGGGAGGTCGCCTCGCGGCCTCCGGATCCCCCACCAACGCAGCGGCCGCTCTCTCCGCTCCGTCTGGCAAGTCAGGTTCAAGATCCGCCGCGCCGGCCCTACCCTTCCCGGTAAGTCCAACAAAAGACTTATCTTGTCCGGAGACATTGTGTCCGCCCGCGACTCCGTCCCCCCCGAATGGCTTCGTTTCGCCGAAACACCTCCCGCACATCGGACTCAATAGCCCGCGCAATGCGCGGAGAATTGGGCCCACGGGTCGCTGACAGTTATATACTGCGAAAGTCGGTAAACCGGGCAAAGACCCCGGCCATCAAGCCGAGCAATCATCATGCGTTCCTCAAATTTCGCTCTGATACTCGCACTCGCGATCCTCTCCCTACGCGCGCCGGCCGTCGCGAACGAACGGCCGAACATCGTTCTCATCCTCGCTGACGACTTCGGCGTCGGGGATATCCAAGCCCTCTACCCAGAGAACAAAATCGCCACGCCCCACCTCGACCGGCTGGTCCAGCAGGGCATGGTTTTCACGGACGCGCACAGCCCGTCGGCCGTCTGTACGCCGACGCGGTACGGTCTGCTGACCGGAAGATACGCCTGGCGTACGCGGCTCCAGGAATGGGTGATTGCCGTCTACGAGCCTCCGCTGATTCCGGCGGACCGCCCCACTCTGCCCGGCTATTTGAAGGAGCATGGCTACCGCACAATCTGCATCGGCAAATGGCACCTCGGCTGGGAGTGGCAGGGGCCGCAGCGGCCGCGAATGACCGAGGTCCGGAATGGTCAAAAAGAACTTCAGTGGGATTTCACTAAGCCGGTGCGGGGCGGGCCCGTGGATCGCGGCTTCGACTATTTCTTCGGCCCGGACGTGCCGAACTTCCCGCCGTTCACCTTCATCGAGAATAACCGCCTCGTGACCCAGCCTTCCGCTCGGTATCAACATGACCCGTCCGAGGGCGTCGTCATGCCGCGCGCCTTCGAAGGCAGCCCCATGGCGCCCGGCTGGCGCTTCGACCAGATCCTGCCGGAGATCACGCGGCGCGCGGTTGACCAGATCAGGGAGGGCGCAAAACGGAATCAACCGTTCTTCCTCTTCTTCTCCATTACCTCCCCGCACGAACCCGTCGTCCCCTCGGAAGACTTCCGCGGCCACAGCGGCATTGCGCCCATCGCCGATTTCGTCATGGAAACGGACTGGTCAGCCGGCCAAGTCATCCAGGCCGTCGACGACGCCGGCATCGCGGACAACACCATCGTCATCTTCACCGCCGACAACGGACATTCCCACTACACCGGCTGGGAGGACCTCGTCGCGGCCGGTCATATGCCCAGCGGACCCTACCGCGGCCACAAAGGCGATATTTGGGAAGGAGGCCACCGCGTCCCCCTGCTCATCCGCTGGCCGGGCCGCGTCGCCGGCGGATCCAGCAGTCATCAACTCGTCTCTCTCACCGATGTCTTCGCCACTTTCGCCGATGTGCTCTCATCGGACCTGCCGGATCACGGAGCTGAAGACAGCATCAGCTTCCTGCCGTCGCTTTCGCGCAGTTCACCCGAAACCCGGCGCACCGCGCTGGTGAGCCACTCGAACGCGGGCGAATTCGCCTACCGCGACGGTCCCTGGAAACTCGTCTTCCGCATGGATAGCCCGAACCTCAATGACTCGCGCGGGAAACCCACCGTCGCCGAACTCTACAACCTCGAATCCGATATCGCCGAGCAGCATGACCTCTCCGCGCAACACCCGGAAATCGTCCGCCGCATGGAAGAGCAACTCGAAGATCTCATCACCCGCGGCGCCACCCGCCCCGGAATGAAGGCCGCCAACGACACAACCGTCCGCCACCACATCACCCAACCCGCCCGCTGGGCGCCGCCCGCCCCGTAACCACGCTCGGCGCCCACCGTAGGTTGCAATCGCCTGAATCTGGTATGGCTTGTCTGGAGGCAAGAAGGCTAATGCTGAAACTGCTGCTGATTCTGATCCCATTCATGCTTCCGCTGGCGGTTGACATCCTCAAACACGAAGTTGGCGCGCTCACCACATTCTATGAACAGGTGATGCCGCTTGTAATTGCCGGTGAAGGCTGGTCTCAGACATGCGTTGTGCAATGTGTCGAAGACCGCCCGGACCAGCGCTGCACAGGAGCGCTGAGGTTCTTCACGAGAGAAGGTGAGCACTGGGAGATCGATCTCGTCGACCCGGATAAAGGTGACACCGTGTTGTTTGATCTGAAGCCAGGCCAAGCGATGTCTGCGGCCACAGTAGTCAAGTTCCATCCTCAGGAGTTGGGGTGGGCGGAGGTGAAACTCGGCTCTGGCGGTTTCGGGGATATTTTCCGTCAGACGATCTTTCGTAAGCAGCAGGAGGGACGGCCTGATCTTATGACGAATGCTGAAATGCTCGGGTAATCACATTTTTGCTCAGCCCAACCTATTGCGCCGCCTGATGGACCGCCCTATGAATCGCTGATTCGTGCGGACGCTGACGATGCCGGATCCAAGGAGGTTCCAATGGGGAAACGAGAATCGTTCCATCGGCGGAAGGGGGTGGAACATGTTGGTTTGGCGGGGTGGTCGCTGGGAGAGTGAGTGGGAACCGTTGTCCGGGCTTCCGGCCCAGCCTTCATCAATGATGGCCGGTGGCAGCCGCTTCCGTTCGTGGCGTCAGAAAGACAGAAACTCGCTCCAGATCTCTGTCGCGTTGCGGTAGGCGAGGTAGCAGGACGCGGCCAGGATCAGCAGTAGTGCAGCCTTTGTGGCCAGCCCGTTTGCGTACCGGCCGAGGAGTTTCTTGTCGTTGGTCAGCCGCATTAGAACCAGGATGACTATGGGTAGCAAGCCGACCATCAGCGCCGCGACTACGATTGCGAGCCACACCGGATTCCAATCCGTGAAGAGTACGTAGAGGGGGGAGACACAGAACCAGATGAGGCTCCAGCGGTAGCCGGGGAGGTTTCCCGGGCTCGGGTTAGGCTGGCCGGAGGGTTGCTCCGCGCGGGGGAACAAGGCGTTGTGGTAGATATCCGAGACCATGAGGCTGTAGCCGGTGTTGGATCCGAGGAAGGTGGTGAATGCGGCGGCCCAGAGACCGATGGCGAAGATGATGCTGCCGGAGTAGCCGAGGGCCTGGCGGAACATCGCCGCGAGTTGTTCGGCGTTCTCCGCCGGAACGCCGTGCGACTGCAGAGTGGAGGCGGCCACAACTTGGATGAGGACGGAGGCGGCGAAAAGGCTCACAACGCTCAGAACCAGGTCGCGGCGCTGGAGAGAAAAGTAGGAGACACTGCGCCATCCTTTCTCATAGATGAAGGCGGCATACTTGAGGTTGCTGACCGAACCGGCTCCGGCGCCCATGATGGCGGCGAGCAACAGGGCGTAGCTGTAGAGCCCCTGGTCCGGCGGGAGGCTCGGCCAGAAGAGACCTTTCGCAGTCGCGGCGAGGTCCGGTTTCGACAGAACCGCGACGATCAGCAATGAACCTCCCAGCAGGCAGAGTAGAGGTTTGGCGCTTCGCTCCACCAGTGGGTAGCGGCCGTAGTACATCAAGCCAAACGCGACCACCCAAAACGCGAACGCCCAGATCTGAGAGCTTTTCATCACTGGCAAGGGCAGGATCAGATGGACCGTGGCTCCCATCAGCAGGATGTGGTAGAGGTTTGACAGATGGCGCTTCACGAGCAATGAAATCAACAGGAGCCACAACACCCAGCGCCCGCAACGGCGGTAGCCGGCGAGCAGGCTCTCGCCAGTGGCGAGCACGTATCTCGCCGAAGCTTCCAGAATGACGAAACGGGCCAGCACGACGAGCGCCAGCGGCCAAAGCAGCCGGTAGCCGTAGGTAGCTCCGGCGGCGGAGTGGGTAATGAGATCCTGCGGGCCGACGGCGGCGAGGAAGAAGACGAGGCCCGGTCCGAAGGCGGTCCATGCGCCGGACAATTTCCGCCGCGGCTCCTCCACGGTCGAATCAACGGTCACAGGCATTCGAATCTTCCTGTAGAGGCGTCTCTCCGCCT
Organism: uncultured Solibacteraceae bacterium; assembly: GCA_964468205.1. GTDB lineage: Bacteria > Acidobacteriota > Terriglobia > Bryobacterales > Bryobacteraceae > CAWELS01. The sequence goes on along the minus strand of CAYXVG010000004.1, from coordinate 105,192 downwards.
CTCAGAATCCGGAGGGGAAGGATCTTTCCGGCGGGGGTGGCGTACGGGTCGCTGCGTACCACATGGAGGGTTTGGCCCTGCCTCCAGAAGTCCGCCATCATCCGGTTCGCGCGGTTCCCCTGAGCGAGGAAGCGCAAGGCTGTTTCCACGACCCGGTTGGGATCGATTCCGTCGATCCGGGGGCTGATCAGAATGGCAATCCGGGTGGCTGCTTCATGCTCGTACTCGACGAACTGGTAGTCCATCGGGCCTCCGCCGTAGACGCCTGGCAGAACGTCCTCAACGAGATCGATGACGTCCTTGCCGAGAAAAGACATGCCACCGGTGGTCAATTTTTCGTAGCTGCGAATCGTATGGAGATGGTCGACGAAACCGATTTTGTCGAGCAGGCATCCGCACGAGCGTTGGGAGAACTCTCCGTAATCTCCCGTTTCCAGATTCAACATGATTTTCGAGGTGGTGGTTTGAAGGGTGGTCATGTAGAGAGCGTTCGCCACCTCCTGCCCGTCGGGCAATGCCTTTTTCCGCGCGAGCAGAGAAATCTTTCCGCGATAGATGTGGACTTCGTCCACCGCTTCCCGCGCCCCGCATGCGCCGGCGATCGGCCCCCCGGCCTCGGACATCGCCCATGCGCTGATCGTCCGGGCGCCCGTGCTTTCGATCAGTCGCGCCTTCGCTTTCGTCAACGGCTCGCCGCCCACTCGAAATACGGTTCCCTGAATGTCGTGACCACTCTCCGTGGCCGCTGTACATATCCTGACCGCGCCGCTGGCCGGGGTGACAAAAACCGCGGGTTTCCCAGAGCGTATCTGCCCGGCAAGCCACTGGACGATTCGCCCGGGATCGTCCAGTGGAGCATGTTCCGGTTTGGGTATCAGGCCTCCATGGCGGCGTCCCGCCCACACCAGGTAGCTGGTGAGCAGGGCTGATTTGAACGTTCCCCGCTTCCACGACGGCACATAGGGTGTAAACCAGCGCTGGGCCGGATTCCGCAGCAATGCCTGCTCCAATGCGTTTTTGATACCGGCCCCGCCGGGCGGGACTGTCCGCCAAAGTCCGACCGGATACTCTTCCACGCCGTTTGCCAGATGGGCGAGAAAGCGGCATGGCGCATCCCGGGCGACCTGATCGAGATTCACCGCCGTGCGCCGGGGCGAGCCGGCGGAACCTCCGCTCTGCACGTCGATATCGTTTGAGAGCAGAGGGTTATCAAAATCCTCGGACCGAGTAGCGTAGTGCAATCCGGGCCGGCTGACAGGCTCGCGGCCCTTGGCCTGTTCGATACTGATGTGGACCCCCGCGTCGTACAAACGGGCCATGGCCGATTCCACGCCCTCCGCGAGGACCATGCGTTCCACGTCGGCGAACTCGACTCCCGCCCAACGCAGAAGCGGCAGGTAAGGACTTTTGGGGAAGCCGTACACGGCTTTTTGCAGGAGTAGGAGAAACTCTTTCTCCCGCTGCCGGATACTGTCCTTCACCGCATGAAGACACTGCTCCGGCGGGAGCGGGTTCTCGATGAAACGTCCCAGACGAGCCGCAAGACGACAGAATTTGCGAACGTCCTCGAATGCGTGATTCATCTTCAGAACACAATCTTGACGCCGAGTTGGATCTCACGGCCGGGCGCCGCGCCGGTGAGTCGTCCGAAATCCTCCCGCAGCCGGCCGTTGGGGAATACCTCCATTCGTTGCGGGTCGGGAAGACGGAAGCTCGTCTGGTTGAAGAGGTTGAAGAATTCGAAACGGAAATCGAGAGCGAGTTGCTCGCGCAACGCCGTGCGTTTAACCACGGAGAAATCGACGCCGGAGGTAGACGGCCCGGTGATTGTGTTGCGTCCAAGGTTGCCGAGGAAGCCGGGTTCCGGCCGCAGGAAAGGGGTTGGGTCCACCCAGCCATTCGGATCGCCGGTAGCCGGGATACCGTTTACTCCCGGAGCGAGATCCGGCCGCTGTCCAGAACGCCAGTCGGACCGGCTTGACCTTGTGCCCGCGCCGTCATAGCCGAGCCAGGCCGACACCGGGAGACCAGATGAATGGGTGACGATTGTGGCGAGGCGCCATCCTTGCAGGAGCTTCTTGAAGCCGCTTCCCTTGACGGACGGGACATCCCAGATACCGCTCAAAGCGAAGTGATGCCGGACATCGAAGGCCGAGAGGCCGCGGTCGAGGCGCGGATCGCCGGGCACGGCGGAATAGCCGGAGTTGATCGATTCCGAAGTGGCTCCGACGGAGAGCGATCCGTCGTCGATCGCTTTCGAGAAGCCGTATGAAGCTTCGAGCGAGAGCCCCCCCGTCATGCGCCGCAGGAACCGAGTCTGGAGACCGTGGTAGAAAGAATGGCCATCGAATGACCGGTTGCGAATGGCGCTGAAGTGCGGATTGATCTTCTCGCCGTCGGGCGGGTAGAACCGGCGCCCATCGGGGAGGATGACCGGGTCCACGAGGTTCGCGTCGTCGTTCAGGATAGAGAGGTGCAGGCCGTGCGTGCCGGTGTAATAGAGTCGCACCGACGTCGATGCATCGAACCGCTGCTCGAAGCCGAGATTCCAGTGCTGGACGTAAGGCTGCTCGATCATGGGGGGATAGCGGTCGATTCGCAGATCGGCCTCCGGATTGGCCGCGAAGACCTCGTAACCGCCTTTGGGGAAGTCGCCGGGCTTGAGCGCACTTGTGCTGCCGCGGCGGAAGAAGGGTGGATTGCGTACTCCCGACAGGATCAGGAAGTGGGAGAGGATCGGGTCGGGGTACAGGCCGTATCCCGTCCGGACAATGGTGCGTCCATTGCCGAACAGATCCCACGCCAGGCCCACACGCGGCGCTGGTATTGTCCGGGACGAGGTTTTGAACAAGGGTTCCCCGACACGCATTTCGGCGTCAGTAAGATTGTCCAGGTTGGAGACCTTACCGTTGACCTCGGCCGGCACGGTGGCCCACTCGTACCGGAGACCCAGGTCCACCGTGAGATTCTTGTTTACTCTCCAGGTGTCCTGAAGGTAGAACGCGCCAATCCATTGACGGTGGCCGCGGATGGTGTCCGAGCCGGGGAATTGCGCCCGAAACCTCCGGGGTTTGTTGGTGAGAAAGTCGGCAATGCTGTTGAACCCGTATTCCCCGCTCACGCGATTCTGGCTGTCCGTGTTAAATTGTGTCCGCTCAAAGCGGCCGCCAAGCTTGATGGTGTGGCCTCCACGGGTGACGGTGAGATCGTCACTTATCTGGTAGGAATTGAAGTGGTGGACGTCAGAGTCGAGCGCTCCGGTGCCGCCGGGAAAGTCGGACAGGCCGCTGACCTCGATGATGCCGATGACGCCGCTGGCCGGGAGGAACGCCAGGCTGGGATCGTCGGTCCCGGCGACGGAGGTGGTGGTGCGGCCCGCTACCGTAGTGGTCCTGAGGAAACCCAAACGAGCGGTGTTCAGAGCCGTGGGGGAGAAGATGTGCGTCTCCTCGACGACCGCGGACTGCGGGCGGCTGGTGTCGCGCTGCAACCCGAGCTGATACGTTGTCTGGTTCTCCCGCTCGCTGTTCGTCAGGGTGTAGCGCGTGAAAAGCCTGTCCTTGGCGCCGAGGTGGACATCCACGCGCGAGGTGACGAAGTTCTCGCGAGAGAGATTGTTGTTGGCGAACACGTAGAGAGCGGTGTCGCCGAGGATCTCGCCTTGGGGCTCCGGATAGAGCGCCACGACCTTGGCCATCACGGGATCCACGGGAACCGTGCCGGTAGTCAGGTGTCCGTTTCGCGCCGCCGGACTCAAGGTGGTGTCGATGCTGGTATTCCCGCGCGATTGCTCGAGTCCTTCGTAGTTGGCGAAGAAGAACGCACGGTCTTTCGCGATCGGCCCGCCGAGCGAGCCGCCGAACTGGTGGCGGCGGAATTCGGGTTTGCTTTCCGGATCAAAGAATCCGCGAGCATCCAGGTTGTCGTTGCGGTGGAAGTAGAACGCAGCGCCGTGGAAGTCGTTTCCGCCGGACTTGGTGACCGCATGTATCGTCCCGCCGGAGGCGCGGCCATGTTGGGCGCTGAAGGCGCTCGTTTGGATGCTGAACTCCTGGATCGCATCCATGCCGAGATTGAGACCATTCACGCTACCCGGAGTGGAGTTGTTGTAGGAGTTGATGCTGACGCCATCGAGGTGGAAGCTATTCTGGGTTGGCCGGGAGCCGGAGATACTGATCTGCACTCCATACCCCGTGTTCGCATTCCGCTCCTGCCCGCGTGCCACGACGGCCCCGGCTTGCAGAACGGCCAGTTGCACGTAATCGCGGCCGTTCACGGGGAGACCCTCCAGAACCCGGGAGCCGACTAAGCTGGACACCGTGGCGGGAGACGCGCCCACCAGCCAACTGTCGCCCGTGACCGTAACGCTGCCGGACGCATCACCGATTTCGAGAACGTGGTTGACAAAAGCCTCCAGGCCCAGTTCCAGGACCACCGGGACGTGCACGCTGGATTTAAACCCGTCGAGTGAAGCCGTCACCTTGTATCTCCCGATCTCGAGCGAGGAGATTCTGTAGGCGCCGTCTTCGCTGCTCCTAGCCTCGCGGATCTCGCCGGTGTCCAGATTCAGAACTTGTATGGCGGCGCCGCTGACGACGGCATCGGACTGGTCGGTTATCAACCCGTTAATGGCGCTCGTGCGCTCTTGCGCGATCGCGGGAAGAACGAGAAGCAGGGCCAGGAGGAACTGGAGCAGGTACTTCTTTTTCATTTGTGCCGTTCTCCAGATGATAGCAATGCGGGGCGTCACCATTGGCGCCGCGGAATGGCGTGAATGGAGGCCGCCGCGCGCGGGACGGCGGTCCTTCACAACTGGGGGCAGACCGGCCCGCTCATGGGTCTGCTTCTGGTGAAAGCCACCGAGAGGACGCCGGCCGCGGGAGATGGTCGTGAACTGAAGCGAGCCCGGAAGAAGCGAGTGCAGGTTGCTCTTGACGGGCGGTCACGCGAACTGATAATGTTCGATTCGAATAGATCTTGTGATGTGAATAGATATTCAACATGACTCTTGATCCTGTAATCGTCGATCTGCGGCGGGTGGCGAACGAAATCCGGAAGCGGAGTTTGCGGATGGTTTTTGACGCGGGGGTGGGACATCCGGGCGGGGATTTCTCGGCGGCTGATATTCTGGCGGCGATGTATTTCCGGGTGCTGCGGATTGACCCGCGGGCGCCGCTCGATCCGGAACGCGACCGGTTCATCATGAGCAAGGGGCATTGCTCGGGCGCGTTCTACACGGCGCTCGCGTTTGCGGGGTTCTTTGATGCGGCGGAGCTCGATAGCTATATGAAGCCGGGATCGCGGCTGAACGGGCATCCGGCGCGGGGGAAGGTGCCCGGGGTAGAGGCGTCGACGGGTCCGCTGGGGCACGGGCTGCCGGTGGGAGTGGGCTGCGCGCTGGCGGCGAAGCTGGACGGGGCCGAGCGGCGGACGTTCGTGCTCACGGGGGACGGCGAGTTGCAGGAGGGATCAAATTGGGAGGCGGCGATGGCGGCTGCTCACCTGGGGCTGGAGCGGCTGACGGTGATCGTCGACCGGAACACTCTGCAGCTCACCGCTGCGACGGAGAGCGTGATGCGGCTGGAGCCGCTGGCGGAGAAGTGGCGGGCCTTCGGCTGGGCGGTGGCGGAGGCGGATGGGCATGATCCTGAGAGATTGGCGGAACTCTTGAACGGTGTGCCGTTCGAGGCGGGCCGGCCGAGTTGCGTGATCGCGCGGACGCACAAGGGGAAAGGGGTCTCCTTCATGCAGGACCGGGCGAGCTGGCATCACCGGGTACCGACGGCGGAGGAGTTGGAGGCGGCGTTGGGGGAGTTGGGTTGAAGGAGGTGGAAGAATTGAAACGCAGAGAAGGGCATGGAGTAAAAGGAGGAGGTTTTGATTGCCGGGATGCCTTTGCAGAGGCATTGGAGGGATTGGCGGCGGGGAATCAGCGGATTGTCGCGGTGGTGAACGATTCGGTTTCGTCGACGAAGTTGGGCGGGTTTGCGGGGCGGTTTCCAGAGCGGTTCTTTAATATCGGGATCGCGGAGCAGAACATGGTCGGGATCGGGGCGGGGCTGGCGAACGGGGGGAAGATTCCGTTTGTGTGTTCGGCTTCCTGTTTCCTGACGGCGCGGGCGCTCGAGCAGATTAAGGTGGATCTCGCGTACTCGCGCGCGAACGTGAAGCTGGGTGCGATGTCGCCGGGCATGGCCTACGGGCCGCTGGGGGCGACGCACCACTCGATCGAGGACCTGGCGTGGATGCGGGCGATTGCGGGGATGACGGTGATTAATCCGGCCGATCCGGAGGAGACGCGGCAGGCGGTGGCAGCGGCGGCGGTGCTGGATGGTCCGGTGTTTCTGAGGGTGAACCGGACGAAGGTTCCGGCGGTTCACGGGGCGGACTACCGGTTCGAGATCGGGAAGGCGTCCATCTTGCGGGAAGGCGGCGATGTGGCGTTGATCGGAATCGGGACGATGTCGAGCGTGGCTCTGGCGGCGGCGGAACGTTTAAGCGCGGACGGGGTGGAGGCGTTGGTGGTGAACTTGGCGACGCTTACTCCGCTTGATGGAGACGCTCTGCGGCGGGCGGCGGCAACCGGAGCGGTGGTGACGGTGGAGGAGCACTCGGTGCGGGGCGGAATGGGGAGCGCCGTGGCGGAGTTTCTGGCGACCGAGAGTCCGGCGCCGATGCGGATTTTGGGGGTGCCGGGCGAGTTTGCGCCAACGGGCTCCCACGCGTGGTTGTGCGAGCATTTCGGGCTGACGCCGGAGAACGTACGGGCGGCGGCTCTGGATCTGTTGCGGAGCGAACGATGAGCGACTGCATCCTGGCGATTGATCAGGGCACGACGAACACGAAGGTCCTTCTGGTCTCGATCGAGGGGGAGGTGTTGGCGCGCGTCGCGCGGCCGGTGACGATCGGCTATCCGCGGCCGGCATGGGTGGAGCAGGACGCGGCGGATCTCTGGCGCGGCGTCGAGGAGGCGATGGACGAGTGCCTCGGCGCGCTCGGTGGTCTGCGGCTGGCGGCGGTGGCGGTCGCGAACCAGCGGGAGACGGTGGCGGTATGGGAGCGCGCGACAGGGCGGCCGGCGGGGCCTTGCGCGGTGTGGCAATGCGCGCGCGGGGCGGAGTTCTGCCGCGAACTGGCCGGCGGCGGGCATGAGGAGATGGTGCGCGGGCGGACGGGGCTGGCGCTCGATCCGATGTTTTCCGCCTCGAAGATGCGGTGGCTGATTGACCATGCGGACGACGGCCCGCGGCGGGCGGCGCGCGGGGAGTTGTGCGCGGGGACCGTGGACAGTTGGGCGCTTTGGAACCTGACCGGCGGCGCGGTATATGCCTGCGACGTGACGAACGCTTCGCGGACGCTGCTGATGGATCTGCGGGCGCGGAGTTGGGACGCCGAGCTGTGTTCGCTGTTTGGCGTTCCGGTGGAAGCGTTGCCGGAGATACGGCCGTCGGGCAGCCTGTTCGGCGAGACGGCCGCGCGGGGGCGTCTGCCGGCGGGAATTCCGGTGGCCAGCCTGGTGGGGGACTCGCACGCGGCGCACTTCGGGCATGCGGGGTTCCGGCCGGGATCGGTGAAGGCGACCTACGGGACAGGTTCGTCGCTGATGATGTCGACCGATGGAGTGGTGGCGTCGGTGCACGGGCTTTCCTCGACGGTGGCGTTTGCGTGCGGCGGGGATGTGACGTACGCTCTCGAGGGAAACATCTACTCGACTGGCGCGACGGTGCAGTGGCTCGGTGACTTGCTTGGTCTGCGAGCCGAAGAGGTGGCGGAGCTGGCGTTGGAGGCCGGTGGCAGCGGTGGGGTGTGCCTCGTTCCCGCGTTTGCCGGGCTGGGCGCGCCCTACTGGAACAGCCGGGCGAGGGGCGTGCTGACGGGGCTGACGCGGGGCGTGACGAAGGCGGAGCTGGCGCGGGCGGCGGTGGAGTCGATCGCATTCCAGATCCGGGACGTTTTCGCGGCGATGGAGGCGGATTACGGCGGAGACCTGCCGCGGCTGCTGGCGGATGGCGGAGCGAGCCGCAATGACGAACTGATGCAACTGCAGGCGGACTTGATCGAGCGGGAGGTGTTGCGGTCGGGTTCGCCGGATCTATCGGCGCTGGGGGCGGCTTACCTGGCCGGGCTGACGGTGGGGATGTGGGGGTCGCTCGATGCGATCGAGGCGTTGCCGCGGCCGCGCGACCGGTTCGAGCCGCGGATGGACAGCGGGCCGCGGGATCGGATGCTTGCGGAGTGGCGGGCCGCGGTCGAGAAGGCGCTTCACGGGTGTTGAAGGAAATCGGATGGCGCAAGTAGAGGAGCAGCGGCTGATGACGAAGGTGGCGCGGCTCTACTATGAGCAGGGGCTGCGGCAGACGGCGATTGTCGAGCGGCTGGGGCTGTCGCAGGCGACGATCTCGCGGCTGCTGAGGCGGGCGCAGGAAGAGCAGATCGTGCGGATACTGGTGACGCCTCCGAAGGGGACGCATTCTGAACTCGAGGCGGCGCTCGAGTCTTCGTTCTCCTTGAAGCAGGCGATTGTGGTGGACAGCGCTCTCGATGACGAGGAGACGATAACGCGGGACCTGGGCGCGGCGGCGGCATTCTTTCTCGAGACGACGCTCCGGCCGCGGGAGGTGATCGGGATTTCGAGCTGGAGCTCGACGCTGCTGGCGATGGTGCGGGCGATGCATCCGATCCGGCGGGCGGGCGGAGTGAGCGTGGTGCAGATTCTCGGCGGCGTGGGGAGTCCGGCGGCCGAGGTGCACGCGACGCGGCTGACGGAGCGGCTGGCCAGCCTGGTGAAGGGCGAGGCTGTGTTTCTGGCGGCTCCGGGGGTAACGGGTTCGGCGCGGTCGCGGGGCGTGCTGCTCAGGGATCGCTATGTCTCGGAGGCGGTCGGGCTGTTTTCCAAGGTATCGCTCGCGCTGGTGGGCATCGGGGCGCTCGAACCCTCGCGGCTGCTGGCCGAGAGCGGGAACGTGTTCTCGAAGGCGGAGCTGCGCGGGCTGCGGAGAGACGGCGCGGTGGGCGATATTTGCCTGCGGTTTTTCGATAGCGCCGGGCAGCCGGTGGAAAGCGCTTTGAACCAGCGGGTGATTGGGATGGACTTGCACGAGTTGCGGCGGGTGGAGCGCGCGGTGGGCATCGCCGGCGGGCGGCGGAAGCTGACGGCCATTCGCGGAGCGTTGCGCGGGCGGCTGGTGAACGTCCTGATCACGGACCGCTTCACGGCGGAGCGGCTGGCGGGCGGGGAGGCGGGGCAGTGAAACGGCGGTGGCTCGCGGCGGGGCTTTGCCTCCTCGGGACAGGTTGCGTGCCCTGGACGGTGGTTCCGCTCGAGGAAGAAGCGGCGCCGGCGGACGATCCCGCGGCATACGTAGAGTCCGTGTGGGAAGCGCGCCTGCTGCCGGCGGCGGAGCCGGGTGTTCCGCTCGAAGAGGCGCGGCGGCGAGCGGCGGCGGGCGGGAGCGGAGCGCTGCTGGTCTCGGGCCGGGGGACGGCTCTGGGGTTGGAGAGCGGGTCGCCGGGCGGGCGGCTGCTGGTCGATACCGAGCCGGAAGATGGGGCGGCGGACTTGGCGGTGTTGACCGGACCGGTGATCCTCGGCACGGCGCTGCGGGACGCGGCGGGGTTTATCGAGTTCAGCGGGTTCGCGAACCAGTTGGCCTACGCGGATGTCGCGATCGAGCTGAACCGGAGGGTGGTGGAGGAGGTGCTGGGCGCGGTGGATCTGGCCGCGGCCGTGGGGAAGAAGGTCGAGTTTCGCGGCGCATGGCTGCCGGGCGGCGAGGAGCCGGACCCGCTGGTCCCGCTGCGGCTGGAGGTGCGATGAACGGCGGCGGCGTGGTCCTGCGGGCGGAAGGCGTCACGAAGCGGTATCCGGGTACGACGGCGCTCGACCGCGTGGACTATTCGCTGCGGCGGGCGAAGGTGAATGTTCTGGTGGGGGAGAACGGGGCGGGGAAATCGACGCTGATGAAGATCCTCGCCGGCGTTGAGCGGCCGACAGAGGGCAAGCTATTGCTCGATGGAAGCGAGGTGCGGTTCGAGTCTCCCGCGGACGCCGCCGCGGCCTCGATCGGCATGGTTTATCAGGAACTCAATCTGTGTCCCAACCTGACGGTGGCGGAGAACATTTTCCTGGCCCGCGAGAGGACACGCGGTGGGTGGGTCGACCGGAGGTGGCAGGAGCGGCTGGCCGTGAAGTTGCTGGCGGCGCTGGATCAGCCGATCCCTCCGGACGCGTTGGTGGGCGGACTGCGGCTCGGTGAGCAGCAGATTGTTGAGATCGCGAAGGCGCTGGCGCGGGATGTGCGGATTCTGATTCTTGACGAGCCGACGTCGGCGTTGAGCGCGGCGGAGGTGGAGTCGCTGTTTCGCGTGATTGGGGATCTGCGCGAGCGCGGGGTAACGATTGTGTACATCTCGCACCGGCTGGAGGAACTGCTGCGGATCGGCGATTACGTGAGTGTATTGCGCGACGGCCGGCTGGTGGCCGAGGCTCCGGCGGCGGAGATCGACCTGAACTGGATTGTGGAGAAGATGGTGGGCGGCCGGCTCGAGAAGATCTTTCACCGGGATGCGGGCGAAGCAGGGGCGGAGTTGCTGCGGGTGGAGGGGGTGCGGCTGGCCGGGCCTTCAGGCGTGAAGCTGCTGGACGGCGTTTCGCTCAATGTGCGGGCGGGGGAGATCGTTGGGATTTATGGGCTGATGGGGGCGGGCCGGACGGAATTGCTCGAGTGCGTGGCCGGAGTCCGCCGGGCAACTGGGGGGTCCATCCAGTTAGAGGGAAGGGAGATGCGCGGCGAGACGGTGGAGCAGAGGATCGCCCGTGGGGTGGTGCTGGTTCCGGAGGACCGGCAGGCGGCGGGTTTGGTGCAGACGCTTTCGGTGCTGGATAACGTGCTGCTCGCGAGCCTGGGGCGCTGGCGGCGCGGCCCGCTGCTCGATTACGGGAGGGCGAGGGAGAGCGTGCGCGCGCAGGCGCGGGACTTGTCGATACGCGCCGCGAGCCTGGAGCAGCCGGTGACGTCGCTGAGCGGGGGGAACCAGCAGAAGGTGGTGGTGGCGAAGTGCCTGCTGACCGGGCCGCGCGTGTTGCTGCTCGACGAACCGGCGCGCGGAGTCGACGTGGGCGCGAAGGGAGAGATCTGCGGGATCATGAACCGGCTGGCGGCGCGGGGAATGGGGATTCTGTTTGCATCCTCGGAGTTGGAAGAGGCGCTCGGGATGGCGGACCGCATCGTCGTGCTGGCGAAAGGCCGGGTGACGGCCGAGTTCGCGCGGCGGGACGCAACGCACGCGGCGCTGGCCGCGGCGGCGTCGGCGGGAGGCGGCCATGGCTGACGGACGGGCGGCGGCGGTACTGCTGCGGTTGCGGGCGCTCGTGGCGCTGGCGCTGCTGGTGTTGGTGTTCTCTCTGCTTTCGCCGGCGTTTCTGACGTCGAGCAATCTCATCATCCTGCTGAAACACGTGGCGATTAACGCGATTCTGGCGATCGGGATGACGTTCGTGATTCTGACCGGCGGCATCGATCTCTCGGTGGGTTCGGTGGCCGGTCTGGCCGGGATGGTGGCCGGCGGATTGATCGCGGATGGGCTGGCGCTCGAGGCGCTGGGTGTGAGGGTTTACTTCCATGTATGGCTAGTGGTGGCGCTGGCGCTGGCGGCGGGAGCGGCGGTGGGGGCGGTGAACGGGATCCTGGTGACGCGGTTCCGGGTGGCGCCGTTTATTGCGACGCTTGGGATGCTGTACGTGGCGCGTGGCGCGGCGCTGCTGCGGTCCGGCGGGGCGACGTTCGCGAATCTGACGGGGCGGGAAGAGTATGGCAACACCGGGTTTGCGTGGCTGGGGTCGGCGACCTTCCTTTATGTGCCGGTGGTGATCTGGGTGACGGCCGGGTTGGCGGTGGCGGCCGCGGTGGTGGCGGCGCGGACGCCGTTCGGGCGTCACGTTTACGCGGTGGGCGGCAACGAACGGGCGGCATTGTTATCGGGAGTGCCGGTGGCGCGGGTGAAGCTGCTGGTCTATATGATTTCGGGATTTTGCGCGGCGCTGGCGGGGTTGGTGATAGCGTCGCAACTGGTGGCGGCGCATCCCGCGACGGGGGAGACGTTTGAGTTAAACGCGATTGCGGCGGTGGTGCTGGGCGGGACGTCGCTGTTCGGCGGGCGGGGGTCGATTGGCGGTACGATCGTCGGCGCGCTGGTGATCGGTGTGCTGGCCGATGGCTTGGTGTTGCTGGGCGTGAGCGAATTCTGGCAGATCGTGATCAAAGGCGTTGTGATCGTGGTGGCGGTAGTGGTAGATCAGTTGCAGCAGAAGATGGGAGCGAACGGATGAGGAAACTGATAGTGGCGGCGGCGCTGGCCGTGTTGTGGGGGTGCGGGGCGGAGAGGACCGCCTCGAATCTGATTGCGATTATCACGCCTCCGCATGACAATCCGTTTTTCAAGGCCGAGGCCGAGGCCGCGGCGCGGAAGGCGGAGGAACTGGGCTACGAGACGCTGGTGCAGACGCACGATGACGACGCCCACAAACAGGACCAGATCATCGACATGGCGATTGCGAAAGGCGCGGCGGCGATTGTGCTCGACAACGCCGGGGTGGACGCTTCGATCAACGCGGTGAGGAAGGCCAAGGAGGCGGGCGTGCCGTCATTCCTGATTGACCGCGAGATCAACGCGACGGGGATCGCGGTGGCGCAGATCGTCTCGAACAACTACCAGGGAGCGACGCTCGGGGGCGCCGAGTTCGTGCGGCTGATGGACGAGGAGGGCGGCTACTTCGAGCTGACGGGGCGGGAGAGCGACTCGAACGCGCCGATCCGCTCACGGGGATTTCACGATGTAATCGACAAGTTCCCCGGGATGAAGTTGCTAGCCCGGCAGAGCGCGAACTGGAGCCAGACGGAGGCGTTCCAGAAGATGGAGACCATGCTGCAGGCGCATCCCGGGGTGAAAGGGGTGATTGCCGGCAACGACACGATGGCGCTGGGGGCGTCGGCGGCTTTGAAGGCGGCCGGGCGCGGGGAAGTGATTGTGGTTGGTTTCGACGGGAGTCCGGATGTGATTGAGGCGATCCGGGCGGGAGACATACAGGCCACGGTATTGCAGCCGGCCTGGCGCATCGCCGAGATGGCGGTGGAGCAGGCGCATCAATATCTGACGGCCGGTTCGACGGGCAAACCAGAAAAACAGAGCGTGGACTGCGTGCTCGTGACGCGCGATAACGCGGACCGCTTTGAGATGTTCCGTTACAAGGAGTAATTGATATGGCGAAGGCGACATTCGGAGTGATTTTCGGGAATCGGGATTTCTTCCCCGACCACCTCGTGACGGAGGCAAGGGCCGACATCGAGACGCTGTTTCGGGAGATGGATTTCGAGGCGGTAATGCTCGGCGAGGAAGACACGAAGCTCGGCGGTGTAGAGACTTACGCCGACGCGCGGCGTTGCGCGGACCTGTTCCGGGCGAACCGCGGGCGGATTGAAGGCATCCTGGTGGTGCTGCCGAATTTCGGCGATGAGAAGGGAGTGGCGGACACGGTCAAGCTGTCCGAGCTCGATGTGCCAGTGCTGGTGCAAGGTTATCCGGACGATCTCGACAGGATGAACGTGGAACGGCGGCGGGACGCTTACTGCGGCAAGATTTCGGTGTGCAACAACCTGTCGCAGCGGCTGGCGCCGTTCAGCGTGACTCGCAAGCATGTGGTGCGCCCGCTAGAGGAAAGCTTCCGTCAGGACCTGGCGCGGTTTGCCGCCGTGTGCCGGGTGGTGAACGGGCTGCGCCGGGTGCGGATCGGGGCGATCGGCGCTCGTCCAGGAGCGTTCAACACGGTGCGCTACAGCGAGAAGATTCTGGATGCGAACGGCATCAGCGTGACGACCGTGGATCTTTCGGAGATTCATGCGGCTGTTGGCAGGCTGGACGGCGGCGCCGCGGCGGTGAAGGCGAAGCTGGACGGCATCCGGCGCTACGCGGGCACTTCCGGCGTGCCGGAGGAGAAACTGGTGCAGATGGCGAAGCTCGGGGTGGCCATCGGCGAGTGGATGGAAGCGAATAGTCTGGATGCGTCGGCGATTCAGTGTTGGACCTCGATGCAGCAGAACCTGGGCGTCAACGTCTGCACGCTGATGAGCATGATGAGCGAGGAGGGAATGCCCTCGGCCTGCGAAGTGGACGTGACGGGCGTGCTCACGATGTACGCGATGCAACTGGCGTCGGGCAAGCCGAGCGGGCTGGTGGACTGGAACAACAACTACGGCGACGAGGAGGACAAGGTGGTCCTGTTCCACTGCGGCAACTGGGCGAAGAGCTTCATTCCCGAGGCCGAGATCGCGACGGCGCCGATTCTCGGGACGATCGTGGGGACGGAGAACACTTATGGTGCGATGGCCGGGCGGACGCCCGCCGGTCCGCTCACGTTGGGCCGGCTGAGCACGAACGACGTCTTGGGCGAGATTACGGCCTACATTGGCGAGGGTTCGCTGACCGGCGACAGTCTGGATACGTTCGGCACGCGCGCGGTGGCGCACATCCCGGACTTGGATGCGCTGATGCGCTACATCTGCCGCAGCGGCTTCGAGCACCACGTGGTAATGAACCAGTCGCACACTGCCACAGTACTGGAGGAGGCGTTTACCACGTACTTGGGCTGGTCGACGTACGTGCACGGCAAAGCGAGCGCCTAGGTCCGCAGCTTCCGGTTAATGGTCGGCGATGCCGCCGTCGGGGAAGCGGAGTTGGATGCGGGTGTGGGGGGTGTAGGGGCGTTTGGCGGCGACTGTTTCGTCGAAGCCGGCGCCGAGGCCGGGTTCGTCCGGCGGAAGGGCGAAGCCCCGGTCGTAGATGGGTTTGCCGCCTTCGAAGAGGTCTTCCCAGAAGGGGTCCGTGCCGCGGTGGCTGATCTCCTGGATGGCCAACGACGGGGTCGAGAAGTCAATGTGGAGCGAGGCCAGGGTGCTGATGGTGCTTTGGGGGTTGTGTGGAGCCAGTTCGATGCGGTGAGCTTCGGCGAGGATGCCGATCTTCTTCATCTCGGCAATGCCGCCGCAGTGGACGACGTCGGGCTGTACGTAGTCGACGAGGTGGCGCTCGCAGAGGGGGGCGAAGCGGAATTTGGTGAACAGGCGCTCTCCGGTGGCGAGCGGGATGGTGGTCTTGTTGCGGAGATGCTCGAGTTCCTCGAGGTCTTCGATCTGCGTGGCTTCCTCGACGAAGTAGGGGTGGTACTCCTCGGCGCGTTTACAGAAGTCGACGGCCATGACCGGGGTGGCCTTGCCGTGAACGTCGATGCAGATTTTGAAGTCGGGGCCGACTGCCTCACGGACGGCTTTGAGGTTCGCGATCCCGTCGCGGACGGCGCGGACGCGGTCGATGGTGTCGCCCTGTGTGGTGAGGAAGCCGCCTTTGCAGGCGCGCCAGCCGTCGTCCTGGGCCGCCTTCCAGTTGCGGGCGTACTCCTCGGGACTACCGCCACCGGCGTGGACGTACATTTCGACGCGCTCGCGGGCCTTGCCGCCGAGCAGGAGCCAAATGGGCTGGCCGAGCGCCTGGCCGAGGATATCCCAGAGGGCGATCTCGACGGCGCTGATGGCGGAATTCAGGATCGGTCCGTCACGCCAGCGTGGCCAGCGGTACATGGCCTGCCAGTGCATTTCGATGTCGGAGGGATCGCGGCCCACCAGGTAGCGCTTGTGCTCCTCGATGGCGGCGGCCATGGTGGCGGCCTTGCTGGTGACGGAGCCCTCGCCGGTGCCGGTGATCCCCTGGTTGGTGAAGATGCGGACGAAGACGTAATTGTTCGAGTTCGGCTTGCCGCTGCGGCTGACGATGTATGTCTTCAGGTCCGTGACCTTCAAGTTGAGCTTGCGCGCCTTCTCCCGGTTTTGGGCCATGAGACCCTCGGGTCCGTGGAAGGTGGCGAGTCCGGCGGCGGCCGCTGCGGAGGCGGTGTGGAGAAACTCCCGGCGTGTCATATCGTGAAGCAGTCTACTTGGCGCCGGGCAGAAGTGCAACCGTGTCCCCGCCGCGGCCATCTCAGTAATAGAAGAGGGGAAATCCGATGCGACGACGAATTCTTGCGGTTGCCGTCCCGATGTGCTTTTTGGTGGCGGCCTGTTCGACCGGTGGAGAAGCCACGGTGCGGGCGTCCGAACCGGTGGGTGAGGCGAAGGAAGTGACCATCGTCGAATTCAACTCCAATGGAAAGAAGCTTGGGAAGAAGACCCTTCCGCAGGTGGTGAAGTCCGAGGACGAGTGGCGGAAGCAGCTTTCCAAACGCGCCTTCCAGGTGACGCGGCAGAAGGGCACGGAGTTCGCGTTCACCGGCAAGTACAACAAACATGACGAGAAAGGCGTCTACCGCTGCGTGGCGTGCGGGACGGCGCTGTTCGATTCAAAGACCAAGTTTGATTCGGGCAGCGGCTGGCCGAGCTATTGGGCGCCGATCGCGAAGGAGAACGTCTACATCGAAGAGGACCGGAACCTGGGGATGACGCGCGAGGAGGTGCTCTGCACACGCTGCAACGCCCACCTCGGGCACGTATTCCCAGACGGGCCGGAACCGACCGGGTTGCGGTACTGCATCAACTCGGCCGCGCTCACGTTTGATCCGGCGGAGAAGTAGCACTTCAGTTGCGCTGCAACGTCACTCTCCTGCCGGTGCGGGCGGACTCCCGGGCGGCGTCGAGAATCTCGACGACGATCATGTTCATTTCGAGCGAGGAGAGGCTGCCCCGCGGATCGGCTGCGCCGCGTACCACGGCCGCGAAGTAAGCGAACGGATCGTCATATGGAGGAGGTGGCGGCTCGACGGTTCGTGCCGACTCCTCCTTCTCGCCCGCCAGCCGCAGGCGCATCCGCTCGCGATTGTCCTGCTTCACGTAGCCGGTGGCGCCATAGACCGCCATGTCCTTGCGGCTGAACGGCCAGTTCCACGACGCCTGGATGATCACCTGCGTCTGCGGGTACTCGACCAGAATTGTGGCTTCGTCATCGACGCGGGTATAGATCTCAGGCTTCATCTGCTGGGTGAGGGCGGTGACCGAGAGGGGGCGTGCGCCGTCCATCAGCCACACGGCGAGATTCGCGCCGTAGCAGCCGAAGTCGATCAGCGCTCCGCCGCCGTTCTGCCCGGGGTCGGTGAGCCACTCGAAGAACTCCGGCGGGACGCCGATCTCCTTCGGTCCGCGGTGGCCGTCGCGCACGACGATCTTTCGGAGTTCGCCGGTTGCGCCTCCATTGACGGCGCGTCGTAGTTCGTGGACGGTTCCATACCAGGTGGTCTCGTAGTTCGTCAGAAGGTGAATTCCGCCTCGCGTGGCGGCGGCCTGCATCGCGCGGGCATCCTCCATCGAGAAGGCGAGGGGCTTCTCCACCATGACGTGGATGCCGCGCCGGGCGCACTCCTCGACGACGGCCCGGTGGCCGGCAATCGAGTTAAAGGCGGCCACAGCCTCGGGCTTCGCCTTCTCGATCATCTCCTCGAGGGTGGGATAGACCATCTCCATTGGAAAGCCGTAGCGCTTCGAGTAGCGCTCGGCGAGCTCGCGGTTGGACTCGGCGATGCCGGCCATTTGGACGTCCTGGCCGGGCTGGCGGCGGAGGATCCAACTGACGTGGCCGTGGACGAGCCCGGCGACGCCGAGGCGGACGGGTTCGGCGGCGCGGACGGGGACGGCGAGGGGGGAGAGGAGGGCGGCTCCGAGTTGGCGGCGGGTGACTGTGACCATAGACACAAGCTTAGCGGTTCCGGCGCGCTACGCTAGGAGTATGAAGCATACTGGGCATCCCGGCCGCGGACCGCATCACGCTCCCCGCGACTACGCAAAGACGCCACTGAATAGTTACGTTGCTTTTAATGCTGACGTCTGGTGGGGCAGACAGTGAATGTGCTACGGGTCGCGAAGGACCGCTGATGAGCGCCAATTCAATGAGCTTCGCTTTGCCAGCGGGGTCTGTCTGCCCTACTAACAGTTTATCTGGATTAGTAGAAGATGTCAATATAAAACGTATTATTAATACGTACTGTAATCGTATTATAAAACCCTTCCTTGTCCGCATTGAAATTACGCATCATAAAGACGTGCCCACCCTAAGGCAGAGATTTGGCGAGCGTCTGCGAGATATCCGCATCGCGAAACGGATGGTGCAGGAAGAGTTTGCGGAGTTTGTCGGAGTGTCACCCGACTTCATATCATCTATCGAGCGTGGCATCAGTGCGCCGTCGTTTGAAACACTGGAAGTTGTTGCATCAAGACTGGAGTTGACCGTCAGCGAGCTTTTCGATTTCTCCGGCGGATCTGGTATCAGGAAGCGAGTGAAGCTACCACGGAAGCGTATGAGAAAGGGGGCAGTGAGTAGCGAAGCCCACAACAAAAAATAGGGCAAATGTTGGTGGTCGCAGATTGGTAGTATAACAGGGATGGCATTTCCAAACCGAACGATTGAGTCGAGTTCAGACTCCGCGGTGAAACTGCCGGAGCAAGAGAATTGAAGAAGTACACAAAGGTGAGCGAGAAGAAGCCGATAGGCAAGGGTGTGAAGAAGCGGTTGTGTCCTATCGATCCGTATCCTGTGCTTTTCCCTGAGATGCGTGAGAATCCTTGGGTTCCTGGCCCCAGGAGATTTTCAGAACACTACGCCGAGCGCATGAGTGGTTTGACCACGCTCGAACTATGCGCTGGCGCAGGCGGTCAAGCTTTGGGCTACGAACAAGCGGGCATAGACCATGCGGCCTTGATTGAACTTGACAAGCACGCTTGCGCCACTCTCCGGCTCAACCGGCCCGCCTGGAGTGTGCTCGAGCAGGATCTTACTGAATTCTCAGGCGAAGAATTTCGGGGGGTAGACATCATTTCTGGAGGTCTGCCGTGTCCACCGTTCTCCGTGGCCGGTAAGCAACTCGGCAAAAAAGACGAACGCAACTTATTCCCGGTCATGATCCGGCTGGTAGACCAAATCCGGCCGCGGGCGGTCATGGTTGAAAACGTTCGTGGCATCTACGATGCAGTATTCCATGACTACCGTCTGCACATCTCCAGTCAGCTAAGAGCATTGGGCTATGAGACCGGCTGGAGGTTGATGAATGCTTCGGACTTTGGAGTACCACAGTTGCGTCCGCGAGTCGTGTTCGTTGCCGTCAGAACGGAGTACAAAGAACACTTCGCGTGGCCTGAAGCGTCCAAGGTTGAGCCAGTGAGTGTTGGCAGAAGACTCTACGACTTGATGGCAGCGAACGGATGGAAGGGGGCTAAGGCGTGGATGGAGGGTGCCGACGAAATTGCACCCACAGTCGTAGGTGGTTCGCATAAGCATGGCGGTCCCGATCTTGGTCCCACGAGGGCAAGGCGGGCTTGGGCAACTCTGGGCGTTGACGGGATTGGAATCGCGGACGAACCGCCAGGGGCGGACTTCCCCATCGACGGCATCCCGAGGCTTACGGTTCGAATGGTCGCACGGCTCCAGGGCTTTCCCGATGAGTGGCAATTCAGTGGCGGCAAGACAGCAGCCTACAGACAAGTTGGTAACGCGTTTCCTCCGCCGTTTGCCAAGGCCGTTGCCGAAAGCTTGCGGCAGTGTCTGACTGTCAAGCGTCTGGCGCAGGTCGGATGAAACAACCATCACTAATACAGAAAGCAAGGCGCACATATCACGCCACACTATTGGAAAGTGGAGTCCTTCGCCTAACGACGAAAAAGGACAAGGCAGGAAAACCGGTGGGAGCACCGTATCCTACGAACGCTGACTCCGACAGTGCCACTAGTGTTGCCATCGCAAGTGGTATCTTGAGACAACTTAAGGAGGGAGCAAAGGTTGGCGAACGGCTCCAAGGACAGATATCCGGAAATAAGTTTGAGCTGATTACGAAATCGTTCGTAGTCAGCACGTTCTCCCGCCTAGCAAGCCTGCGGCCAGGAACGTGGGATTTCTCACCGAAGAAACGTTCAATCGACCGTTTCGATCAGTATCATCATCTTGCGGACATACAGTCACTGGCCAAACAGAATCCTGCAATCGCGGCTGTTCTGGGAAGGGAGTACGTTATTGCTCCTGACATCGTGATTGTCCGTATGCCGGAACCGGACGCGGTTATCAACGAGAGTGAAAATCTGGTTGATGACACGATTGCTGCCAGATCGAGTCTCCGCAGGTGCGCAAGTAAGCGACCATTGCTACATGCAAGTATCTCGTGCAAGTGGACCTTGCGTAGCGATCGAGCGCAAAACGCTAGGTCAGAGGCGCTGAATCTTGTTCGCAACCGGAAAGGCCGGTTGCCGCACGTCGTCGTTGTGACGGGGGAGCCGTTGCCGAGCCGCTTGGCATCTCTTGCTCTTGGCACAGGTGATATTGATTGTGTCTACCACTTTGCCCTGCCGGAGCTGATTTCAGCAGTCTCTGGGATGGGCGATAGCGCGGACCTTGTCACTATGATGGTTGATGGGAAGCGTCTTAAGGACATATCTGATCTCCCACTCGATTTGGCTGTGTGACTGACAGACTCACCCCAGAGCGCCGCTCGGAGAATATGCGGAGAATTAGGGCGGCAAACACTTCGCCCGAAATGCTGGTGCGCCGGATAGTTCATGGCATGGGTTTTCGCTATCGCCTCCATGTGGCGGATCTTCCTGGCAAGCCTGATCTTGTGTTCCCACGGCTCAAGAAGATCATCGAAGTGCGGGGTTGCTTCTGGCACCAACATGGCAGGTGCGTCGACTCGCACATCCCAAGATCGCGGCGGGACTACTGGCTTCCAAAGTTGGAACGCAACAAGAACCGGGATGGCAAGAATATTCGGAAGCTGAGGACTCTAGGCTATCGCATTCTTGTTGTATGGGAGTGCGAAACCAAGGATGAGAAGCCGCTTCGCAGAAAGCTGGAGCGGTTCTTAAGGACCTAGTCAATCACGAGGGATATTTTAAATATCGGACCCACTCGCCCGAGAGGCAGAAGCCCTTGAATTTCTCGGCGAGATCGTTCTCGGTTGCCCCAACTGCGGCAATTAAGGTGTCGAGTTGTTCACCAGCCCTCTTGAAGGCGTTCGAGCCGACTTCCTTGGGTGTCCGACGCGCGGGAACGAAAAAGCCAATTGTCTCACCGCTCGTGTAATAGCGCCAGGGTGGACGATTTGAGAGAGCTCGAGAGGTTCGAGCGCTGTTAGTGGCACGCGATCCGGCGGCCGACTTGGGCGGATTGCATTGCGGCGTCGAGCATGGCTTCGAGGGTGGGGTGGACGATGTCCATCGAGAAGCCGTAGCGCTCGGCGAGCTCGCGGTTGGACTCGGCGATGCCGACCATTTGGACGTCCTGGCCGGGCTGGCGGCGGAGGATCCAACTGACGTGGCCGTGGACGAGCCCGGCGACGCCGAGGCGGACGGGTTCGGCGGCGCGGACGGGGACGGCGAGGGGGGAGAGGAGGGCGGCTCCGAGTTGGCGGCGGGTGACTGTGACCATAGACACAAGCTTAGCGGTTCCGGCGCGCTACGCTAGGAGTATGAAGCATACTGGGCATCCCGGCCGCGGACCGCATCACGCTCCCCGCGACTACGCAAAGACGCCACTGAATATCTACTGGGAGATGACGCAAGCCTGCGCGCTGGCGTGCCGCCACTGCCGCGCCGAAGCCCAGCCCGATCCGGATCCCAACGAACTCAGCTTCGAGGAGGGGCGCGCACTGCTGCGCCAGATCACGGACTTCGGCGACCCGCTGCCGCACCTTATTCTGACCGGCGGCGATCCGCTCAACCGCCGGGACCTGTTCGATCTGATTGACGAGGCGCACCGGCTGGGGATCGGCATCTCCATTACTCCGGCGGCCACCGAAGGGCTCACGCGGGAGGTGCTGGTGCGGCTGAAGGAACACTCGGTGGACGGTCTCGGCCTCAGCCTCGACTGCGCGACCCCCGAGCGCCATGACGCCATCCGCGGCGTCGAGGGCACGTTTGACCGCACGATGAAGGCGATCGGCTGGGCGCAAGAACTCGAGATGCCGCTGCAGGTGAATACGTTGGCCGCGGCCGAGACTGCCGCCGATATCCCAGCCGTCTACGAGTTGCTGAAGCCGTACGCCGTGACCCGGTGGAGCCTCTTTTTCCTGATTTCGGTGGGACGCGGCAAGGTGCTACAGCCGCTGCCGCCAGAGAAGGCGGAGAAGCTGATGGCCTGGGTCTTCGACATATCCCAGACGGCTCCGTTTATAGTGGCTACTACCGAAGCTCCGTCATACCGGCGTGTGGCGCTCGAGCAGATGCGCGCGGCGGGAATGCACGGCGACGAGATCAAGCGCAGCCGCGCGGCCCGCGGCTTCGGCATCCGCGACGGCCACGGCATCATGTTCGTCTCGCACACCGGCGATGTATGCCCCGCCGGCTTCCTGCCACTTTCAGCCGGGAATGTGCGGGAGACGAGCGTGGTCGAGGTCTACCGGAATGCGCCTCTCTTCCAGTCCCTGCACGATCACACCCAGCTCGAGGGGCGGTGCGGCTACTGCGAATACGCCGCCCTTTGCGGCGGCTCCCGGGCGCGGGCTTACGCGGCGACGGGTGATCCGCTGGAGACAGATCCATTGTGCGTGTACGAGCCGCGGGTCGGGAAGCTCTAGAGGGACGCGGAGAGAACCTAGACGAAGGATCGACAGGCGTCTGCCGCTATAGAATAGGCGGCAGTATGTTGGTTTTTCGATTGTTCCTCCTTTTCGCTTTCCTGGTTCCGGTGTTCGGCGCCGGGAAGCCGAATTTCATCATCATCTTCACGGATGACCAGGGGTGGGCGGATGTCGGCGTGTATGGGTCACCGAACATCAAGACGCCGAACCTGGACCGGATGGCGCGTGAAGGCGTGAAGTTCACCAGTTTCTATGCGGCGCCGTTTTGCGGGCCGTCGCGGGCGGCGCTGATGACGGGGTGCTATCCGCCGCGGGCGAGTCTTGCATTCAATCACGGGCCGGCTTCGACGACGGGCATTCATCCGGACGAGGTCACAATTGCCGAGGTGCTGAAGGCTGCCGGGTATGCGACGAAGATCATCGGCAAGTGGCACCTGGGTTCGCGGCCGGAGTACTTCCCGCACCGCCACGGCTTCGACGAGTGGTACGGGATCCCCTACTCGAACGACATGTGGCGCTACCACCCGAAGATGCCGCCGCGGCCGAACGAGGACGAGCGGATGAAGGCGGCGCGGGAGCGGGCGGCGTACACGGGGTACGCGGGCAGCGATTCCTACTATCCTCCGGACGGAGGTTTCCCGCAGCCGCTGCCGCTGATGAAGAATGACGAGATTCTCGAGTTGGATCCGGACCAGACGAAGCTGACCAAGAGCTTCACCGAGTCCGCTCTCGAGTTCATCGAGCGGCACAAGAACGAGCCGTTCTTCCTCTACCTTCCCCACCCGATGCCGCACGTGCCGCTGTTCCGTTCGAAAGAATTCGAAGGCCGCTCGTTCCGCGGGCTCTACGGCGACGTGATCGAGGAGATCGACTGGAGCGCCGGCCAGATTCTGGCGAAGCTCGCCGAGTTGGGCATCGAGGACAACACGCTCGTCTTCTACACCTCCGACAACGGCCCGTGGCTTCAATACGGAGTGGACGGCGGCTCGGCCGGGCCATTCAACCAAGGCAAGGGGACCACCTTCGAGGGCGGCATGCGCGTGCCGGGCATCGCCCGGTGGCCGGGCAAGATTGCGCCGGCCGTCGTGACGCACGAGATTGCCGCGAACATCGATCTGCTGCCGACATTCGCGAAGCTCGCCGGAGCGAAGGTTCCGGATGACCGGGTGCTGGACGGGCGCGACATCTGGCCGCTGATGTCGCAGCCGGGCGCGAAGTCGCCGCACGAGTACTTCTACTTCTACGGCGGGCGGCGCCAGTCGACGGAGCCGAATCTGCGGGCGGTGCGGGACCGCCGGTGGAAGCTGCACCTGGAAGCCGGCGGACAGGCAGGCGCGCTCTACGACCTTGGCGAGGATCCGGGTGAGAGGTTTGACCGGAGCAAGTTGTTCCCCGAGGTCGTTAAACGGCTGGAGAAGCAGGCGCGCGCCTTCAACGCCGAGCTGTCAAGGAACGTGCGCCCGCTGGGCGGGGCGGAGTGAAGGTGCAATATGATGGACCAAGTGCGTTTCATCCTGCCTTGCCTCGCGTGCGCTCTTACGTTTCTGCTGCAGTGTGGGGGCGAGCCTCCGCCGGAAGAAGCGAGCCGCCCGAATGTGATCCTGCTGCTGGCCGATGACATGGGGTACGCGGATCCGTCCGCATTTGGCGGGACCGCGGTCGAGACGCCGGCGCTGGACGCGCTCGCGGCCTCCGGCATCAAGCTCACCAACTTCTACTCCGCCTCGGCTGTCTGCTCGCCGAGCCGGGCGGCGATCCTGACCGGGAGGTATCCGCTGCGCTTCGATTTCCGGCAGCACTTGACCGACAACGAGGATCACCTGCCGGCCTCAGCGGTTACCCTGCCACAGTTGCTGCGGCAAGCCGGGTACCGCACCGGCCACTCCGGCAAGTGGCACCTCGGCGGCCTGCACTTGGGGCACATCGCGGACCGCGCGAACAGCGTGCCGGGGCCGGTCGAGCACGGATTCGATCACTACCAGGCGCAGAACGAAGAGCAGCCGTTGCGCGGGAAGATGGGCCGCGAGCGGACGCTTTACCGCGAGGGAGGCGCCTGCCTCATTCGCGACGAAGAGCAGGTGGGGCCGGGCGATCCGTACTACTCGAAGCACCTGACCGATCTCAATGGCGACTACGCCGTGGAACTGATCGAGAGGTTCCACGGGGAAGGGAAGCCGTTCTTTCTGAACGTCTGGTTCCTCGTACCGCACATGCCCTATGAACCGGCGCCGGAGCCCCATTGGTCCAACACGGCCGCGGAGGGGATTTCGGATGACCAGCACCGTTTCCGTTCGATGGCCGCCCATATGGACGCGAAGATCGGAGGCATCGTGGCGAAGCTCGAGGAGTTGGGAATCCGGGACAACACGATCATCTTCTTTGTTTCCGACAACGGCGGCGCGTGGGAAACGGACATCGGCCCCTACAAGGGCGGCAAGACGGACCTGCACGAAGGGGGAGTCCGGGTACCGGCGATTCTCTCGTGGCCGGCAAAGGTGCAGGGCGGCCAGACCGTGGATACCTTCGGCCACCATGTGGACTTGCTGCCCACTTTTCTTGACGCCGCCGGTGTCGCTCCCCCGGCGGGTCTCACGCTCGACGGCGTGAGCCTCTACCCACATCTGGTGGAGGGAGCGGCCGCGCCCGACCGCGGCACGGTGTTCTGGCAGATGGATCTCTACAAGAGGCTCCAGCGGCACTACCCCAAGCCGGAGCCCTATTCGACGGAGATAGCCCGCCGCGGCGACTGGAAGCTGCTCGCCTACGACGGCGAGCCCCGGGAGCTTTTCGACCTGTCGGTTGACCCGCTTGAGAAGAACAATCTTCTCGAAGAGCGGCCAGAGATCGTGGAGGAACTCGCGGCGGAGCTCCGCGCTTTTCTGAACGCCCCGCGGGACGCCTCCGGATTCGTTTCGCGGGAGGCCGGCGAATGAGGTTTGCCGCCGCCGGAGCGGTCTTCCTCCTGGCGGGGCTGAACGCGCAGCAGGCGGGCCAGTACAAGGGCATCGAGGAAAAGCTGCCCCGGGAGGTGGCACCCCAGCCGGTCGACTTCAGCCACCGGCAGCACGCCGCCGCGGGTTCCGAGTGCAAGGACTGCCACTCAGGGGGTTCCACAAGCGACTATGCGGGGCTGCCCAAAGCCGATCTGTGCATGGTGTGCCACCGGGCGGTGAAGCAAGACAGCCCCGAGATCCGGAAGCTGGCGAAACTGGCCGCGGGCGGCGGCAAGGTGGACTGGGTGCGCATCTACCGCGTTCCTGATTTCGTCTTCTTCAGCCACAAGAACCACCTCGCGGCGGGCGAGCGGTGCGAGTCCTGCCACGGCCCGGTGGCGACGCGGGACGTGCTGGCGAAAGAGGTGTCCACGTCCATGACGGCCTGCATGAACTGCCATGAGAAGCGGGAGGTGTCGAACGACTGCCACTTCTGCCACGCGCTGGGGTTTTGAAATCCCCCGATGAGGGCCTGTTCGCAAGCGGGCCGTCAGTTTTCGAGCATTTCCAGGCGCCACATGAGGAATTGAAGGACGTCGGCATCGCTGGCGATGAGGGCGTCGACGGGCATGCCGGCGCTGTGGCCGAACTTGGTGTCGTAGTGGAGCAGCACGGGGTTATCGGAGGCAGTGGCCCATTGGACGAGGGCGGCCATCTTGCGGGCGTGCAGAGGGGCCACGCGAGTGTCGCCGTCGCCGGTCTTGAAGAGGACAGCCGGGTACTCGGCGCCTTGCTTCACGTTGTGATAGGGCGAGTAGGCGCGGAGGTACTCGAACTGCTCCGGATCCTCGGCCGAGCCGTATTCGGCGACCCACAGCGGGCCGAGCAGGAACTTGTGGTAGCGCAGCATGTCGAGCAGAGGGTAGGTGCAGACGACGGCTTCGAATAGCTCCGGCCGCTGCGTCATCGCGGCGCCGACCAGGAGGCCGCCGTTGCTGCCGCCGAGGATGGCGAGTTTCCGCGGATTTGTGTAGCGGTTTTCGATGAGCCACTCGGCGGCGGCGATGAAATCGTCGAAGACGTTCTGCTTGTTGTCGAGCATTCCGGCCTGGTGCCAAGTCTCGCCGAACTCGCCGCCGCCACGGAGGTTGGGGATCGCGAGGATTCCGCCGGAAGCGACCCAGGAGGCGCGGACGGCGTTGAAGGCCGGGATGAGGCTGGCGTTAAAGCCGCCGTATCCATAGAGTAGCGCCGGGTTTGCGCCATTCGGTTCGATGCCCTCGCGGTGGACGAGGAACATGGGGATTTCGGTTCCATCCTTCGAGCGGTAGCTAACCTGCGTGGAGACGATGGAGAGCCCTTCGACGAGAGTGGAGCCGCTTTCCGCCCAGATGGCCTGGTTCATGCGTTCGAGGTCGATGTGATGGATTGTGCCGGGGTCGGTGAAGGTCTCGGTTTTGAAGAAGAGATCGGGTTCCTCCCAAGCGCCCTCGGGAGAGTGAACGGATACTGGACCGTCGAGCTCGGCGCTCTGGATCAGCTTGCCGTCGATTGAGTGAATGTCGAGAGTGGAGACGGCCCGCCGGAGGCGGTGCAATACGATTCGGCCGCCGGCGACGGTGAGTTCGTCCAATTCGATGGGATACTCCCACTGCGGAATCAGCTCTTTCCATTGGGTGATGCCCGGCTGCGCCGGGTCGGCGATCATCACCCGGCGGTTCGGAGCCTGCCAATCGGTTCCAATGACGAGCCGCTCTCCGGCAAAGCGCGCCTTAAAGACGGCATCGGCGCCGCCGGTGATGAGCGCGGGGGGCGAGCCGGCCTCGGAGTCCGCGAGGAAGAGCTCGGATTTGTCCCATCCGTGGGCGACGGTATAGAGAAGGTAGCGGCCGCCGGCGGAACCGGCGACTTCGAGCCAGCGGTCCATGCCAAGGTCCTCGCCGAAGACGACGGGGTCTTCCTCCGGCGGTGTGCCGAATTCGTGGCGGTAGATGCGCGGGCCGGTTTTGGTCCAGCGGGCGAAGTACATTCCGGTTTCGTCCGGAGTGATCCACATGCCGCCGTAGCGGGCTTTCGGGAACTCCTCGAGGACGCGGTTCTGATCCACGCCGTAGAGCCGGACGACGACCTCATCCTCACCACCCTCCCGAAGCTGGTAGAGCAGCAGGCGGCCGCTGGCCGATACCTTGGCGATGGAGGCGCTGATCGTCTGGTCAGGGCTCAGGGTGTGGGGATCCACCAGCACGCGCTCTTCTCCCTCGAGTCCCTCGCGCATGACGATCACCGCGAGTTGGGCGTCGGGAGCCTTGCGGGTGAAGAAGTAGCGCCCCTGGCGGCCGAAGGGAACGCTCCACTCGGTGACGCGGCGCGCCTTGGCGATTGTTTCCTCGATGGCGGCCCGGCCGGGGAGATCGTCGAGCACGGAGCGGGTATAGGCCATCTGTGCGTCGATCCAGGCGCGGGTTTCGGGGCTCTCCTGGTCTTCGAGCCAGCGGTACGGATCGACGACATCCGTTCCGTGCCAGGTGTCGGTGACGGGTTCGCGTTTGGATTCCGGTGGTCCAGTCATTACGGTTTCGGCGCACCCGGCGAGCAGAAGGCCCGCCAGCGCGAGTGACTTCGTCCTTTGGTTTGTCTGGTGCATGCTTCACCCCAGCGCGGCGAGGATTTCCTCGACCGGCGGCTTGCCTCTTTTCGCGAACCGGATGACGCCCTGTTCGTCGATCACGTAGACCGTCCGCTTCACCACCACGAGCCCGTCCGTCCGGTAGAGCTTGGCGATCCTTTTCCCCTTGTCGATGAGCAGCGGGTAGGGGAGGTTGTGCTTCGCCCGGAAGCCGGCGTGGCTGCCGGAGCCGAAGGAATTGATGCCAAAGACCAGGGCGCCGCGCTGCTCCAGCTCTCCATAGGCGTCGCGCAACTCGCAGAGCTGCTTGGTGCAGGTGGGGGTGTTGTCGGCCGGGTAGAAGACGAGAACGACCTTCTTCCCGCGCAGAGCTTCAAGATCGACTTCGCGGCCCTGCTCGTCCGGGCAGCGAAACGGCGGAGCCGGGGTTCCGGCGGGGAGAGGATCCGATGAGAAGAGCATCAAGGAATCCAGTTTAGCGTTTCGCGCAGGAGGCCGGTGTGGAGCGTTCGCGGCGCGGCGGGCGCGTGTTTCCGGCGGCCGGAGGAGTGGCGGCGGAAACGGGGCGCCGGGCGAGGCGGCGGGGCGTTATTCGAGGGGGCCGATTTTGTCCAGGGGCCAGTAGACGAAGACAGCTTTTCCGTAGATCTGATTGCGAGCGACGGGGCCCCAGTTCCGGCTGTCATTCGAGGAGCTGCGGTGGTCGCCGAGGACGTAGAAATGATCGTTGGGAATCACCATCGGGGGGCGCGACTGGAAGTCGCGGTATTCGGAGGGAACGTACCACTCTTCGAGGAGCGCTTCGTTGACGAAGACCTTACCCTCGCGGATTTCCACCGTATCGCCGGGTAGGCCGATGACGCGTTTGATGTACGATTTCGAGGGATCGCCGGGAAACCAGAAGACGACCATGTCCCCGCGCTCGATTTCCCCGAGGCCGAAGCGGTAGATAAACTTGTTGATGAAGATGCGTTCCTGGTCAACGAGCGACGGCATCATGCTGGTGCCTTCCACCTTCACCGGTTGATAGATGAAAAGGATCACCACCACGGCGATGAGGATGGACAGACTCAGATCGCGCGTCCATATCAGGGCGCTTGCCCACCGGGAGCGGCGATGTTGGGGAGTGTGGGGCTCCTCCGGTTCGCCTGTTGCTTCCTCGTTCGGTACCACCTTCTCGTCCATGTTTCCCAGGGCGCTCCAGAGCGCCGTCACCTTTCTATCGTAACCCATGAATGCCGGCCAGAGACCCGCCCGGTTGACCCCAGCGCTGATCATTCCGGCGCTGAACGAGGAGGCCGTGATCGGGGCGACCCTGCGGAGCATCCCGGCGGGGCTGTTTCATACTGTGATTGTCTCCGACAACGGCTCCACCGATCGAACGGGCGAGATCGCCCGGGCGGCCGGCGCGACGGTGGTCCGGGAGCCGCAGCGCGGCTACGGAGCGGCGTGCCTGGCCGCGATTGCCGCGCTGCCGCCGGAAATCGACACGGTCGCTTTCATGCAGGCCGACGGATCAGAGGATCCGGCAGAAGCCCGGCTCCTATTCAAGCATTTAGACGCGGACAGCGCCGACTTGGTTATTGGTTCGCGGGCGCTGGGCGAGGTGGAGCCAGGGGCGCTTGAGCCTCACCAGCGGTTCGGCAACTGGCTGGCGACGTTTCTGATCCGCGTGATCTACGGGCATCGCTACACGGACCTGGGCCCGTTCCGGGCGATCAAGCGCGAGGCGCTCGAGCGGATCGGGATGCGCGACCGGAACTACGGCTGGACGATCGAGATGCAGATCCGGGCGCTGCAGCATGGCCTGCGAGTGGCCGAGGTTCCGGTTTCCTACGGGAACCGCCGCGCCGGGGAGGGGAAGGTGTCGGCCAACCTGCGGGCTTCGATTCAGGCGGGCGTGAAGATCATCTGGACGGTTTTCAAACTGGCGGCGGAGCGGCGGTAGGGGGCGGCTGGCGAGCCGCGGGGGGTGCCAGTTTGGGGCCTTAGTTGCAATGATCATCACGAAGATAAGGGTCCAAACTGGCACCCCCTGTCCGGCGGAGGAGCGGATGCTGATGCACCGGGATCCGGCGGCCGCCGCGGCGGGAAGTCGATTCGCGGGCGCGTGCGCGGGGCGGGGCGCGATGCGGCGCCGGGCCGGTTGCGAGATTGTAGCCGCGGTAGTCATCGTCGTTGATGTTTATACCATGGGCGGAGAAGCGGCGAGGGGTGGAGAAAGAGGAAAGTGTTTTGGGGTGAGTGGGTTAGGGCGGGTGAAATGCGTGTGAACGGTGGAGGCGGGGAGTGCGTTTTTGGGGGTGGATGGATGGCGGTTCGTCACCTGGCCTTCGATGGGATGTAGTCCCGGAAGCTTATTCGCACGAGAAGGCAGTATCTACCCGCTGGTGGCCACCCCGTGGTGCGCGACCAATTCGGACGCCTCCCTAAATTTCTTGGCTTCGGAAGTCACGCTCACACTAACAATGGGGCGCGCTTTTCCATGTGCCGTATGGTTTGGCTTAACTCTCCGCGTCGCTTTGAGATTCGGGGACTACGGGCTCATGTGCGTCGCTTCCGGATTCGACCAACCAGACGGCACGAACGGTAAACCCTGTGGCGGTAAGGGAGGATCTGCCATCGCGGACCACATCTCATGGCCGGGCGTGATACTTCAAGTTCAACGTGACGGAGGCCCAATTTCCAGATGGCCCGCCTTCGGCAACCGGTATGGTGTTAGAGCCTCTCGATTCCTCCGTACAATAAGGACATGGCGGATTGGCAGAAATACCTGAGCCGGGACCCGGAGGTCTGTGGAGGCGAGCTGTGCGCCAGAGGGACCAGGATTCCGGTCACGGCTATCCTTGACAGCCTTGGCGAGGGTTCCACTACAGAGGCGATCCTGACCAGCTACCCGTCGCTCAGGCCGGAGCACATCCAGGCATCGTTGGCGTATGCGGCGGAATTGGCACATGAGGAGCGCCTGCTACCGCTCCGGGCATCGTGAAGTTCAAGATTGACGAGAACCTGCCAAGCGAGTTGGCGGCCGACCTGCGCCATTTGGGCCACGAGGCGGATACGGTGTTCGATGAAGGTCTTCTGGGCGCAAAGGACCCGATTGGGAACTGTGATGGTGTGGGGTGTTTCGCCGGTCAGGCGGGTTCGTCGCGCAGGGTTCTGAGGACGCGGTAGACCTCGATGCGCGGTTCGCCTTCGACCTGATAGGCCTCGGCGATCGACGCCCTGAGATCGGAGTTGCGGTACGCGGCCAGGTCGGCCGGCGACCGCCAGAGGTAGAGTCCCGCGACCTCGCCGGTTTCCGGGTCCTGCAAGTAGTACTTCTGCTCCAAGCCATCGAGCGCACGGAACTCGCCGATGCGCTCCTCGGCCACCTTCATGACCTGTTCAAAGGAAAGTCGTGACTTAAATCGGACCAGCAGAATCACGGCAAGGTTGCTCACGGTTTACCTCCAGCCTCCGAGTGGTGATTTGATTCTACTGTATCTCCACCGGGTACGATGGGTGAGTTCAAGCTGAACCTCCTCCGGCAACGTTCGCTGGAAGCAATCCGGCAGAAGCCCGGCTCCTATTCAAGCAGTTAGACGCGGACGGCGCCGACTTGGTTATTGGTTCGCGGGCGCTGGGCGAGGTGGAGCCAGGGGCGCTTGAGCCTCACCAGCGGTTCGGCAACTGGCTGGCGACGTTTCTGATCCGCGTGATCTACGGGCATCGCTACACGGACCTGGGCCCGTTCCGGGCGATCAAGCGCGAGGCGCTCGAGCGGATCGGGATGCGCGACCGGAACTACGGCTGGACGATCGAGATGCAGATCCGGGCGCTGCAGCATGGCCTGCGAGTGGCCGAGGTTCCGGTTTCCTACGGGAACCGCCGCGCCGGGGAGGGGAAGGTGTCGGCCAACCTGCGGGCTTCGATTCAGGCGGGCGTGAAGATCATCTGGACGGTTTTCAAACTGGCGGCGGAGCGGCGGTAGGGGGCGGCTGGCGAGCCGCGGGGGGTGCCAGTTTGGGGCCTTAGTTGCAATGATCATCACGAAGATAAGGGTCCAAACTGGCACCCCCTGTCCGGCGGAGGAGCGGATGCTGATGCACCGGGATCCGGCGGCCGCCGCGGCGGGAAGTCGATTCGCGGGCGCGTGCGCGGGGCGGGGCGCGATGCGGCGCCGGGCCGGTTGCGAGATTGTAGCCGCGGTAGTCATCGTCGTTGATGTTTATACCATGGGCGGAGAAGCGGCGAGGGGTGGAGAAAGAGGAAAGTGTTTTGGGGTGAGTGGGTTAGGGCGGGTGAAATGCGTGTGAACGGTGGAGGCGGGGAGTGCGTTTTTGGGGGTGGATGGATGGCGGTTCGTCACCTGGCCTTCGATGGGATGTAGTCCCGGAAGCTTATTCGCACGAGAAGGCAGTATCTACCCGCTGGTGGCCACCCCGTGGTGCGCGACCAATTCGGACGCCTCCCTAAATTTCTTGGCTTCGGAAGTCACGCTCACACTAACAATGGGGCGCGCTTTTCCATGTGCCGTATGGTTTGGCTTAACTCTCCGCGTCGCTTTGAGATTCGGGGACTACGGGCTCATGTGCGTCGCTTCCGGATTGCCGACGATCCGCTCGGAATCCAACTCGTCACATCCACACATAGGGCATTGCGGAGGATAGGTTGCCTATTCTCCGCAAAAAGTGCGTTGAATAGCTTGCCCGATGCGGAGATTAGGCGGTATAATCTCCGCAGGAGATGCGGAGATTATATATTCACGAGCTTCAAGACTGGCCCCAGTTCCGCTGGGACACGGAAGAATTGGCCGAATCCCTGGCTTCCGTCCGTCATCGGCAGGGCCGCCTCATCGGCCATATGGAGGCGCTAGGGTTCAATCTCCAGCAGGAAGCTGTGCTCCAAACGCTCACCGCGGACGTTCTTAAGAGCAGCGAGATCGAAGGGGAGAGGCTCGATGCGGAGCAGGTCCGCTCATCGATAGCGCGCCGGCTGGGCATCGACGCCGGCGCTCTCAAACCGGCGGACCGCAATGTCGAAGGCATCGTCGAAATGATGCTGGACGCCACCAGGCACTACAAGCAACCGCTGACTCCCGAACGGCTGTTCGCATGGCACGCGGCGCTGTTTCCTACCGGCCGCAGCGGGATGACAAGGATTACTACAGGCGCCTGGCGTGCAGGCGGTACGGAACCGATGCAGGTCGTCTCAGGTCCTGTCGGCAAAGAGCGCGTCCATTTCGAAGCGCCGGCGGCGGATCGGGTGGATGCCGAAATGCACACCTTCCTCGAGTGGTTCGAGACGCCTCCGAATTTGGATCTCTTGCTGAACGCGGCGATAGCCCATCTCTGGTTCGTCACCATCCACCCCTTCGATGACGGTAACGGCCGCATCGCGCGGGCCATTGCAGACATGACGCTCGCGCGATCCGAAAACAGTCCCCAGCGGTTCTACAGCATGTCAGCACAAATCCTTCAGGAAAGGAACGCCTACTACAACATCCTGGAGCGAACGCAGAAGGGGACAATGGACATCACGCCGTGGATGAACTGGTTTCTGGGGCGCCTCGGGCGTGCGATCGACGGGGCACAGACAACACTGGGAGCCATTCTGTACAAGGCGCGGTTTTGGGAACGGATCAAGGACGTTCAGATGAACGAACGGCAGCGGCTTGTGGCCAACCGTTTGCTTGATGGATTCGAGGGCAAGCTCACTACCTCGAGATACGCCGCGCTGGCCAAGTGTTCGCAGGACACGGCTTATCGGGATATTCTCGCCCTCATTGATCGTGGCGTCCTCGTACGCAATCCCGAAGGGGGCCGCAGCACAAGTTATTCTCTCGCAGATCTGCACTAACCCGCAAAGCAACCGCCCGCAACGGATCGTCACCGGAAGGCCGAGACACGCTGAAGGGCTCGGGGCGAAGGCCAGAGTCCGGTCCGGCATTCGGCCGGATGCGCCCAGAAAAGACCTGGCGAACTCCGTCGTTCAGCGCAGAGGCTCGACATTTTCACGCAAGCCGGCGCCTGGGAAGAACTTCGCCGCTTCGTTCGCGAAGCCGTTCGGGCCTATTTCTTTGATGGCGCCATTCCCGAGCGGGTTCGCCTGCACCTTGTCCGCGACGAGGTGCTTGCACCGCTATGAGGACACTCCGCGATTTAGGCGCCGAATTAGCAGAGCGCCTCGGCCGGCGATGGGGTTTCCAGACGGTTCACCAGCGGGCAAGCCAGATCATTCTCGAAACATCAGAGCCTTCGCCTCATAGAATCGCCGTGCCCGCACACCGGACTCTCCGGGTGGGAACCCTCAATTCGATCCTCCGCGCCGTCTCCCGTCACAAGGGGGTCGACCGCGGAGACACCATCGACAGCTTCTGACGTGCATCCTGTAGCTTCAGCGGGTTGGGCGTTAGACGGCCGAGTGCCCGGTACCGTCCAACGCACGCTTTCCCGGAACGGCGATGGCGGAGCCTGAACCTGCCTTTCACTTTGACGAGTCGCCAACCACGGGGCCACCTCTGGTCCGGCCAAGTCTTGGCGGCGCAGTATCACGGCGCGGCCCATCATCGGGCACAGGAGTTTCAGGCGGTTGTGGCCAAGTCCCGCCGCCCAATCCGGTGCGGCAAGGTGCGCGTGGCCTTCATGGTGCACAAGCATATTCATGAAGCGCCTGTGCAAGCTTTCAACACGCCGCGGGGCACGATCCTCGTCTCAACACCCGAGGCAACGGCTGTCGATCTCATCGGCTGTCATCATCATGCCGGGGGACTCGACCATGTGGCAGCCCTCTTCTCCGCGCTCGCAGAGGCGATCGATCCGCACAATCTGGTGACAGCGGCGCGAACCGCGCCCTTTCCGTGGGGGCAAAGACTCGGGATCTTGCTTGAGCATGCCGGGGTTGGTGAAAAGGCGGCCGCCCTCAAGAGCTTCGTCAAGGGCGCCGCCCCCAAAACGGTTCTTCTTCTCACCGGAACCGATGCCGAAGGTGCGCGGCGCGATAGAGGCTGGAAACTGCTCATCAACACGGACCTGGAGCCGGAAGTGTGATCCCACGCGACTACATCACGGAGTGGCGGGCGCAGGCGCCGTGGATAGAGGAGTTTCAGGTGGAACAGGATCTCGTTATCAGCCGGGCGCTCGTTGAGATTTTCTCCCATCCGCTACTTGCGAAGTCACTGGCTTTCCGCGGCGGCACGGCCATTTACTGTCCCGTGGATTGAGATATTGACTGGGCTGAAATCATCTTCAGGGTCGATGTAATTCGACCACGTATCGACGATAGCCCCTCCTTCGCAGCGAGCCAGACCAATCTGGCAAATCGAGGACATATCCGCGTTAGCTGTCTCTACATCTATAGCTGTGAATCCGAGGTAGCCCGGTTCTGGTTGTTGCGACATCTCTGGACTATTCCGGAAGCTGCTGCTGATCATCATCTACTGGATGCGCACTGAAGACAACCGCCTGGCCGGTTCGAGAACAAACGATGGTAGTTTCGCCTTCAAGGTCGATATCCAAGTCTTCGCCCCGCATTCCTTGCCAAGTCGCAAGATAGTTTAAAGCCCCACTTTTCCTATCGACTTGCAGCCTCCTCTCAACGCCTCCCTTCCAGGCATCCATTACAAGCTCACCTTTTTCCGCTCGCGCGGTTCGCGCTGGGTCTTCGTCGCGGTATTGTCTCCCTCGTTCCCAGCACCAAATCAACCCTCGGTCAGGCCCTTGCCATCTTTGGTTCCAGGTCAGATCCTCGCGAATCGTTTGATTGATTGAACGACACAGGCGGTTGGACATCACTCACCTCTTATGGCCCCCACGCTCTAAGAGAGTGGCAGGCCTGTTCATCTTCTCTCGCCGTAATTATGCCAGAGAGTTCCGCTGGGTTTCGCGGGATGTCCATCGACGCAGCTTTGTCACTCTTGGCGGGAATTCTGCGACGAGCATTCTGCACGGGCAATCAACAGAAGCCGAAGTCCTTCAGATTAGCTTGCTGAATAGAGCCGCTGACATACCCCACTACTTCGGCCACCTCTTCGACGCCTTCACCTCGTTGATCTGGGCCACGTGGCGTTCGATGTGGCCGCAGGCGAGGAGGATCCATTGGAAGCCGTCGATGGGACCGAAGGCGCGGTGGGGCCAGGCGTGGTTGCGGAGGTTGTCTGCGGTGGTCTGGACGTAGTGGATGGAGCGGCCGCGGGCGGCTTTGAAGGCCGCGGCGGCTTCGGCGGGGGTTGCGAAACGGCCGGTTGGGGTGTTGGCTTCGCCGGCCTTGCGCTTGCTGGTGCGGTCGGCCATGCGGGGGATCACCGCTTCGTCCTCCACCGCGATTTCACTACGCTTTCCGGGTTCCGGGGGCTTGGCGACGTTTTTCCGGATGCCATTGAAGTAGAGATCCTCGGTGACCGTCACGTGTTCGGCGATCTCGGCGACGGACCAGCGGCCGGGCGCCGGCTTGTACGTCCACTGCTCCGGGGTCAGGCCGGCGATGGCGTCGAGGAAGAGCTTGCGGGTGGCGTGGAGTTCGCTCACGGCGCGGTTGCGCTCGCCGCCGGTCAGTTGGTCCGCGCGCAGGGGCTGAGCGGCCGCCGCGGCGAGCGACAGGGCGCCCGCGAAGAAGGTTCTTCGTCCGAATTGTTCTGAATCAGGTTTCACGGCAACACCTCCAACACCTTTTCCACGTCTTCGGGGCTAATGTAGAAATGCGGCGAGGTTCGCACCCAGCCCTGTCTCGGGGCGGCCAGCGCGCCCGCGTCCTTGAGAATCTTCACCAACATCCGGCAGTCGTGGTCTTCCTTGCGAAAGCTTACAATACCGGAGCTGGTTTCGGGGGAGTCGTTGCAGAGTACCTCGTACCCCTTGGCGCGGACCCCGGAGGCGACCTGCGCGGCGCGCTCCCGCACGGCGGCGGCGATATTGCCGATGCCGACGCCGAGCAGGTATTCCATCGCCGCCCGCAGGCCGAAGCAGCCGATGGTGTTCAGCGTGCCTGGCTCGTAGCGACCGGCGTCGGGGCGGAGGGTCATGTCGCGGTTGGCGTAGTCGGCGTAGCGGGCGACGTTGGTCCAGCCGAATTCGACCGGCTCGATCTCGTCCTGAACGCCGCTTCTCACGTAGAGGACGCCGCAGCCCTCGGGGCCGAGCAGCCACTTGTGCCCGTCGGCGGAGAGGGCGTCGATTCCGGCGGCGCGGACGTCGATCGGGAACGCCCCCATGCCCTGGATGGCGTCGACGAAGTAGAAACAATTCCGGCGGCGGCAGATCTCTCCAATAGCCTCCAGGTCCACGCGATAGCCGCTGAGGTAGTTGACGAAGCTGATGGCGAGCAGGCGCGCGCCCTGGCAGGCGGTGTCGATCTTTTCGAGCGGATCCTGGATGGAAAGCCATTCGACGTTGACGCCCTGCGCTTCCAAGCGCTTCCAGGGATAGAGGTTAGCCGGGAATTCCTCGGTGAAGGCGACCACTTTGTCTCCGGCGCGCCAGTCGATGCCGATGGCGATGGTGGCGATGCCCTCGGAGGTGTTCTTTACAATGGCGATTTCACTTTTGTCGGCGTTGATCAGGCGGGCCGCGGCCCGCCGGACGCCTTCGTAGGCGTCCATCCACTGGGAATAGTGGAGGGAGCCGAATTCGCAGGCATCGCCGGCGAGCCAGCGCATTGCTTCGGCGGCCGGTTTGACGAGGGGGGCGACGGCGGCGTGGTTCAGATAGATGAGCTGTCCGGTTACGGGAAACTGGCTCCGCTCCTTTTCCCAGAGATTCGGCATAAGCCTTCAGTCTACCCTTGGAAGGCAGCCGGATTGCGGGAAGCGTGTCATTTCGTGACTCATGGCGGCGGGACGGGACATCCGAAGGTTCAAGCAGAGTTTATATGCCGGCCGTAACCGGTTCCGCTTCCGTTGCGTTATTAGGGTAGGGCGTAATGTTCGCCGCAGGCGTGAGCGGGGACAAGGGCGGCGAAGGAATAGTCCGCTCCGGCGGGCAACGACCCTATAATGGTTTTAGGGCAGAACCTGGGAAGGAGCAAGCCCATGCGGCAGAACGCGAGAGCTTTAATGGCCTTGATTGCGGCCATGTTACTTCTGTCTCCGTCCGGGCTGATGGCAGCCGACGAAGATAAGGATTTGAAACCGAAGAAGGACCCGGAGATGATCGGAGACCGGGACGTCGACGGTAAGGGCCCCAACTTCTATTCGATCGAGAAAGAGATCCGCATGGGCAAGCGGTATGCGCAGGAGATCGAGCGCCAGGCGAAGCTGGTCGAGGATCCAGTCGTAACAGAGTATGTGAATCGAGTGGGGCAGAACCTCGTCCGGAATTCCGACGTGAAGGTTCCGGTTTCGATTAAGGTGATCGACAGCGACGAGGTCAATGCGTTCGCCTTGCCCGGCGGGTTTTTCTTCGTGAACAGCGGGCTGATTCTGCGGGCTGAAACCGAAGCGGAGCTGGCTGGGGTGATGGCCCACGAAATCGCGCACATTGCCGCCCGGCACGGGACGCGGCAGGCGACGCGCGGCCAGATTGCCAACATTGCATCCATTCCGCTGATCTTCATGGGCGGTTGGGGCGGGTACGCGGTTCGCCAAGCGGCCAGCGTCCTGGTACCGATGGGTTTCCTCAAATTCTCCCGCGGATTCGAGAAGGAGGCGGACTTGTTAGGGCTCCAGTATCTCTATAAGGCGGGCTACGACCCCACCGCGTTTGTCGATTTCTTCGAGAAGCTGCAGGCGGCCGAGAAACGCAAGCCCGGCACGATGGCGAAGATCTTCGCCTCGCACCCGCCGACCGGTGACCGGATTGATTTCGCTCAACAGAATATCCAGGAGATCCTCGCATCCAAGCCGGAATACGTGGTGACGACATCGGAGTTCAATAGTGTCCGGGAGCGCCTCGCCGCTTACCACAACCGGCGGGTGGTCGACGATGACAAGGACCCGAACCGGCCCCAGTTGAAGAAGAAGGGTTCCGGACGGGTGGACTCGGAAGGAAACGAGATTCCCGAGTCCGAGGATCAGGAAGAACGGCCAACACTGAAGCGCCGGAACTAGACAGAACGGCATCCACCGAATAGAACGCCCCGCCCGGGATTCCGGAGCGGGGCGTTTTCATTGGATGCCGCCGTGAGTGTCAGCGGATGAAGCCGATGGCTTCGAGCGAGGCGGCTGGTTCCTCGCCTTCGAAGACCGTAAGTTGCTTCAAGGTGCGGCCGTTTTCGAGAGCGACGGCGAACGGCGGATCTCCGAATGAATAGACCTCCCGAAGCGATTCGGAACTGGAAGTGATGGGCGCGCTTAGTCCTGAGGCTTCCAGAAACGCCTCGGCGAGTTGCTTCCGCTCCGTGGGGACCATGATGATCTGTACCTCGTTCCAGTTGTAGCCGGCCATATCCCGGGCCGAGAACAGGCAGTGGGTGCATTCGGGGTCGAAGAAGTAGAGGTAGGCCTTGCCTTCGTGCAGGTTGTACGGCGCGCCGGCGATCTCGATGGTGGCGGGCGCCAGTTTTCCTTGCGTGCCTGATAGCGACAGGCCGAGCGACACGCCGGCAAAGACGGCGACTGCCGCGAGGATGAGTCCGGCGGTCTTGAGGCTGTGTGACGGCTTTGCCCAGATGTAGGCGAAGACGGCGAGCGCGAGCATGGCCGCGTCACTGATGAAGAAGCCGGGTCCGACGGTTCGCTGGATCCAGGGGAAGCAACTGCAGTCATCGCCCATGAGCTGGTCATAAAACAGAGCGAAGTAGGCCATGAAGGCGATGAGCAGGAGGCCGGCGATGACCGCTCCCCAACGCCGGAAGCGGGGTATGAGCAACAGGATGCCGCTGAAGGTTTCGGAAACGCCGAACATCACGGCGGCGGGGAGGCTGAGCACGGCCGGCAGCAACGCCTGATTCATCCGGGTGGCCCACTCCACCGGAGCGGTGATCTTCCAGACTCCGGCGACCACCATGATGATAGACAGCAGCACCGCGGAAACAACACAAACGACTGACTTCCACGTGGAGATTTCCTTCTTTTCGACCTCCGCTGAGGGGGCGGAGGGATATGTAATACTGTCACTCATGTTCCCTATTTTAGTCCTCCTGGCCGCGGAGATGGCGGCGCCGGCGGCGGATCTTATCGTCGTGAACGCCCATATTTATACTGTAGACGGGGCGCGGCCGGAAGCGTCATCCCTGGCGGTGAAAGACGGGAAGTTCCTGGCCGTGGGCGAGGATGTTTCCGAGCACCGCGGGCCGGCGACGAAGGTGATTGACGCGGGGGGCGCGGCGATCATTCCGGGGCTGATCGATTCTCACGCGCACATGGCGGGCCTGGGGCAGAGTCTGGAGGTTCTCGACCTCCGCCCGGCGCGTTCGGCGGACCAGATCGTGGAGATGGTTCGGGCTGCCGCCGCGAAGACGCCGGAGGGGGAATGGATACTGGGGCGCTCCTGGGACCACACGCGCTGGCCGGGGCAGCAATTCCCCAATGCGGATCAGCTTTCGGAGGGGGCGCCGGAGCATCCGGTGTACCTTACGCGGGTGGATGGCCACGCCGGTTGGGCGAACCGCATGGCGCTCGAGATCGCCGGGGTCACCGCGTCGACGCCGGACCCGCCGGGCGGCAAGATCCTGAAGGACGGCGCCGGGGTTCCGGCGGGCGTGCTGATCGACCGAGCCCAGGGACTGGTGCGCTCGCGGATTCCGGAGGCCACGCCGGCGCAGATCAAGGAGCGGGTGGCGCGGGCGGCGCGGGAGTGCGCGCGGTTGGGGCTCACCGGGGTGCATGACGCGGGGGTGAGCAGGACGGAGATCGAGGCTTACAAGGAACTGATAGCAGCGAAGAGCCTGCCGGTGCGGGTGTACGCGATGATCGGGGGAGAAGGCAGGTTGTGGGAGGAGTACCTGCGCCGCGGACCGGAGTTTGGCGATTACCTGACGGTGCGCAGCATCAAGCTGATGGGCGACGGGGCGCTCGGCTCGCGCGGGGCGGCGATGAAGGAGCCGTACTCGGACGATTCGCGGAACCGCGGTCTGTTGATCACCGATGGGGAGGCCGTGGAGCGAGTGGCGCGGGCGGCGGTGAAGCACGGATTCCAGGTGAACACGCACGCGATCGGCGACCGGGCGAACCACGAGGTGCTCGCCGCCTATGGAAGGGCGCTGGGCGGCCGGAACGATCGGCGGTTTCGGGTGGAGCACGCGCAGATCGTGGCTCCAGAGGATTTCGCGCTGTTCGAGAAATACTCCGTGCTGCCGTCGGTGCAGGCCACGCACGCCACCAGCGATATGCGCTGGGCGGAGGAGCGCGTGGGCGCGGCCCGGATCAAGGGCGCTTATGCATGGAGGCGCTTTTTAGATATGGGGCTGCCGGCTCCGAACGGGTCGGATTTCCCGGTGGAGGATCCGAATCCGCTGTGGGGATTCTACGCCGCGATTACGCGGCAGGATCACGACGGCAAGCCCGAGGGAGGGTGGATGCCCAGCCAGCGGATGACGCGGGACGAGGCGCTCAAGAGTTGGACGCTGTGGGGAGCTTACGCCTCGTTCGACGAACACCGGAAGGGATCGATCACGCCGGGCAAGCTGGCCGATTTCGTGGTCCTCTCCCGTGACATTATGAAGGTGGAGCCGAAAGAGATTCTCAAGACCCGCGTCACGATGACGGTGCTGGGCGGAGAGATCGTCTACCCGGAGAACTGATGATTCCCTTGCTTGTTCTACTGCTGGCGCAGGCGGCGCCGGATACGCTGGTGGTGGTGGAAGACACGATTCCGCTGGCCAAGGGGCAGGTGCGGGCGGTGAATCTGACGCTCAAGCAAGAGCAGGCGGTGATCGAAGTGGACTACCGCGTCTTGCGGGGCGGTCCGGAGGTCGACGTCGCCTTGGTGGGGCCGGGCATGCGGAACAGCAATCAGCAAGGGCAGGATTCCGCCTATCTACGATTGATTCCCGGCCAGGCGGCGGGACGCTTTCGTTTTCCGGCGGCGGTGGCGGGAGACTACCAAGTGGGATTCGATGGCCGCCGGATGGATACGGACGCTGAGCTGGCGCTGGCAGTCCGCCTGAGATTCGCGGAAGAGGGCCTGTTCCGGCCCAGCCTGTTGAGCCGGGGACGCCGCCACACGATCGTCGGCTGCAGTTTGTTGTTCTTCCTGGCCGTTGCGTACTGGTCGGGCCGGCGGATCCTCGAATCGGTCAGGCTGCGGCCGCCTTCTTCGCCGCAGCCGCCGTTCTAGCGATATCTTCCTGGGAGTGGGTGGTGGAGATGAACCCCGCCTCGAATTGGGAGGGGGCGAGGTAGATTCCGGCTTCGAGCATGGCCCGGTGGAAGCGGGCGAAGCGTTTGGTGTCGCTGGTCTTGGCGCTGGCGTAGTCCGTGACCGCGTTTTCGGTGAAGAAGAACGTGAACATGGAGCCGACGCGGTTGACGGTGGTTCCGGGCGGGGGGTCGGCGGTGAGTTGGGCGCCGCGGGCTTCGAGGATTTCGTAGATCTCCAGATGCGCCTTTAGCTCACGCAGCACGGCCAGTCCGGCGCTGACGGCGAGGGGGTTGCCGGAGAGGGTACCCGCCTGGTAAACGGGGCCGGATGGGGCCACGGTGGACATGATGTCCCGGCGGCCGCCGTAGGCCGCGATGGGCAAGCCGCCGCCGATCACCTTACCGAGCGCGGTCATGTCGGGAATCACGCCGTAGATCTGCTGGGCTCCTCCGTGGGCGACGCGGAAGCCGGTCATCACCTCGTCGAAGATGAGCACCGCGCCGTATCTAGTGCATAGTCCGCGGAGGCATTCGAGGAAACCCGGCGCGGGCGGCACGCAGCCCATGTTGCCGGCGATCGGCTCGACGATGACCGCGGCGATTTGGCCGCCCTTCTCCGAGAAGGCTTCCTCGACGGCGGGAATGGAGTTGAACGGCAGCGTGATGGTGGTTTCGGCGAATGCGGCGGGCACGCCCGCGGTGTCGGGAATGCCGAGCGTCGCCACGCCGGAGCCGGCTTTGACGAGCAGGGAATCGACGTGGCCGTGGTAGCAGCCCTCGAACTTGATGGTCAGGTCCCGCCCGGTGAAGCCGCGGGCGACGCGGAGGGCGCTCATGGTGGCTTCGGTGCCGGAATTTACCAGGCGCACCATTTCGATGGAAGGGACGGCTTCACAGATGAGCTCGGCCATTTCAACTTCGCGTTCGGTCGGGGCGCCGAAGCTCGTGCCAATGGGTAGCGCCTCCTCGATCGCCCGAATGACGGCCGGGCAACGGTGGCCGAGGATCATGGGCCCCCAGGAGCCGACATAGTCGATGTACTCGTTGCCGTCGACATCAAAGACGCGGGCGCCGTCGGCCCGTTCGATGAAGGGAGGCGTGCCTCCGACGCCGCGGAAGGCGCGCACGGGCGAATTGACGCCGCCGGGAATCGTCCGCTGCGCGCGTTCGAAGAGAGCTTGCGACCTGTCCTGTTTCATCAAGGCTAGTCTAGCAAGCCGCTCTGCAGGGCCGATGGGTGGGCGGAGCGCCGGCCCATCGGCATCGCGCGTCGTTGGTGCTAATTCTGACTGTCCGGTGGCGGGGACTCGATCGGCGGATGCCCTCCAGCGGGCGGAGGCATGGTACGGTGCGGGTCGCCCATTTCGCCGTGGGGGCTATCGCCGACGCCGGATTTGCCTTCCACAACCCAGCGGTTGCCCTTGCGTTCAAGGGTGTACTGCATCTGCATGCCGGCGCCCGGGTCGTCGGAACCCTTGGCCTGAAAAGACACGACCGCGGTAGCGGAATCGCCGCCGTCGCCGTAGGTGATGGAGGTGACGTCCATGTCCATGAGGTCGAGATCGAGACCGGCCTTCCCAGTCACGTGATCGATCACGCCTTGTTTCACGGCCGCGTCATCGCCATTTGATCCGCCGCAACCCGCCAGAAGGAGAGCGG
This sequence comes from uncultured Solibacteraceae bacterium, assembly GCA_964468205.1. Taxonomy (GTDB): domain Bacteria; phylum Acidobacteriota; class Terriglobia; order Bryobacterales; family Bryobacteraceae; genus CAWELS01. The sequence goes on along the minus strand of CAYXVG010000004.1, from coordinate 61,168 downwards.
CGGTGAGGAGTGCACCTGTGAATTTCACAATTCGATTATAGCGGTTCGCGGTCAGGCCGCTTCGCTGACGCGGCGCGAAACGAGATACTTGCCGGCTTCATCGAGGTCTACGTCGGCGCCGATGCCGGGCTCGCCGGGGACGCGAACTTTGCCGCTCTCCGGGTGGAGCGGGTTCTTCAACAGCGCGGTTCGGAGAGGATTGCGGGCCGCATCCCATTCGAGCATGGGGGCGTTGTAGGGCGGGTGCGAGATGGCGGTGTGGGGCGAGGGGGGCAGGGTAGCCAGGAACTGCAGTCCGGCGGCGATGGCGACGCCGCTGCCCCAGACGTGCGGTATGCACTGCACGTGGCAGGCGGAGGCCATGTCCGCGATGCGTCGCAGTTCGCTCAATCCGCCGGCGGCGCAGGTGTCGGGTTGGGCGATATCGATGGCCCGTTCGCGGAACCAGCGGGCGAACCCGTAACGGGTATGCTCGCACTCTCCGCCGGCGATGGCGATGCTGGTGGAGGCCTTCACCTGTTTGTAGCCTTCGAGATCCTCGGGCACGACAGGTTCCTCATACCAGTAAATGTGGAACGGCTCAATCGCTTCCGCCACCTGGCAGGCGACATGGGCCGAGTAGGCGTGGTTGGCGTCCACCATGAGCAGCATGTCCTTGCCGATGACTTCCCGGGCGGCGGCGATGCGCTCGATGTCCTCGGGCGGCGTGAGGAGGCCGATTTTGGCTTTCAGGGCAGGGAAGCCGTCGTCACGCCAGCGGGCGGCTTCCTCCTTGAGCCGGGGGAGGTTTCCCTGGAGAGTGAGAGATTCCTCGCCGCGGTAGTAGAGGCCAGTGGCGTAGGTCTGGACTTCGCGCCGGAAGGCGCCGCCCATCAGCTCGAAGACGGGCGCCTGCCGGGCCTTGCCGAGGATGTCCCAAAGGGCGATGTCGATGCCGCTAATGGCTTCGACGGTCGAGCCCTTGGCGCCGAAATCCCGGGTGTGGTTGTACATGCGTTCCCAGTGGACCACGGGTTGGCAGGGGTCCTGGCCGAGCAGCATTGGCGCGAAGACGTCGTGGATATGCGCCGCGACGGGCTCGGCCGGGCCGTACTGACCGCCTTCGCCCCAGCCGTCGATGCCGGCGTCAGTACCGATGCGGACGAGCAGGCACTTACGTTCCGGGAAGGCGGCCTGAGAAGACCAGAACTTTTCTTTTCCGAGGGGCGCCTTCAGGATGAGGGTCTCAATGCGGGTGATCTTCATGAGCTCGACTCGCATTGTACTACCGGGAGGACGCGCGGTCCGGCCGCTGTTGGTTTGCGTTTTGCTGTCACTCCGGGACAGCGGAGCACCGGAGTTCGTTTTAGGCGGCGGCGTGCCGGCTCATGCCGGAAGCAGATTGAACCAACTGCCGGGGCGGTTTCCAATCGTGAGGAGAGGCGACCGCATAGTAACCTCCACGCGCGACGATATCGCCGCACAAAACCTGCCCTTGGCGCTCCGAGCACACGAAGAGATGGGTGTTTGCTCCGGCGTTGCGCAGGTCCCTGAGCACGTCGCACCACGTGCCGTCTGGCAGGGTCATGTCGGCAATCACGAGATCGAACTGCGGGTCAGCGTACAGAAAACGCAACGCTTCCCGCCGGCTGGAGGCCTCGGCGAACCTGACGCTGGAGGAATCGAAGTTACTGATTACCGCGCTCCGGCGTCCGGGATTCATTATTAATAGCACCCTAACGCTCATTGTTATATCCACATTAAGCTCTGGAATTGTCTCAAAACAACTGGGGAAGTCCCCGGTTTTACCAGAGCTAAACCTGGACGTTACATCCCCAGCCAAAACAAAGGGTTTTCGACCGGGGGGCGTCACGCCGCCACCGGCCGTAAGGTGGATCGAGCGGAACGGCGTTCCCCGGTTGACGAGTCTTCCTCCGCCTCGCACCGTTTGATTCGCTGCCGCCACTGGAGCCACGCGAGGCTGACTATCCGGATCACCTCGACCTTATCGAAGGGTTTGGAGAGCACATCGTAGGCCCCAAGATTGAGCGCTTCCGCCCACAGGGACTTTTCGGCGTCCTCCGCGCAGACGACCAACAGGGGAGAACCGCCGCTCCGCGGGATGCTCTCAAGCAGATTCGTCCATCTCCCGTCGGGCAGTTCGGAATCGCATATTAGGACCCCTACGCGGTTAGATGCGAAAAATCCTTCCGCTTGCTCGCGATCACCGGCTTCGTGGAGCCGCCAGCGGGTGTGGCCGAATATGTTCCGCAGGGTTCGCAGGTCATTGCGGTTGGGACTGACGGCGAGTACCGCCACGCGTTCCCCCGCACCGTGGCACTTATCTACGTTATTCAAGGGGGTCTCCATTAGAAAGCTCCTCTGTTGGGGGGCTACGCGCTGGACTGGCGGAAAGTTACGCTGTCGCCCGCCGCACGGCCGTAAACTCTGAATGGTGTTCCCGGGCGGGCCCGCTTTTCATCACGCCCTGCTGCCGTGTTCGCTGCTTCCACTGGAGCCACGCCAAGCTGACAATCCGGATTACTTCGGCTTTGTCGAAGGGTTTCGAGAGTACATCATAGGCTCCGAGACTGAGCGCTTCCGCCCAGAGAGCATCCCCCGCGTTACGGGCGGAGACAACCAACAGAGGGGATTCCGGAATCCGGGCGATGTTATCGAGCAGGTCCGTCCATCTCCCGTCGGGGAGTTCGGAATCACAGACGAGGACACCCACTTTGTTACGCTTAAGAAACTCGATTGCCTGCCGGCAATCCGTCGCCCCGTGGAGTTCCCATCGAGTGTGACTGAATATGTTCCGCAGAGTGCCGTGGTCGGCGCGGTAAGGGCTGACGGCCAACACCGCCACGCGATCCCTGGGTCCATGGTGATCTGGCAAGTTCGTCAACGGTCCATGCATCAGCGGCCACCTCCCATGTCTGAAGCTGTCTCCCCGGCACGAACCTGGCGAGACACTTCGTCCGCCTCCCCTCCGGTCTTCACTCTAAGATTACGCCCGTCAATTGGCCGTGACAACTCGGTAATTCCCGAGTTTTGTTGTTCCGGAAAGAAACAATTCGCCGTCCAGGCCGGCGGAGAATGATCAGGATTCTTCGATGGAGACGATTCCGTGTTTGAGGGCGTACTTGACGAGTTCCGCGGTGTTGCGCAACCCCAGCGCCTTCATGATTCGCGACTTGTGAAACTCCACCGTTTTTGGAGAGATGAAGAGTCTGGCCGCGATCTCCTTAATGGAATGACCCTCGGCGACCAACTGGAGCACTTCGCGTTGGCGGGGAGTCAACCGGCCGAAAGTTTCAGACGATTCATATGGCGCCAAGACGGAATCGACAAAGCCCCTTGTTACCAAGGGAGTTACATACGTCCGGCCGCGCCGGACCTCTTCGATGGCTTTCACCAATTCGCGGGGCGCCGACTTCTTGATCACATACCCGGAGGCTCCGGCCTTGAGAGCTGCGGTGACAAAGGTCGCGTCGGCGTGCATTGTTACGAAGATGAGCTTCGTGTCCGGCAAGGACTTGGCCAGCCGCCGCGCCACCTCAATGCCGTTCAGTTGAGGCATCGAGATATCCAGCAGGATGATATCCGGCTTCAATTCTTCGGCGGCCCGAACCAGTTGGCGGCCGTCCTCGGCGACACCGACCACGTCGTAGCTTGACTCCAGCATGCCCTTAATGCCGCCGAGGACCAGCGCGTGATCATCGGCGAGCATCAATCGTAACCGTGTGGCGGGTTGGCCCATCGCACTCGTGACTCAAGTTTACACCTAGTCTTCGCCGGTGATTCTTAAAACCGTGCCGGATCAGGTTTTTCCGGACTCGGCAACGGCGCTTCCGCCACCACTTGCGTACCCTGTCCCGGAGCTGATTTCACCGCCAGGCTGCCGCCCACCAGCCGGGCGCGTTCGCGCATGCTGATGAGCCCCAGGCCGCGCTTTTTCTCCACCACCTTCTCGTCGAATCCGACGCCGTTGTCCTTGATGGAGAGTCGCAGGCCGTGACGGACCCCGGAAAGTGTGACCGAAACCTTGCGGGCACGGCTGTGCTTGGCGATATTCCGCAGGCACTCCTGCGTGATGCGGTAGAGGCACAGGGCGGTATCGGGGGGAAATGCCGCGGGCAGATTCCGCCCGGTGAAACGCACGCTCCGCTGTCCCATCTGCGAGGCCTCCTGGCACTGCTGCTGCAATGCCGCGGGCAACCCGAGAATCTCGATGGCGGCCGGGTGGAGCTGATACGCCAGCCGCCTCATGTCGTCGGAGAGGTCCGAGATGCTTGACCGGGCGGAGTGGAGCTTCTTCTTGAGGTGAGCTGGAACGTTGGGAAGGCGCGCTATATCAAGTTCGGACAGGTCAAACTCCACGGCAGCGAGGCGCTGGTTGAAATCATCGTGGAGGTCGCGCGCCAGGCGGCGGTGTTCCTCTTCCTCGTTGTCGAGCAGCCGGCCGGCCAGCGCCTGGAGCTCTTGCTGGCTATTGCGCAATTCAGCCTCGCTTCGGCGGAGGGCCTGCTCCGCCCGCTTGCGTTCAGTAATGTCGCTGATCTGGGCGGCGATGCGGTCGCCGCGGCCGCCCGCGCCGCGAATCAGCGACAAAACGACGTAGCCCCAGCGGATGGAGCCGTCCTTCCGGATGTAACGCTTTGCGGCCCCTGAGGACAGCACCTCGCCATCCAAAAGCCCGCGGCGTAGTTCATGACTCATTTCGACGTCTTCGGGATGGGTGATTTCCAGCCAGGACAGTTTCAGCAGTTCCTTTTCCGTGAACCCGAGAAACCGGCACATGGCGGGGTTTACGCGCAGGAAGCGGCCGCCGGCCGTTGTGATTGCCGTGGGGACGCCGGCAAACTCGAAACTGCTACGAAACCATTCCTCGCTGGCGCGGATCTTCTCCTCGGCCCGCTTGCGTTCCGTAATGTCGCGCGAATTAATGACGATTCCCGCGACGCCCGGGTTATCCAGCAGGTTCCGCGCCACGGCTTCCAAGTGACGCCAGGATCCGTCCTTATGCCGAAACCGGAAGTCCAGCTTGGCGGTTGCGTTCGGGCTCTGACCTCCGCGGACGAGTTCTTCCCGCACTCGCTCCGCATCGCCGGGATGAATGAGTTCGAAGGTGTTCTTGCCGACTCGCTCCTCCGGCGCGTAGCCGAGCACGCGTTCGATGGAAGGGCTGGTGTAGCGAACCGTGCCGTCCGGGTTGAGGATGGTGATGAGATCCTGAGTATTTTCAATGAGGGCCCGCCAGTGTTCCTCGCTCGCCTTCAGTTGGTTTTCGCTGCGTTTCCGGGCGCTGATGTCGCGGACGAAGCCGCAAGCGTATTCGTGACCGTTGAGTTTGAGATGAACGGCGCTCAGCTCGGCGGGAAAACTTTCGCCGTTCTTGCGCCGAACTCGCGTTTCGATTGCGGCGCGGCCGCGTTTCGAGAGAGTGGCCCAAAGGCGCGGCCAGTCGTCTTCCGACATCCTTTCGTCGAGATCGGATACATGCTTGGCGAGCAGTTCTTGCCGGTTGTACCCCAGCAGCCGCCCGGCGCTCTCGTTGGCATCCCGCAACTTCCCATCGGGCTCCACCCAGAAGATCGCCTCGTGTGCATTGTCCAGGGTGAACCGGGCGAGTTGCATGTCTTCTTCCCGCCGCAGCCGCGGGGTCAGGTCCGTGATCATCGAGACGGCATGAAGCGGTGTTCCGCGGTCATCTCTCACCAGCGTCGCCGTCAGGTCGACCCAAACGGTTACGCCTGCCTTGGTGATGTTGCGCTTTCTGAGGCGGAAGCGGGACGTCGCTCCAAGGAAAAGTTTCGCCGCGAGTTCGCTGGTTTTCGCCCGGTCATCCGGATGCGTCACCTCCTCAAAGCGGAGTTGCCGGAACTCGTCCTCCGAATAGCCCATCAGCTCGCAGAAAACCCGGTTCGCCCGGACGAAGCGATGGTCGAGGCCCACAATCGTCATGCCGATCGGTGAATCCTCGAAGGTGCGGCGAAAGCGCTCCTCACTTTCGCGGATTGCCTCATGGATGCGGCTGCGGTTGATGGCCCCGGCGAGAATCTGAGCGGCGGACTCCAGGAATGCGACTTCCTCGGAGGAGAATTCGCGGCGGCGGCTGGTATGAACGCCAAGCACGCCGAACGGCCCGGCGCCGGGGATCGCGACGCTGGCTCCGCTTGTAACTCCATGAACGTGAAGCAACGACGGCTGAAATCGCGTTTCCCGATGGAAATCTTCGACGACCACCGGCGTCCCCGAGAGCAGAGCGCAGCCGGAGTGCGTCTCGCCGGTTGCCGTGACGAGCGCCTGCCCCACCAGTCCTTCTTTCCAGCCCACTCCGGCCCGCAGTAGCAGCGCTTCCCGGTCCGGCAGGTATTCGAGAACCTTGCAGAATTCCACCTCGAGGGTTGCCGCGACCAGAGCCGCCGATTTCTGCAGTAATTCGCCGATGTCCGCTTCTTCCAGAGCCAGCCGGCCGAGCCGTACCAGTGCGGCCTCGCGCTCCATGGACCAAGCTCGGTTTCGGGACATGGTAGTTGCAGTGTACTCGACTTCCAAGACAAATCAAGCCCAATTGAACAAAGAAAGGGCGAACAAGCGGGATGGCGATGCCGCGGCGACAGCCCACGCTACAATAGCCCGATGCGAGGTTTGCCATGAGTCAACCGTTTCGCTTCGTGATCGTGGGTTCCGGAGGGATCAGCAAGGCGTACATTCAAGCCATCGGCAATGTTCCGGACGCAGCGCTGGCCGGGTTGGTGTCGCGCAGCGGGCGCCGGCCGGAAGGTCTGCCGGCGGAGACGCCGGTCTTTCCGTCCTTGCGGGACGTTACCGTACCGTTCGATGCGGTGGCGCTGGCGACGCCTAACGGGTTGCACCACCAGGGGGCGGAGGAGGCCGCGGCGCTGGGCAAGCATGTTTTGGTCGAGAAGGTGCTCGACGTTACGCGGGAGAACATGGACCGGATGACGGCGGCGTGCGAGAGAGCCGGGGTCACGCTCGCGGTCACCTTCCAGCGGCGGATGAGTCCGGACAATATCGCACTAAAGAAGCTTCTTGATGGCGGCGGCCTGGGCCGCATCTTCGCGGCCACGATGGATGTCAAGTACTACCGCGACCAGGCCTACTACGATTCCGCGGGTTACCGGGGCGGATGGGCTATCGACGGCGGGGGACCGTTCATCCAGCAGGCGGCCCACAACGCCGATCTGCTCTGCTGGTTCTTCGGCCTTCCGGACAAGGTGACCAGCATGTGCGGCGCCTTCGCCCACGAGATCGAGGTGGAGGACCACGGGGTGGCCCTGCTTCGCTACGGTGATGGCATGATCGCCAGTTTTACCGCCTCCACAATCTGCAAGCCCGGCTATCCGACCCGCTTCGAGCTCATTACCGAGAAAGGGTCATTGGTGATGGAGAACGATCAGATCACGGGATGGAACGTCGAAGGCGTTAACAATCCGGCGGCCCGCGGCTTCGAAGTCCACGACGGAGCCGCCAGCGCCACCGTTGCGGATACAGCCGGCCACGAAGCGGTGATCGCCGACTTCATCGATTCGGTGCGAACCGGCCGCGAGCCCGCGGTTCCGGCGGCTTCCGGCCGTTTGGCCACGGAGTTGATACTCCGAATCTACGAAGCCAACATTTTCGCTGGCTAGCGTGAGCCGGCGAGGTAGCGTGTTGGGACACGATTTGTTCAAATTTTACTCTGGCAATCCGAGCGAATGACCTTATAATCGGCGCATGAGCAAGCTGGGGATATTGCTCGTGTTGTTATTGTCCGCCGGCCTCGCCGCGGGCCAACCCTCCGGCGGTTCCGCGATTCTTCTCGACGCCATTCGGGAAAAAGCCCGCGCGAACCTCGAGCGGATGCCGGACTTCATCTGTTTGCAGACCATCGAGCGGAGCCGCAAGGACCCGCACTCCGCCGAGCTCCGCGAAGTAGACAGACTTCAGGTGGAGGTGGGCCTGATCGGGGACCGCGAAGTCTTCGCCTGGCCCGACTCCGGCGCCTTTGGCGAGCAGCATCTTGCCGACCTCATTCAGCATGGAACCGCCGGGACCGGGAACTTCGCTCTCCACGCACGGAACGTTCTCGTAGCCGACGGTCCGGCGTACTCTTACCAGGGCGAGGAAGAGATCGGTGGCCGATTGGTTCACAGGTTCGACTACACGGTCAGCCGGGAACGCAGCACTTACAGCCTGCGTGTGCCGCCCTTTCAGGCCCGCGTCGCTTTTCACGGCACGTTCTGGGCCGATTCCGAAACGCTCGACCTGGTTCGCCTCCGCGTAGTGGCGGATGAAATACCGGCGGAGCTGGGTTTGGTGGAGGCGGTGGATACGATGGAGTATGGCCGCCGCGAGATTGGCTCCGGCGGCTTTCTTCTTCCAAACGCTTCGAGGCTGGATATGCTGAGCATCACGGGCGGCCTCCGGCGGAACGAAAGCGCCTTCTCTCTCTGCCGCCAATACGTGGGCGAGTCGAGTATTTCGTTCGACTCCTCCGGGGCGGGCGCGGAGGATGAGTCCGCGGCCGGCACGGAACTCCGACTACCGCCGCGTGCCAGCCTTGACGTTACTCTGGCGGAGGCGATCGATCCAGGCCAAGCAGTGCTCGGCTCCCGAATCCGCGGGACGCTGGCCAAGCCGCTCAAACACGGCGAGGAAATCGTCGCGCCGAAAGGCGCTAACGTGCTGGGGAGACTGGTGCGGCTCGAGAAACACGACCGCCCGGTTGACCATTACGTGGTCGGCCTTCAGTTCGACACCCTGGAAGTCGGTGGACAGAGCGCCACGTTTACCGCGACGATGCGGGAAGCCTCCGGCTCGTCCGCGCTCATGAAGGAGGCCAAGTCACTGGATCCGACGTTCAGAAAGCGCCGGAAGGGCTTCCTGCAGGTTCTCGTCAACGAGACTCAGCGCGGCCAAGGAGTGCTCTACTGGACGGCCGACCGGCCGGTGATCGAGGCCGGGATCCGAATGCGCTGGGAAGTGGAGCCGGAACGGTAGGCCAAGGTTTTCTTATCCGCAGCCTGGATCAGGGAGCCGGAGGCAGGCGTTTCGGCCTGCCGCCGGGAGCAAAGACGGTCTGTTTCAGCCAGCGTGGGCCGCGGCGAGCCGTTCGGCTAACGCCGGGAGGGTCTGCTCGAGCACTTCCTCGATCCGCTCCACGGGGAAGAACTGCATTTCCTCGCGGACGTCGTCGGGCAGGTCCCGCAGGTCCTTCTCGTTGTGTTTCGGAATCACGACGCGGTTAATGCCGGCGCGCCTGGCGGCGAGCACCTTCTCCTTCAGACCTCCGATTGGAAGGACGAGGCCGGTGAGGGTGATCTCGCCGGTCATGGCGGTATCGGTACGGACCGGCGCGTCCGCGTAGAGCGAGGTCAGCGCCACGGCAGCCGTAATTCCCGCCGAAGGGCCGTCTTTTGGGGTCGCCCCCGCCGGTACATGCAGATGCACGCCGGAATCCTTGAACGCGCCTTGATCAATGCCCAGCAGGCTGGCATGGGAGCGGATCCAGCTCGAGGCCGCCTGGACGGATTCTTTCATGACATCCCCGAGCTGGCCGGTGATGGTCAAGTCCTTGCCCCCGGGAATCTTGGTGGCTTCGATATAGAGCACCTCTCCGCCCACGGGCGTCCAGGCGAGGCCCATGGCCACACCCGGAGGGACTTCCTTCCGGGCCTCCTCGGGGGTAAAGGGGTAGGGACCAAGCATGTCGAGCAGGTCGTCCGGCTTGACCTCGAAGGGACTGGTATCGCCTTCGGCGAATCGCAACGCCACCTTGCGGCAGACGCGGCCGATCGCCCGCTCCAGCCGCCGCAGTCCCGCTTCGCGGGTGTAATTGCGAATCAGCGAGGTGAGCGCTTCACCGGTTATATTGCACTGCACGGCCGTGAGCCCCGCTTCCTTGAGCTGTCTTGGAATGAGGAAGCGCTTGGCAATCTCGACCTTCTCCATTTCCGCGTAACCAGCCAACCGGAGGACCTCCATGCGGTCGAGCAGGGGCTGCGGAATGGTGTCGAGCGTATTAGCGGTAGTGATGAACATCACCTTCGAGAGATCGAAAGCGAGGTCGAGATAGTTGTCACGGAACGAATTATTCTGTTCCGGGTCGAGCACTTCGAGCAGCGCCGACGCGGGATCGCCCCGGAAGTCGCGGCCGAGTTTGTCGACCTCGTCCAGCATCAGCACCGGGTTCCTTGCTCCGGCGCGCCGGATGGACTGAATGAGGCGGCCAGGCATGGCGCCGATGTAAGTACGGCGGTGGCCGCGGAGCTCGGCCTCGTCATGCATGCCGCCAAGGCTGAAGCGCTCGAACTTGCGGCCGAGAGCGCGGGCGATGGAGTGTCCCAGCGAGGTCTTTCCGGTTCCTGGAGGGCCAACGAAGCAGAGAATAGGCGCCTTGGCCTCCGGATTCATTTTTAAGACCCCGAGGTGTTCGAGGATGCGCTCTTTCACTTCCTTGAGATCGTAGTGGTCCTCGTCGAGAATCTGCCGCGCCCGGGCGATGTCGAGGCTATCCTCGGTCATTTCGAACCAGGGAAGCTCGAGCACGAGTTCGAGATAGGTCCGGCTGACGTGGTGGTCGGGGGATTGCACCGGCAGCCGCTCCAGACGGCGCAGCTCGCGGTCTGCTTCCTTGCGCACCTCGTCTGGAAGTTCGGTCTCCTCGAGGCGTTCCCTGAGCAACTCGACGTCGGCTTGCTCGGGATTTTTCTCGCCGAGTTCCTGCTGGATGGCGCGCATCTGCTGGCGCAGCAGGTATTCGCGCTGCTCCTTGCTCATTTCGCTGCGGGCTTCGTCGGCGATCTTGGTGCGCAACTCCAGTACCTGCTTCTCATGGGAGAGGTAGTTGTGAAGGAGGCGCAGGCCGTCGGTGCAGGTTTGCGCCTCGAGCAGGGCCTGCTCTTTTTCGAGCCCAAGTCCCATCATCGACGCGACCAGGAAGCAGAGTTTCATCGGATCTTCCTTGCCGGGAACGAGTTGGCTGAGATCCATCTGCATCTGTGGCTGGGCCATGGCGATTACTTTACCGGCAAGCTCCACCACGGAACGCTGCACCGCTTCGGTTTCCGCTGTCAATTCGCAGGGCGGCGGCGAAATTCGCACCTTGGCCTGGCGAAACTTGCCCTCCTCGGTGTCCTCGGTCGACAACAGCATGACGCGTTCGACGCCAAGCACAAGCAACTCAACGCTGTTCTCATTTGGGCGGGCTACCTTGCGGACCACGGCCTTCGTCCCGTAGGTATAAAGGTCGTCGTGCTCCGGTACGTCCACCGATGCATCCTTCTGCGCAAAGACCGCGAGTTCTTTTTCCTCGGTGGCCAGCGCGGCTTCTACCGCGGCCACTGATTTCGCCCGCCCCACGGAAAGGGGCATCAGCAAATGCGGAAACAGAGCGGTATTCTTCAGCGGCAGAAGCGGGAGAGTTTGAATCATTTCTTGTCTTTGTTCTTCACTCATAACGTATCCCCCGATCTATCAGATGGTCACGCGGACCAACAATATACCGTTCTTATATTGGATGTCCAGCGTCCCGGACTCGATTTCACAAGGCAGATGGACCGTGCGCTCAAAGCGGCTGTAAAGGATCTCGAGCGAATACTGGCTGCAGCCTTCTTCCCTGGTCTGATCACGCCGGATTCCCCTCACGGTAAGCGCGGAGCCGCGAGCCATAACGCTGAGGTCGTCCATCAGCACGCCGGCGAGCTCGAATTTCAGGAGCCAGCCGTCCTTAGTGCGGTAGACGTCCGCGGCCGGACGCCAGTTCGTACCCGTGGCCGGTTCGACAACGGAAGAATAAAGCATAGTCATGTGCCTCGGTTTTTGCGACATAGGATCTAGTACCAGGATCTCACGCGCGATCATGCGGCGCGGATTTTATCCATGCTTATCTCGTCAACGAAGACCGGCGGCCCTTCCCACGAGTTCCACCGTTCCTACTCTGGAGCATTCACAACCTCCACGGTTTCGAAGTTAAGATTGCCGGTTTCGGAATCGAAATCCACGCTAATGGTCTGATGACCACGGATGGATCCATCGAGCAGCATCCGCGCCAGCGGGTTTTCAATCTCCTTTTGAATGGCGCGTTTTAGGGGGCGCGCACCATAGGTCGGGTCATAACCGACGCGGACCAGGTGCTTCCGCGCGGCAGGGGTCAGTTCGATGCGAATGTGGCGGCCGGCGAGCCGCTGGCGGAGGCCGGCGAGTTGGATGTCGACGATCTGGATCAGCTCCTCGTCGGTCAAAGCATGGAAGACGATCACTTCGTCGACACGATTGAGGAACTCGGGCCTGAACTGGCGGCGTAGCTCCTCGAGCACGGCGATCTTCATCAGCTCGTGCTCGCCCTCGCCGGAGCCCCGGAATTCGAGAATCCGGTGGCTGCCGATGTTCGAAGTCATAATCACGATGGTGTTCTTGAAATCCACCGTCCGTCCCTGGCCGTCGGTGAGACGGCCGTCGTCGAGAATCTGCAGCAGCACGTTGAAGACGTCGGAGTGCGCCTTTTCGATTTCGTCGAACAGAATCACGGAGTAGGGCCGGCGGCGCACGGCTTCCGTGAGCTGGCCGCCCTCCTCATAGCCGACGTAGCCGGGAGGCGCGCCGACGAGGCGCGCGACGGTGTGCTTCTCCTGGTACTCGGACATGTCGATCCGGATCATGGATCGCTCATCATCGAATAGGGCTTCGGCGAGGGCGCGGGCGAGTTCGGTTTTGCCCACGCCGGTGGGTCCGAGGAAGATGAAGCTGCCGATCGGGCGGTTCGGGTCCTTGAGACCGGCTCGGGCGCGCATCACGGCTTCGGCGGTGGCTCGCACCGCTTCGTCCTGGCCGACGACGCGTTCGTGAAGCGAGTCTTCGAGGTGGAGCAGCTTCTGCATCTCGCCCTCGAGCAGTTTCGCCACCGGAACACCGGTCCAGCGGCTCACCACCTGGGCGATGTCCTCCTCGTCGACTTCCTCCTTGAGCAGGCGTGGTCCGGCGGTGCGATCCTCGCCCTTCTTCTCGGCTTCGAGCAGTTCGCGCTCGAGTTCGCTGAGACGGCCGTATTTCAGCTCGGCGGCCTTGTTAAGGTCATATTCGCGTTCGGCCCGCTCGATCTGGATTTTGGTCTCCTCGATCTGCTCCCGCAGCTTGCGGACGCGCTGCACGGCTTCTTTCTCCGACTGCCAGCGGGCCTGCAGGGCGTTCCCCTCCGTCTTCAGGTCCGCCAACTCTTTTTCCAGACGCTGCAGACGGTCGCGGGAGGCTTCGTCCTTCTCCTTGCGGAGCGCCTCGCGCTCGATTTCAAGCTGCATCGTGCGGCGGTGGATTTCGTCGAGATCGGCCGGCATGGAGTCCATTTCGGTGCGCAACTTGGCGGCGGATTCATCGACGAGGTCAATCGCCTTGTCCGGCAGGAACCGGTCCGAGATGTAGCGGTTGGAAAGGACGGCCGCCGCCACCAGCGCGGAGTCCTTGATGCGGACGCCGTGGTGGACCTCATAGCGGTCTTTCAGGCCGCGGAGAATCGAGATTGTGTCCTCGACGGAAGGCTGATCGACCAGCACGGGCTGAAAGCGGCGTTCGAGCGCCGCATCTTTTTCGACGTTCTTCCTGTATTCATCGAGCGTCGTAGCGCCGATGCAGTGCAGTTCCCCGCGGGCGAGCATCGGCTTCAGCAGATTGCCCGCATCCATCGCTCCTTCCGCCTTTCCGGCGCCGACCACGGTGTGGAGCTCATCGATGAAGAGAATGATATCTCCCTCGGAGGACTGTACCTCCTTGAGCACGGCTTTCAGCCGCTCCTCAAACTCGCCACGGAACTTCGCCCCGGCGATGAGGGCGCCCATATCGAGGGATACGACGCGCTTGTTCTTCAATCCCTCCGGTACGTCGCCCCGGACAATGCGGCGAGCCAGTCCCTCGGCGATGGCGGTCTTTCCGACGCCAGGTTCACCGATCAGGACCGGGTTGTTTTTCGTGCGCCGCGACAGCACCTGCATGACGCGCCTGATCTCCTCGTCGCGGCCGATCACCGGATCGAGCTTGTCCTGGGCGGCCAGTTGGGTCAGGTCACGTCCGTACCGCTCGAGCGCCTGATAGGTCTCCTCCGGATTCTGGGAGGTCACCCGCTGGTTGCCGCGCACTTCTTGCAGCGCCTTCATGAGACGCTCGCGGCTGGCTCCGGACTCCTTCAAAATGCGTCCGGCCGCACCCCCGTCGCCGGTGGCGGCGAGGACAACGTGTTCAACCGAAATGTAGTCGTCCTTGAGGCGCTTGGCCTCGTCCTCGGCCTTGGTGAAGAGTTGCTGCAGGCGGCCGGTAACGTAGATTTGGTCGGTGGCTCCCGTCGGCGAGGAGACCTTTGGCAAGCGCTCGATCTCCTTCTCGATCCGCTGGTGGATCTGTTTGGCGTCGAGTCCGGCCTTTAGCAGGATCGAGGGAGCGAGGCCGCCTTCCTGTTCGAGCAGGGTGTTGAAAAGGTGCTCCACATCAACCTGCTGGTTCCCGAAGCGCACGGCCTTCGATTGAGCGGCTCGGACGCCCTCCTGGAGCTTTTCGGTAAAGCGGTTGATGTCCATCTATCTCTCCTATGTAGACTTTGCCGTTTGGGGATAGTTACTGCTTCACTGTTTGCATTGTATCATGTGAGTGTACAGATATTCAATAGTCTTAGTGTAACTCAGTCAAGTTTGTAAGCCGCTCAATCGGCCGTGTGACGCAAGAGCCGGCTTATTTCCGTGTCGTGTAAAAAATCTCCTCCCAACGCCACCATGGAACCGCAGTGTGGGCGAGGGTGGCGGTCCCAGTGTCCATTATCGCGGCCAGCGTTTCGCGCAAACCGGAAGGCGCCGCCAAAGTCATTGATGTGAATAGAGATAAATTTCTTCAACCAGCCGGAACCATTAGTGCGGATGCGGGGATCGAGAAACTGACCAAACGAAGCCACCGGCGCGCCGGGCTTTGTGCTCGGTGGGATCTTGCGTCACCAGTCCGGTTGGACTGAGCCCACGATGCAACCGGGTCAGTTTCTCGTCCAGCCGGTGGTGCGCCGCAACGCGAACGGAAGGAGAACATCCGAGGCGGTGGGACGCGCACGACTGGCTGTAGCCGGACGCTTGCGCCGCCGCAGCGAACCGGCTGGCAGAGCGCCACAGGGCCTGGTCCGAGGCCGCGTTCAAACAGGAGATAAAGATCACGCAAGCAGAAGCACCTGCCGGGAGCTTTCCGAGCGGGCTTTGTTCTACGTGCCGGAGATCCCTGACAAACTGCTGAAAACGGCCATGGCCGGCTGGATGCCCGCTCCAGCGAGCGACGGTGTTACAGCGGGACTCGGTAGCAGCCTGCCAAACGAGATCGCCTACAATAGGTACTCGTGAAACGGACGATCCTCACTGCCGCGGCGATGGCGCTTGTTGCGGTTGGGCTGGCGACGTCCTATTATTTGCTGCGCCTCGATCTCGAAGTTGCGATTGGTCCCGGGGGCGACGTATGCGCGGCGGTTTTCGGCTCGAGCTGTGAGGGGGCTCTGTTGAGCGAGTGGGCGACGGTGCTCGGGATGCCGCTGGCCGGGTGGGGGCTCGTTTATTTCGCAGTTCTGGGGATGCTCCTGGCGTTGGGGTGGATGATGGGAGACGGCTTCGATCCGGAGGCGACCGTGGCGGTGTTTCTGCTTTCACTCGCGGGCCTGGCCGGCAGCGCCGTGCTGGCGGCCGAGTTGACGTTCGGCGACACGCCCCTGTGCCCCTTGTGCATGGTGGTTCACGTAATCAACCTGGCGCTGCCGGCCGTGATCGCTGCCCGGATGGGCGGCTCCCCGCTGTTGTTTGCCGGCGGCGTGTGGCGCCGATGGCAGGCGTCTGGGGAGGAGCGGCAGGATCCCTTCGCGCGGTGGAGGGCGCTGGGGCTTTTGACGGTCGCTCTTTTTGGGATCGTGGTGTATCAGTACGCCGGGATACAGGTGGCAGAGGCGAGAGAGCCGGGCAGCGCAAGCGCCGCGAGGGCCTTGGCGGACGAGATTATGGCGGCGGAACCCGTTGCCATCCCGGTTGGCATGGACGATCCGATCCTCGGCCGGCCGGACGCTCCGGTCAAAATGGTGATTTTCAGCGATTTTGAGTGTCCCGCTTGCCGGAACTTCGCCATCTGGTCCCGTGAGCTCAAGGAGGAGTTCGGCGACGATGTGGCCTTCGTGTTCAAGCACTTCCCGCTGAGCGATCAGTGCAATCCGATCATGCGGAGCGACATGCATCCGTTGAGCTGCCCGGCGGCCGCGGCGGCCGAGGCGGCGCGGCGGCAGGGTAAGTTTTGGGAGTATCATGACGCTCTTTACGAGGCGGGCCTGGAGAATGGTGAGCAACTGGCGGAGGTGGCCCGGGCGATCGGTCTCGATCCGGCGCAGATGCACGCCGATTTACAGAGCCAGGAGGTCGCCCGGAAGGTCCGCCGGGATATCGACTTGGCCCTCGATATTAAGGTAGACTCAACGCCAGCGGTGTACTGGAACGGACGGCGCGTGCGGAGGCTCAGCCTCCCGCTGGCGAGGATTCTCATGCAGCGGGCGGAGAACACGAGCTGACCGGCCGCCACGGAGCTTATTATGTTCTTTCGACGCGAGAAGGTACAGGGGCAAACGTTCTCCCAGCGATTACCGGCGCTGCGAGAGGCGGGATTCGAGGTAGAGGAACGCCCGGAACGCAACGCGCTGGTCCGGCGAGGCGGGTTTGCCGCATCCATCGCCGGCCAAAATGGCGAGCCCGTGATCCTCAAAGCCGGACGCATAAGCGAATCCGGACTCCAGTTGTTGGTCAGCCACGGCTACCAGACCGTATGGAGGCAGGAATCCGGCGAGGAATACCCCGCGCGCGCCAAAGACTTGACGTCCTTCCACGAATTCCTCGAAGACCTTCGATACGTGCTTGGGTTGCCCGGCCGCTACAACGAAGGCCTGGGTACCACGCACGCCAAACATGTCTACGACCGTCTCGCCCGGTCCCGTTGACCGCAACGCCGGATAGTTACGTGGCCCTCCCGGTGGGGGTCTCCCTGGCCACCGCAGGCTGCTCGGGCCGGCGGTTGACATCGGGATATTGGTGTGTAATTATTCATGTAGCTGAATAAAGATACAGTAGGGAGTTCTCCTTGGAGACCGAACCATTGACCACACCTGTCACAAAGATCGCCGCCAGGGAGTTTCGGAAGGACCTGGACGTGACTCGTGAAGAGTTGCGGGAACTGCTTGCGCTGACCCATGCCATGAAGAATGAGCCGGACGATTTCCGGCGGGCCTTACGCGGGCGGTATACCAGCATTCTGTTCGAGAAGCCCTCGCTCCGCACGCGGCTCACCTTCGAGTTGGCGATGAAGCAGTTGGGCGGGGACAGCGTTTCGAGTATCGGCAAGATCGGCGGCCGCGAGCCGCTCAAGGACGTGGCGCGGAATCTGGAGCGCTGGACCCAGTGCATCGTGGCGCGAACTTTTCTCCAGGATACGATCGACGGCTTGGCGGAGTGGGCGCGGATACCGGTGGTGAACGCTCTGAGCGACATCTATCATCCGTGCCAGGCGCTGGCGGACGTCTTCACAATCGAAGAGCGATTCGGTTCGTTGAAAGGGCTGAAGGTGGCGTTCGTTGGAGACGGCAACAACGTGGCGCATTCGCTGATGCTCACCGCGGTTCGTCTCGGGGCGAATTTCTCCATCGCGACCCCCGAGGGTTATCAGCCGTTTGCCGGGATTGTCGCCGAAGCCCGGCCGCTGGCCGCGGAGGCCGGCGGCAAAATTCTGGTGACCAACGACGCCGATGAGGCCGTCGAAGGGGCTCACGTGGTCTACACAGATGTCTGGACCAGTATGGGCTTCGAAGAGGAGGCGGGCGAGCGCCGGGTGAACTTCCAGCCTTACCAGGTGACGCCGGAGTTGCTGGCGAAAGCGAGCCGGGAGGCAGTTTTCATGCACTGCCTGCCAGCGCACCGCGACGAGGAAGTAGTGGAGGAAGTGATCGAGTCTGATCAGTCGGTTGTTTTTCAGCAGGCAGAGAACCGGCTGCACACGCAGAAGGCCCTGCTGCTGATGCTGATGAGCTGACAATAATGTCAGGGACCCGGCGGAGACATCGAGGAGCGAACGGAGCTTCCGGTTTTCAATTCATGGAGTAGAATTCGAGAGTTATGACGAAACCAAAGAAGGTAGCCCTGGCCTATTCAGGCGGACTGGACACATCCATCATCATTCCCTGGCTGAAGGAGAACTACGGCTGTGATGTGGTGGCGATATGCGGAGACATCGGGCAGGGCGGCGAGGAGCTCGAAGGCCTGGAAGAAAAGGCGCTGAAGACCGGCGCCTCGGAGGTCCACGTGGAGGACATGCGCGAGGAGTTCGCGCGGGAATATCTCTGGCCGATGGTGCGCTCGGGCGCGGTATACGAGCACAAGTACCTGCTGGGCACTTCCATCGCACGCCCGCTGCTGGCCAAGAAGCAGGTGGAGGTAGCGCTCAGGACCGGCTGCGACGGCCTTTCCCACGGAGCCACGGGTAAGGGAAATGACCAGGTTCGCTTCGAGCTGACCTACAAGGCGCTGGCGCCGCATCTTCCGGTGATCGCGCCGTGGCGCGAATGGGACATTGTCTCGCGGGAAGACGCCATCGAATACGCCTCGAAGCACAACGTGCCGATTTCCCAGACCACGACGAAAATCTACAGCCGGGACCGCAACATGTGGCACCTCTCGCATGAAGGTGGAGAGTTGGAAGACCCTGCCAACGCGGCGCCGGAGCACATCTGGATGCTGACGAAGCCGCCGCTTGAGGCGCCGGACAAGCCTGCCGAGGTGACAGTCGGCTTTGATAAGGGCATACCGGTGACGGTGGACGGGGAGGTTCTCTCCGGGACCGCGATGGTGGAGAAGTTGAATGCGATTGGCGGGGAGCATGGCGTGGGCCGCGCTGATCTCGTGGAAAACCGGTTTGTCGGCATGAAGAGTCGCGGCTGCTATGAGACGCCGGGCGGGACGCTGATCGTGGCGGCGCACCGGGAACTCGAATCGCTGACGCTGGACCGCGCGACGCTGCACTACAAGCAGAAGCTTGCGCTCGACTACGCCGAGATGGTTTACAACGGCCTCTGGTTTACCCCCTTGCGCGAGGCCCTCGACGCCTTCTTTGCCAAGACCAGCGAGCGGACCACGGGCGAAGTGACGCTGCGGATGTTTAAGGGCAACGTGGAGCCGGTGAGCCGGAAGTCGCCATACTCGCTCTATTCGCTGTCGATTGGCAGCTTCACGATGGGCGAGGATTACGATCAGAAGGATGCGAAGGGGTTCATTAGCTTGGTGGGGCTGCCGATTAAGATCGCGGCGGAACTGGAGAGGAAGGGCTAAACCACAGAGAGCACAGAGGATATAGAGGACACAGAGTTACAGAGTATGAAGCTTTGGGGTGGCAGGTTCGCGGAAGGGCCGTCGGAGGTCTTCGAAAGATTTTCCGAGTCGCTATCGTTTGACCGGCGTTTGCTGGAGGCCGATGTCAGGGGATCGCAGACATACGCGAGGGCGCTGCGAGACGCGGGAATTCTCGCTGCGGAAGAGTGCGCGAGCCTGCTGGCGGCGTGCGCTGAGATCCTGGAGGAGGCCCGCGCGCCGGGGTACTTCGAGGGGGCCACGGATGAGGACATCCACACGTTCGTGATCCGGAAGCTTGGCGAGAAGGCCGGGCACGCGGCCGAGAAGATCCATACGGGCCGCAGCCGTAATGAACAGGTGTCGCTCGACGTCCGCCTCTGGTTGCGCGGCGAGATCGACCATGGGTGCATGCTGCTGCGGGGTTTGATGGAAGCGCTGCTCGATCTCGGGGAACGCTATCCGGAAGCCGTAATACCCGGCTACACCCACATGCGCCGCGCGCAGGCTGTCCTGTGGCCGCACTATCTGCTTGCCTACTTTGAGTGTTTCGACCGCGATCATGAGCGCCTGCGGCAGGCCAGGGCGCGGGTGAACCTGCTGCCGCTTGGCTCAGGCGCGCTGGCCGGGAGCGCGTTTCCGTTTGACCGGGAGAAGATGGCCGAGGAACTCGGGTTCGAGGGACTTACCCGGAACAGCATGGACGTCGCAGCCGACCGCGACTTCGTACTCGATTACCTTTACGCGGCGTCGATGGTGATGGTCCATCTGAGCCGGATGTGCGAGGACTGGATTCTCTACTCGAGCGACGAGTTCGGGTGGCTGGATCTCGGCGACGGCGTCACCAGCGGCTCGAGCTTGATGCCGCAGAAGAAGAATCCGGATTCGCTCGAGTTGATTCGCGGCAAGTCCGGCCGGGTCTGGGGGAGCCTCAACTCGCTCTACGTTACGTTGAAGGGGCTGCCGATGACCTATAACAGGGACTTGCAGGAGGACAAAGTCCCGCTGTTTGAAGCGGCGGATCAGTTGAACGGCTCGCTTGAAATGATGGGAGTGGTGGTGTCGACGGCGGACCTGCGGGAGGAGCCTCCGGCGGTGGCGGCCGAGGCGGGCTGGGTGGTGGCCACGGATCTGGCCGAGGCTCTGTCGAGGGCGGGAACCCCCTTCCACCAGGCGCACCAGATCGCCGGCCGGCTGGTTCTCGAAAGCATCCGTGCGGGCAGGAGTCCGGCGGATTGGACAGCGGAGGAGCTTTGTGAGTTCGCGCCGGAGTTCCGGCCGGAGATGGCTAAACTAATGGACCCGAAGGTTGGGATGCGGACGCGGGAGGTGCCGGGGGCGACCGGCCCGCTGGCGGTGCGGGCGGCGCTGGCGAGAGCCCGGGGACGGCTGGAGGAGTTAAAGGAGGCGGCGGAATGAACGCGGACGGCGAGAATCCGGGCGCGGAAAGCGGGTCCGGCGGGACGGGCGACGACAGGAGCACGGAGATGAACAAGAGCTATCGGCAAGGCCAGATCCTGAAGCTGATCAACCAGAAGCACATCAACACCCAGGAGCAACTGGCGCGGGAGCTGGCGCGGGTCGGCATCAAGACGACGCAGGTGACGCTGTCGCGAGACATCCGCGAGCTCGGGTTGGTGAAGACCGCTTCCGGTTACCAGCAGGTGGAGCGGGACAGCTCCGGCCCGGACCTCGGTACCATCGCCGGCGAATTTCTGCGGGATATTAAGACGGCGCAGAATCTATTGGTCTTGCGAACTTCTCCGGGCAACGCGAACTCGCTGGCGGTGGCGTTAGACAACGCGAACTGGCCCGAGGTCGTGGGAACGATCGCCGGCGACGATACTGTGCTCGTAGTGAGCCCGGACAACGAAACGTGTCTCGCGGTGCGAGACAAGCTGCTGCGATACCTCTGACGAACCGGGGTTTGCGAAGTCGCCGGCGGCCCGGCGCGGCCGATTCCGCCACCCCCGTCCGGTACCTCTAAACACCCAGTACCGTTCCGCCGATGGAGGACATAGAGAGACGAGGCGTCTCCTCGCGCGGTCGGCCGTGGAGAGGAGTGCGCCGTGTCACGGTCGCCTCGTGCAGGAACCGGACTCGATTCAGTGGCGGACCCATTAACAATCCTGTTGTTAGCCGGCCTGGCGATCATCCTTTTCCAGGTGATTCGCCGTTTCCGCGGCCGCTCTGACGACGCCGAGGAGCTGTGGGACGCCGTCTCCGAACGCCACCGCATTCGCACGCTCTTTGAATCCACCCCGATGGGGTACCAGGAGGTGGATCTCGACGGTATCATCCGCCAGGTGAATACGCGCGAGACCGATCTCCGCGGGAAGTCTAAATCGCAGTTAATTGGGATGCCGTTCTGGGAGCTTTACCCCAAGGTCGAGCAAGACCGCGAGCGGATGGAGTTCTTTCGCAAAGTGCAGGACGAGACGACCCATCCTGTTACACGCAAGAAATACGAGCGCCCGGATGGCTCGCTGATCACATTGGAGGTCCATGAGAGCTTCCTGCGCAACGAGAGCGGTCACGTGGTGGGCATGGCGTTCTCCTCGCTCGACATCTCCGACCGCCAGCGCAGCGAAGAGGCTGCTTTCCAGACAAGCACGGAGCTGAACGCCATCTTCGAGGCTTTTCCAGACTATTTCCTCCGGGTGAGCGCCGATGGCCTGGTGACCGACTGCAAAAAGGGCCACGGCGATCCGCCCTTTGTGGGCGGGAAGGAACCGGCGGGCCGGATGGTCCAGGAACTGCTGCCGCGTGACGGGGCTGACTCCCTGAAGGAGGCTCTCGATAAAGTGAACCGGTCGCACTCCACCGAGATCGTGGAATACCAGCTTGGGCCAAGCGACGACCGCCAACATTGGGAGCTGCGCCTGATGCCGCTCAACTGGTCCGAAATGATCGCCGTCGTCCGCAACATCTCGAAGCTGCGGCGGAACGAGGAGAAGCTCCGCGAATACTCCCAGGAACAGGAGCGGAAGAACCGCGAGCTCGAAGAAGCGCTGATGAAGGCCCAGGAGGCCACGAAGCTGAAGAGCCGGTTCCTGGCGAACATGAGCCACGAGATCCGGACGCCGATGAACGGGGTTATCGGCATGACCGAGTTTCTTCTCGGAACGCCGCTCAATCCGGAACAGCGCGAGTACGCCGAGAGCGTGAAGAGCTCGGCCAATTCGCTGCTTACGGTTCTTAACGATATCCTCGACATCTCGAAAATCGAGGCGGGCAAGCTCCAGGTGGAGGCAATCCCGTTTGATCTCGAGGGCGTAATCGAGGAAATCGCGACGATCTTTTCATTGCGCGCGCGGGGCAAGTCGCTCGAATTCGAATATCGCCCGCTGCCACCGCTGACCGCGATGGCCGTTGGTGACCCCGGCCGGTTACGCCAAGTCCTGAACAACCTGCTGAGCAACGCGGTCAAGTTCACGCACCACGGCACGGTGAGCCTGCGGGCGGAGATTGTCCGGCAGACGGCGGAACAGATGACCGCGCGGTTCACGGTATCGGATACGGGCATCGGGATTCCGGCGGACCAGCAGCAGAAACTATTTGAGAACTTCGTTCAGGTGGACGACTCCACCACGCGCAAGTACGGGGGGACGGGGCTGGGTCTGGCCATCTCAAAGCAGTTGGTGGATTTGATGGGCGGCCGGATCGGTTTGGAGAGCCACGCGGGGCGGGGCAGCGCGTTTTGGTTCACGGCGGCCTTGGGCAAGCGGGCGTTGTCGTTTCAAGGGGCGGCGGGCGTTCCGGAACTTGCCGGCGTCCGTGTGCTGGTGGCGGACCGGAAGGCAGCCGCGGCGTCCATTGCCAGACAGCTTCCGGTCTGGAAGTGCGAGTCCCTGGCGGTACACCATGGACGCGAGGTGGTTCCAGCTCTGAAGCAGGCGGCAGCGGAGGGAAAACCCGTCCGCGTGGCGTTGATCGACCTGGAACTTGCCGAACTGGACAGGTTGGACATCCGGAAGGAGATCGGCGAGGATCCTGAGATCGCGGACACGCCGCTGGTGGCGATGACGTCTTCGCCGATGCGCGGAGACGGAATGCGCGTTCATCGTTCCGGCTACGCGGGATATCTGGCGAAACCGTACCGCACTGAGGAATTGCGGGGCGTTCTCGCCGCGGTGCTGCGGCCCAGCCGTACGCCGGGATCGCCGCTTGTCACCCGGCATAGCCTTTCCGACGAAGAGCATCTGGCGAAGGCCAAGCGGGCGGCCCAGTCAGTGAGGCAGACAGAGCCAGCGGCTGCTCCGGCCTCCGGCGGCCCGGCTCCACCGAGCCCCAGACCGGTCGAGATGCCGAAGCGGCGCGCACTGGTGGCCGAGGATAACTTGGTAAACCAGAAGATCGCCTCGCGGTTGCTGCAGAAGGCCGGTCTTGCGGTGGATGTCGTGGATAACGGCCGCGAAGCCGTTGCGGCGTGGGAGAACACTCGCTACGACCTCATCTTCATGGACTGCCAGATGCCGGAAATGGACGGATTCGAGGCGACCGAGGAAATTCGGCGCAAGGAGAAGAACGGCAGTCACACCCCGATCTGCGCACTCACCGCCCATGCCATGAAAGCGG
Source organism: uncultured Solibacteraceae bacterium (assembly GCA_964468205.1). Classification (GTDB taxonomy): domain Bacteria; phylum Acidobacteriota; class Terriglobia; order Bryobacterales; family Bryobacteraceae; genus CAWELS01. The sequence goes on along the minus strand of CAYXVG010000004.1, from coordinate 37,229 downwards.
ACCGGGAGAAGTGCCTCGCCTCCGGAATGGACCACTACCTCACCAAGCCAGTGGACTTCGTGAAGCTAAAGCAAGCAATCGAGGAACTGGCTCCCGCCGGGGGCGTCGCCGCGCCCGGCGATTAGAGCTGTCTGGCGACGCTACCGCGTCACGTGGTTAATCGATTTTCAGCCGTTCCAGAATGCCGGCGACATCGGCGGGGCGCACGCGAACTTCCTCCTTCATCTGCGCAGGGTCCTCCCGCTCGTCAAACGCCTGAAAGAGAGCCATTTTGACAATTGCATAGCGTTCAGTCGAGTTGAGCATGCGCTGGTTCTCCTTTTCCCAGGCGGCGGACGCTTCATCGGCGAGAAATACGGTGACCGGGGACCAGGTCTTCCGGTCGGCGGAGACGGAGAAGATATGTTCGGCGCCTGGCGCGCGGTCACGAGTGGCGACCCGGTAACCCTCGTAATAGTACTCGTAAACGTATCCGCTTTCCGCCGTGAAGGTTTTTTGGCGGCGATGGGAAGGCGCTCCGGTGAGAGGCGCCGCGGGTTTCTCGCGAAGCTTCTGCAGCCACTTCCGCATGCACTACCAGCGTACGACGAATGCCGCCGTTGAGGAGGGGGGACCCGGCCGGGTGCGAATCGAGAGAACAGAAGAGGCTGCCACTCGGGGTCATGGCAAACGGAGGAGTTTTTTGTGTCGTCCGGGCAGCAGCCTTATCTGTCCCGTTGTACGATTCTCACATGCGTAGTGTTCCACCGCCGGAAAGCTTCTCAGAAAAAATCGGGAAATCCCGTCTTTCGCCCGACCGTCTATTATGAGAGGAGAGCTGATGTTTCACGTTCTGGCGGTGATACTCCTGCTGGCGGCGCCTGCCATAGCGCCGGCCCAGCGAACGAAAGCCACTCCCAACCCGGTCTTCGAGTACACGGGCGCTCCGATCGCGGTTCCGGTGGACTGCGGCAACGAGGCCATCTCCACCTTCGGTTTGGTTTGCCCGCCGCATTCTCCCTGCCCGGTATTTCTTGAACTCACTTCAGTCGCGTTCATCCAGGGCAGAGTGTTCGCCGCGGGAAACCTGCATTCGGAGTCCGTTACTCTCTACACGATCCTGTTGGCAAGCGAAGACGGTGGCCTTACGTGGACTGAACCCGCCGCGCGGGCGCCGCGCGCCGGGCTGGACCAAGTGACCTTTCATGACAAGGAGCATGGCTGGGCGGCCGGGCACGTCCTTGACGGCGCGCCGAAGGATCCGTTCTTTCTCATCACCACCGACGGAGGGAAGAACTGGCGGAAACGAAACATCTTCGGCGACGGCCGCACGGCCGAGATCCAGCGCTTCTGGTTTGAGTCCGACCGCAGCGGGAGCGTGTTGATTGACCGCCTGCGGCAACCGGAAACCGGCTCCCGCTATGAGCGTCATGAGACCATGACCGGCGCGGAGAGCTGGATGATTCGGGAGATGAGTTCAACTCCGATCCGTCCCCGCAGGAGGATCGTGTCCGCTCCCTCCGACTGGAGAGCGGCGCCTGATGAAAGTTCCGGAGCATGGCAGATTCAGAAGCGCGAATCCGGCGGCTGGATCACGATTGCGGAGTTCCTGATCGAACCCGGGGCTTGTGCGGCGCGCGAGGAGGAGATCGCGGAAGCTCCGCCGGAGCCGAAACCGGCTCCCGTGTCCGCCGCCGCGACTCAACCCGCGCCTGCCGGAACTGCCGGGACTGCCGCCGCCGACGCCGGCGGCTTCGATCCGGACAACCCTCCTGTCGCCGAGGGTGGAGTCCTTGTTATCCGGCAGGGACCACCGCCCCTGAATCCGACGCAGGAGGTCAAGACCGCCCCAGCGGAAGAGCAAGAAGAGGACAAGCGTCCCACCATGAAAAAGCCGTAAGAGCGAGGCCGACGCGAGTTCAAGCTTGATCTTGTGCGCTGGCGGCGGACTTCCGTTTGTGTCGATATGAGTGTTCTCGCCCGGAGAGCGGCCCACTCCAGGCAACACTGTCGAGCGGCGCGGCCTCCCGTACGACGTCAATAACGCGGCGGGTGAAACCCTGGTGAAGGGTGGCCGCCTGCTCAAAAGGACGGCGATCTCCTGCGATTCCGGATGCGACAACCTGGCCGGGGAAGGGAGTTGCGCCGGCCGCAGTGTGACGCGAAGATGGAGGCACGCTGCCGAGACGTGTTACGGATCGAATCTTGCGGCGTTGGGCGCGGCCACGGCCGAGAGGACGCGCGTTGTTCAAACGCAATTCGTTATCATAGTGCAATTGTGGAGAAGGCGTGAAGACTGAAGAAACAGCAGTACAATCCGGCGCGAAACCAAGATTCCGCTTCACCCGGAAACAGTCGATCGGCCTGGTTCTTGGAGCGACGATATTCGGCGCGGCCGCGCAGATGCTGATTAAGTACGGGGCTAACAACCTGGCTTCGAGCAGCCCAATTGATATGGTGACTAACCCGCCCCTGTTCACCGGGTATGCTCTCTACGGGATCTTCACGGTGCTGTTGGTGCTGGCGCTGCGGGACGGTGAGTTATCAATACTCTACCCGGTGATCTCCATGACGTTCGCCTGGGTTGCCATTCTCTCGGTGATCCTGCTGGGCGAGCGCTTGAATCTGTTCAAGGTGGCAGGGATAGGGATCATCATCGTTGGGGTCGCGATACTGGGGAGGAATAGTAACAGGTGACGACGCCGATTTCGTCGATGCTGCTGGTGGTGACCGGCTCGTTCATCGGTTCTTTCGGCGCGGTCTTCCTCAAATCGGGAGCCGGCAAGCTGACCCGCAATGTGTTGAAGCTCATTCTAAACTGGCGCCTGGCGGTGGGGGTGGCGCTGTACCTGTTTTCGTCCTATTTCTATGTCCTTGGATTGCGCGAGGGTGAGCTCACGATCCTTTATCCGCTGGTCTCCCTCGGCTATATTTTTACTTTCATCTGGTCGAGAATCTTCTTCAAGGAACCTTTCACCACCAACAAGTTCATCGGCTTGTCGCTCGTGGTAGTCGGAATTGTTCTGTTGCAGTTAGGGAACCGCTGACGAATCGAGCGCTGGGGCGAATGCCGCCGCGACGGTGACGGCGGACTGGCCTTACTGGCCCTTGGCGGCGGATTTCCGCGCTTTTCGCGGCGCGGCGGACGATTTTCCGGCAGCCGTCTTCTTGGCGGTTTTTCCGGCGGACTCCTTAGGCGCTTTCTTGGCGGCATTCTTCCGAGCCGCCCGTCTTTTCCGCCCGGCGTTTTCCGGTGGTGGTTCCGCGGGCTTCTCCCGGGCCGGAGGCTTCCACTTCCGCCCGTCGAGACGCGCCAGGATGACTTCTTCTTTGTACTTGGCGAACTTTGGATCCGCGGGCTCCACGCCTGACATCGCGGCCACCTCGCGGTCCGTCACTTCCAGTGCGGTGAAGAGATGCTTTTGCAGGAAACTGCGAATCCGGTCATGCACCAAACGTTCCTTGGAATGAATGTAGAGGAAGAAGATCTCGTCGCCGGGAGCGGCGAGCAGGCGCTGGTAAAGTTCGGAAGTGCGATGTAGCTTCGCCGACTTCAAATCCCGCTCGAGTTTCTTGGAGCGGGATTCGAGCTTCTGCCACGCCTCCACCTCCTGCTTCTTCATCCCGACATTCTTTATCAGATCGGCCTTCTCCTTGGGCGTGAGCTTTTCGGTCAGGAAGTAGAGGAACAGCCCTAGAGGATCCAGTTGCAGATGCACCCCGTAAGGGATCATCTGCAAGGCTTTCTCGAGTTTGCCCAGTGTAGCCAGATTCGCTTTCGCTCCCTTGAGCGCGGGCGAAAACAGCCGCAGCAAACCTTCTTTGTCCAGCTCGGCGACGACTTCGGCCAGTTTGAGCTCACCGGCAATGGCTTTGAGCTCGCGAAACAGAGCCCGTGGCGGGATCTGCTGTTCCACGCCGGCCTGGAGAGCGTTTTCGTATTGCCGCCGCGTCTTCTCCTCAACCCCGAATTCCAGCCGGGTTTTGAGTCGAATCAGCCGCAACAGGCGGCTCGGATCATCATAGAATCCGTAGTTGCTGTTCGTGCGCACTTCGCGCTGCTCGATGTCGGCGGCGCCGTTGCAGGGGTCGAGCAGGAGCCCTTTGGAAGCGGGGTGCAGTGAAAGCGCGATCGAATTCATCGTGAAGTCGCGGCGCAGCAGGTACTCGTGGATTCCGGATCTCTTCACTTTCGGAAGCGCGCCCGGCTTCGTGTATTCCTCTGTCCGAGTCATCGCGATTTCGGCGGTTACCCTGGAGGAAAAACGCAGCTCCGCGGACATGAAATGGGAGTCTGATTCAAGGATCTCCGCGCCGGCCGAGCCGGCCAGCCTGTCCGCAATCGCAAGGGAATCGCCTTGGACCGCGAAGTCAAGATCCGTGATGAGAAAACCGCCGAGCATGTCCCTCAAAGCGCCGCCGACCAGAAAGGTCTGCTCCCCGGACGCGCTGCCAGCCGCTTCCACCGCTGCGATCACCTCCCGCTGGGAAGGCGTCAGGTGGCTTTCGAGCATGAACAAATAGTCGCTCATCGATTCTGTCTCAGACCCGTTGTCTCACCGGTTGCAAGCGGTACGGGCCGGAACCGCTGGCGTCCGCCCGAGGCCTTGTTTGTCTGGCAAACTGGCATCGGGATCGTCTACGTGGAGACACTTGGCGCCCGCCGGAAAATCGCTCAGGCACGGGGATGATGTTCATCAATTGTCTTTCGTAACCTCGATCGCATTACGTGTGTGTAGATTTGGGTTGTGGAGATATCCGCGTGACCCAGCATAATCTGAACGCTCCTCAGGTCTGCTCCACCCTCGAGCAGATGCGTTGCGAAACTGTGCCGGATCAAGTGTGGCGTAAGCGGGACTGCAATCCCGGCTTGCCGGCCGTAGATGGCTAACGCCTTCCAAAATCCTTGCCTTGTCATATACTTACCACGGCTTGTCACAAACAGATAGGGACTGCCGCGGCCGCGCAGCAGGCGGGGTCGAGCGCCTTCCACGTAGGCGGAGACCGCATCGAGGGCCGGCCGGCCCGCTGGAATGATGCGCTGCTTGTTCCCCTTTCCGATGACGCGGATAATGCCCAGATTCGCGTCCAGATCGCCAATCTGTACCCGGCAAATCTCGCTGACCCGCAATCCGGTTGCGTAGAGCAGCGCGAGCATCGCCCGGTCACGCAGGCCGTTGGCCTTCTCCGGATCGGGCGCTTCCAGCAAACGGTCTACTTCCTCTGCTGTCAGATACTTCGGGAGACTCATCCATTGCTTTGGAAGACTGATTAACGCGGCCGGGTCGGAGTCTATCATTTCCTCTCTGAGTAGGAATTTGAAAAAGTTGCGCAGTGTCGTAATTCGCCTCGCAATCGTGCGGCTGGACATTCCCGCGCCATAGAGCGAATCAACGTAGGCGCGAACCTCGTCCATCCCGGGAACCGTCGCGCCGTCGCCGCCCGGGAGAGAGTCCCGAAAACCATGCAGGTCCCGCCGGTACGCCTCCACTGTATTGGGAGCTAATCCCTTCTCAATACGGCAGAAGTCCAGGAAGGCCTGGATCGCGGCTGACATGGAGGCCACCTTGGGCATCGTGCCAATGATACAATATTTGCAAAATTGTTTTAAAGTGTTCTGCCCGGGAAACTGTACTTGTCCGGCTCAACGAATAAGAAGGTCATCGTCCAGCGCTTCGAACGGGAAGCTCTGAAGGGCTTTGTTAATCTGCAGACTTGGCTGCTTCCGGAAGGCGTCGAGCTTCTCTCCACCGACGGCAATGTGGTTGTCACTCCGTATGGCGAACTGAAGTCGGTTTGTTTTGTTAAAGATCTGGATGGCGAGACCATCCACCGGGAACGCAAGATCTTTAACACCCGGCCGAAGTCCGAGGGGCTATGGGTCCGGATGCTCTTCCGGGACGGCGACTTCCTCGACGGCCTGCTGCCGAATGACCTGCTTCATCTGGAACCCTTTGGTTTTTCGGTGGTGCCACCTGATCCGTCAGCCAACAATCAAAGGGTCTTCGTGCCGCGCGCGGCGCTCACCGATCTCAAGGTTCTAGGCGTGGTTGGCGGTCCGCTCCGGCGCCGGAAACGAGTGCCGCCATCGAAAGAACAAATCACTTTATTTGAATAGTTTGGAAGCCCTATGCGAGGTTTTGGGTGCAGTCCTTCCCCGCCGGCAGAATCAGGCTGCCGAGATCAATCCACAGATCGAGGGCCGTGTTCTGGACGAAGTGAAACTCGCGGGCCTGAAAACAACGGGGACCGCGATACGCCCGAAAAAGCCGTTCCGCCTCCGCCGCGGTACTTTCCAGATCCTGGGGCGAGATCCCCTTTGCCAGGGTAATGTGGGGGTGAAACGGGTACGGCTCCTCGAAGAGAGCGCCCTTTCGGTTCATGGCTGTATGCAAGTCTTCCAGTTGAGCTTGGCCCGACTCCAGTCCGAGGTAGACAACGCGGGTGTCTTCAAATACTTGCACGCCATCCACGGTGATTGGAAAAGCCTGAACCCCGGCAATTGCACATTTGAGATCTTCCCAGACCGCTCTTGGATCAGTCCGGATGGGCCGTGGATGCAGGACCGTCACGTGGGAGCGTCCGGGAGGCAGCCAGGGTGCGAGCCTCCGCCGGATGTCGTCCAGGTAACGCCCAAGCGGTGCGGGCACGTAGGCCACAACGGCAAATTCGTTAATCGGATCTGTTACTTGCACCAGGGACACGCTTTTGCTTCTGGAATACCCCCGAAGTCACCATTCCGGAAACCAGGGGACTAGCCAGCCCGGAACTGCGGCGGTCCGGCCGCCGCGGGAACCGATTCCAGCCCCGTCTTCATCTCCGGGAGCACCCAGCGCGCCTCTTCAAATCCAACATATTTGTAGATTCTCAACTCGCCGTCCTGGTTTTCGAGAACATCCCCGAGTTGCAGCGGCGTGTCGGTGGACTGAAGGTGGTGCCAGGCATCGTAGGGGGAAGCGGCCTCGATACTGCCATTTTCCCTGTAGAGGTTGGGCTTGAGTAGAGCAACGCCGGCGGTATGGGGCGCCCAGCGGAAGCTGGTCCGCTGCGAATCGTCGAGCCTGTAGATGCGATAGACGGGCATGATGTTGGTCGGTACCTGATAAAACATAACACAGCTCGATTGTTCAAACAACGTGTATCGCCTCGGGGTTGTTACACTGGCTTCCATGAAATTCGATCCTTCGGCCTATGGAAGCGAAGTGGCCAGGATTCTGGCCCTCGATCAAGACGGGGAGAGGCTGATGCCGCTCGCCTCCGGCGCCTGTTCCAACCGGGAAGCCGCAAGACTCATCTCGAAAGCGTCCCCCGCCAGCCTGTTCCCCTCCGCGCCGCACCCTGAAGCCGCCTACGCCGGCCTGTGGCTCTACTTCTCGTGTCTCGACGAATCGCACCGGGTTTCCCAGGGCGTCCCGTCCCGCGAAGGGAGTTTCTGGCATGCCATCATGCACCGCCAGGAACCGGATGAAGGCAATTCGGGCTACTGGTTCCGCCGCGTCGGGAGCCATCCGGTGTTCGAGGACCTCGGGCGGGCAGCGGGGGAAATCGTGGCCGGCCATCCGGGATGCTCGTTCCAACCCGGCGGGGAGTGGGACCCCTTCGCATTCATCCGGTTCTGTGAAGAAGCCCGCCGCCGGCCAGGAACGACGGACGAACGCACGGCACTGGAGATACAGCGCGCCGAGTGGCAACTCCTGTTCGACTATTGCGCCCGCCCAGGGAACTCCCCGGCGCTACAATAGCGGTTTGAAGCCGCCCGCCGCCATCGCGGTTCTCTTCGCCGTCACGATTCTGCTGCCGCATTGCGGGGAGTCCCCGCCCGAAGTTTCGTTTGCCGAAGTCCGGCTGGACTCGATCGTCAGCACGATTGAAACCAACGGCCGTATCGAGCCGGAGACCTGGATGCCCGTGAGCGCGGGACGCGAGGGCATCGTTCGGGAGACGCCCGTATCTCTTGGCAGCAGCGTGCGGCGGGGACAACTGCTCGCGGCCCTGACGACCGGTGACGCCGAAGTGGAGCTCGATGCTGCGCAGGCCAGAATCGAACAAGCGAGGACTGAACTTGCGATGCTCGAGGAAGGGGGTAGCGCCTCGGCACTGGCCGCTATTGAAAGCGACCTCGAAGCCGCGCGCCTTGAACGCGACTCCGCGGCGGAAGAACTGGCGGCGATCCAGCGCCTCGAGCGCCGCGGGGCGGCCACCGCGCTGCAGGTCTCCGAAGCGGCGGCCCGGCTCAAGCGGGCGGATCTGCGCATCTCCGCGCTCGAGAACAAGCGGGCAACGCTGGTGTCGAAGGCCGAACGCAGCGACGCCAAGGCGCGCTTGCGGCAAGCGCAAGCCGATGCCCGCCGCGCGAGCCGGAGAATCGCCCTCGCCCGTATTGAGTCCCCTCTCGACGGGATTCTCTACCGCCTGGAAGTGAGAGCCGGCGAATTCTTGCAGCCTGGCGCTTTGGTTGCCCACATCGGTCAGATGGACCGCATGAAAGCTTTTGTTTATGTCGATGAACCGGAGTTGGGCCAAGTGTCCGTCGGGATGCCGGTCGAGATCACGTGGGACGCCCTTCCGGGCCGAAGCTGGGAAGGCGTGGTTGAGAGGGTCCCCGCTGAAGTGGTGGCGCTCGGAACCAGGCAGGTGGGCGAAGTCGTCGTCTTCATCGACAACCCCGGCCGAAGCCTCCCGCCCCAGGCCAACATCAACGCCACTATCCGCTCGAGCGTCTCCGAGAATGTTCCCGTTATCCCGAAGGAGGCGTTGCAGAGGCGGGAAACCGAAGTCGGCGTCTACGTTCTGGGCGGGGACGTTCTCCGCTGGCGCCCGGTGGAGCTCGGGGTTTCCAATATCACCCATGCCGAGGTCCTGAGCGGACTCTCGCCGGGCGAAAAGGTGGCGCTGCCCGGGGAAACACCGCTCGCCGATGGCATGGCGGTCCGGCCCAGATAGCGAAGGATTCCGGCGGCCTCGCAGCCACGTGTCTTTCTACTTCCACATACTTTCGAGCAACGCCACCGTCCGGTCCACGAGCGCCTTGCCGCCTTCGGGGCCGACTTCGTTGCTGGCGATTTCCGCGCCGTAGCCACCGGCCTCAACCGCCCGCTGCGTGGGCAGGTAGGCGCCATATGCGCCGGCAAGCTGCGCGATGAAGGTCTGCTCCGCCGGGCTTCTGGCTTTCATCTGGATGCCGAAATCGAGAAATAGCTCGAACGGGTTGCTGACAATCGCCACGCCGCCCAGGCGAATCGCGTGAAGTTCCATCCGGTAGAGCGGTTCCGCGCCCTGCGTCCGGTAGCGATCGATCACCGCTTCGGCGCGCTGCAGGAGCGCGGCGCGCCGTCTCTCTGACGGGGGAGCCTCAAGCAGCCGTTCGCGCTCGTGCCGGGCTTGCTCGTACTCCGCTGTGGTGACTTTGCGCATTGGCAAATCAAGGTCTTCGACCCGGTGCTCGAACACGACCCTGTTCCGGATGTCCGCCCTCGCGCCATCGATTACGCGATCAATCGCGCCGGCAATCCGGCTGGCGATCTCCTGCCGTTCTGACAAACCCTTTCTATTGCGCAGGGTTTCCTCGGCCTTGGAGCGCAGCATGAGGTGCGGGGACTGGTCGCCTGAGGCGCCGGTCATTCCGAAGACAAACAGATCCGGCGAGTGGCGCTTGCGCAGCTCGACTTTGACGTCGTGCCAGAAATCGGCAGAGACATACCATTCGCCTTCCACGACCTGCGACGGGCAGGCGAGGTTCACCAGAATGCCGGTCAGCCGCTTTTCGGGGGTCCAGAAAAACAGCAACTCGACGCCGTGGTCTTCGTAGCCTTCGAGATGCGCGAAATCGGCGCGGCCGGTTTTCCCGTACATGATGGCCTTGCCGTCGCCGTACACCGCCCGGCGGTTGTAGCCGACCACGGCATGGCTAAGGGCCCAGCTCACGCCAGCCGGCTGGCGCCCGTTCCAGGCTTCCACCACGGCCTCCTCGAGCTTGTCGAGCAGGAATTCCACGTACTCGGATGGCTGAATGACTCCTTCGCTGGGGATCTCGTAGCGGTCCTCGACGGTTACCGGGCCGGTGTGGGTGTGCGTGGCGTTCAGCAGCAGTTTCCCTGTCTTGAAGCCGGACAGCTTCCCGTCGAGCCGCTCGCGCAGCCGGTCTCGCACCACGGCCGGGGTCCGCACCAGGTCGCACGAAACGAGCACGGCCTGGTCCGCTGATTCTCCACTTCCGGATTCAATCGCGAGGGCGGTGGCCGTCACCGGATCGTGAACGTACTTCGAGATGCGCGTGTGGAACTGTCCGGCCAGCGCCACCGGCAGGTCCGGCGTGATGCTGACCGATGACCAGCCGACGAGCAGTCCGGCTTCCGCTCCCGCTCCGAGTGCGTTCGGAGCCAGGGCCAGCGCGAGCAGGAAGACGCATGCTTGTCTCATGTGATATCCCACTCCTTTCGCCAGTCGACGCGCCGGCCCTCCTTGTAGGCGATGTTGGCGATATGGCATGCCATGGCCGCATAGTGGCCTTCCACCTCGTCCACGTTGGTCTTTTTGCGGCTCCGGACGCAGTCAAGCCAGTTGGCCACGTGCAGGTCGGGGGTTCGCTCCGCGGTGATTTCGCCGCCATTCTTGTCGTAGCCGGCCGGCAGAAAACGGTAGCCCCAGCGGAAGATGCTGAGCCGGCCGGCGTCGCCCATGAAGACGATGTCCTCGGCGTCTTCGCGGATCAGATCCGTGACGTTCGCCTCGAAGGTGACGTTGATGGGACCCGGGTATTCAACGATGGCGTTGAAGTTGTCCGCCGTATCGCGGCCCTCGTGAGTGAGATAGATGCCGCCGATGGCGACGCACGCCCGCGGAGCGTGCAGGTTCAGATACCAGTTGACGACGTCGATCATGTGGACAAACAGCCCGCCCACCTGAGCGTTGGTTGAGTAATCCCAGTAGACGTAGTGATTGAAGTAGCGCTTCGGGTCCCAGGGAACCTTGGGAAGATCTCCCTGGCAGAGGTCCCAATCGAGGCCGGGCGGCTGTTTCTCCATCCCCGGCGGCGGGGGCAGATTCCGGTACGCCCGATTCGAGTTCCAGATGGTTCGCACCATCGTGATGCGCCCGAGCCGTCCGGTGTCGATGAACTTCTCCTTGGCTTCCCGGAAGTGCGGTATGCTCCGCTGCTGCGTCCCCACCTGGATGATGCGTTGATGCTCCCGCGCGGCCTTGACGATCTCGTGGCCTTCCATCGGGTGGAGGGTCATCGGTTTCTCCACGAAGACGTCCTTGCCCGCGCGGCAGCAATCCACGGTGAACTTCGTGTGGACGTGATCCCAGGTGGCGATGATCACGGCGTCAACGTCGTTGCGCTCGGCTACTTTCCGGTAGTCGGCGGACTTGTCCACTCGCTTGCCGGTGAGGGATTCGGCTTCGTCGCGGTGGACATCATAGATGTCGCACAGCGCCACCCACTCGATGTTTCCGGCCTCGTTGGCCTTTCTCATGAGGTACTGCCCGCGGTTGCCCGTGCCGATGACGCCGAGGCGGATGCGGTCATTCGCTCCGAGGACGCGCGTGGCCGAGGCGGCGGTAGCTGCTCCCATCATGAAATTTCGTCTGGATACAGGGCCTGTCATGATGGCCGGATCATATCACGGCTTGCCGGCGGGTGGTGGCCCCCGTTCGGTTACTTTCTCAATTGGCCTGGCGGGGCTTCGGCCCCAGGCGGGCCGAGCGGCTATTTCACCCGCGGGGTAGGGTCTTCGACACGCCCCACCGGCCGCTGTCCGGACCCGCGCCGATTGCCGTCACCAAGCTCGGCGCGAGCCTTCTCCGCCAGCGCGGTGAGGCGGCGTACGGCCGTGGGATTTTCGGCGGCGAGGCCGGACGTTTCGCCGGGGTCGCGGACGACGTCGTAAAGCGCGGCGGGCGCCGGTTCCGTCTGGCCGCGGAAGTTGATCCATTTCTCCTCGAGCGGCAGGTAGAGTTTCCACCGGCCAGACCGGACGGCCTGGAGTTGTGGGCAATAGTAGTAGAAAAAGGCTTCGTGCGGGGAGCGGGAGGTTTCACCGGCGAGAAGGGGCCAGATGTTCTTGCCGTCAATGGTCCGCTCCGGCAATTTCGCTCCGGCCAGGGCGGCGAATGTCGGCAGCAGGTCCATGCTTGTGGTGAGGGCGCCGAGAGTTTCACCGGCGGGAATCTTGCCCGGCCACCGGAGGACACACGGGACCCGCTGGCCGCCTTCCGCGGTTGTGTAGCCCCAGCCGCCGAGCGGTGCGTTCGAGCCCTGTGGCGGATTGCGGCGGGGGGCGCCGTTGTCCGAGGTCCAGACCACCAGGGTGTTTCTCTCCAGGCCGAAGCGCTCGAGTGCGGAGAGGATTTCGCCGGTGGACCAGTCCAGTTCCTCGACGGAATCGCCCCACGGCCCGTTGGCGGATTTTCCACGAAAGCGCTCGCTGGCGAAGGGCGCCTGCGTGGAACCAGGCATCGCGTGCGGCAGGTAGACGAAGAATGGTTCGTCGCGGTGTTCGGAAATGAACCGGATGACCTCTTCGGTGTAGCGGCGGGTGAGCAGGTTGCGGTCAGGGGGCGCTTCCATGACCCGTTCGTTCCGCATTAGGGGCAGCGGCGGCCAGATGATGTCCTCGCCCGGAAGGCTCTTGCCGCCGGTCATGTCGTCGCTATACGGGATGCCGAAATAGTAGTCGAATCCCTGGCGCGTGGGCAGGAAATCGGGCTGATCGCCAAGGTGCCACTTGCCGATGATCGCGGTGGCGTAACCGGCCTCCTTGAGCGTTTCCGCAATCGTGGTTTCCTCCGGGTGGAGCCCATACGGGGAAACGGGGCGCAGCACTTGTGCGCCGCGGTCCGTGTAATGCAGGCCGACCCGGCGTGGATAGCAACCGGTCATGAAACTGGCGCGCGACGGGGTGCAGACGCCGCTGGTGACGTAGAAGCTCGTGAGCCGCATGCCTTCTTCGGCCATCCGGTCGATGTGAGGTGTGCGGTGAAGCGTGGACCCGAAGCAGCCGATATCGCCGTAGCCCAGGTTGTCCGCCAGAATAACGATGAAATTCGGGGTGGCCGCCGCGGAAGGCATCGCGAGAATCGCCAGGAGAAGGATCCGTAGCGCCGGTGGAAGACTATTCGCGGAGACGGTTCGCTGAAGCTTCATGGCGAACACCTTACCGTGGTAACGCCTGGCTCCGCCATCGAAAGCTTGTACGTGGAATAGACGACGATGCTCAGCGCCGGAATTCGCGCCGCGAACGAATTCCCGGCGGGATCCACCGCTGCCCGCGATTCCGCCAGCAGAAGCACGTCGCTCCGGTCACGGTCAGACGGCGTCACCGCGTATCTGTGCAGGGTCATTTGTTTTGTCAGGCCCTCAAGTGAGATTTCCGCTTCCGCGTCTGACGCCATCTCGTTCACCACGATCACGGTGGTATCACCCGCCGGGCTGCGCAGCGCCGCCGCCACCAACGTCCGGTTGCGTTCGGGAAGATCCCCTTGCACTGTGGTTGCCAGGACGCCGGAGTTCTTGGCCGTGAAGCGCGACAGAATACCCCACTGATAGTAAGAATTCGGATGCGGCCGGAAGGATTCGAGCAGCCGGCCGCCTTCGACATCCCAGGTATCGACAAGCTGCCACTGCCCGTCGAGGTCACCGCGGTTGGTGAAGCTCCAGCGGTTCACCGCGTCGGCTCCGTGGTTGATCGCGCGAACCGTCAGGGAGGCGTTCTTGAGGCCGGAATCGTAGCTGGAGGGTCCGGGGTCGGTTCCGCCCCAGCCGTACGCCATGGTGCCGGCTTCGGAGAGAAACAGCGGCTTGCTCCGGGCGTGCGCCCAGTGCGCCCATTCCGAGAGGCGCTGTTTCGCGGTGGTCAGATCGTAGGAGCCGCTCATGCCGTCGAAGACGGAGTTGTAGGAGTGGATATCGTAGGCGCCTAGGAAGAGGTCGAAATCGAGCTTGGCCGCATTGAACTCCGGCATGTCGGTCCAGTCCGGGCCGGCGAGGGGCAGGGCTAGGCCGCGACGGTCGAGCGCCTCGCGAACGGCTCGGAGTCCCGGCGTGATGGGCAGCGGCTTGCCATCCGGCCCCTGCCACCAGGACCAGTCGTGGCCGGGTTCATTGTTGATGCAGAGCCACTTGATCGAGCGGTAGCCCTTGCGCCGGATGAGGTGCTCGGCCAACTCCGCCAGACTCTCGGCGAAGTCCTCCATCGAATAGGGAGCGCTGATGGCGATGTGAGCCGGCGACTTGCGAAGCTCCGGATAGGCGTTCCATTCGACGTTGCCCCACATCTGCTGGAGGAAGACATCGGCTCCGCTGGTTTCGGCCCAGTCCAGAATGCGGTAGAGGATGCGCATCTCCGGATTGTCCCAGTCGTAGCGCTTGCGCTCCGGTTCGTACATCCTCTGCTCCACCTCCACCCGGCTCCAGTCGAGACCGAGCCAGTTGGCATGGCGGTGGAGCGCCCGCCAGGCGGTCTCGTCTTCCGCCGGCGGATTTGCACCCCAGGCGCTGCCGCCGAGGGCTCCCCCGGTGGGGCGATCTCCCCGCATGGGGGTCTCAATCGCATGCCAGGAAGCCCCGATTCCTCCCTCCATCACCCGCACCGGCGCCGCGGCCGCGATCCGTATGGAGACCTTTGCGGGGGCCGTGTCCGCGGCCGCCGAAGCCGAGAGGAGTAGAGTGATCAGCAAGATTCGGGCAGGAGACAAGAGCATTTAGGCCTTGATGTTATCACGTCCTTTCTTCAGCCGAACGAAGCCATCCTGGCACGGCATCGCTAGAATGAAGGGATGACTGATGGCGCCATCGTGGCCGGGCCGTACGTGCAGGATCTGCTGGCACAGCCCGAGGCCGTTCGCGCGACCGTGGACCGGCTGCGCGTCTCCTCGTGGGATAAACAACTCGCCGCTCTTCTCAGAACGAACCGTTTCCAGCGGGTGGTCCTCACTGGAATGGGCTCGTCGTTCCACGCCGTTCATCCGCTGTCGCTGCGTCTGATCGCCGGCGGCTGGACGGCGATTCCCGTGGAGACTTCGGAGCTGATCCACTACCAGCGCGGGCTCCTCGGCCCGGAGACCTTGTTGGTGGTAGTCTCGCAGTCCGGCCGCAGCGCCGAGATCGTGCGGCTGGTGAATCTCGCCAGGCGGCGGTCCACCATGATCGGGCTCACCAACACGGCCGATTCGCCGCTCGCGAAAAACGCTGGCGTCACGCTCCTGATGCACGCCGGCCGGGAATACTCGGTGTCGTCGAGAACCTACGTTGCCTCCCTTGCGGCGCTGGCTTGGCTCGGCGAGATAATGACCGGGCGCAACCCGGACCAGACGGCGCGGGAACTCGCCCATGCGGAGATTGAGATGGCCGCGTATCTGCGGAACTGGCGCCGGCACGTGCAGTCCCTGCGGCGTGTCTTCTCGAACGTCGACCATCTCTTCATTACCGGGCGCGGGGCGTCGCTTGCGGCTGTCCGCACCGGCGCTCTCATCATCAAGGAGGCCGCGCGTTTCCCCGCCGAGGCCATGAGCGCCGCGGCGTTCCGTCACGGTCCGCTGGAGGCGGCCGCGGTAAACGTCATGGTGGTCGTGTTGCGCGGCGCGGAACGCACGGTTGAGCTCAACGAGGCTTTGGTGCGTGATGTTAAGCGGGCCGGCGGGCAGGCGCGGCTGATTGGCGAATCTGGCAGCGGCGCCTTCCGCCTGCCCTCGGCCTCGGAATCCGTTGCTCCGCTGTTCGAAATCCTTCCGCTGCAGATGATCAGCCTTGCCCTTGCCGCGCTGGCCGGCCGCGAGGCCGGCAGATTCGAGCGGGCGACAAAGATCACTACCGTCGAGTAGGCCTCATCAGACGTCCCGGCGCCGCCGGGCTTCCGTCGGATCTTTTAGTACTTGCCCTAAAGAAGACCTAGAACTCCGCCGATTAAGTGACTTGATTCGGGTCCTGCGCCAATGCGCGGGCCGGTTTTGTTCGCGACCCGATGGCAGTTATGGACAAGAGGATGTAACCCAATGAAAAGGCTAGCTGTAATCCTCCTTGGAATCCACGTGGCAATGGGCGCGCTGGTCGCTCAAAGCGGCTTCAGCCAAGTTGTCATTGAAGCCACTTATCCCGGCGTATTCTTCATGGTCGATGAAGTCCGTTACTATACTTCCGCCACTTTCATGTGGAAAGCCGGGAGCACTCACACCCTGCGCTTCCCGGTCTCCGACGACGGGTTTCAGTACGCCAGCGGTAACAGCATTCTGGGGAAGACGCGCTACACATTCGAAGGCTTTGAGGATGTCGGCGGTCCGCAGGAACTCGGGGGCGGCTTCATTCAGCACGTGCACGCCACGCCGGAGACGTCGAGAATCCGGGTCAATGTTACCGCCGCCCACAAGATAATCCTGAACTTCTGGCAGACCGAGACCCCGGCCATGGACCCATCAGAGGCGGTTTGCGGGTCGTTGGATCAGGGGGCGGGCCCTGGTGTCGTATTCATCGACGACGTGTGCTACTGGAGGAACACATCGTTTTGGAAGGACGAGGGCGAGCTGAAATTGCAGGCATTCTCGTATCCCGGGTGGGCCTTCACCGGCTGGGCCGTCAACGGAGCGGATCAGAAAGCATTCATCAACTTGATCCCGTATAGGACCTCCATGGTGGTCACCGCGTACTTCCGTACTGCAAAGCCGGTTCGTTTCTTTACCGAGCCGATGGGCTTCAAGGTGGTTGTCGACAGAGTGCCGAGGGCGACGCCTACCATGGACCCGTGCGCGTCCTTCGAGCGAATACCTTCCGTGGGGCTGATTCCAGGCACGCCGGACCGCTGTATCGGCGAGATGGACTGGGCCGTGGGCTCCACTCACATTCTGGCCGGCATTTCTCCGCAGATCGACGGCAAAGGCAAACAGTGGGTTTTTGACGGCTTCACTAATGGAATGGGAGAGAACAGTCTTTATGAGGTGACTGACACCGCGCCGGAGACCTTTGTCGCGCGCTACGTCCGTGGCGCTGGGGTCAGTTTTCACACTCGGCCGAGCGGTCTGAAGATCAGCGTTGACGGGCGGGACAACTGGCTCGCCTACAATTTCCTCGTCGCGCCCGGGCGAACCTTTACTGTCTCCGCTCCGAGTGAACAGATTGACGGCGACGGCCGCAAATGGGTCTTTACGGGCTGGTCGAATGGCGGCGAACAGACCCAGGAGGTGACTATCCCGCCCGAGGCCGTGGAGGAGGGTTATCACCTTACAGCGATCTATGAGCTGCTCGGGCAACTTATCATCGAATCCGATCCCAATGGAGTGCCCATCGAAATCGATGGCGAGCCTTGCAAGACACCCTGTGCGCTCGACCGCGACGAGGGAACCGAGGTCACCATCACCGCTCCGGAAGAGTACGCCGTTAACCACGTGCACCGGCTGGATTTCCACAACTGGTCCGACGGGGGCCCCCGCTCCCGCACAATCACGATTGGGTCCGAGGCGGTTAAGCTCAAGGCCGGTTATCTCAAACTCTTCCTGCTGGACACGTTCTCCGTACCCGCCGACGGCGTAACATTCCTGCTCGAGCCTTCGTCGCCGGATGGATTCTATGTCGAAGGGACCAATGTTCAGATCCGCGTGGAAAACAAGGATGGCTTCCAGTTCCGGCGCTGGGAAGGCGACCTGCGAGGAACGTCTCCGGTGGGTAACCTCAGGATGTCCAAGCAGCGGACAGCCATCGCCATGCTCGATGAGATCCCCTACGCTCCCCCGGCCTTCGTCCAGAATGCCGCCGGGCCCACGCCCGGGGAAATTGTCGCTCCCGGCTCGCAAATCTCCATCTACGGCTCCAAGCTCGCTCCCCACTATCACGTTGGACCGGCCAACCCGCTCGCCCAAACCTTGCTCGGGGTTACGATCCGTGGCGGCGGTTACGTACTCGCCATGCCGTTTGTCTCCGAAAATCAAATCAACGCCGTGCTGCACCCGGATATCCCCGCGGGCAGGCACAAACTGGTGATCAGCCGAGCGGGCATGCTTGATGTCGAGGCAGAGTTCACGGTCAACCGGAACGCTCCCGGCCTTTTTGCCAGGGTCTTTGACGGCAAGAACTTCGTCATGGCTTCGCACGAGGATGGAACGCCGGTCACGCCCGAGAGCCCGGCGCGAAAAGGAGAATTGATCAGCGTCTTTGCCACTGGACTTGGACCATATGACAAGATTGCCCCGTATGGCTTCGCTCTGCCGGCGGCGTCTGAGTTCGCACTGGTGGACCCCGTCGAAGTTTGGGCCGGCGATTTCCCGCTGGCGCCCGAGTTTGCCGGCGGTGCGGCTGGCTTTGCCGGAACTGACTTGATCAAGCTGCGAATTGGCGATGAACTGCCCGCCGGGACGCTCGAATTCAAGATTCGTGTCAATGGTCACGAGAGCAACACCGTCTTGCTTCCCATCGAGTAACCGTCTCCTCCCTCCAGGCCGCCGCCTCTGCCGCGGCGGCCTGGACTCATCTCATCCCCGGCCCCCTCTTCTGTAGAATGAAAAAAGGACGGACACAATATCGGCTCTGGGGTGAATAGACTATCCAGTTAATCCTTCGTTCCCTATTCGGGCTTGCGCTCGCTTTCCTTTCGCCGGCCGCGGCCGCGGATGCCACGGGTGGTTCCCGGCCCAATATCGTCTTTATCATGGCGGATGACCTTGGCTACGGTGATCTTGCCAGTTATGGCCACCCAACGATTCGCACCCCGCGGCTGGACCGGATGGCGCGCGAGGGGATGCGCTTTACCCAGTTCTATTCAGCCTCATCACTCTGCAGTCCCAGCCGGGCCGCCTTTGTCACCGGCCGGCTGCCCCTGCGCTTCGGCTTGAATCGTGTGCTCCCGCCCGTGAGCAGCCGTGGTATCCCGGAATCCGAACTCACCGTCGGGGAACTGCTGAAACAAGCCGGTTACCTGACCGCTTGCATTGGCAAGTGGCACCTGGGACGCAAAAACAAATTTCTTCCCACGGAGAACGGTTTCGATGTCTTCTTCGGCCTGCCCTACTCCAATGACATGAGCAGGCCGAACAACCGGAGCATACTCTACCGGCTGAGCGTAATCCCAAAACTGCCCCTCATGCGCGGCACGGAAGTTATCGAAAGAGAGCCCGACCAGTCGCAGCTCACCAGGCTCTACACCGAGGAATCGATTCGCTTCATCCGCCGCGCAGTGCGGGAGGACAAACCGTTCTTCGTTTACCTGCCCCATACGTTTCCGCACATTCCTCTCGCCGCCAGCGAAGCCTTCCGCGGCCGCAGCGCCGCCGGACTCTACGGCGACACGGTGGAAGAGATTGACTGGAGCGCCGGCGAGATCCTCGATGCTCTAGCCGAGCTCGGGATTGACGAAAACACCCTGGTCTTCTTTACCAGCGACAACGGCCCCTGGTTGGCGAAGAAATCCCGCGGCGGCTCACCGGGCCCGTTCCGGGAGGGGAAGGGCAGCACCTGGGAGGGCGGGGTACGCGTTCCGCTGATCGCCCGCTGGCCCGGCCGAATTCCCGCGGGTGTCACCAGCCAGGCTTTCGCCACCATGATGGATTTCGTGCCGACCTTTGCCGCGCTTGCCGGTGTCGAGCTTCCCAGCGACAGGATCTACGATGGCGCCGGCATTTCGAGCGTACTCTTTGACGGCTCCGCCGGCCGCGAGCCGTTACTCTTCTTCTGGGTTCAGCAGGAACTCCGCGCAGTGCGCTACGGCCGCTGGAAGCTCCATCTTGTTACCAATCAGCCGGAGACAGGAACTCGCTCCACCGTGGCGCATGATCCACCGCTGCTGTTCGACGTACTGCTGGACCCGGGCGAGCAGTACAATATAGCGGCGGAGCGGCCGGAAGTCATACAGGAGATTCTCGGCCTCATCGAGGAGCACAAAGAGACCTTTGGGGCCGATCCAACCGCCTTTGGCTCCTCGCCGGAAGTTTAAGCTCTCAGTCGGAGTCAGTTGATGCTCGGAACCCATACTCGGGCCGTGAATCTGTCCGTTGCTCTGTGCTGCCTTGTCTTGTTCTCGTGCGCGCCCGCCGGCAACAGGCCTGCCTCGCAGCCGAACGTGCTGTTTCTCGGGGTGGATGACATGAACGACTGGATCCGGCTTCTGGATCCCGCTGCTCCCATCCGCACCCCTAATCTCGAGCGGCTGGCCGCCAGGGGGACTCTCTTCACCCGCGCCTATACCGCCTCTCCGGCCTGCAACCCCTCGCGCGTGGCTCTGCTCACCGGTCTGCGCCCGTTCAATACGGGTGTTTATGGCAACGCCACTGACTGGCGCCGGGCTCTGCCGGACGCTGTCACTCTGCCGCGGCACTTCATGGAGAACGGTTACAAGGTGGCGGGCGCGGGGAAGATTTTCCACCATGCCTGGGGCGGCGCGTTTCACGATGACCCGTCGTTTGAGGAGTTCCAACCCATGCCGGATCCACCCGACGCGCCTATGCCGCCGGAGAAGCTGAACCAGCTTCCCGAATATGGCAGCCACAACACCGACTGGGGCGTCTGGCCACCCAACGAAGAAGATTCCATCGACCACCGCACAGCCGGCTACGCCATCGAGTTCCTGCGCCGGAAGCACGACGCCCCCTTCTTCCTGGCCGCCGGAATCTTCCGGCCGCACATGCCCTTCTTCGCTCCGCAGCGCTATTATGACCAGTATCCGGAAGAGAATCTCGCCATGCCCGCGATGCGCGACGGCGATTGGTCCGATCTACCGTCCGGCGCCCGGAAGCTGCTTGAGCCAAAACTCTGGTTTTTCCAGGGGATGCGAGCGGCTGACAAAAAAATTCCCGGGTCTTGGCGCGACGCCGTGCGCGCCTACCAGGCTGCGGCTACATTCGCCGACGCCCAGGTTGGCCGCGTGCTCGATGCCCTCGACGAATCCAGATACCGGGATAACACCGTCGTCGTGCTATGGTCCGATCACGGCTACCACCTCGGGGAAAAGGAGCATTGGGAGAAGTTCGCCCTCTGGGAGAAGACGACCCATGTCCCCTACATCATCGTCGCGCCCGGAATCGGGCGGCCCGGCTCCGTGTGCGGGACGCCCGTCGACCTGATGTCGGTCTACCCGACGTTGATCGAGCTTTGCGGCCTGCCGGGACGCGATGAACTCGACGGCTTGAGCC
The DNA here is from genome assembly GCA_964468205.1 of uncultured Solibacteraceae bacterium. Taxonomy (GTDB): domain Bacteria; phylum Acidobacteriota; class Terriglobia; order Bryobacterales; family Bryobacteraceae; genus CAWELS01. The sequence continues at coordinate 16,142 of CAYXVG010000004.1, read as the reverse complement.
TGGTTCCCCTACTGCGCGACCCGGTGGTTTCGTGGCCGGCTCCCGCCCTGATGACCTACGGGAAGGGCAATCACGCCGTCCGGACCGAGCGCTGGCGCTATATTCGCTATGCCGACGGAACCGAGGAGTTGTATGACCATGCCCGCGACCCGCATGAGTGGAACAACCTCGCCCCCAATGCCGGTTACGGGGAGGTGAAACGAAGACTAGCGCGCTGGCTGCCCCTCAACGAGGCTCCCGAGGCGCCGGCCATGAAGCCCCCGCGCGATGCCGGTCTGACGATGCGCCCGGTACCGGCGAAAACCCGGTAGGCGGCCGGCGAACCGGACAGAGGGGCGCCCGCCGCGTCAAGTGACCGGCGAAATGCCCCATATTTCACCGGCGTACTCTTGAATGGTCCGGTCGCTCGAGAATCTCCCCATGCGGGCGACGTTCAAGATTGCGCGCCGGGCCCATTCGTCGCGGTTGGCGTAGGTCTCCATGGCCTGCGAGTGTGCGTCCAGGTACGCGCCAAGATCTGCCAGGTGGAAGTAGCCGTCCCAGCTTTCCACCAGCCGGTGGAAGACCCAACTGAACTTGCCGTGCTCGCCGGTGCTGAACATATCGGTGTGGAAGACGTCCATAATGCGGCGCAGCCGCTCGTCGCCTTCGTAAAACTCCATCGGGTGGGCCCGCCGCTCCCGCAGTTCCGCGATCTGCTCCAAAGTGTTGCCGAAGATGAAGAGGTTTTCCGGCCCAACTTCCCGGGCAATCTCGATATTCGCTCCGTCGAGGGTGCAGATGGTGAGCGCGCCGTTCATGGCGAACTTCATATTGCCGGTGCCCGACGCCTCGAAACCGGCAGTGGAGATCTGCTCGCTCAAGTCGGTGGCCGGAACGATCGACTCGGCGTGGGAGACGTCATAGTCAGGCACGAAAACCACCTTCAGAAAGTCGGACGCCCGCGGATGACGGTCGATCGCATCGCCGATGGAGAGGATCAGGTGGATAATCTGTTTCGCCGCCCAATAGCCCGGCGCCGCCTTGCCCGCGAAGACGAAGGTGCGCGAGTAGGGCGGTTCGTGGCCGTCCTCGGTAATGAGCAGATATTCGTGGATGATGTGCAGTGCGTTCAGCAGTTGGCGCTTGTATTCGTGAATCCGTTTGATGTGGGAATCCACAACTGAATTCGGATCGAGCGAAACCCCGCATTCGCGCTCTGTCAGCCCGGAGAGGCGGCGCTTGTTCTCCGTCTTGGCCGCGAGAAACCGTTCGCGGAAGGACGCGTCGCCGGCCAGTGGAGCGACCTGCTGGAGTTGGTCGAGGTCGGTTATCCATGCGTCGCCGATAGCCTCCCGGATCAACTTGGTCATCTCCGGGTTCGCCTGCACAATCCAGCGGCGCGGCGTGACTCCGTTGGTCTTGTTGTTGAACTTTTGCGGCCACAACTCGTGAAAGTCCGGCACGAGGCGATTCTTCACCAGATCCGTATGCACCTCCGCCACGCCGTTCACCGAATGGCTTCCAATAATCGCCAGGTTGGCCATCCGGATCTGCTTCTCTTCGCCCTCTGCGATGATCGACATGCGGCGGGCGCGGCCACCGTTTCCCGGCCACGTTCCTTTCACCTGGTCCAGGAACCGCCGGTTGATCTCGAAGATGATCTGCAGGTGCCGCGGCAGCATCTGGTCTATCAGATCCACCGGCCACTTCTCGAGAGCTTCGGGGAGCAGGGTGTGGTTCGTATAGGCGAGCGTGCTGGTGCTGATGCTCCACGCTTCGTCCCAAGCAAGCCGCTTTTCGTCCACCAGGATTCGCATCAGCTCCGCCACCGCCAGCGCCGGGTGTGTGTCGTTGAGCTGGAGGGCGGCTTTGTCCGGAAGCTGCCGCGCGTCATCTCCGGCGAAGTTCTTGAAGACGTCCCTCAGGGCGCACGCGACCAGAAAATATTCCTGCAGCAGCCGCAGCGACGGCCCCCATTCCGGTTGCTCGCTGGGATAGAGAACCTTCGAAACCGTCTCGGAGCGGACCTTCCGGTCGACCGCCTTGATGTAGTCGCCCTCGTTGAAGATCTGCATGTCGAAGTTCTGGTTGGCCCGCGCGGCGAACAGACGCAAGACTGTCACGGAGCGCCCGTTGTAGCCCGGTACCGGCATGTCGAACGGTACGCCGAGAATGGTCTCGCAATCCACCCATTCGACGGCGAAATTGCCCTCCTCGTCAACGGTCTCCCGGACCCTGCCGTACATAGGAATTTCGTATGCCTCGTCCTGACGCTCCACCAGCCACGGAGTGCCGTGCGCGCGCCACTCGTCGGGGCGCTCCACCTGTTCGCCATCGACGAAAACCTGGCGGAAGAGGCCGAAGTCGTAGTTAATGCCGTAGCCGATTCCGGGCAGCCCGAGGGTTGCGATGGAATCGAGGAAGCAGGCCGCCAGGCGGCCCAGGCCGCCGTTGCCGAGTGCCGCGTCCTGCTCGAGTTGCATCAAATGGTCGAGGTCGGTATCCAACTCGTCGCGCAGCACCTGACGGCACTCCTCGAGAAGCCCCAGATTGATCAGGGCGTTCTCCAGACTCTTACCCATCAGGAACTCCAGCGAAAGATAGAAAGCGCACTTCGCGTCTTTCGCATCAATTGCGTCGAACGTCTCGACCGTGCGGTCGATCAGCCGGTCGCGGACCGCCAGCGAAACGGCGAACAGCTTTTCCCGCGGGCTGGCTCGCTTCCAGCGCCTCACCATGCTGTAGCGGACATGGTGAATGATGGAGTCTCGCAGCGAGGGACATGTGACTTTCTGCTCGATAGCTTCTTGCGTGTTCATGGACATTCCCGTCCGAACCGGCAGGTTGCTGGTTCGAGAGCCTTCTATTGTATCTTGACGGTGACGGACGCCTCGTCGGTCCGCTCGCCTCGGATTGCGGTCAGTTGAAAGGTAGTCGTTTCTTCCAGCTTGACGGTGAAGCAATGCTTGCCGGGTTCAAGATCGCGGACCGGCGGGTCAATCCGGACACTCTCGGCGCGGTCCAACTCGTAGCAGAGGGTCACGGGCATGCCTTTTGGGACAGATCCCTGGCTGGCGGCGAAAGTCGTGATAATCGGGGTTTCCCGCGGCGGGGGCTTGCGGGCCGGCAGCACCTCGAGCGTAAGTTCAGCGGTGGCGGTCCCGGCCGGGCTTGTGGCGGTCAACTGATACTTGTTCGAGCCGGATTCCCGGGGCGAAAAGGTGAAGCAACGGTTCGGGCTCGGGCGGATCTCCCTGATTTCGGGTTCGATCGATACTGTATCGGCGTCCTGCACTCCATAGCAGAGGGCCGCTGGCTCGCCCGCGGCGACCGCGCTCGGGCTCACATAGAAATGGGTGATTTGGGGAGCTGCCTTGCCGGGCGCGGGCGCGCTCGATTGCGGAACACGAGTCGGCTCGGGCGCTTCCACGCCGCAGCCGGTGAACAGCAGAGCCCCGGCCAGGAGGCCCCTAATAATAGGTGGGTAAGGCATTCGGCTCCTGCCGCGGCGGATCCGGCAATCGCACCTTCGCCAGATAGACCGCGGTCTCCCCTTCGTGGGAGGAGTAATAGCTCACCCACAGCAGGCCCTCATGAAAGACTAGGCCGGGGTAGCTGTTGTCGCCTCCCGAAGGCAATGTCAGGAACTGCTCTAGCGTGGCTTCTTCTTCATCGAGCCAGAGCAGCGCGGTCCGCTGCCCGTCGTCGTACACCCGGCCGGACGCCACCAGACGCCCGTCCGGTAGGCGGATCATAGTCGGGCCGGCCAGGCGCAGGCCGAGGTCGCGCCAGTCCCATCCGCGATAAGGCGGCCGGCTGTTTCCGAGCAGTGCCGTGCCCGGGCCGCCGTCCTGCCGCAAAAGGCAGACCGCCGAGTCGTCACGATTGAACAACAGTGCCGCTTCGGTGGGGGCGTTCTCCTCGCGCACACGGTCTTCCAGCATCTGAAAGCGCAACCCGCCCGGTCCCATATACATCCGTGCGTATCTGTCAACCGTTGTGCTGTAGGCGAGACTATAGGCGCTGCCGCGATGCCACGCCACGTCCCAGAGCCAAAAATCCGGATCCCCAATCTTGAACGGCATGCCCCAGTCCCGGCCGTCCAGCGAGTACCAGGCCAGCGTCTGGTGGTTGATTTCGGTGGGCGGGTTATAGGAAGCCATCGCGGAGAGCATCAGGCGCCGGTCATGGGTGATGCTCAGCTTCGGGTCACGCATATCCGCATACTTGGACGCAATCTGGAACGTCGTCGTCCAGTTAACGCCGTCCGAGGAAGTGATCACCCGTATAGTTCCGTCAGGCGAGACGTGCTTCGTTCCCTCCCGGAAAGCGCAGTACCAGCGCTCACCGTAGCGGATCAGATCAGTGAAAGCGTTGTGCGGCGCCGCAGACCAGATCTTGTCCAGGCTTACAATCTCCGCCCGGTCCTTGAGTCTGGCGGTGTCAACCGCGCCGATGGCTCGGGCCGGGGCGCCGTCCTCCGGTGGCGGATCGAGCCGCGGGAAGCTGACTCCCGGAATAGGCGGCAGCGTTGAGGGAGACTGGCCCCCGGCCGCTACCACACCTGCGGCGAGCAATAGGAGGAACCCGTAGAACGGAAGGATGCGAATCATCCAAGTCTTATTCTAGCAAGCGCGCCGCTTTGGCTCGCGGCAATGGCGCGAATTTGACAGCGCTTGCCGCCGCCTCGGCAAAACCGGACAACCTTGTACCTTTTTCCCGCCAAGGCGCATCACTGTATTATGCTGGAATAGTTCCAAGCTGGTTGGACGCGGCCCGCGCCGCTTCCGTTCACACAACTATCTAGGAGTTCGGAATGAAAACAATCTCTTTGTTTCTTCTTAGCCTACTTTTGCTGGTGACTCTCGTTGCCCTCGCGCAAGACGCTCCCGACAAGATCGTCTTCGAATCCAAGATGGGCAACGTAACCTTCGACCACAAGCTCCACACCGAGAGAGTGGAAGGCGACTGCACGGCGTGTCATGACAAGTTGTTCCCGCAGTCGCGCGAGCCAATCAACTTCAAGGAGAAGATGCACCGGGTCGCCGAGGAGGAGAAGACCTCCTGTGGCGCCTGCCATCACCCGGGCGGCGAGGCCTTTGAGAGCAAAGGCAATTGCAAGAACTGCCACGTGAAATAACCTGATCTAGCCGCCGTTGCCTGCTAGGTTTCGGAGGACTCCGCCGGGGGCGCTGAACTGCCTTTAGCGGCTGTTGAGGCGCCCTCCCGCAGCTTTCGGATTTCCTTCTCCAGTTCCATAATCCGGCTGTTGACCTCGTCAAACGCCTGCCCCACCGGATCCGGCAACTTGCCGTGCTCGAGCAGGTCGTCATCGGTCTCGAGTAGCCGCTCGCCCCGCTGTTTCACAATGCGTCCGGGAATCCCGACCACCGTGGAATGGTCCGGAACCGGCTTTACCACCACGCTGCCGGCGCCGATCTTCACGTAATTGCCGATGCGGATATTGCCGAGTACCTTCGCCCCGCTGCCCACCACCACGTGATTGCCGAGGGTCGGGTGGCGTTTGCCTTTTTCCTTCCCCGTTCCTCCGAGCGTCACGCCCTGGTAAAGCAGAACGTCATCACCGATCTCCGCCGTTTCTCCGATCACCACCCCCATTCCGTGGTCAATGAAAAACCGGTGTCCAATCTTAGCGCCCGGATGGATCTCGATGCCCGTGAAGAAACGCGAGATCTGTGATAGCACGCGCGGAGCCAGCGGAACCTTGTGACGGTAGAGCCAGTGGGCGAGACGGTGCGCGATAACCGAGTGGAAGCCGGGATAGCAGAAGAAGATCTCGACGACGCTCTTCGCCGCCGGATCCTCGCGGAAGATGGTGTCGAACTGTTCTCGGATAGTGCGAAACATAGGCGCCTTTTCATTATGGAACGGATCGCTCTCCGCACCCCACGAATTGCGTCTTCCGGAGGGGCGAGCCGTGGGGCAAGCTTGCTATACTATCTGCATGCCAGACGGCTATATTCCGCTCTTCATCTTTGCCCTGCTGGCGACCTTATTCGTCCTCGCGCTGCTCTTTCTCGCGAAGCTGCTGCGGCCTTCCTCTCCGTTTCGCACGAAGCTTGAAGCTTATGAGTGTGGCATTCGCGCCTTCTCCGACAGCCGCGGACGATATACCGTGCGGTACTACATCGTGGCGATCCTCTTTGTGATCTTCGACGTCGAGGTCATCTTCCTCTTTCCCTGGGCTGTCCGGTACAACCAACTGGGATGGTTCGGTGTGGCCGAGGTCGCCGTCTTTCTTGGCATTCTCATCGTCGGATACATATGGGCGTACAAAAAAGGCGCTTTGGAGTGGGTTTGAAACGCAACCGGCTGTTACTCTCTTTTTCTCTCTTCTTTCTGATTTCCGGCTCCCTGCAAGCGATGCCGAAGCTACGGCTGTCCACCGCTTCGGTGGGTCCGCTTTCCATTGCTACCGGGCAGAACGGCCCGCAGCAGCGTGTGGAAGCCTGGAACGCAGGTGATGGCGCCCTGAACCTGACCGTGACTTCCGCGGCCCCGTGGCTTGCCGCCAGCGTGGGCGCCTCCGAGGCCTGTACCACACGCCAGGGAACCTGCCTGCCGCTCCGCATCGAACTGCAAACCAGCGGCCTGGCGAAAGGCATCCACTCGGCAATGGTCGAGGTCGCCGACCCCGATGCCGCCGACGCGCCGCAGACCATCAGCGTTACGGTGCAGATGGATGGCGGCGTCCCCGACGCCCTCACCATGTACGTCGCCCCCAATGGCTCGAGCCAGACCGAGGAGTTCGAGACGAACTCGCCGCTGCAATTCTCCGTTTCCACCGACGGCGGAGGAAACTGGCTCTCGATGGCCACCGAGGGCGCCGGCAGTTTTGCTTTCACCATCCCCTACAAAATCACCGCGCGGCACCTGCCGGGTATGACGGAAGGCACCTTCACCGGCGACGTCAACATTACCGGCTCATCATTTGCCCCGGACCGGAAGAATGTTCCCGTGACAATGCGAGTGACCTCGCAGCCGATCGCTTCCGTCAACCCCAATGAACTCGATTTCCGGATCGCCCAGGACAGTGTCGCGCTCGACCGGTTTGTCGCCGTGGCGAACCGCGGGCTCGGAAGCCTGTCGATCAACGCCGTGTCCGCCTCCACCAGTGACGGCGGTGAGTGGCTAACGGCCGAACTGCTCGAAGGGACCACCTTCATTAAGGTGTCCGTCAATCCGGCTGGTCTCGGCGCCGGAGACCTCGTCGGAACCGTCCGCATCGAAACCAACGCCATCAACGCCAACCACGACATCCCGGTCCGCGTTATGGTCGAGCCCCAAGGCCGGCCAATCGTTAGTTTCGGCGGCGTGGTCAACAACGCTGATTTTGCCGCCGGCGAGGAACTGCCCCGTGGCGGAATCGTCTCGGTCTTTGGCCGGCAACTCGTCTTTCAGCCGCTGACCGAAGCTGAGGACGTGCCGCTTCCGGCCGAACTGGCTGGCACGAAGGTCTTCCTCAATGGCGTCGAGACGCCCCTCTACTTCGTGCTGTATGACCAGATAGCGTTTCAGATTCCTTACGATGCCGCGCCGGGCGAAGGTTTGGTCCAGGTGGTTCGCGACGGTCAGTCTGGTAACGCCGTCTCCGTAAGCATCGCCGGACGCGTGCCGCGGATCCTTACGTTCCTCGGCAACTTCGCCATCGCCGTGAAACCGGATGGCGATTTCGCGATCCCAGGGACCCCGGCCAGGCCCGGCGACGTCCTGGTCATCTTCGCCATCGGCTTTGGCCAGACCAACCCCAATGCGCAGACCGGCGCCGGGGCTTCCGCCGATCCGCTGCAGTGGATCGATCCGCTCCCATTGGTGCGCTTCGGCGGCGGGATACTCCCGGTGACCGCAACCCCGGCCTTCGTCGGCCTCACCCCGGGCTTTGTCGGTCTCTACCAGATCAACGTCCAGATCCCGGGGAACGCGCCGCGCGGAGACCGCGTGCCGCTCACCGTGGAGGGACCCGGCTACTCCAGCACTCCGGCCGACATCGCCATCCAGTAATGACCGGGCGTCTCTACTATGACGACTCGTATCTGACAGAGTTTCCGGCCCGCATCGTCGAGCGCGGCTGCGACCCGTGCGAAGTCTATCTCGACCAGACCGCCTTCTACCCCACCTCCGGTGGACAGCCGTTTGACCGCGGGACAATCAACGGCGTCCCGGTCATCGACGTCCTTGAAGACGGCGGCCGCGTTCTGCACCGCATCGCCCAACCCGTGAACGCCGAGGAGGTGGAATGCAAGGTCGACTGGGCGCGGCGGTTCGATCACATGCAGCAGCACAGCGGCCAGCACCTGCTTTCCGCCGTCTTCGTGGAACTCCACGGCGCGCAGACGCTCAGCTTCCACCTCGGCGCGGAGGTCTCCACCATCGACATCGACGGCGGCTCGCTCTCGCCCGAACAACTCCGCAACGCCGAGTTGCGCGCCAACGAACTGGTCGCCGCAAACCGCCCGCTCTCGGTTTCATACGTAGACGCCGAAGAGGCGGCCGGTCTGCGTGGAACCCCCACCCGGTCCGGAAGGCTCCGGATCGTCACCATTGACGGCTTCGACCGGAGCGCCTGTGGCGGCACTCACGTCCGCTCCACGGGCGAGATCGGAGCCATCCTGCTGCGAAAAACCGAGAAGGTTCGCGACAGCCTCCGTGTCGAGTTCCTCTGCGGCCGCCGGGCCATCCAACGGACCCGCCGCGACTACGAAGCGCTCGATCGCTGCGCGAGAGTCTTCTCCTCGACCCTGGACGACACGCCGGGCCTGGTGGCCGCCCAGCACGAAAAGCTGGTCGCCGCCGAGCGCGACCGGACCCGCCTCACCCGTGACCTGGGCTCCATGAAAGGACGCGAACTCTACCGCTGCACAACCCCCGGAACGGCCGGACTCCGCCTGGTGGTGCGCCGGGAGGGCCAAGGACCCATCAGCGATGAGGCCCGCGCCGAAGCGCAAGCGTTCGTCGAAGGCGAGACGTCAGCTTATGTGCTCGCTACCGGGGAGCCGGCCCTGCTGTTGCTCGCCGTCTCGAAGGACTCAGGCTTCCACGCCGGCAACCTTCTCCGCGAAGCCCTGCAATCGGCCGGCGGCCGCGGAGGAGGCAATCCGCAGCTTGCTCAAGGCAGCCTGCCCAGCCCGGATGCCGTCGATGCGGCCCTCGCACTGCTCGAATCCCGGCTCGGCGGTTAGCCCTCAGGGGGAGTTCGGGAGTTCGGGGAGTTCGGGGGGAGTTCGGGGGAGTTCGCGAGTTCGGGGGAGTTCGGAGGGAGTTCGGGGGAGTTCGCGAGGAGTTCGGGGAGTTCGGGGAGTTCGGGAGTTCGGGAGTTCGGAGTCAAAGACCTCAACCCCCGAACTCCGGTGCGACACTTGACCATTTCCG
>CAYXVG010000004.1:0-6670 GCA_964468205.1 uncultured Solibacteraceae bacterium | reverse complement strand
GGTGGCTGGGGGCAACTCCAGATCCCGTTGGCCTCCGCTGCCTGCAGTGTGACTGTGATAACAGAATTGACGAACGATAGTCTGACCGTCACTCTGTCGCGACCCATTAACTCGAATTCCGTATCTACCTCTCGGCAATAAATGCTGTGGCGGTCGGCAGCACGGCGTCGGACCGTCACCGCGGCGCCGTCCACATCGACATTACGGGTTAACACCGCTGATCCAGCGCGTGGCTGGTGTCCGCAGCCTGTCGTTCGTTCGCACCTTCAATTTCCCTCAGCCCGAAGATTTCTGGAGAGTCGCATTTCCGCCCCTCGCCCAAAACTCGCCCCTCTAGCGTCAGCGAGATTGCCGGCTCCGCCAAGCATCGCCACTCGCGCCGCTTCCTGATGTGAAATGGACTTTGCGGGTACAATTCGCGCGGGTTGTGTCGCCTGTCCCGTTAAGTGTATAGTAATACTTAACACCCGTCAAACGGAGGGAAACGATGCATATTCGCACGATCTACCATGACAGGTGCTTCGACGGCGCCGCCTCCGCCGCCCTGCTGAGCCGGTTCCTGCAGGACTACTACTACACCACCGGCCGCTTCGAGTTTATGGGCGTCAGTCACACTCCGCACTTCCAGTGGGAGCCCGGCCTGTTTTGTGGCCATGAAAACACGGTCGTGGACTTCCGTTACTCACCCGACCCGCGGGTTACCTGGTGGTTCGATCATCACCAGAGCGCCTTTCTTTCCCCCGAGCATGAGCGTCATTTTCAGGCGACGAAAACACGGCAGAAGGCTCTGGATCCCACGTACACCTCCTGCACCGCGCTCATTGCCGACTACTTGAAACAGGAATTCGGATATGTGGCCGTCGAACTGGATGAACTCGTGAAATGGGCCGACATCATCGACGGGGCAAAGTACCCGACACCGGAGTCTGCTGTGGACTTGCTTACGCCGGCATCGCGACTGAAGCTGGTAATCGAGAACGCAGATGACCCCGCGGTTCGCACACTCATCGTTCGCAAGCTACGCTACCACCCGATGGAAGAGATTCTGAAGGAACCTCCGGTGCATATGCTTGAACAGCGATTCGCCGAGGACCAACTCGCCTTGATCGACATCCTGCTGGAAAGGATGGACCGCCAAGGCCGAGTCGCCGTCTTAGATCTTTCCTCGACCGGCGTGGAGCGGTACAACAAGCTGATGCCGTACGCGATGTTTCCCGAAATCGACTACGCGGTGGCAATCCTTCGCGTCAACGGGCTGGTCAAAGTTTCGCTCGGCACGAATCCGTGGTCCAAATCCACGCCGCTCGCCAACCTGGCATCACTCGCGGAGCGGTTCGGCGGAGGAGGACACCCGGCCGTCGCCGGCATCACACTTGGCCCGGGCGATCTTCCCCGGTCTCGCCGGATCGTCGAGGAGATCGTCGGCCAACTCGGTCCGGCCGAGTGACAGGCTCGGTTCGGATATAGCGGCTTCCATGGCGGATGTGCCGTCGAACAATCCAACGGTCGAGAGGAATGGGCTCGCGGTCCCGCAGGAGAGACCCCGAGCGCCGCTCTGGAATTAGCCCTCCGCGCCCCTACCCGCTACCGCGAGTAGATCGTCAGCCAGTCGGCGGATGTAATCCGCCGCTTCCAGCCGCCCGGCCCATTCCCCGGGGATGGCCACGCTACCAAGCCAGGCTCCCGACAGGGCGCCGGCCATACATGCGATCGTGTCCGTGTCACCTCCCGCTCTCACGGCGTACAAAACACAGGCGGGGAATTCCTCCGGGTTCTCCAAAAACGCGTATAGGGCAAGCGGCACCGAGCGGCTGGCTTCGATACCGTTGCCCAGCAGCCGTGCCGCACCGAGCGGGGACATCCCCGCCGGCATGGCGTCGAGTCGCCCCAGGATGGAGAGGAATGTCTCGGTTCTGAGGTAAGGCGCCATGGCGGGCAGTATTTGGGAGCGGTCGGGAACTTGCCGCGCCGGCTGCTGAATCAGTATCGCGGTCATGCACGCCTGCAGAACGGCCCCGTCAATGCCGTCAGGGTGGGAGTGAGTTACAGCGGCGGAGCGCCGGGCAAGATCCGCCACGTGTCCCAGATCGTGGTAGGCAAACAACGCGGCGGGAGTCACCCGCATCGCCGCGCCGTTACCATACGATCCACTACCTCCGTAAAGAGAGCCCGCGGCCCGATCCCACGGAACTCCCTGCTCCATAAGCCGGAAGATCAAAGGCGGACCGGCCCCATAGCCGCGCCAAGGTTCACGAGCGTAGTTCCTCGCGAATACGCTCGCCGTGTGCGCTTCTTCCAGGCCACCACGATCGAGAATCGATTGGGCCAGACCGATGGCCATGTGAGTATCGTCAGTGTAGCGGAGCGGCTCCGTGGACTCTACAAACTGCCGGAGCCGGTCCTCGTCAACACTCCGGCTTCCTTCGAATCGCGCACCTATGCCGTCCCCGATCGCCGCGCCTAGCAAAGCGCCGCGGAATCTTGGCCGGAGATCATCATCACGGAGCACGCGCGGCCTTTCAGAGCCCCCGGCTGGATATGACCAGCAGTTGCGCCGGCTCGGAGGAAGCGTTCTTCCAGCGAAACAGTCTCCGCGGAGAGATCGTCACCGCGTCACCACTGGTAAGCACCTGTTCCATATCTCCCAGCAGAAGTCTTACCTCGCCGGAGATGACGAACGCGAACTGCTCGCCCGGCAGACTATGCTGCCGTTTACCGCTGGTTCCACCCGCTCGCAATGTGATCAGGACCGGGTCGAGTCTCGCGGTTTGGTCCAAGCCAAGACTCTCGATGTCCGCCTTCGACCACCCACTCTGGAGACGGGGACGCTGGCCGACGCGAACTACCGCCGGCGAACGCGCCTCGCCCGCCTGGAAGAACTCCGAAAGCCTCACGTCAAGTGACGCCGCAATCTTCTCGAGCGAAGCGATAGACGGAGAGGCCACCCCGTTCTCCACCTGAGAGATGAAACTCGGGGAAAATCCAGCCTTCGCGGCCAACGTCCTGACGGACAAGCCGCGTTTCTCGCGAAGCTCCCGAAGGAGTTCCCCTACTTGATTCTCAGCGCTGATAGTGGGCATGGCTCCCATCACATCCTATCACTGAACGTACAGTAATACTGAACGCCCGTCAAGTCGCGCCTGTCAGCCAGAGCCGGAACGTGACTCCGCCCGGCGAAGCCTTACTCGGCGTTCGGGAAAATCCTTCTGGGCAGTGATCCGGCGCGCATCGACGCCCGCGCTTTTATCCCAAGACGGACATCCTCCACAAGATGCGACACCGGAATGCTGGCGGCCGCCGACAGAACGATCATCCACGTCGCCGCGACGATCATTGACTCCACGGGAACCCCAAGTTGGAACAGCCAGCCCATGAGAGCCGGACTCGCCGCTGTGGAGAAGATGGCCAACGCCGCGGTCATGCTCCTGACTTTCCCGACATTAGCCGGACCATACAACTCCGCCCAGACGGCCGAAGCGATGCTCCCGCTGGCGCCAGCCGTGACGCCCGCGAGCACCATATACAAAAAGGCGACAAGCGGAGAATTGCCTATTACAAGCACGATCAACCCAACCGCCAACGGCAGCATGTAGAGCGGCAGGAGCCGGGCCGCGGTGAATCGATCGATCACCGGGCCGATCCCCAGCGACGCTAGGGCGCGCGTTACGGCGAACCCCGCAAACGCGGCCGCCATCCACTCCAAGGCCCACCCCTTGGCCTGCGCCAGTGCCGCCTGGTATAGGAAAAGGCCGGTGAGCACGAACGGTAGAACAAACACGGATGGCAAGACGAAGTATAGCCGGCGGTCGCGCCAAAACAGGCGCTGGTCGAGCTCCGCCGCTTCCGTTCCAGGGCTGGCGGTGTTCTCGGTGATTTCCCGCCCGGCGCCATTGCGCAGAAGGCGGAGAACCACGGGCGCCAGGACCAGGCCGGCGATTGCTGCCACCAGGACCCATACGCCTCTCCACGGGACAAAACGGAGCAAAACCGCGCAGCCGAACGGCAGCAACGCCTCACCAAGCGGATACCCGATACCCGCTACACCAAGCGCCTTGCCGCGGCTAAGTCCGAACTCGCGCGCCATTACGGTGTGGGAGATATGTCCGAGCAGCCCCTGTCCAAGCAGGCGCAGTCCCAGCAGCCCGGCCGCGAACATCCAGACATTCACCGAAGCCGCTACAACCAGGGCGGAAAGCGCCAGCCCGGCCATCGTGGCTGCGGTGTATCGCCTCAGGTCCATATTGTCGATGCGGCCGCCGGCAAACGGAAGCAGGGACGCCGAAAGTAGCGTCGCCGCGGCGTACACAAAGCCGAACTCGCTCTTTCCAATCTGGAAGGCCTCCTGGAATTGCAGCAGGAACAAAGATATAAAAAACGTCTGTCCGAAGCTCGTCGAGAGAGCTGTTAGCAGACCGAATCCCAGTAGCGCCCGATTGGCGCCAAAGAAATATAAGTAGTTCATTCTCTGGAAATGGAGCCCTACACGATCTCCGCGCGACGGACGCGGACCCAGCCTTCCGCCCGTACCGGCAGTCGCATAGGCGGGATTTCCTCTTCGCGGCCGGCGCAGACTCCATAGTCGCCCGTCTCCCCCCTGCGAATCACCGGCATGAACTGCCACCGCCGGGCACTGTCGCGGTGGCGGACCTCCGAGACCATTCGTTGCGCCTGCTTCGCGTCCTGCCGAGCCAGACTCCCGATCGCCTTGCCCGGCCTAACCTTCGAATCATGGGTAGCCGGCTCTTCGAGACTTGTCCGCGGTTCGGCCTGTGAAGCGTTCAACTCGTCACGAAACTTCGCCGGCTGCTCAGTTGTCATGATTCTCCGCTACGGTGCTTCCTTCAATCTGGCTGGTCTCGCTGAATTGGACCTCCGGGTGGTCGCGCGTCAGAGTTTGCAGTCCCCACGCTGAAGTGAACAGGCAGACCAGCCGGTCATTCTGATCCCGCACAAGCGCCACTCCGGAACTTGGCCACCGCACGCCGGCCAATGCTTCCGGGGTGCCTAGCGGCCAGCGGGCGCAGACGTAAGGGAGCGAGCTCACCGTGGCGCGGACTCCGTACTCCTGGGACAACCTTGATTCCACGACATCGAATTGCAGCCGGCCGACGGCGCCAAGAATTGGCTCCCGGCGTGCCCCATTGGGATCGTGATAGGTCTGTATCACTCCCTCTTCGGACAACTGCAGCACTCCCTTCCGAAACTGCTTGCTCCGGCTCACGTCCTCATTTCTCAGGACGCCAAAGTGTTCCGGCTGAAAACTGGGGATCCGGTCAAACTCGATGCCGGGGCTGCTGCTCAGCGTGTCGCCGATGGCAAACATACCTGGGTTCACCACGCCCAGCACGTCCCCGGCGAAAGCCTCTTCCACGGTTTGCCGTTCGCGGGCGAACAGACGGTGCGGCCGGGTCATTCGCACCTTTTTCCCAAGCCTGGCATGGTGCACCATCATGTCCCGCGCAAACCGCCCGGAGCAAATGCGGAGAAACGCCATGCTGTCCCGATGCATCGGGTCCATGTTGCCCTGAATCTTGAAGACGAATGCTGAAAACTCCGCCTTCATGGGATCGATCGGGCCCTGCTTGCTATTGCGCGCGCGGGGGGGAGGCGTAAGATCGACAAGAGCCTTCAGGAAGCAGTCCACTCCGAAATTATTGAGAGCGCTTCCAAAGAATACTGGGGTCTGCCGGCCTGCAAGGAACAACTTCCTGTCGAACGGGGGAATCACTCCGTCCAGCAACGCGGAAGTCTCCTTCAATTGGCTGGCATTCTCCGCGCCGAGCATCGCCTCGAATGCCGGGTCCCCCATGGAGATTTCGAAAGCCGGCGCCCGGAGTTGTCCCCCGGTGGAGCGGCTGTATCGGAGGAAGCGGCGTGACCCAATATCGGCCACGCCTTGGAACTGCAATCCGCAGCCAACTGGCCAGTTTACCGGGCACGCCGCGATTCCCAGAACACGCTCGATCTCATCGAGCAATTCCATCGGATCCCGGCTTGGCTGATCCAGCTTGTTGACGAACGTCAGAATCGGAAGCTGCCGCATGCGGCAAACCTCGAAGAGTTTGCGTGTTTGTGGCTCGATGCCCTTCGCCGCATCGAGCACCATTACCGCGCTGTCCGCCGCTGTGAGCGTCCGGTAAGTGTCCTCGCTGAAGTCCTGGTGCCCTGGAGTGTCCAGCAGATTAAAGAGGCATCCCTCGTGCTCGAACTGGAGAACGGTCGAAGTGATACTTATTCCGCGCGCCTGCTCCATCGCCATCCAATCGGAAGCGGCGTGACTCTGTTGCTTCTTCGGCCGAACCGAGCCGGCGGCTTCCACCGCCCCGGCGTAAAGCAGCAGTTTTTCCGTGAGCGTCGTCTTTCCAGCGTCGGGATGCGAAATGATGGCGAATGTCCGCCGCCGCAGGATCGCTCGCATCAGCTCCTTCGTGGGCGGTTTGTTGGATGGAATCGAAACAGTAGTGGCCATGAATTTAACCCTTGGAATCAGAAGACAAGCCTGAGCGCCCGCTCCAATCGTTACCGGAGAGGATTCAACGTTTCACATTGGCCACTCCCTCAGTGTAAAGTCCTGCTGAACGGATGTCAAACCGGAGAGTTCGGCGGGAGTTCGGGGGAGTTCGGCAAGTTCGGGCAAGTTCGGGCAAGTTCGGCAAGTTCGGGGGAGTTC